>NZ_JBVING010000050.1:0-1043 GCF_055579465.1 Streptomyces sp. NPDC032745 | reverse complement strand
GGTGTCGAAGAGTTCGCCGATACCGGCAAGCTCCTGAATCCGGGAAAGCCCCAGATAGTGATGCTCCAGCAACTCCACCTGCTCACGCTGCAGCCGCACCACCATCTCACCCAACGACTCCCACGCATTCAACCGAACACGCAACGGAACCGTATTGATGAACAACCCGACCATGTCCTCAACACCCGGCAAATCACCCGGACGCCCCGACACCGTCACACCGAACACCACATCATCACGCCCCAACAGACGCGACAACACCACACCCCACGCACCCTGCACCAACGAATTCAGCGTCACCCCCAACACCCGGGCACGCTCCTCCAACCCCGCCAACACCCCCGAACCAACAACCCGCTCCACCCGACCCGGCACCACCGGCACCCGACCCGAAACCACCGGAGCAACCAACGACGGCTCCACCAAACCCGCCAAAGCACCCGACCAAGCCACCTCACCAGCAACCCGATCACGCCCCGCAAGCCAACCCAGGAACTCCCGATACGACCGCACCCGCGGCAACACCGAAACATCCCCACCCGACCCATACAGAGCCAACAAATCCCGCAACACAACCGGCAACGACCACCCATCCCACAACACATGGTGATACGTCACAACAAACCTGAAACGCCCCGCCCCCAAACGCACCAACATAAACCGCACCAACGGCGGCACACCCAAATCAAAACGCCGCGCCCGATCCTCCTCCAGAACCCGAGCACACTCCCCCTCGACCCAACCCACATCACCATCAGAAAGATCGACCACCGACCACTCCAACGGCACCTCACCCACAACCACCTGAACCGGCCGACTCACCTCACGGAAACGGAAAGCCACCCGCACATTCGCAAAACGCTCCAACAACACACCCGCAGCAACCCGCAACCGCTCAACATCCACCTCCCCCACCAAATCCACAGCAACCTGAACGTTATAAACATCCGCAACCGACTCATCAAACACACTGTGGAAAACAAACCCCTCCTGCAAAGCAGACAAAGGCAGCACATCCACCACACCACCAGGAACAGACCCCT
>NZ_JBVING010000049.1:0-1065 GCF_055579465.1 Streptomyces sp. NPDC032745 | reverse complement strand
CAGGTTCCGGGTGGGTTGGGGTTGGGGTGGTTGGTCGAGGCGTTGGGTGTGGTGGTGGATCACCATGATGCGTTGCGTCTGCGGTTGGTTGATGGTGGTTTGGTGGTGGGTGAGCGGGGCTCGGTCGATGTCGGCTCGTGTGTGGTGCGGGTGGACGCGGTGGGTGTGGATGAGGCCGGCCTGGATGGGTTGATGGCTGGTCATGCTGGTGCTGCTCGGGGTCGGTTGGTGCCGACCGAGGGTGTGATGGTGCAGGTGGTGTGGTTCGACCGGGGTCCTGGTGTGTCGGGGCGGTTGTTGGTGGTGCTGCATCACTTGGTGGTGGACGGGGTGTCGTGGCGGGTGTTGCTGCCTGATCTGGCTGCTGCGTGGGGTGCGGTGGCGGGTGGGGTGCCGGTGGTGTTGGAGCCGGTGGGGACGTCGTTGCGTGGTTGGGCGCTCGGTTTGGAGCGTGAGGCTGTTTCGGCGGGCCGTGAGGGTGAGTTGGGGTATTGGGCCGGTGTGCTGGGTCGTGAGGGTGTGCGGCTTGGTGGGCGGGCTTTGGATCCGGTGGTGGACACGTTTGGTTCGTCGGGTTCTTTGGTGGTGCGTTTGGATGCGGAGTCGACGCGTGGGTTGTTGACGCGGGTGGGTTCGGTGTTCCGGGCGGGTGTGCATGACGTGTTGCTGGCCGGGTTCGCGATGGCGGTGGCGCGGTGGCGTGGTGCGGGTGGTGTTTTGGTGGATGTGGAGGGTCATGGTCGTGAGGAGGCTGTGGTCGCGGGGGCTGATCTGTCTCGGACGGTGGGTTGGTTCACGAGTCTGTATCCGGTGTGGTTGGATCCGGGTCGTTTTGATGTGGGTGAGGCGTGGGCCGGTGGGTCTGCGGCCGGTGAGGTGTTGAAGCGGGTCAAGGAGCAGTTGCGGGGGGTTCCGGACGCGGGGATCGGGTTCGGTTTGTTGCGGTACATGAATCCGAAGGCGGGGGAGGTTCTTTCGGGGTTCGATCGGCCGCAGTTGGGGTTCAACTATCTGGGGCGGGTCGCTGCGGGCGGCGAAGCCACCGACTGGAACGTCGTCCCCGGA
>NZ_JBVING010000048.1:0-1165 GCF_055579465.1 Streptomyces sp. NPDC032745 | reverse complement strand
CCTCGAAGTGGTCCAGGCCCAGGAGGGTTTTCAGTTCGCGGTAGTCGTGCTCGATCCGCCAGCGGGACTTCGCGAGCCGGACCAGATCCTTGGCGGGGATGTTCGCTGGCAGGTTCGAGATCCAGTACTTGACCGGTTCGGTCTCGCCTTCGGGCCATTGGGCGATCAGCCAGACGAGCGGGATCGTGCCGTCGGCGGCGGGCTTGGGCCGCCGGCCTGCGGGGCGGACACGCAGGAGGACGAAGTGCGAGCTCATCGCGGCTTTCGAGCCTTTGCGCCAGGTCACGGTCCGGCCCTGGTGACGGCCGGCGGCCAGCACGTGCTCACGCAAGGCCGCCGGGCGGGTGCGGTAACGGGGCAGCGGCCGGGGGCCGAGCCTGCCGTATTCGGGCTGGTGCGGCTCCGCCTCTTCGCCGTGGGCGGTCATCTCACCCTTGACCTGAAGCACCCAGGCCAGGCCCCTCTCATCCAGAGCACGCCGGAAGTCGGCGTTCGCACCGTAGCCGGTGTCGGCGACCAGGGCCGCGGGCCGCAGACCGATGCCGGCGAGCTCGTCGAGCATGTCCAGGGCGAGCTGCCATTTGGGCCGGTGGTGCTCGGTGTCGGGGATCCGGCAGGCCCGCCGGCGGGACTCGGCTTCGGGCCCGTCCCAGGCGACGGGCAGGAACAGCCGCCACGACAGCGGGCACGAGGCGGTGTCGGATGCGGCGTGGACGCTGACGCCGATCTGGCAGTTGCCGACCTTGCCCAGGGTGCCGGAGTACTGCCGGGCCACCCCAGGCGAGGAACGGCCGTCCTTGGGAAAGCCGGTGTCGTCCACCACCCACACCTGCGGCCGCACCGCGGCCACCGCCCGCCATGCCAGCCGGGCCCGCACCTGGTCGACGGGCCAGGTCGAGGACGTCATGAACTGCTGCAACTGCTGGTGATCGATCCCGAGCCGCTCGGCCATCGGCTGCATCGACTTCCTGCGGCCGTCCAGCAGCAGCCCCCGCAGATACAGCGAGCCCTTGGCCCGCTGGTCCCGCCGCACCAGCGGCGCGAACACGTCAGAGGCGTATTCCTCCATCTGAGCCCGCACCGCCGCAAGTTCCCCAGCCCTCATACAGCCAGCGAACTACCAGACACCCACCGTGACAAGACCAGCTAACAAAGCACTACTAGG
>NZ_JBVING010000047.1:0-1442 GCF_055579465.1 Streptomyces sp. NPDC032745 | reverse complement strand
CGCTCAGCCGACAAACCCGGACGGTTCACATACCCACGCGCCAACTGAACCCCGGCCAGATACAGCTCACCCGCAACACCCACCGGAACCGGACGCAGGCCGGCGTCCAGCACGTAGGCTGCCGTGTTCGCCACCGGGCGGCCGATCGGCACGGGCCCCGTGGAGGGGGCGTCGCCGGGCGCCAGGGTGTACGTGATGCACCCGACGGTCGCTTCCGTCGGTCCGTACTCGTTGACGACCGCGGCACCGGGCCGGCGGCTGCGCCACTCCTCCAGGACCTCACCGAGCAGCATCTCGCCCCCGACGACGAGATCACCCGTCGGGGAGAACTCCTCGGGCTGCGAGGCCAACAGCGCCAGGTGGGCAGGGGTCACCTTGAGGAAGGTGGGGCGCTCGGCACCGGTCGCGTGGTCGTCGATGTCCGCCACCCGCACGCAACCGCCGGAGATCAGCGGGGCGTACAGGGCAGTGACCGTCAGGTCGAAGGAGACGGGCGAGTGCAGCAGCGCGGTCCCGTCCACCGACGTGTAGCGCGACCGGGCATGCTCCAGGTATTCCGCCAGGGCGTTGTGCGGCACGGCGACGCCCTTGGGTGTGCCCGTGGAGCCCGAGGTGTAGATGACATAGGCGGGGGTGTCGCCGTGGAGCGGGTGCAGCCGATCGGCGTTCGTGATGTCCGTATCCGGGAAGGTCGGATCAGCCGTGGCGGTCAGAGCGGGGACGCTCTCGGGGAGGGTCCGCGCACCGTTCTCATCGGTGAGTGCGAGGACGGGGTCGGCGTCGGCGAGCATGTAGTGAATGCGCTCGGCGGGATAGTCGGCGTCGATCGGGACGTACGAGGCGCCCGATTTGAGCACCGCGAGTACGGAGACGACGAAGTCGGTGGACCGGGGCAGCAGCACGGCGACCCGGCGCTCGGGGCCCGCACCGTGGGTGATCAGTGTTCGGGCGAGCCGGTTGGCCCGGGCGTTGAGCTGCTCGTAGGTGAGGACGTCGTTGCCGTCGACGACGGCTGCGGCGTGCGGGGTCCGCCGGGTCTGCTCTTCGAACCGGTCGATGGTCAGTGCTGCCGGCTCGCGGTGTTCGGCACGGCCGAAGTGCTCGAGGACCTGGTGCCGTTCGTCGGCATTCAGCAGGTCGAGGCGGCCGACGGGGAGGTCCGGGTCGGTGGCGAGGGCTTCGAGGACCTTGTCGAAGCGGGCCATGATGCGCCCGGCTTCGGTCTCATCGAAGAGGTCCGGCTGGTAGTTCAGCCTCACGCCGAGTTCGGTGCCGGGCAGTACGACCAGGGACAGGGGGTAGTGGGCGGCGTCCACGACCTGGGCGCCGGCGAATTCGAGGCCGGTACGAGCGACGGCCTGGGCGAACTCGGCACTGTCCAGGGGATAGTTCTCGAAAATCATCGAGGTGTCGAAGAGTTCGCCGATACCGGCAAGCTCCTG
>NZ_JBVING010000046.1:0-1518 GCF_055579465.1 Streptomyces sp. NPDC032745 | reverse complement strand
ACCAGCAGGCCGCGGCTGCGCAGTACCCACCGCTCGACGGGGCTGAAGATCAGGAGGTCGATGGCGATGCCGACGACGAGGATGAGGATGATCGCGAGGAACACGCCGGGCAGGTCGATGTTGTTGCGGCCGTTCTCCAGGAGCTGGCCGAGGCCGAGGCCGAGGTCGGGGGAGCTGGCGATGATCTCGGCGGCCATGAGGGAGCGCCAGGAGAAGGCCCAGCCCTGCTTGAGGCCGGCCAGGTAGCCGGGGAGGGCGGCGGGCATGACGATGTGCCGCGCCCCGCTGAGGCCGGTGGCGCCCAGGGTGCGGCCGGCCCGCAGGTAGAGGGGCGGGATCTGGTCGATGCCGGAGACGAGGCCGTTGGCGATGGAGGGTACGGCGCCGAGCAGGATGACCGTGAACATCATGGCGTCGTTGAGGCCGAACCACAGGACGGCCGGCGGCACCCAGGCCACGGACGGCAGGGACTGCAGGCCCTGGAGGATCGGGCCGATCGCGGCGCGGACGAACCTGACGCGGGCGACGAGCAGGCCGAGCGGGGTGCCGATGGCCAGGGCGAGCAGGAAGCCGAGCAGGCCGCGGGAGACGCTGGTCCAGATGACCTCGAGCAGGGTGCCCTTGAGCCACATGTCGGACAGGCTGTCCCAGACCGCGGACAGGGCGGGGAGCTTCGTCTCGTCGGTGACCTTCGCCGCGACGAGGACCTGCCACACCAGCAGCACCAGGCCGACGGCGATGACCGGCGGGAGGACCTTCTTGACGAGGACCTCGCGGGCGGAGGTGCGGTGGGTCTGGACCGCGTCGAGCGCGTCGAGCCCGGCCTCCAGGCCTGCCAGATCGTCGTGCTTGGCCTTGGGGGTGGTGTCAGTGCTGGCCATGGCGGCGGATCTCCCCACGCAGGTGTTCAGTGATCTCGAGGGACAGTTCCGCGACGTCCGCGTCCTCGATGCGGCGGGGCTGCGGGATGTCCACGGTCCACTCCTTCGCGATCCGGCCGGGCCGTGAGGAGAGCAGGACCACACGTTGGGCGAGGCGGACGGCCTCGCGCACGTTGTGCGTGACGAACAGGACGGAGACGTCCGTCTCGGCCCAGATGCGGGTGAGTTCGCCGTGCAGGACGTCCCGGGTGATGGCGTCCAGGGCCGCGAACGGTTCGTCCATCAGCAGGAGCCGGCTGTCCTGGGCGAGGGCCCGGGCCAGGGCGACGCGCTGGCGCATGCCGCCGGACAGTTCGTGGACGCGCTTGCCGTGGGCGCCGCCGAGGCGGACCAGTTCCAGCAGCCGTTCGGCCTCCGGTTTGCGGTCGGCCTTGGCCACCCCGCGCAGGCGCAGGGCGAGTTCGATGTTCTTGCCCGCGGTGAGCCACGGGAAGAGGGCGTGCTCCTGGAACATGAGGGCGGGCCGGCCGGCGGTCTCGATGGTGCCCGCGCTGGGCTTGTCGAGACCGGCGACCAGGTTGAGCAGGGTGGACTTCCCGCACCCCGAGGCTCCCAGGATGGTGACGAACTCGCCGGG
>NZ_JBVING010000045.1:0-1598 GCF_055579465.1 Streptomyces sp. NPDC032745 | reverse complement strand
CCCATCCACACGCCACCGCACCACATCACCCGTGCGATACATCCGCCCACCACCAGAAACAGTGAACGGGTCAGCCACAAAACGCTCAGCCGACAGAGCAGGACGGTTCAGATACCCGCGCGCCAGACCAGCACCCGCCACATACAGCTCACCCGCAACCCCCACCGCAACCGGACACAGGCCACCGTCCAGCACGTAGACAGCGGTGTCCGCCACGGGACCGCCGATGGGTACCGTTGAGGTCACCTGGTCGGGGTCCTCCACCCGGGAGGTCGTCGCGCAAACGGTGATCTCGGTCGGCCCGTAGGCGTCGACGATCACGATTCCGGGGCAGGTGGCGAGTACGCTGCGGGCGGCCTCGGCCGAGACCACGTCTCCGCCGGCCCAGACCTCGCGCAGTCCGGCGAGGCAGCCCGGATCCTCGGCAGCGACGACGCGGAAGAGGCCGGCCGTCAGGAGCAGGGCCGTGACGTCGTGGCGGGCGATGACCGAGCGGAGCACGGTCGGTTCCAGGTCGCCGGGCGGTGCGACGACGACGCTGCCGCCGCCGAGCAGCGGCACCCACAGTTCGTAGGTGGAGGCATCGAAGGTCGGCGCGGCGTGCATCAGTACGCGTTCGTGCCCGGAGGCGAACCGGTCGTCGGAGGCCAGGGCCGCCACGTCGCGGTGCGTGATGACCACGCCCTTGGGCCGGCCGGTGGAGCCGGAGGTGTACATCACGTACGCCGCGTTGTCGGGCAGGACCTTCGGCAGGGAGTGCGCTTCCGGCGCCAGGAGTTCGGAGTGCGAGAACGCGTCGATCAGTACGGTGTGCACGTCGGCGGGCAGGAGGATGCGCTCGATGGCGGACGAGGTGCTCAGCACCAGTTCGGGACGGGCGTCTTCCAGCATGAAGGCGATGCGGTCCGCGGGGTAGCCGGGGTCGACCGGCACGTAGGCGGCGCCGGACTTGGCGATGGCGAGGACGGCGACGACCTGGTCGACGGAGCGGGGCAGCAGCACGGCGACCCGACGCTCGGGGCCGGCGCCGTGGGTGACGAGGAGGTGCGCGAGCTGGTCGGACGCCGCGTCGAGTTCGGCGTAGGTCAGCGTCTGCTCGTCGCTGAGGACGGCGGCTGCCTCAGGTGTGCGTGCGGCCTGCCGGCGGAAGAGGTCGCCGATGGTGGGCGTGTCCTGGACGAGTGCGGTTCCCTGCCACTGGTCGAGCTGTGCGTGTTCGGCCTCGGTGAGGAGGTCGATGCGTCCGACGGGGATGTCGGGGGTGGTTGCGATGGCTTCGAGGACCTTGACGAGCCGACCCATGACGGCTTCGGTCGCTGCGCGGTCGAAGAGGTCGGGCTGGTGGTCCAGGAACAGGCACAGCCGTTCGCCCGGGTAGGCGATGAGGGTCAGGGGGTAGTGGGCGGCTTCGCGTGACTGTGTGCCGGCGAATTCGAGGCCGGTTCGAGCGACGGCCTGGGCGAACTCGGCACTGTCCAGGGGATAGTTCTCGAAAATCATCGAGGTGTCGAAGAGTTCGCCGATACCGGCAAGCTCCTGAATCCGGGAAAGCCCCAGATAGTGATGCTCCAGCAACTCCACCTGCTCACGCTGCAGCC
>NZ_JBVING010000044.1:0-1748 GCF_055579465.1 Streptomyces sp. NPDC032745 | reverse complement strand
GCACGACCCAAATACTCCAACTCCCCATCCACACGCCACCGCACCACATCACCCGTGCGATACATCCGCCCACCACCAGAAACAGTGAACGGGTCGGCCACAAAACGCTCAGCCGACAGAGCAGGACGGTTCAGATACCCGCGCGCCAGACCAGCACCCGCCACATACAGCTCACCCGCAACCCCCACCGGAACCGGACACAGGCCACCGTCCAGCACGTAGAGCCGCAGGTCGGAGATGGCCTCGCCGATGGGTGAGCGGGCTCCGCCGGCTGCGACCGCCGTGTCCACGCGCCGAGCTGTCACGTGGACGGTCGTCTCGGTGATCCCGTACATGTTGACCAGGACGGGGGCGGTGTCGGGGTGCCTCTCGAACCAGGCCGTAAGACGTCCCGGGTCGAGGGCCTCACCACCGAACACGACCCAGCGGAGGGCCAGTTCACTGCCTAGATCGCCGCTTTCGCGGTCGGCCGCCATCAGCTGGTAGAACGCGGACGGCGTCTGGTTGAGGACGGTGACGCGTTCGTGGACGAGCAGCTCCAGGAATTCGCGCGGGGTCCTGCTGACCGCGTGCGGAACCACGACGAGCCGGCCGCCGTGCAGCAGCGGTCCCCACAGTTCCCAGACGGAGAAGTCGAAGGCGTACGAGTGGAACAGCGTCCACACGTCGTCCGCGCCGAAGCCGAACTGCGCGTCGGTCGCCGTGAACAGGCGCACCACGTTGCGGTGCGGCACAACGACTCCCTTGGGGCGGCCGGTGGACCCCGAGGTGTAGATGACGTAGGCGGGGCTCGCGGCGGGGGGTGTTCGGCGTGCTGCGGCGTCCATACCGGCAGGGGAAAGGTCGTCCACCAGTACGACCGGTACGCCGGCGGGGACGGCCAGTCGGGCGACGGCTTCGGTGGAGCTGAGGATCAGCTCGGGGCGCGCGTCCTCGAGGACGAAGGCGATGCGGTCTGCGGGGTAGTCGGGGTCCACCGGTACGTAGGCGGCCCCGGACTTCACCACCGCCAGCAACGCCACGACCAGGTCGAGGGAACGGTGCAGCGCCACCGCCACGAACCGCTCGGGACCCGCACCCTGCCCGACCAGCACCCGCGCCAGCCGCTCCGCCGCCGCGTCCAGCTCCGCATACGAGAGCGTCGCACCCTCGAACGTCACCGCCGGGGCATCCGGAGTCCGGGCAACCTGCGCCTCGAACAGCTCCGGCAGGGACGGTCCCTCTTCGGTGGTGTCCTCGTGTGCCGTGTCCGCCGCGCTCGCGCCCATGGCCAGCAGCCGGTCGCGTTCGGCGTCGTTGACGAGGTCGTGGTGCAGGACGGGACGGTCCGGCTCGACGAGGAGGGAGCCCAGCAGGCGCACGAACCAATCGGCGTAGGAAGCGGCCGTGGCGTGGTCGTGGAGGTCGGTGCTGTAGTCGAGTCCTCCGCGGAGCCCTGCGGGTGACCCGTCGTCGCCGAACGTGTCCTCCAGGGAGAACTGCAGGTCGAACTTGGCGTTGGTGCCGGCGAAGTCCTGCGGGAGCACGCTCAGGTCGGGAAGTTCCCTCAGGTTGTCGAGGGCGGCACGCTCCTCGCTGTTCCAGGTGAGGACGGTCTGGAAGAGGGGGTGGCGGGACATGGACCGGGTGGGGTTCAGCACCTCCACCAGCCGCTCGAAGGGCACGTCCTGATGGGCGTACGCGGCGAGGGCGTTCTCCCGGACCCGGGCGATCAGCTCACGGAACGTCGGATTGCCCGACAGGTCCGT
>NZ_JBVING010000043.1:0-2482 GCF_055579465.1 Streptomyces sp. NPDC032745 | reverse complement strand
TGCTCTGCAGGTCGCCGACCGGTTCCAGTGCGCCATGAGGCGCCTTGTCGTATCCCCGACCCAGTCGGGATGAATTCGGAAGGAGATTCTTGGGTCTGATGGCTTACCCGATCCGGAAACGGTGACGGGACCAGAGCATGCCAGAAAATCGACGGCCGACCTCAGGCAGTGAGGGCGACGCGTCGAGGGACCCGCGTGACACGGTGAAAGCTGAATTGCCTGAATCCTAATTCCCAGGAGATTGAAGGTCGAATCCGTCGGAAAGCTGCCCGTAACCGACGCCGCACCCTGCGACGACTTGATGGAATGGTCGACGCACCTTCCGGAGTGCGGAGCGATGCCCAGCGAGGGCATTCAAGGGAATGAGTGGGGCGCCTACATCACGCTAGGACGTACGACAAGGACGAACATGGGATCGCCTAAGGGGTGAGATCTCCCTATGGCGACGGAGGCCCCGTAGTAGTCGCCGGAGTCACGACCGGCCAAGGAGGACGGGAAAGCCGTCCACATCGGGCGAAGGGGGCCAGGTGATCGGACACTCAAAGCTCGGGAGGTATGCGAAATGCAGAGCGCCGAATCGGTACTGGGTGTCCTCCGTGAACGCGGCAGGCGTGGCTTGCCATGCAACGAACTGTATCGACAACTCTTCAATCCGCAGTTGTATCTCATGGCTTACGGGCGTCTGTACTCCAACAAGGGAGCGATGACGCCCGGAGTCACTGGGGAGACCGTGGACGGCATGTCGCTGGGCAAGATCGAGCACGTCATTGACGCGCTGCGCCACGAGCGCTACCGGTGGAGCCCAGCTCGCAGGGTCTACATCCCGAAAGGGCGGGGCAGCGCAAAGCTGCGTCCGCTCGGCCTGCCTCCGTGGAGTGACAAACTCGTCGGCGAGGTGATCCGCCTGCTACTTGAGGCGTATTACGAGCCAACGTTCTCTCACTCCTCTCACGGTTTCCGTCCCCGTCGCGGCTGCCACACCGCACTGCGCGATGTGGCCAATACCTGGACGGGTACGGTCTGGCTTGTTGAGGGTGACATTGCGCAGTGTTTCGACCGGCTTGACCATTCAGTCATGCTACGGATCCTGGGTGAGATAATCCACGACAACCGGTTCCTTCGGCTCGTGCAAAACATGCTCAAAGCCGGATACTTGGAAGACTGGGTCTGGAACGCCACGCACAGCGGGAGTCCGCAAGGCGGGGTTGTTTCACCGATCCTGTCGAATATCTATCTGCACAAGTTGGACGAGTACGTCGAGAACGTTCTGATCCCGCAATACACCCGTGGGAGAGTCAGGAAGCCGAACCAAGCCTTCTTCAAGGTCTGGAACGCGATGCGTCGCGCACGCAAGCGCAGTGACCGCACCGAGATGCGGGAACTTCGCAAGCAACTCCGCAGCATGCCCAGCATGGATACTCAGGATCCGGGCTACCGGCGGCTACGGTATGTGCGTTACGCCGATGACACTTTGTTCGGGTTCGCCGGACCAAAGGCAGAAGCCGAGGAAATCAAGCAGCGTCTGGCGCAATTCCTGCGTGACGAACTCAAGTTGGAACTGTCGCCAGAAAAGACGCTCATCACGCACGCCCGCACTCAGGCGGCGAGGTTCCTCGGCTACGACATCACCGTGCACCACAACGACCGCAAGGTCACCGGCGGACGGCGCTCCGTCAATGGGGTCATCAGATTACGTGTCCCCCGTTCGGTGGTATCTGCCAAGCAAGCCCAGTACACGGAGCGCGGCAAACCCGCGCGTCGGCCCGAACTGCTGAACCAGGACGACCACGTCATCCTCAGCACCTACGGGTCGGAGTACCGCGGCATCGTCCAGTACTACCTGCTGGCCGGCGACGTCTTTCGACTCGCCCGGCTGCAATGGGTCATGGAGACCTCGATGCTGATGACGCTCGCGAACAAGCACCGCTCGACGGTGTCAACGATGGCCCGCAAGTACGCGGCCACCATCGAAACACCGCACGGGCCTCGCAAGTGCTTCGAGGCACGCGTCGAACGCACCGGTAGGAAACCGCTGGTCGGACGGTTCGGAGGGATCCCGCTGCGACGGGACAAGAAGACGGTCATCACCGACCGTCGGCTGGCCCCTGTCAACACCAAACGCAAGGAGCTGGTCACCCGGCTCCTCGCCGGACGGTGCGAGGCATGTGGGCGGATCGACGAGGTGGAAGTCCATCACGTCGCCAAGCTCGCCGACCTCGGACGACCGGGCGATCGGCCACCGTGGGCAGATCTCATGGCCGCACGACACCGGAAGTCCCTCGTGGTCTGCGGCAGTTGTCATGCGGATATCCACGGCAAGAGAACCGGCTCAGCACTCACGGAGTAGTCACTGGAGAGCGACGTGCGGTGACAAGTCGCATGCGTCGTTCGGGCTGGGGGTCGTGGGAACAGGACCTGTTCAGCAGGCACCTCGCCGACGGCCCACCAGTACTCTGTGGCAGGGCCTCGGCCGAGCCGTGGA
>NZ_JBVING010000042.1:0-2683 GCF_055579465.1 Streptomyces sp. NPDC032745 | reverse complement strand
GGCTGCAGCGTGAGCAGGTGGAGTTGCTGGAGCATCACTATCTGGGGCTTTCCCGGATTCAGGAGCTTGCCGGTATCGGCGAACTCTTCGACACCACAACGGTGTTCGCCAGCTACCCGATCGACAGCGCCGGAATCGGCGCCCTCGCGGAATCCGCCGGCCTGCAAGCCACAGGTGTGGACGTCCGGGACGCGACCCACTACGCGCTGTCCCTGGCGGCCATACCCGGAGAGGACCTCGGGCTGCGACTCGAATTCCAGCCCGACCTCTTCGACGAGGCCGAAGCCGAACACATCCTGGCCCGCTACACCAGGGTGCTCGAAGCCCTGGCCACGGACCCGGACCTCCCCATCGGCCGCCTCGACCTCCTCAGCGCCGACGAACGGCGCCGGGCCATCACCCAGGGCAGCGGCCCCACGCGCGACGTACCGCAAGGCACCCTGCCCGAGCTCTTCGAAGCCCAGGCACACCGGACCCCGGACGCCGAAGCAGTTGCCTACGAAGCCGAGACCCTCACGTACGCCGAACTGAACGCACGGGCCAACCAGCTCGCGTACCACCTCACCTACCAGGGCGTGGGCCCCGAAGCCCGCGTGGCACTCGTGATGCCGCGCTCCCTGGACATGCTGATCGCACAGCTCGCCGTGCTCAAGACGGGAGCCGCCTACCTGCCCGTGGACCCGGAGTACCCGGCGGACCGCATCGCCTACATGCTCGACGACGCGGCACCCATGGCGGTGCTGACCGTCACCCGCACACGCTCCGCCGTCCCGGACGGGATGTCCGTACTCGAACTCGACGAGCCCGGCTTCGCCGCAGCGCTGAACGCGTACGACACGGGGAACCTGCGGGACCTGCACCGGACGGCGCCCCTGCGGCCCGCCCACCCCGCGTACGTCATCTACACCTCCGGGTCCACCGGCCGTCCCAAGGGCGTCGTGGTGACCCACCAAGGAGTCCCGAACCTGTCGGCCGACCACATCGCCCGACTGGACATCCGCCCCGACAGCAGGCTCCTCCAGTTCGCCTCCCCGAGTTTCGACGCCGCCGTCGCGGACATCTGGCCGGCCTGGCTGGCCGGCGCAGCCGTGATCCTGGCACCTGCGGAGAGGCTGACTCCGGGCGCACCCCTGGCACAGTTCGTGCGGGACCACGCAATCACGCACGCGACGCTGCCTCCCGCGACCCTCGCCTTCCTGGAGGACGACGGGCTGCCGCCCGAGCTCACCCTTCTCGTTGCCGGCGAAGCCTGCACCGCGGAAACTGCCGCGCACTGGTCGCGCGGCCGTCGGATGCTCAACGTGTACGGACCCACCGAGGCGACGGTTGCCTCCACGGCCAGCGCCCCCCTCTCGGGCGACGACGTGCCCCCCATCGGCCGGCCGCTGTGGAACACCCAGGCCCATGTGCTCGACGCAGGCCTGAGGCCCGTACCGGACGGAGAGGTGGGAGAGCTCTACCTGGCGGGCGCCCAACTGGCGCGCGGCTATCTGAACCGCCCCGCCCTGACGGCCGAACGGTTCGTCGCCCACCCCTTCGGTACGCCCGGCGAACGCATGTACCGCACGGGCGACCTCGTCCGGCGCGCTGCCGACGGCAACATCACCTATGTCGGCCGAGCCGATGCACAGGTGAAGATCCGTGGCTTCCGCATCGAACTCGGCGAGATCGAAGCCGTACTGTCCGAGCACCCCACGGTCGGCCAGGCGGTGGTCGTGGCTCGCGAGGTCCAGCCCGGAGACAAGCGGCTCGTCGCCTACGTCGTACCGGCCCACGGCACTCGCCCCAGCAGCGCCGAACTGAGTCACTACGTGGGAACGAGGCTCCCCGCGTTCATGGTGCCCACGGCCGTGGTGCACCTGGAGGCGCTGCCGCTGACCACGAACCGCAAGATCGACCGGGCCGCCCTGCCGGCACCCGAACTCGACGTCTCCCCGCGGGGACGGCGCCCACGGTCGCCGCGC
Organism: Streptomyces sp. NPDC032745; assembly: GCF_055579465.1. Classification (NCBI taxonomy): domain Bacteria; kingdom Bacillati; phylum Actinomycetota; class Actinomycetes; order Kitasatosporales; family Streptomycetaceae; genus Streptomyces; species Streptomyces sp. NPDC032745. The sequence goes on along the minus strand of NZ_JBVING010000042.1, from coordinate 719 downwards.
GAGGACATGCTGTGCGCGCTGTTTGCCGAGGTGCTGGGCGTGCCCGTCGTCGGCATCGACGACAGCTTCTTCGACCTGGGCGGCCACTCACTGCTCGCGGCCCGGCTCGCCTCCCGTGTCCGGTCCCTCCTCGACGTCGAATTGGCGGTACGCCAGCTCTTCGAGACCCCGACGGTCGCCGGGCTGGCCGTCGCACTGGACGGAGTGGACGGCGGCGCGCGGGCACGCGTGGAGCGGACAGCCGTACGCCCGGACCGGGTACCGGTGTCCTTCGCCCAGCGCCGGCTGTGGTTCCTCAACCAGCTGGAGGGGAGCAGTGCGACCTACAACATGCCGTTGTCGCTGCGCCTGTCCGGCACCCTGGACGGTGACGCGCTGGCCGCCGCCCTGCACGACGTGGTGGTCCGGCACGAGAGCCTGCGGACGGTCTTCGCAGAGGATGCGGACGGCCCCTACCAGGTGGTCCTGCCGCCGGAGGCGGCACGGCCGGTGGTGACCACCGTGTCCACCGACGAGGCCTCGCTGCCCGGCCGGCTGGCCGGCTCGGCGCGCTACGGATTCGACCTGTCCGGTGAGATTCCGGTACGGGCATGGCTGTTCGAGCTCGGACCCGAAGACTGCGTCCTGCTGGTGCTGGTGCATCACATCAGTGCGGACGGGTGGTCGGTTCCGCTGCTGGCGCGTGATCTGACGGTGGCGTATTCGGCGCGCAGTGGCGG
>NZ_JBVING010000041.1:0-2882 GCF_055579465.1 Streptomyces sp. NPDC032745 | reverse complement strand
GCACGACCCAAATACTCCAACTCCCCATCCACACGCCACCGCACCACATCACCCGTGCGATACATCCGCCCACCACCAGAAACAGTGAACGGGTCAGCCACAAAACGCTCAGCCGACAAACCCGGACGGTTCACATACCCACGCGCCAACTGAACCCCGGCCAGATACAGCTCACCCGCAACACCCACCGGAACCGGACGGAGCATGGAGTCCAGGACGTAGACCGCCGTGTTCCATACGGGGCGGCCGATCGGCACGGTCGTGCCGTCGTCGTCGGGCACGCAAGCCCAAGAGGTCACGTCGACGGCGGCCTCGGTCGGTCCGTAGAGGTTGTGCAGGCCGACGGAGAGGGTCTCGTGGAACTGCTGTGCCAGCTCGCGGGGCAGCGCCTCACCACTGCAGATCACCCGGCGCAGGACGCTGCAGTCCGCCGCCGTCGGCTCCTGCAGGAAGGCACGCAGCATCGACGGGACGAAGTGCACGGTCGTGATGCGCTCGGTCCGGATCAGCCGCGCCAGGTACTCGGCGTCCTTGTGTCCGTCCGGCTTGGCCACGACCAGCGTCGCACCGGTGCTCAGGGTCCAGAAGAACTCCCACACCGAGACGTCGAAGGCGAACGGTGTCTTCTGCAGGACCCGGTCGTCGGCGCCGAGTCCGTATTCCGCCTGCATCCACTCCAGCCGGTTGGCGATCGCCTCGTGTGTCACTGCGACGCCCTTGGGCCGACCGGTGGAACCCGATGTGAAGATCGCGTACGCGGGGTGTCCGCCCAGCGGGATCGGCAGGTCGGCGTCGGTGAGGCCGGCCTCGTCGATCCGGTCGACCATCAGCTGTGGCACGTCCGTGTGCGGCAGCCGAGGTGCGAGGCCGGAGTCCGTCAGCAGGAGTGCCGGACGGGCGTCGTCGAGCATGTGGGTGATGCGGTCCGCGGGGTAGTCGGGGTCCACCGGTACGTAGGCGGCCCCGGACTTCACCACCGCCAGCAACGCCACGACCAGGTCGAGGGAACGGTGCAGCGCCACCGCCACGAACCGCTCGGGACCCGCACCCTGCCCGACCAGCACCCGCGCCAGCCGCTCCGCCGCCGCGTCCAGCTCCGCATACGAGAGCGTCGCACCCTCGAACGTCACCGCCGGGGCATCCGGAGTCCGGGCAACCTGCGCCTCGAACAGCTCCGGCAGGGTGGCTCCGCTCGTCTCATGCGCCGTGTCGTTCACCTCGACGAGGAGCAGGCTGCTCTCTTCCGGACCGAGTACGTCGACCTCGGCGACCGGCAGTTCAGGCGTGGCTGCGACCGTCTTCAGGATGCGCAGCAGGCGGTCGGTGAGAGATACCGCCGTCGCCCGGTCGAAGAGGTCGGTGCTGAACTGGAGTGCGCCCAGGAGGCGTCCCCTACCGGGGCCGTCGTCCGGCTGCTCGGCGAAGTCGAAGAGCAGGTCGAACTTGGCGGCGCCGGTGTCCACTGCGCGCGGCGCCACGTCCAGGCCGGGCAGGCTCAGTGCCTCGTTGGTCGTGGCCAGCTGATCGGCCGCCGTCCAGGTGAGCATGGTCTGGAAGAGGGGATGGCGGGACATGGACCGGGTGGGGTTCAGCACCTCCACCAGCCGCTCGAAGGGCAGGTCCTGGTTGCCGTAGGCCGCGAGGGCGTTGTCCCGCACCTGGGTGACGAGCTCCGAGAAGGAGGGGTTGCCGTTCAGGTCGGCGCGCAGGACCAGGGTGTTGACGAAGAACCCGATCAGCTCGTCGAGGGCCTCGTCGGTGCGCCCCGCGATGGTCACGCCGATGGGGATGTCCTCCCCCGCGCCGAGCCGCGAGAACAGCGTGGCGACGGCCGCGTGGACGACCATGAAGGTGGTCGCGTCGTGGTCGCGGGCCAGGCTCGCCAGCCGGGCGTGCAGCGCGGCGGGCACTTCGAAGTCGACGCTGCCACCGGCGTACGAGGCGCGTGCCGGGCGGGGGCGGTCCGTCGGGAGTACGAGCTCCTCGGGAAGTCCCGCAAGGGTGTCCTTCCAATAGTCCAGCTGACGCGACGCCTCGCTCTGCGGGTCTTCTTCCGAGCCGAGCAGCTCACGCTGCCAGAGCGTGTAGTCGGCGTACTGCACGGGCAGTTCCGGCCAGGACGGTTCCCTCTGTGCGCATCGTGCCGCGTAGGCCTCGGTCAGGTCGCGGGCCAGGAGGGGCATCGACCAGCCGTCGCTGCTGATGTGGTGCATGACCAGCAGCAGTTCGTGCTCGTCGGCGCCGAGTCGGAACAGCCAGGCACGGAAGGGGATTTCGGTGGCGATCTCGAATGGGTAGCGCGCTGCGCGGTGCAGCTCCTCTGCCAGGCCCGCCTCGTCGGTCTGCACGAGGGTGAGCTCGGGGCGTCCCGCTTCCGGTGCCAGTACCACCTGGTAGGCACCCTGCTCATCTTCGGAGAAGAGGGTGCGCAGGCTTTCGTGGCGGGCTGCCACGTCCGCGAGTGCGGCCCTGAGGGAGTCTTCGTCGAGCTTGCCCGTCAGCCTCAGTGACACCGGCATGTTGTAGCGGGGACTGGGGCCGTCCAGCCGGTGCAGCAGCCAGAGCCGGCGCTGAGCGAAGGACAGGGGCAACCGTTCGGTGCGGCTCATGGGCAGTAGAGCCGGGCGGGCCGGGCCGTCCGTGTCATCCAGGAGGGCGGCAAGTTGCGCCACGGTGGGTGCTTCGAAGAGCCGACGGATGGAGAGTTCGGTCCGGAGTTCGGTACGGATCCGGCCGGCCAGGCGGGTGGCGAGGAGGGAGTGTCCACCCAGGTCGAAGAACCCGTCGTCGATCCCGACGACACCCTTCTCCAGACCCAGGACCTCAGCGAACAGACCGCACAGAACCTCCTCCACACCACTGCGCGGAGCCCGCCCCACACC
>NZ_JBVING010000040.1:0-3243 GCF_055579465.1 Streptomyces sp. NPDC032745 | reverse complement strand
GTCGTGGGTGATGTGGATCCCGCCCGCATCCGTGGTCATGTGGCGGAGGTCCTGCCGGAGTACATGGTCCCCTCCGCCGTCGTGGTCCTGGATGCGCTCCCGTTGACACCCCACGGCAAACTCGACCGCAACGCGCTGCCCGTCCCGGAGTACGAGAGCACTTCCGGTGGCCGGGCTCCGAGGTCGCCGCGCGAGGAGATCCTGTGCGGGTTGTTCGCCGACGTCCTGGGCGTGTCCGAGGTCGGCATCGACGACAACTTCTTCGACCTCGGCGGTGACAGCATCCTCTCCATCCAGCTCGTCACCGCCGCCCGCAAGGCGGATCTGCGCATCTCACCGCGTGACGTGTTCGAGCAGAAGACACCCGCCCGGCTGACCGAGGTCGCCACCGCCCTGCTCGAACACATCTCGGCGGAGGCAGATGACGGTGTCGGCGAGCTGCCGCTCACGCCGATCATGCGTGAACTGATGGAGCGGTTCGAGCAGGGTGGCGGCACCTTCGACGAGTTCAACCAGTCGACGGTGGTACAGACACCGAAGCAGCTCACCGAGCAGCACCTCGGCGCCACTCTCCAGGCGCTCATCGACCACCATGACGCGCTTCGTGCACGGTTGAGGGGCGACAGCTCGGCCGGCTGGGCCCTGGAGATCACCGAGCCCGGCACGGTGAAGGCGGACGAGTGCCTCACCCGCGTCGACGTGTCCACCCTCGGAGACGCCGAGGTCCTCTCGGTGATGGCCGAGCACGGGGCAAGGGCGCGGCGCGCTCTCGCACCGAGCGAGGGTCGGATGCTCCGGGCCGTCTGGCTCGACCGAGGCCCCAAGGTCCCCGGAGCGCTGATGCTGGTGGTGCACCACCTGGTCGTCGACGGGGTCTCGCTGCGGATCCTGGTGTCCGACATCGCTCAGGCATACCGGGACGTTGCGCAGGACCGCCCGGTGCAGCTCGACGCCGTCGGTACATCGCTACGGCGCTGGTCCCGGCAGCTGTACGCGCTGGCCGAGGCAACGGAGACCGTGGCCGAGCTGGGCCGGTGGACAGAGATCATCGGCGGCTCCGATCCGGCCCTCGGCAGCCGGCCGCTCAATGCCGCCCGGGACACGGTCGGCACGGCTGGGCACCTGACCCTCAGCCTGCCGGTGGACGAGACCGAAGCCATTCTGACGACGGTCCCCACCGCGTTCCATGCCGAAATCAACGACGTGCTGCTCACCGCCTTCGGCCTGGGAATGGCCGAGTGGCGGCGCACCGCCAGGTATGACGCACACGAGCTCGGCGAGGACGGTGGCGTTCTCGTTGAACTCGAATCTCACGGACGCGAGGAGCACCGGGTACCCGGCGCCGACCTGACCCGGACCGTGGGCTGGTTCACCAGCACCCATCCTGTGCGGATCGCCCCCGGCATCGTCGACCGTGAGCAGCTGGCCGAAGGGGGTCCCGCGGTGGGCCAGGCGCTGAAGGAGGTGAAGGAGCAGCTGCGCGCGGTTCCCGGACGGGGGCTGGGCTTCGGCCTGCTACGGCACCTGAATCCCAAGACGGGTCATGCGCTGTCCGGGATGGCACGGCCGCAGATCAAGTTCAACTACCTCGGTCGGTTCGGTACGAAGGAGGCGGCAGACTGGGCGCCGCCGCCGGGGTCCGCCGGAATCGGCGGCGGTCGTGACGCGAGCATGCCGCTCACTCACACGATCGAGGTCAACGCGGTGACGCGGGACGGGGAGAACGGTCCCGAACTGGTGGCGAACTGGACCTGGGCCACTGGTCTGCTCCCCGAGGACGACGTACGAGCCATCGCCGAAGCGTGGTTCGAAGCCCTCGGCGCGCTCGTCCGGCACACCGTGGAGGCGGATGCCGGAGGGTTCACGCCGTCGGACGTGTCCCTGTCGATGTTGAGCCAGAGCGATATCGATGTGCTCGAAGCGGAGTGGGGTGCCTCGGAATGAAGCGATCAGGCCTGGAAGACATACTGCCGCTCTCTCCCCTGCAGGAGGGACTGCTCTTCCATCACGTTTTCGACGAGACGACCCACGACATCTACACCATCCAGATGGTCCTGGACCTGGAGGGACCACTCGATGTGCCGGCGCTGAAGTCGGCGGCCGAGGCCCTGCTGCGACGGCACCCGACCCTGCGGACGGTGATCAAGCACGAAGGCCTCAGCCGACCGGCTCAAGTCGTGCTGCGGCAGGTGCCGTTGAAGTGGACGGAGGAAGACCTGCTCGGCACTCCGGAGGAGGAGCGCGAGGCGGCGGCCGCCGCGCTGCTGACTGCGGACCGCGGGCGCCGGTTCGACCTGTCCGAAGCGCCGCTCGTGCGCTTCACGCTCGTCAGGCTCGGCTCCGAACGGCACCGGTTCGTGATCACGAACCATCACATCCTCTGGGACGGCTGGTCCCGGCCGGTGCTGATGCGGGACCTGATGGCGCTGTACCTCAACGGGGGTGACGAGTCGGCACTGCCGCGCCTCCGCCCTTACAAGGACTACCTCAGCTGGGTGGCAGGGCAAGACTCGGAGGCCGCCAAACGGCACTGGGGCGAAGCCTTCGCCGGACTGGAGGAGCCCGGGCTGGTCGCGGAGACGCGGCCGGGACGGGTGGCGCAGGCACCCGGCCAGCTCCGATTCGGTCTGAGCCGCGCGACCACGGCGCGTCTGCAGGCACGGGCACGCTCCCTCGGGGTCACCCTGAACACGGTGGTCGAGGCTGCTTGGGGCCTCGTACTGTCCAGCCTGTTGGGCCGCGACGACGTGGTGTTCGGAGTCACCGTCTCCGGGCGCCCTCCTGAGCTCCCGGGCGTGGACGAAATGGTCGGCCTCTTCATCAACACCCTGCCGGTGCGGCTACGGCTTGACCCCGCCGAGGGACTGGGTGCACTGCTGGAGCGGCTCCAGGCCGAGCAGGCGAGACTGCTCGAACACCACCACGTCGGCCTGACGGACATTCAGCAGCAAGTGGGACTGGGAGAACTCTTCGACACGTGCATGGTGTTCGAGAGCTATCCCAGAGAAGACCCGCAGGAGGCCACGCGCTCGGCACGCCCCGCGCTCCGGGTGGTCGGCTCGCAGCACCACTCGGCCATGCATTATCCGCTGGGCATCGTGGTCATACCCGGCCAGGAACTACGGTTCCGGCTCGACCACCAGCTGGATCTGTTTGATCGGGTGTCGGCTGAGGGTGTTGTGGGGCGTTTGCTTCGTGTGTTGGAGCAGGTGGTTGTTGATCCGGGTGTGGTGGTGGGTGGTG
>NZ_JBVING010000039.1:1298-2593 GCF_055579465.1 Streptomyces sp. NPDC032745 | reverse complement strand
TAGGTCGTGACTGCGTGCCTTTTGAAGAATGAGCCTGCGAGTTAGCGGTGTGTAGCGAGGTTAACCCGTGTGGGGAAGCCGTAGCGAAAGCGAGTCCGAATAGGGCGATTGAGTTGCACGCTCTAGACCCGAAGCGGAGTGATCTAGCCATGGGCAGGTTGAAGCGGAGGTAAGACTTCGTGGAGGACCGAACCCACCAGGGTTGAAAACCTGGGGGATGACCTGTGGTTAGGGGTGAAAGGCCAATCAAACTCCGTGATAGCTGGTTCTCCCCGAAATGCATTTAGGTGCAGCGTCGTGTGTTTCTTGCCGGAGGTAGAGCACTGGATAGGCGATGGGCCCTACCGGGTTACTGACCTTAGCCAAACTCCGAATGCCGGTAAGTGAGAGCACGGCAGTGAGACTGTGGGGGATAAGCTCCATGGTCGAGAGGGAAACAGCCCAGAGCATCGACTAAGGCCCCTAAGCGTACGCTAAGTGGGAAAGGATGTGGAGTCGCAGAGACAACCAGGAGGTTGGCTTAGAAGCAGCCACCCTTGAAAGAGTGCGTAATAGCTCACTGGTCAAGTGATTCCGCGCCGACAATGTAGCGGGGCTCAAGCGTACCGCCGAAGTCGTGTCATTGCAGCAATAGGGCCAACGCCTGCTGTGATGGGTAGGGGAGCGTCGTGTGCCGGGTGAAGCAGCAGCGGAAGCTAGTTGTGGACGGTTCACGAGTGAGAATGCAGGCATGAGTAGCGATACACACGTGAGAAACGTGTGCGCCGATTGACTAAGGGTTCCTGGGTCAAGCTGATCTGCCCAGGGTAAGTCGGGACCTAAGGCGAGGCCGACAGGCGTAGTCGATGGACAACCGGTTGATATTCCGGTACCCGCTTTGAAACGCCCAATATCGAATCAGGCGATGCTAAGTCCGTGAAGCCGTTCCGGACCCTTCGGGGAAAGGAAAGTGGTGGAGCCGACGAACCAGACTTGTAGTAGGTAAGCGATGGGGTGACGCAGGAAGGTAGTCCAGCCCGGGCGGTGGTTGTCCCGGGGTAAGGGTGTAGGCCGAGGGGTAGGCAAATCCGTCCCTCATATAAGGCTGAGACCTGATGCCGAGCCGATTGTGGTGAAGTGGATGATCCTATGCTGTCGAGAAAAGCCTCTAGCGAGTTTCATGGCGGCCCGTACCCTAAACCGACTCAGGTGGTCAGGTAGAGAATACCGAGGCGTTCGGGTGAACTATGGTTAAGGAACTCGGCAAAATGCCCCCGTAACTTCGGGAGAAGGGGGGCCATCACTGGTGAAGGGAC
>NZ_JBVING010000039.1:0-1205 GCF_055579465.1 Streptomyces sp. NPDC032745 | reverse complement strand
CTGAGCTGGGGGTGGCCGCAGAGACCAGCGAGAAGCGACTGTTTACTAAAAACACAGGTCCGTGCGAAGCCGTAAGGCGATGTATACGGACTGACGCCTGCCCGGTGCTGGAACGTTAAGGGGACCGGTTAGTGCGCTTTCGGGCGTGCGAAGCTGAGAACTTAAGCGCCAGTAAACGGCGGTGGTAACTATAACCATCCTAAGGTAGCGAAATTCCTTGTCGGGTAAGTTCCGACCTGCACGAATGGCGTAACGACTTCTCGACTGTCTCAACCATAGGCCCGGTGAAATTGCACTACGAGTAAAGATGCTCGTTTCGCGCAGCAGGACGGAAAGACCCCGGGACCTTTACTACAGTTTGATATTGGTGTTCGGTTCGGCTTGTGTAGGATAGGTGGGAGACTTTGAAACCCCAACGCCAGTTGGGGTGGAGTCGCCGTTGAAATACCACTCTGGTCGTGCTGGATGTCTAACCTCGGTCCGTGATCCGGATCAGGGACAGTGTCTGATGGGTAGTTTAACTGGGGCGGTTGCCTCCCAAAGGGTAACGGAGGCGCCCAAAGGTTCCCTCAGCCTGGTTGGCAATCAGGTGTTGAGTGTAAGTGCACAAGGGAGCTTGACTGTGAGACCGACGGGTCGAGCAGGGACGAAAGTCGGGACTAGTGATCCGGCGGTGGCTTGTGGAAGCGCCGTCGCTCAACGGATAAAAGGTACCCCGGGGATAACAGGCTGATCTTCCCCAAGAGTCCATATCGACGGGATGGTTTGGCACCTCGATGTCGGCTCGTCGCATCCTGGGGCTGGAGTCGGTCCCAAGGGTTGGGCTGTTCGCCCATTAAAGCGGTACGCGAGCTGGGTTTAGAACGTCGTGAGACAGTTCGGTCCCTATCCGCTGTGCGCGTAGGAATATTGAGAAGGGCTGTCCCTAGTACGAGAGGACCGGGACGGACGAACCTCTGGTGTGCCAGTTGTCCTGCCAAGGGCATGGCTGGTTGGCTACGTTCGGGAGGGATAACCGCTGAAAGCATCTAAGCGGGAAGCCTGCTTCAAGATGAGTATTCCCACCTCCTTGAGAGGGTAAGGCTCCCAGTAGACGACTGGGTTGATAGGCCAGATGTGGAAGCCCGGTAACGGGTGGAGCTGACTGGTACTAATAGGCCGAGGGCTTGTCCTCAGTTGCTCGCGTCCACTGTGTTAGTTCTGAA
>NZ_JBVING010000038.1:0-4888 GCF_055579465.1 Streptomyces sp. NPDC032745 | reverse complement strand
TTCTTTCGGGGTTCGATCGGCCGCAGTTGGGGTTCAACTATCTGGGGCGGGTCGCTGCGGGCGGCGAAGCCACCGACTGGAACGTCGTCCCCGGATCCGGAGCGATCGTTCCCGGTGACCGTCCGGATGCCCCGCTCCCGTACGTGCTGGAGCTGAACGCGCTCACCGAGGACGGCCCGGACGGGCCGGAGCTGATCGCCGGCTGGACCTGGGCCCGCGACCTACTCCCCGAAAAGGACGTGGAAGCCCTCGCCGAGGCCTGGTTCGACGCGCTCCGCGGCCTCGTCGCGCACGCCGAACGCCCCGACGCCGGCGGCCTGACGCCCTCCGACATTGCTCTGGTCTCCATCAGCCAGAGCGAGATCGACGAATTCGAAGACGACTTCTTTGCAGAGCTGGAAAGCGAGTGAGGGAAACAGTGAGCCGCAAGTCGCAGTCCATCGAGGACATCCTTTCCCTGTCTCCGCTGCAGGAAGGCCTGATCTTCCACAGCGTCTACGACGACGAGACCGCAGGGATCTACACCCTGCAGCTGGCCTTCGACGTCGAAGGAAGCCTGGAGCCCGCCGCCCTGCGAGCGGCCGCCGCAGCCATGCTGCGCCGGCATGCCGCCCTGCGCGCCTGTTTCCGCCAGCGCAAGACCGGCGAGTGGGTCCAGATCGTCCTGAAGGACATACCCGTGGCCTGGTCCGAAGTGGACCTGTCACACCTGTCCCCGCAGGAGCGCGAACACGAGACCGCCCGCATCATGCGGGAGGACCACGCCCGCCGCTTCGACCTGGGCAAGCCGCCGCTGATCCGCTTCACCCTGGTGCGACAGGACGATGACCAGCACCGGCTGGTGATCGCCGCCCACCACACCGTGCTCGACGGCTGGTCCCTGCCCGTCATGCTGCGCGAACTGATGGCGCTGTACGTCAACGGGGCCGACGAGCAGGCTCTGCCGCTCGTCCGTCCTTACCGTGACTACCTGAAGTGGCTCGCCGAGCAGGATCGGGAAGCGACCGAACAGGCCTGGCGCGAAGCCCTGGCCGGCCTCGAAGGACCCTCGCTGGTCGCACCCGTCACGGACGGCCGCGTACCGAAGGCGCCGGGCCAGCTCACCTTCGGCCTCCCGGCGCCGCAGACCGCGGCGCTCGAGCGGCGCGCCCGCTCGCTCGGCGTGACCGTCAACTCCGTCGTCCAGGCGGCCTGGAGCCTCGTGCTGTCCAGCCTCCTCGGACGCGACGACGTGGTCTTCGGTGTCGTCGTCTCCGGCCGTTCACCGGAGTTGACCGGTGTCGAGGACATGGTCGGCCTGTTCATCAACACCGTGCCCCTGAGGCTGCGACTCGATCCCACGGAGACCTTCGGCAGGCTCCTCACCCGCCTGCAGGCCGAACAGGCCCGTCTCCTGGACCACCAGCACCTCGGACTGACGGACATCCAGCGCCTGGCCGGCGTCGGCGACCTGTTCGACACCTCGATGGCCTTCGACAACTACCCCGTACGAAGCGCGGAACTCGGCGCCTCCATCGACGCCGGCAGTCTGCGCGTCGTCGGAGCCCAGGGCGGCGCCGCCATGCACTACACCCTGGGTCTGACCGTGATGCCCGGCGAAGAGCTGCAGTTCCGCCTGGACCACCAGCCGGACCTGGTGGAGCGTACGAAAGCCGAGGCCGTCGCCGCGCGGGTCCTCCACGTCCTGGAGCAGCTCGTTGCCGACCCCGACACCGTGGTGGGTCGGGTCGACCTCCTCGGTGAAGAGGAACGCGAGCGGGTGCTCCTGGAGCGGAACGCCACATCACGCGAAGTGGCAGCCGTGACGCTGCCGGGACTGTTCACGGCGCAGGCGACGCGCACGCCTGCGGCCGTCGCCGTCACCGACGACGAACGATCGCTGACCTACGTCGAGTTGGACAGTGCATCGGACCGCTTGGCGCGGGTGCTGGTGGCGGCGGGCGCCGGTCCCGAGCGCCGGGTCGCGGTCAAGCTGCCGCGTTCGGTCGACCTGATGGTGGCCCTGCTCGCGGTGGCGAAGTCGGGTGCTGCGTATGTGCCGGTCGACCCCGAGTATCCGGCAGAGCGGATCGCGGTCATGCTGGAGGAGTCGGATCCGGTCGTCGTCATCGACGAGTCCTGGCCAACCCTCCGCGAGATCGAGGGCATCGACGAATCCGTCCGCCTGAGCCGCGTGGAACCGTCATGGCCGGCGTACGTCATCTTCACCTCCGGCTCCACCGGCCGCCCTAAGGGAGTGGTGGTCGAGCACCGCTCCCTGGGGGCCTATCTGGCCCGCAGCGTCGAGGCCTACCCGGACGCGGCAGGCGTGTCTCTGATGCATTCCTCCGTTTCCTTCGACATGTCGGTGACGGCCCTCTGGACGCCCCTGATGGTGGGCGGTTGCGTACGTCTCGCCGAGCTCGACGAACGCGTTGCCGAACACGGCCCCCTTCCCACCCTCCTGAAGGTCACGCCGTCACACCTGCCGATGCTGGAGGCGCAGCCCGCCGTCGTCGCCGGTGTGCGCACGATGCTGATCGCCGGCGAGGCCCTGCGCGGTGAGGTGCTGGAGCGCTGGCGCGCCGCCCACCCGGACATGCGGCTGATCAATGCCTACGGTCCGACGGAGACGTCCGTGACCAGTGCCGAGTACGTCCTGGAGCCCGGCGCGGACACCCCGCCCGGTGCGGTGCCGATCGGCCGGCCGTTCTGGAACACCCGCATGTACGTGCTCGACAGTGCCCTACGGCCCGTGGCCACGGGCGTCGCGGGCGAGCTGTACGTGGCGGGAGCCGTCCTGGCCCGCGGTTACCTCGGCCGCCCCGAGCTGACGGCGGAACGCTTCGTCGCGGATCCGTTCGGTCCGCCCGCCACACGCATGTACCGGACCGGCGACCTCGTACGGTGGCGCGAGGACGGCCACCTCGAGTACCTGAACCGCGTCGACGACCAGGTCAAGGTCCGTGGCTTCCGCATCGAACTCGGCGAGATCCAGTCGGTCCTCGCCCGCTCCACCGGCGTGCGACAGGTCGCTGCCGTGGTCCGCGAGGAGAGCCAGGGCGACCACCGGGTCGTGGCCTACGTCGTACCGGAAGACACTGCGACCCTCGACCCGGCCGAGCTGCGCACCCACGCCTCCCGGCACCTGCCCGAGTACATGGTGCCCGCCGCCGTCGTCGTCCTGGACGCCCTGCCCACGACATCCAACGGGAAGCTGGACCGCCGGGCGCTGCCCGCCCCCGCCTACGGCGGCGACGGGAACGGGGACGCGAGGCGCGGCGTGATCCACCGGCCGCGCGACCCACGGGAGGAGATCCTCTGCGGGCTCTTCGCGGAAATCCTCGGCATCCCCCATGTCGGGACCGACGAGGACTTCTTCGAACTCGGCGGACACTCCCTGCTGGTCATCCGTGTCGTGAGCCGCGTCCGCAGCGCCCTCGGGTTCGAACTCAACATCCGCCAGATGTTCGAAGCGCGGTCCGTCGCGGGCCTGCTCCGCCTTCTGGACGACGCGGCCGGCGCCCGACCCGGTGTGGTCAGGGCCGAGCGGCCCGAGCGGATCCCGCTGTCGTTCGCCCAGCAGGGCCTGTGGTTCCTGCACCGCATGGAAGGCCCGGCCGCGACGTACAACATGCCGCTGTCGCTGCGGCTGTCTGGTGCCCTGGACCGCGAGGCGCTGAGCGCGGCCCTGTCCGACGTGGTGGTCCGGCACGAGAGCCTGCGGACGGTCTTCGCCGAGGATGCCGAAGGGCCCTACCAAATCGTCCTGTCGGGCGACGAGGCCCGGCCGGTGGTGACGTACGAGGCCGTGAACGAGACCGACCTTTCCGCACGCATGGCTGAGGCGGCACGTTACGGCTTCGATCTGTCCGGGGAGATTCCCATCCGGGCGTGGCTGTTCGAGGTGGCTCCGGAGGAGCACGTGCTGCTGGTGCTGGTGCATCACATCAGTGCGGACGGGTGGTCGGTTCCGCTGCTGGCGCGTGATCTGACGGTGGCGTATTCGGCGCGCAGTGGCGGGGAGGCTCCCGGTTGGTCGGAGCTTCCTGTCCAGTACGCGGATTACACGGTGTGGCAGCGGGAGGTGCTGGGCTCGGAGGAGGATCCCGAAAGCCCGATCTCGAAGCAGCTGGCCTATTGGAAGGACGCCCTGGCCGGACTGCCGGAAGAACTCGACATCCCCGGCCGCCGGCCGCGCACGGCGGGAGGCGTCCAGGAAGGCGGCGCGGTCTCCTTCGACATCAGCCCGGCGCTGCACGAGGGCCTCGTGAAGCTGGCGCGGGAGAACCAGGCGTCGGTGTTCATGGTGGTCCAGGCTGCCCTGGCGACGCTGCTGTCACGTCTCGGCGCCGGTGAGGACATCCCGATCGGTACGCCGATCGCGGGCCGTACGGACGAGGCGACCGACGACCTGGTCGGGTTCTTCCTGAACACCCTCGTCCTGCGGACGGACCTGTCGGGCAATCCGACCTTCCGTGAGCTGATCGCCCGGGTCCGGGAGAACGCCCTCGCCGCGTACGCCCACCAGGACGTCCCTTTCGAACGCCTCGTCGAAGCACTCAACCCGACGCGCTCGGCACATCGACACCCGGTCTTCCAAGTGCGGTTCGTCTTCAACAACCTGGATCAGTCGGCCGCGTTCGAGGCGGTGGACGGTCTTCCGGGACTCGGCGTCGCCTCCCTCCCGGTGGAGGTCGGCGCGGCCAAGTTCGACCTCCTGTTCCGCATGGCGGAGACCTACAACGACGGAGGCGAACCCGCAGGCCTGAGCGCCCAGTTGGAGTTCAACTCGGGTCTGTTTGATCGGGTGTCGGCTGAGGGTGTTGTGGGGCGTTTGCTTCGTGTGTTGGAGCAGGTGGTTGTTGATCCGGGTGTGGTGGTGGGTGGTGTGGGGCTCCTGGGTGTG
>NZ_JBVING010000037.1:0-5428 GCF_055579465.1 Streptomyces sp. NPDC032745 | reverse complement strand
TTGTTGCGGGGTCCGGGTTGCCGGAGCGGGTGGACGCGGGGCTCGCGGCGTATGTGATCTACACCTCTGGTTCCACCGGCCGCCCCAAAGGCGTCATCGTCACCCACCAGGGCGTCGGAGCCCTCGTCGACACCCACCGGGAACGGCTCACCGTCGGACCGGGATCCCGCATCCTGCAATTCGCGTCGACGACGTTCGACGCGTCCCTTTCCGAACTCTTCACCGCCCTGCTCACCGGCGCCGCACTCGTCCTCACACCAGAGCGCCTCATCGGTGGCGAGGCCCTCACCTCGGCCATCACGGACACCGGCGTCACCCATGCCATCCTGCCGCCCGCCGTCCTCGCCGCCATGCCCGGTGAACACGACCTGCCGGCCGGGCTGACGCTGATCACCGCCGGCGAAGCCTGCCCTCCCGAAGTCGTGGAGCGCTGGGCGCCCGGACGCACTCTCGTCAACGCCTACGGGCCCACCGAGACGACGATCTGCGCCACGATCAGCGCTCCCCTGTCCGGCGACGCCGCACCCCCCATCGGTACCCCGGTCGACAACAGCGACACCTACGTCCTGGACGGCTGGCTGCGCCCCGTCCCCGACGGCTTCCCCGGCGAGCTGTACGTCACCGGCAGAAGCCTCGCCCGTGGCTACCAGGGGCGCCCGGACCTCACGGCGGAACGCTTCGTGGCCTGCCCGTTCGGACGGCCCGGCACCCGCATGTACCGCACCGGCGACCTCGTCACGCGCGACGCCGACGGCACGCTCCGGTTCACCGGCCGCGCCGACGACCAGATCAAGATCCGCGGCTACCGTGTGGAGCCGGGCGAGATCCAGGCCGTGCTCGCCGAGGCTCCGCAGGTCGCACAGGCCGCCGTCATCCTGCGCGAGGACCGGCCGGGCGACCCCCGGCTCGTCGCCTACGCTGTACCCGCCGCCGGCGAAACCATCGACCCGCACGCCCTCCTGGGGGAACTCGGCCGCAGGCTGCCTGATTACTGCGTGCCCTCGGTCCTCGTCGCGCTGCCCGCGTTCCCGCTCAACGCCAACGGGAAGATCGACCGCGCCGCGCTGCCCCGGCCCGACCACGAGGGGACGCCGACCGCCGGCCCCCGCCGTTCCGCGCGCACTCCGCAGGAGGAAATCCTCTGCGGACTCTTCGCCGATGTCCTCGGCCTGGAGAGTGTCGGCATCGACGACCCCTTCTTCGAGCTGGGCGGCCACTCGCTGCTCGCCACCAAGCTCGTCTCCCGCGTCCGATCCGTCCTCGGCACCGAACTCGCCGTCCGGACCGTCTTCGAGGCGCCGACCGTCGCGCAGCTTGCACGCGCCCTCTCCGGCTCCCGTGCCGGCGGCCGGCCCCTGCTCACGTCCGGACCGCGCCCGGACCGGATCCCGCTCTCCCACGGGCAGCGCCGGCTGTGGTTCCTCAACCAGCTCCACGGAACCTCCGCGCTCTACAACATGCCCCTCGCCCTGCGCCTGCGCGGTGACCTCGACCCGCAGGCCCTGCAGGACGCGCTGACCGATGTGGCGGACCGTCATGAATCGCTGCGGACGATCTACGCGGAGGCCGACGGGACACCCCACCAGATCGTCCTGGATCGTGCCGCCATCCCCCTGGCCCTGCGCGACGCCGACGAGGACGCCCTGCGTACCCTCGTGGCCGCCGAGATGGCCCGCGGCTTCGATCTGGCCTCGGAACCGCCCCTGAGGGCGACCCTGTTCCGCATCGGCCCGCGCGATCACGTCCTCGTCCTGGTCCTCCACCACATCGCCGGTGACGGCTGGTCCCTCTCACCGCTGGGCCGGGACTTCTCGGCCGCCTACGCCGCCCGCCGCGCGGGCGGCGCCCCGCAGTGGACGCCCCTGCTGCTCCAGTACGCCGACTACGCCCTGTGGCAGCGGAACGCCCTCGGCTCCGAAGACGAGCCCGGCAACGAGCTCGCACGCCAGCGGGACTACTGGACAACCGCGCTCGCCGGCCTACCCGACCAGCTCGAACTCCCCCTCACCCGGCCGCGCCCCGCCGTGGCGGGCGAGCGTGGCGGACGCGCCCCCTTCCGGCTCGACGCCGCACTGCGCGCCCGGCTGACCCGGCTCGGCCTCGACCATCAGGCCTCGCTCTTCATGGTGGTCCAGGCTGCCCTGGTGGCCTTCCTGCACCGGATGGGCGCGGGCGAGGACATTCCGCTGGGCACGGCCATCGCCGGCCGCACCGACGACGCCCTCGACGACCTCGTCGGCTTCTTCGTCAACACGCTGGTGCTGCGCACCGACGCCTCGGGAGACCCCACCTTCCGGGAGCTGCTGGCCCGGGTGCGGTCCGCGGACCTGGCCGCCTACGCACACCAGGACCTGCCCTTCGAGTACCTCGTCGAGACGCTCAACCCGGTGCGCTCGGCCGCCCGCCACCCCCTGTTCCAGGTCATGCTGACCTTCCACAACAACAGGGAAGCCGTCGCCGACCTCCAAGGCCTGCGCGTTGAAGACATCACGGAGTCGGGTGGCATCGCGAAGTTCGACCTGACCTTCGACCTCTCCGCGGACGGCGAAGGCTGCGGCATCGAATACCGAGCGGACCTCTTCACGCACAAGGAGGCGGAGCAGCTCGTCGAACGGTTCGTGCGGGTACTCGAAGCAGTCACCGCCGATCCCGATCGCCGCTTGGGGACCATCGAAGTCCTCAGTCCGCAGGAGCTCGGCGAGCTGACGCCCACCGAGCCCGTCCGCATCCGGTCCGTCACCTCGACCCTGGCCACCCTGTACGAGGAGCAGGCTGCACGCACTCCCGACGCCATCGCCGTCACCGGCGACGGGAGCGTGCTGACGTACGCCGAGCTCAACGCTCGCGCGAATCGATTGGCGCGCCTGCTGATCCGGCGGGGCGCGGGCCCCGAGCGCTGCGTGGCGGTGTCCATGGAACGGAGTCCCGACCTGATCGTCGCCGTCCTCGCCGTGCTGAAATCGGGTGCGGCCTACGTGCCGCTGGACCCGGGCCAGCCGCGTGAGCGCCTCGCGCACGTGCTGCGCGAGACCCGGCCGGTCGCCCTCGTCACGGACACCGATACCCCTGCCGGACCGGACGACGACGGCGTCCAGGGTGCCGCCGGAGCGCCCGCGGTGCTCTGCCCCGACGACGCCGACGGGTTCGCGGCGACGGACCTGGCGGAACACGAACGGCCCGCACCCGGCAGCCCCGAACACGCCGCCTACATCATCCACACCTCCGGCTCGACCGGCCGCCCCAAGGGCGTCCTCGTCACCCACGCCGCGGTGGCCCGCCTCATCAGCACCACCAGCGAGCGCTTCGGGTTCGGACCCGCGGACGCATGGACCCTCTTCCACTCCGTCGCGTTCGACGTCTCCGTCTGGGAGATGTGGGGCGCGCTGCTGCACGGCGGGCGCCTGGTCCTGGTACCGCGCTGGGTGACTCGCTCGCCCGAGGACTTCCTGCGCCTGCTCGTCCGCGAGCAGGTCACCGTCCTCAGCCAGACTCCCTCCGCCTTCTACGAACTCGTCGAAGCAGAGCGCGACCAGACCGAACCCGCCGAACTCGCCCTGCGTCACGTGGTCTTCGGTGGCGAGGCGCTCGACCCCGGCCGGCTCACCGGCTGGCACGAACGCCACCCCGGTGTCCGGCTGGTCAACATGTACGGAATCACCGAAACCACCGTGCACGCGACCGAGACCGAGGTCCAGCCCGACCAGCCCGGCAGCCCCATCGGAGCGCCCCTGCCCGACCTGCGGATCTTCGTCCTCGACGAGCGACTCCGCCCGGTCCCGCCCGGCGTCCGGGGAGAGATCTACGTCGCCGGCCCGGGGCTGGCCCGAGGGTACTACCGCGCTCCGGACTTGACCGGCGAGCGGTTCGTCGCCTGCCCGTACGGCCCCCCGGGAACACGCATGTACCGGTCCGGGGACCTTGCCCGCCGTACTGCTGAGGGCGGACTCGAGTATCTGGGCCGGTCCGACGACCAGGTGAAGATACGCGGCTTCCGCATCGAACTCGGGGAGATCGAATCCCGGTTGGCCCAACACGAACAGGTGGCCAACACAGCGGTCCTCGTACGGGAGGACCGTTCGGGGGACCGCCGCATCGTCGCGTACGTGGCCCCCCGCGGCTCCCTCGACATCGCGGAGCTGCGGGAACACCTGGCAGCCCGCCTGCCGCAGTACATGCTCCCCGCGGCATTCGTCGTCCGCGAAGACCTTTCCCTCACGGCCAACGGAAAGCTGGACCGCAAGGCCCTGCCCACCCCCGAGTTCGTCCACGCACCACACCGCCGGAGCCCCCGCACGCCCCGGGAAGAGGTCATCTGCCAGATCTTCGGCGACATCCTGGGCGTCCCCGAAGTCGGCGTCGACGAGAACTTCTTCGAACTGGGCGGGCACTCACTCCTCGCGACCCGCCTGGCCGGCCGCATACGCTCGGCACTGGGCGTCGAACTCGCCGTCCGCGACTTCTTCGAGCAGCCCACCGCAGCCGGCATTGCAGGCCTTCTCAACGGCGCCACAGCCGCCCGGCCCCCGCTCAAGGCCGGTGCGCCGGCAGAACGGATACCCCTGTCCTTCGCGCAGCAGGGTCTGTGGTTCCAGCACCGGCTCGAGGGCCCCAGCGCCACCTACAACATGCCGGCCGCAATGCGCCTCTCCGGACCCCTGGACGTCGACGCACTGCGCACGGCCCTCACCGACATCGTGACCCGGCACGAACCGCTGCGCACCCTCATCGCCGAGGACGCCTACGGGGTTCACCAGGTGACCGACACGGAAGCCGTCCCGGCATTCCGTCTCACCACCTGCACCGAGGAAGAACTCCCGGCGAAACTGTCCGAGGCGGCCCGCTACGCATTCGACCTCGACCGTGAACCTCCCCTGCGCGCAGACCTGTTCCAGCTCCCCAACGGCGACCACATCCTCCTGTTGCTGATCCACCACATTGCCGCCGACGGATGGTCACTCCCCGTGCTGGCCCGCGACCTGGGCACGGCCTACGCGGCACGGGCCGAAGCCGGCACACCGGACTGGACTCCACTCCCCGTGCGCTACGCGGACTACACGGTGTGGCAGCGGGAGGTGCTCGGCTCGGAGGCGGATCCGCAGAGCCAGATCTCGAAGCAACTGGCCTATTGGATGGGCGCTCTGGCCGATCTCCCGACGGAGCTGAGCCTCCCGCTGGACCGTCCGCGTTCCAAGGCGCTGACCAACTCCGGGGACGCCGTCACTGTCGACCTGCCGCACGAGCTGTACCTCCGGCTGAACGCACTGGCGAGGGACAGCAACGCCTCGCTCTTCATGGTGTTGCAGGCTGCCCTGGCGACCCTGCTGTCCCGCTTGGGCGCCGGTGAGGACATCCCGATCGGTACGCCGATCGCGGGCCGTACGGACGAGGCGACCGACGACCTGGTCGGGTTCTTCCTGAACACCCTCGT
>NZ_JBVING010000036.1:0-5508 GCF_055579465.1 Streptomyces sp. NPDC032745 | reverse complement strand
AAAACCACGCCCCCGATCCCCCCGCAAAACCTCCGCCAACCCCACCTCATCCGCCACCTCACACTCCCACCAATCCACCACCACATCCCGCGGCAGGACTTGGATCGGGTCTCCCCCGTCCCGGAACCAGAAGAATGCGGTGAGGTTGCGGTGCCGGTGCAGCAGTGCCTCGATCGAGGCTTTGAGGAGGGGTACGTCGGGCTCGCCCTCGAACCCGAAGGCCAACTGCACGGTGTAGACGTCGTCCTCCCGCTCGCCGAGGAGGTGGTGGAAGAGCAGCCCCTCCTGCAGCGGGGTCAGCGGCAGGACTCCTGCGATCGCGGGCGCGGTCATCGGCCGGCCTCCATCTCCGCGGCGAGGCGGTCCAGTTCGGCCGGAGTCAGGCTCACCATCCCGGGTACCGCCGCCTCGGAGGCGGCAGCGTTCCTGGTGGCCATCCGGTGGAGGGTGTCGAGCCAGGCGGCCACGAGGCCGTCCACCTCTCCCTCACCCAGGACACCGGCGGGCCAGGTCACGGTCGCGGTCAGCTCCGGCCCGTCGGGGCCGTACAGTGCCACCACGTTGATCTCCAAGGCAGAGGTCATCGGCCTTTCGACATGGCCGACGCTGCGGAGGCCTTCGGCCTCCGGGGCGGTCCCCCAGGCCGCTGGTTCCCCGCCCGGACCACCCATCCGGCCTAGGTAGTTGAAGCGCACCTGAGGTGCGGGTGCGGCCGCCAGGGAAGCCCTCTCCTCCGGTGTTCCGTACCAGCGCAGCAGGCCGTACCCGATGCCGTTCGACGGGAGTTCGGCGAGCCGGCGCTCCACCTCACGGATCCCCGCCGTTCCGGCGTCGGGGTCGGAGCCGGGACCGACGTCCGGGCCGAGGTCGAGGTCGAGGTGTACGGGGTACATGCTGGTGAACCAGCCCACCGTCCGCGACAGATCCACCCCCGGCAGCACCGCCTCACGACCGTGCCCCTCCAACTCCACCACCAACGACCGCCCACCCGGCCGACCCGAAACCCGCCGCCAGTCCCCCACCCCCAACACCAACGCCGCCAACAACGCCTCCTGAGTACCGGACGCGAGCAGGGCTTCGGCTTCCGCGCCCGCGGCCAACCGGACCCGGCGGGATCGTGCGGTACGGGTGGTGTCCCGGGCGGGGTCGACGGGACGGCCACCCAATCGGGCATCCGGGAAGCCCGCCATCCGTTGCCAGAGCGGGAGTTGGGAGCGCACCTCGGGCGTCTTCGCCAGCGAGGGGAGCTCGTGCGCCCAGTGCCTGAACGAAGTGCCGACCGCTTCGGGACGTGCTTCCGGATCCGCCCAGCATCCCGCGAGGTCGTCCAGCAGGATCCGCCACGACACGCCGTCCACCACCAGGTGGTGCAGGACGAGGAGCAGCCGGCCGGTGCGGGAGTGGCCCGGATCGAACCACACGGCCCGGACCATCACCCCGTCCTGCGGGGAGAGTTCGCTCCATGCCCGGCGGAGTTCCTCGGCGATCAGCTCCTCCAGTTCGCTCCCGGTCCTGTCCCGTGCGTCCACCCGCCGGACGCAGCGCCTGGCGTCGACGGCCCCGCGCGGCAGCACACGCAGTACCGGCTCCTGCGCATCCGGTGTGACGACCAACCGGGTGCGGAGCAGGTCGTGATGGTCCAGCAGCGCCCCCACCAGCGCCCGCAGGCGGATGTGGTCCAGCTCGGCGGGCGATTCGAGCAGCACGGACTGCGCCACGGTGTCGATGGGCGCCCCGAGTTCGAGCAGCCCCCTCATGACAGGGGTCGGCGGCAGATCACCGACCGCGTCGTCGGTGCCGACGACGTCCTCCCCACCGGCCGGCTCGCCGACGGCCGCGGCGAGTCCCGCCACCGTCTTGTGCAGGAACACGTCCCGGGGTCCGAGCGGGATGTTCGCCTTGCGGGCCCGCCCGATGAGCTGGATCGACAGAATGCTGTCGCCGCCGAGGGTGAAGAACGATTCGTCCCCACCGGGGGGTTCGGGCAGGCCGAGGACCTCGGCGAAGAGTGCGGCCAACTTGCTCTCCAGAGCGGTTCGCACCGTGCCGCCGGCGCGGGTACCGAACACGGGCGCCGGCAGCGCCCGGTGGTCGAGCTTGCCGTGTGCGCTCACCGGCAACCGGTCGAGCAGGACGATCGCCGCGGGCACCATGTAGTCCGGCAGCGAGCGTGCCAGGTGGGTCCGCAGCTGCTCCGTGTCGAGGACCGCGCCGGGCGCGGGAACGGCGTACGCCACCAGCCGCCGGTCCCCCGGGTGGTCCTCGCGCACCACGGTGACCGCCTGGGCGACGCCCGCAGCGAGGCGGAGCGCACTGCTGACCTCAGCGGGTTCGATGCGGAACCCGCGCAGCTTGACCTGATCGTCCACCCGGGACAGGTACTCCAGGTCTCCCTCCGCCTTCCAGCGCACCAAGTCGCCGGTCCGGTACATGCGTCCGCCCGGCCCGGTGTACGGGCAGGCTACAAAGCGGTCCGCAGTGAGGTCCGGGCGTCCCAGGTAGCCGCGGGCCAGACCCGCCCCCGCCACGTACAGTTCGCCGGCGACCCCGGGCGGGACGGGTCGCAGCCAGGCGTCCAGGACGTAGACGGAAGCATTGACGACGGGCGTGCCGATCGGCGGAGTGCCATGCCCGTCGAGGGGAGCGCTCATGGTCGCGCACACCGTGGTTTCCGTCGGTCCGTACGCGTTGACCATGACCCGGTCGGTGGCCCAGCGCCCGGCGAGCTCGGGCGGGCAGGCCTCGCCCGCCGTCACCAGGGTCAGCCCGGCCGGAAGGCTGCCTTCCGCCAGTCCCGCGAGGACCACCGGGGGCAGGGTCGCGTGGGTCACGCCCGACTTCGCGACGAGACGGACCAGTTCTTCCCCAGCAACCGTCCCGCTGTCGGGTACGACGAGGGTGGCCCCGGTCAGCAGGCCCATGCACACCTCCCAGAGGGACGCGTCGAAACCCGAGGAGGCGAACTGGAGGACCCGACTGGTGGGACCGACCGCCAGGGCGTCCTGTTGGGAGCGGACCATCGAGGCGATTCCGGCGTGCGGCACGGTGACGCCCTTGGGCACTCCCGTGGACCCCGAAGTGAAGATGACGTAAGCCGAGTTGGCGGGCAGCGGCGGGGAGAGCCGCACATCCTCCGTCGCCTCCACCGGCTCCGGCTCGTCGATCCGGCAGAGCCGGATGCCCAGGGGGAGCACCCCGGCCGCCGGGCCGTCGGTGACCGTGACGACCGGCTCGGCCTCCTTCAGGATCCTCCCGATGCGCTCTTTGGGGTAGGTCGGGTCGACGGGGAGGTACACGCCACCCGCCTTCATGACCCCGACCAATGCCACCAGCCACTGTGTGGACCGGGGGAGCGCGACGGCGACGACCTGTTCACGGCCGACACCCAGCCGGGTCAGGCGCTGTGCGAACCGGCCGGAAAGCAGGTCCAGTTCGGCATAGGACAATTCGTCGGCCCCGGACACGACGGCGGTTGCCTGCGGAGCCCGTGCGACGCGTCGCGCGAACAGCTCGGGCAGGGTCTCGGGTGCCAGGTCGACCGTGGTGTCGTTCCGGACGGTCAACAGGTCGTGCCGCTGCGCACCGTCCATGATCTCCAGGGTGCTCAGCGGAGCTTCCGGATCGGCCACGGCCGCCCGCAGGAGACGCACGTACTGCTCGGCCATTCCTTCGATCGTGGTGCGGTCGAACAGGTCGGTGCGGTACTCGAAGAAGCAGTCGATGCCGCTGTGCGCCCGCTCTCCCCGCTCGTCTTCGGCGAGGCTGAGCGTCAGGTCGAACTTGGAGCCGCCGCCACCGGGGTTCAGGGACTCGGCCGTGACTCCGGGGAGGTCCAGATCGACGCGGGCGTTGTTGTGAAAGGTCAGCATGACCTGGAACACGGGGTGGTGGGCCGCCGAACGCTCCGGATCGAGTACGTCCACCAGCTGCTCGAACGGGACGTCCTGGTGGGCGTACGCCTCCAGGTCCACGGACCTTACCCGGGCCAGGAGTTCACCGAATCCGGGGTTTCCGGAGGTGTCGGTGCGCAGGACGACGGTATTGAGGAAGTAGCCCACCAAGCCGTCGAGCGCTTCGTCTGACCGGCCCGCCACCGGAGAACCGATGGGAATGTCCGCACCGGCCCCGAGCTTGGTCAGCAGCGCGGCGAATCCGGCGTGCACCACCATGAACAGGCTCGACTGGGTCTGCCGGGCCAATCCGGCCAGCGCGGCATGGAGGTCGGCCTCCAGCCGGAACGGAACGGTCTGCCCGGCCGAGTCGGCCACGGGCGGACGCGGCCGGTCGGTGGGGAGGTCCAACTGTTCGGGCAGACCCTCGAGGGTCCGGCGCCAGAAGACGGTCTGCTCGGCCATGGCACTGGTGGCATCGCTCTCGGAACCGAGGACCTCCCGCTGCCAGTACACAAAATCACCGTACGTAACGGCGAGTTCGGGCAGCTCCGCCGGCCGCCCCCGGAGCCGCGCCCGGTAGGCCGACGAGAAGTCACGCGCCAGGGGTGCCATGGACCAGCCGTCAGCGGCGAGGTGGTGGAAGGCGAGCACGAGCACGTGATCGTCGTCGGCGACGGTGAGCAGGGTCGCACGCAGCGGCGCTTCCGCACTCAGGTCGAAGCCGTGCCCGGCCAGCTCGGCGACACGGCCCGGCAGGTCCTCCACCGTGGTCTGCTCCGTGAACAGCCCGACATCGGCGTGGTCCGGGTCCAGCACGACCTGGTACGGCTGACCGTCGTCCTCGGGGAAGACGGTGCGCAGCGGCTCGTGGCGCGCGACGACATCACGCAGCGCGGCATCGAGGGCCGCCACGTCCAATCGGCCGCGCAGCCGGAGCGCCATCGGCATGTTGTACAGCGCCGAAGCCCCGTCCAGCCGGCTGAGAAACCACAGGCCCCGCTGCCCGTACGACAACGGGAGACGGTCCATCGTACGGGCCGAACTGCGGGAGGTGACCGGAATCCGCGCGGTCGCGGGCCTCAGGTGCCGGGCGAGACCGGCGGGCGTGGGGGTTTCGAAGACCTGCCGGACAGAGAGCTGGGCGCACAGAACCGTCCGGATCCGGCTGAGTAGCCTGATGGCGAGGAGTGAGTGCCCGCCCAGGTCGAAGAAGTCGTCGTCGATGCCGACCTCGGGTACGCCCAGGACGTCGGCGAACAACCCGCACAGGATCTCTTCCGGGAGAGAGGCGTTCCTGCGGGCGGGAACCAGAGCGGTGGTGTCGGCCGGGGTGGGGAGTGCGTTGCGGTCGAGTTTGCCGTGGGGTGTCAGCGGCAGGGCATCCAGGACCACGACGGCGGAGGGGACCATGTACTCCGGCAGGACCTCCGCCACATGGCCCCGGATGCGGGCGGGATCCACATCACCCACGACGTAGGCGACCAGACGCTTGTCTCCCGGCCGGTCCTCCCGCACCACAGCCGCCGCAGCCACCACCAACGGGTGGGAGGACAACACCGATTGGACCTCGCCCAGCTCGATACGGAAACCCCGCACCTTCACCTGGTCATCAGCC
>NZ_JBVING010000035.1:0-5532 GCF_055579465.1 Streptomyces sp. NPDC032745 | reverse complement strand
TGAGTTCTCAAGGAACGGACGCTTCCTTTGTACTCACCCTCTCGGGCTTTCCTCCGGGCTTCGTTCTTCGTTTCCGACTCTATCAGACTCTTTCGTGTCCGATTCCCGGTCGAAGCGGGGTTCGCTTTCCAGGTCTTCGCTTTCGCGTTTCCCTTTCCGGCGAGTCCGACTCTATCAGAAGTTTTCCACCGGATTTCCCGGCTTCAGATTCCTGGATGAGGAGTCGAGTGTGCACCCGCAGAATTCGATTCCGGGGTGCGCGGGGTCTTGCTGGGTGGCTACCGAACTTGACCAGTTCCAGGCAACCGCTCAACCCTACAACTGGCCCTCCGGGGTGTCAAAACGAGCACCCGCAGCGGCCATGACCAGCGTCTTCACCGTGGCTCGCGGCCGACCGAAGGAAGCCAGGGGGCTTCAGCACCGGCCCCTCGAGCCGGAGTGCCAGTGCTGGACGAGATCGTGAGCAGACAGCCACCGACGACGTCAACGTCCTCCTGAGCCTGGACGTAGCACCCGCACGCCGGCACCCCGACCGGGAAGCGACCTTCGACAAACGGCTGCCCAGCATGGAGGCCCCTGTGCGGCCTGGCGCGTCGGCCGCTTCCACCCCAGCACCTGCTCTCGAAGCCGGCCGGGATCCAAGGCGTGTGTCGGAAATGCTTTACGTTGACTGACGTGAGTGTGCGGGGGCGGAGTTACCGGTATGTCGGACCGGTCGAGCTGAAGACTGCGGTCCGGCCTGGTAGTGGCGGGTGCCGGATCAGCTCGGCGACCCACTTCGACCGCTGGATCGCAGAGCGATCGGTGACGGAGCTGGCCGAGCCGTTCACCTTCGTGGTCGGCACGGACGGTGTGCTTCGGCTGGCGCCGCGGCGAAGTGAGCACGTGGCCTGTGCCGGCGGAGCAATGGTTCTGAGTGCCGGCGAGATCAGCTTCATGCGCGAGGCGGGCCGGTGGTCCGTGGGCGAGGTCAGCAACCAGTCCACCGGGTACTGCCCGGACATCAGCTCCTGGTCGGCAGTCGCTCGTGCTCTGGACGACGTAGGGCTAGGGCGGCCCTCCGGCTTCACCCATGAGGTGGTGTTCCGACGGTGCACTGGCTGCCAGGAGCACAACATCGTGCGCGAGGACGACTTCGTCTGCGTCTTCTGCGGCAGCGATCTGCCTGCGACGTGGAACGTAGATCCCACCGCGTGAGGGCCGAGGGTCACAGCCACAGGTTGACGGCAGCAACGAGGACGGTCGCCTCGTACCGCACCGTGAGCTTGATGCCCCTATGGAGCCGGTAGATCTCTCGTGCCGCGTAGCGTTTGAGGCAGCGGATGATCTCGCGGCGTGTCTCGCCCTCGGTCAGACGTCGTTGCAGGTAGTCGCGGGTGCAGTCGTCCCAGCGCAGAGGCTGAGGACGATCCGGTAGAGGGCGGCATCCGCCTGGCGGTCACCGCCGCGGTTCTGTCGGCGGCGCTGTGCCTTCCCGGAGGAAGCCTCGACTGGGCTGGTGCCGCATAAGGCTGCGAAGGACGCCTCGCTGGCGAGTCGCTCGGGGTTGCCTCCGGCCGAGATGAGGAGGGCGGCGGCGCTGTCCGGGCCGACTCCGCGGACTTCCAGCAGGCCGGGCGTGCTGACTTCGACGGCCTCGGCCATCCGCTTGCTGAGATCGTCGATCTGCTCGGTCAGGTGCCGGATGCGGCGGGCCAGAGCCTCAAGGGTGTGACGAGCGGCCCCGGCCGGCCCCCTCGCGTGCTGGGGATCGAGGTCGGCGCACCGCTTGAACAGGTGCGGGTTGCTCAGCCCGGCGAGCGACTCGCGGAGAGCCACCTCGATGCCCTCGGCGCGCAGGTGACGGGTCAGGCCGGCTCCGTAAGAGCCGGTGCACTCGATTCCGGCCCGCCGCATGACGCCGAATGACCGTTCCCAGTCGAGGAGTTGCCGGTAGCCGTCGGCGGTCGCGGGAACGCTGCGACCCTCCAGGGCGGCGCCGAGCACCGTGATGACGGCTGCGGCGTGGACGTCTCGTGGGTGTCCACGCCGAGCAGGACGTCCTCGGCGTCCGCCGGAACGTGACATGGGGCGGTGGACAGCCTGATGCTGGTCAAGGTCGCCTGTCTCCTGACCGCCTCGGGAACCGGTGGCCGTCGCCGGGCCGGGGGCGGTCAAGACCGTGACGGTGCGTGTCGCGAAGGTCAAACTCAAGGCACCAGGGCCAGTCGTATCGCGAGTCAGGCCACCGCCCGAAGCGGCACCCCAACATCCTCACAGTCGTATCGCGTGGCGACCGCGCGGTGCCCAGCCGTCACCACGATGGACATGGGCTTCTGACTGGCTTTGTTCACGGGTTGTGGTTCTGGCTCAACTTCTGTGGAGCGGCTGCACGGCACACTCAGCGTCCTGTGCTGTCACCGTTCAGGTGAGCACGGGCTGCGGTCACGTACGCGGCGATAGCCGTGGTGAGGTGATGGTGCTCCTCGCGGGCCGCCTGTACGGAGGCAGCATCGGAGTAGTCCCTCTGCCGAGCAGCGAGCCGAATCTGAAAAGCCGCGCTGGCAACTTCCCGGGCGAGGTCAGCGACGTGCTCGGGCCCTTCGAGCTGGACGACGGGGAGTGTCGCACGCAGGGCGTCATCCCTCTCTGCGGCCTCGGCCCGCAGTACAACGGCGTGCGCTTCCACGCCCGCACGGTCGTTGGCGGCCCCGTTGTTGGTCAGTTCGGTACGAGCCTGGGCGAGCGTCACGGTGCGTCGTGTCCCGTATGCGTAAGATTCCGCAGCCTGCAGGAAGGCGGCGTAGGCGTCCCGCTGGTGCTGTCTGCGGACTGCGTCTATGGGGCCGCGGTGAGCTCCGTGGCCTTGGTGACGTCCTGCCATGTAGGCCGCGAAGGAAGCCACCAGTGCGGTGGGGCTTGCGATGACCACGGCTATCACCTGTGAGTCCATGACCGAGATCATGCAGCAGCCGACCGCTCGGGGAGCTGGGTAGGTACAAGTGCCACAGGCGTTGTCCCAGAGCCCGGGTTGTGATGCCCGTTGCTCACTGGTTTGGGAGGCGCCCGGATCTACTCGGTCTGGCCGGAGCCGGGGAAGCGCCTGCCGCCCCGGCCGACCGGGCTGGATCCGTACAAGCTGGTGATCGACGGGATGCTCCAGACAGATCTGGACGCGCCGATGGTCCGGCGCTATGTGTCGGACCGGAAGCCGCAGATCCTCGTCGAGTCGGGTAAGGCCCCGGCCGAAGCGTTCGTGCAGCAGACCCACCGTCCCGGCTTCCGTCGATCAGGAACGAGTTCTCCGACATCGCCGACCGGGCGATGAAGGACCAGATGACCTACCGCGGCCAGCTGACCTCCGGCGCCGCCGGTGACTACTGGCTGCCGGAGGAAAGGGCACAAGTAAGGCTCCAAGCACCTGCGGCCGTCAACAATGTTCGTATGAACATCACTTCGCAGGCTCGCTCGTTCGACACGGCTGCCGCCAGCTACGCTGCGAACCGTCCTTCATACCCGTCCGAGTTACTCGAGGCGGTCGAGGAACTCACTGCCTTCCCCTTGGAAGGCGCCCGCGTCGCCGACATCGGGGCTGGCACCGGACTGGCGACGAGGCTTCTCCAGGACCGCGGTGCGAACGTCATTGCTGTCGAGCCCGGCGTGGGGATGGCCTCGCAGTTCCGCATCAGCCTGCCCGATGTCCCCCTTGTGATCGGGGACGGCAACAACCTGCCGCTGGCCTCCGCCTCCATCGACGTCCTCACATATGCCCAAGCCTGGCACTGGACCGACCAGCGCAAATCCGTCCCGGAAGCGCTCCGGGTCCTGCGTACCGGTGGTGCACTCGCCCTCTGGTGGAACGACTCGGACAGCGCCGTTCCGTGGATTGCCGACCAGGACGCGCGCTTGCGCCGACTCTTCGGTGCCGACGACGGCCCTCACGACCCCATGGCCAGGTTCCGGGGGCTGCCGGCCGAGCTCGGCTTCGTCCACCGGCACGTGCCGTGGACCCGGAGCGTTCCTCTCGACATGCATCTCGCCAACCTCGCCAGCTACTCCGACTTCCTCGTCCTCGGCAAGGACGGGACGAACACCTTTATCGCCAAGGAGCGCGACCTCCTGGCCGAGGCCTTCCCGAACCGGATGGTCGAGGAGCACTACGTGGTCAGCTTGGCCGTCGCCACCTGTTGACACAGCGATACGACACGTTGGCGACCGCCAGCGGACAGGGGCGCCATCAATCTTCTGACCTTGCCCGACGGGCACGTCCCTCCACGGAACACCGGTCCGGACCCGGAAGCGTATGCCGTCGATCAACTGCCGCCGAGGCGGCTGCCCCGGCGCGGTCGTCGCCCTTGGCCTGGAGCTCGTACGGACAGGACTCAGGTCGACGCGGTGGGTTGACCTGGCCGGACCGAAGACACGTCCCGGCCACGACGCTCTTGTCGCCTTCGGGGCACCAGAACTCTGATGCCGGCTGATCCGGTCCCAAGGGGTGGCTGTGGCCGTCCGCCGCCACCCCCTTGAGGAAGCCAGGTCGGTCTCCGCCGCAGGAGACCGGAAGATGGAGGTGGTCCGTGCGATCCGTACGGTCACCGGCCTCAGCCACGAGGGGGGCCGCCTTCTCGACCCGGCCCCGTGCATGGGGCCATGGCCTGCCGGGCGAGTTGCCCACCGGCCGCGGACTGAGTAGTGGCGGACTCGGTCACCCGGTGATCAG
This sequence comes from Streptomyces sp. NPDC032745, assembly GCF_055579465.1. Classification (NCBI taxonomy): domain Bacteria; kingdom Bacillati; phylum Actinomycetota; class Actinomycetes; order Kitasatosporales; family Streptomycetaceae; genus Streptomyces; species Streptomyces sp. NPDC032745. Next base: position 833 of record NZ_JBVING010000035.1, on the reverse strand, counting down.
AGGTTGACCCGCTTCAGGTAGACGCGGTTGCGGTGAGGGATCGTCTGGTACCAGAGCATCAGGTGCTCGTCCTCGTACGTACGCAGCCGCATGGGGCTGGGGTCTTCGTAGAGACTGCCGTCCTTGGGGTCGATGCCCATGGACGCCAGGTCCACCAGGCCGTCCATCACGGCGCCGACGGTTCTCTGGTGCACGGCGGCCATGTCGCCGAGCACCCACTGGCGGCTGGGATCGCATTCCCATGCCCAGCCGCCGTCGTTCTCCACTCCTTCGCCCCGCGCGCTCACTGACCGATCTCGCGCTGGGCCTCGGCGAGGATGCGGCTGCTCGTCTCCATGGCTGCCCGGAACTCCGCTTCTGTGGCGTCCGGGTTGCCGGCGGTGCGTTCGGCCTCGAGCAGCGCTGCCGAGCGAGCGGGCCAACGGTGGATGGCCACGTGCGTCGCCCACTTGATCAGGAAGAAGCGGAGCGGGTTGATGGCGCCCGTCTCGGCGGCGCGGTCGAACGCCGCATGGCACTCCCTGTCGAACTCGGCGAGGTGCGGCATGTCGATCCGGCGCACTGCGTCCCGCAGGGCTTCGCGCGTCATGGCCGGCTGGGGGATGAGCGGACCCTCGTCTTCGAGGTGCTGTGCTGTCATCGTGCCTCCAGGGGAACGCTGGCCACGATACCGAGCGGCCCTGCCAGAAGCCCCCTGAACGCAGAAAAGCCCCGCACCATAAGGTGCGGGGCTTTCCCACAATGATTGTTCGGCGGCGTCCTACTCTCCCACAGGGTCCCCCCTGCAGTACCATCGGCGCTGAAAGGCTTAGCTTCCGGGTTCGGAATGTAAC
>NZ_JBVING010000034.1:0-5969 GCF_055579465.1 Streptomyces sp. NPDC032745 | reverse complement strand
CTGATGTGATGCACCAGCACCAGCAGCACGTGCTCCTCCGGAGCCACCTCGAACAGCCACGCCCGGATGGGAATCTCCCCGGACAGATCGAAGCCATAACGAGCTGCAGACGCCAACTCCCCGGCCAGGGAAGCCTCGTCGATGGAACCAAAGGTCACCACGGGTCGTGCCGCCTCCGACGGCAGGACCACCTGATACGAACGACCCCAGGCATCCTCCGTGAAGACGGTCCGCAGGCTCTCGTGCCGCACCACGACATCGTGCAGCGCGGCGGTCAGCGCGTCACCATCCAGGGTGCCGGACAGCCGCAGCGACAACGGCACGTTGTAGGTCGCGGTCGGACCCTCCAGTCGGTTCAACAGCCACAGTCGGCGCTGGGCGAACGACACCGGCACCGGGTCGGGGCGTACCTCCGCCCTCCGCACACCGGCCCGCGCACCGTCCGCACCATCCAGCGCAGCCGCCAGCCCGGCCACCGTCGGAGCCTCGAACAGCTGCCGCACCGCCAGCTCGATACCGAGGACCGACCGGACCCGCGACACCAGCCGTGTCGCGAGCAGCGAGTGCCCGCCCAGGTCGAAGAAGCCGTCGTCGATCCCGAGCACCGGCACACCCAGCACCTCGGCGAACAGCCCGCACAGCACCTCCTCGCGCGGCGACCGCGGGGCCCGGTGCGCAATGTGAGCGGGCAGCTCGGGCGCGGGCAACGCCTTCCGGTCCAGCTTGCCGTTGGGTGTCAGCGGCAGCGCCGCGAGCGGCACAACGGCCGCAGGCACCATGTACTCGGGCAGGGAGAGCGCCACGTGCGCCCGCAGTCCGGCGGTGTCGGCGCGCGCGCCGGGCACGAGCACAACGTAGGCCACCAGTCGCTTGTCACCCGGCCGGTCCTCGCGGACGACCGCCGCGGCGCTCCGCACCTCCGGATGGCCGGCCAGCGCCGTCTCGATCTCGCCGAGCTCGATGCGGAAGCCGCGCAGCTTCACCTGGTCGTCGACCCGGGCAAGGTACTCCAGCTCTCCCGAGGCCGACCAGCGGACGAGGTCACCCGTGCGGTACATCCTCGCGCCGGGCTCGCCGAAGGGGTCGGGGACGAACCGTTCGGCCGTCAGGTCCGGGCGGCCCAGGTAGCCGCGGGCCAGGCCGGAGCCCGCCACGTACAGCTCCCCAGCGGTGCCGACCGGGACCGGCTCGAGCCCGCTGTCGAGGACGTGGACGCGGGTGTTGCCGATCGGCTTGCCGATCGAGCCGCGGACCGCGCCGCTGTCGGTCGTGACTGTTGCGGCGGTCGACCAGATGGTCGTCTCTGTAGGGCCGTAGAGGTTGGTGACGGAGCTCCCGGCCGTGCACAGCGCCGCGGCGAGGTCGGCCGGCAGGGCTTCGCCGCCGACGAGGATCCGTACGGTGTCGAGGCCGGTGGCCTCGTTCTCCAGTACCGCACGCCACAGGCTCGGGGTGGCCTGCATCACGGTCGCGCCGGAGGCGCGGAGCAGGGAGCGGAGGAGTACCGGGTCGCGCGTCTCCTGCTGAGATGCCAGCACGGTGGCGGCACCGCTGATCAGCGGCAGATAGAGCTCCAGGCCGGCGATGTCGAAGCCGACCGTGGTGACGGCCAGCAGCCGGTCCTCGGGCCGTAGCGTGAAGCGGTGGTCCATCGCGGTGAGGAAGTTGACCAGCGCCGGATGTTCGATTACGACGCCCTTGGGGCGGCCGGTCGAGCCGGAGGTGTACAGGACGTACGCCGGGAGTGCCGGGCTGGGCAGGGGCGGCAGGTTGTCGCCGAGGTGGCCGTCGAGGTCGGTCCGGTCGAGCAGGACGGCGTTGCCGGGTTCCGCCAGCTGTAGCCGGGGGGCGAGGTCCGCCGTCGTCAGGACCAGGACGGGTGCCGCGTCCGCGAGCATCAGACGGATCCGCTCGGCCGGGAAGTCCGGGTCGATGGGCAGGTAGGCGGCGCCGGTCTTGAGTACGGCGAGCAGGGCCACCACCAGGTCGGATGTGCGCGGCAGTGCCACGGCGACGAAGCGTCCCGGCCCCGCGCCCCGCTCCGCGAGCAGTCGCCCGAGCCGGTTGGCCCGTTCGTTGAGGTCCGCGTACGACAGGGAGAGGGCGCCGCCTTCTCCGTGGATGACGGCCGTCGCGTGGGGGGTCCGTTCCACCTGGGCCTGGAACAGCTCGGGCAGCGACACCTGCGGCACCTCGTGGGCGGTGTCGTTCCAGGTGACGAGGGTCCGCTCGCGTTCGGCGGTGGAGAGCACGTCCAGTCGGTGGAGGGTGTCCTCGGGTCCGGCCGCGAAGGCTTCGAGGGTGCGGACGAACCGCTCGGCCAGGGTCAGTACGGTCGCCCGGTCGAAGAGATCGGTCGCGTAGCTCAGTGCACCGTTCAGGCCGGCCGGTTCGCCGCTCGAGGTGTGGCTGTCCGCGAGGGCGAGGGAAATGTCGAACTTGGCGATGCCCGTGTCCACCTGATGCCCGGAGACGGTCAGGCCCGGGAGCTCCACGGAGGACCCGGTGGCCCCCTGTGCGTCCTCGTTCCAGGTGAGCATGGTCTGGAAGAGGGGGTGGCGGGACATGGACCGGGTGGGGTTCAGCACCTCCACCAGCCGCTCGAAGGGCACGTCCTGATGGGCGTACGCCGCGAGGGCGTTCTCCCGGACCCGGGCGATCAGCTCACGGAACGTCGGATTGCCCGACAGGTCCGTCCGCAGGACCAGCGTGTTCACGAAGAACCCGACCAGATCCTCGGTCGCGCCATCCGTACGACCCGCGATCGGCGTACCGATCGGGATGTCCTCACCGGCACCGATGCGCGAAAGCAGTGCCGCGAACGCCGCCTGGAGGACCATGAACACCGTGGCGTGGTTCTCCCGTGCGAGTCGCACGAGCTCGGAGTGGAGTTCCGAAGGGATCGACACCGCCACGGTGTCTCCACGGTAGGTGGACGCGGCGGGCCGCGGCCGGTCCGCGGGAAGTTCGAGTTCCTCGGGGAGTCCGGCCAGATGGGCCTTCCAGTAGTCGAGTTGGCGGGCGATGGCGCTTTCGGGGTTTTCCTCCGTACCGAGGACATCACGCTGCCACACCGTGTAGTCGGCGTACTGGACGGTGAGGGCGGCGGGCCATCCGGGCTCGACGCCGGCCAGGCGGGCCGTGTAGGCGGTCGTCAGGTCGTGCGTGAGCGGTCGCAGGGACCAGCCGTCGGCGGCGATGTGATGCACCTGGATCAGCAGGACGTGGTCATCGGGTGTCAGCCTGAACAGCCAGGCGCGCCAGGGGACCTGCGATGTGAGGTCGAAGGTGTGTCGCCCGGCCTGCCGCAGGTCCGCAGCGAGCGCGTCCTCGTCCGTGTCGACCCGGATCAGCTCCGGATCGACAGCGCCTTCGGCGAGGACGACCTGGTACGGGCCTTCGCCGTCCTCGGCGAAGAGGGTCCGCAGGCTCTCGTGCCGGGCCGCCACGTCCTTGAGCGCGGCCGCCAACGCGTCCTCGTCGAGCCGGCCCGTCAGCCGCAGGGCCATCGGGATGTTGTACGTGGTGGACCCGGATCCCTCGAACCGGTCGAGGAACCACAGGCGGCGCTGCGCGAAGGACAGCGGGATGCGCTCGGGCCGCGGGCCGCGTGTGAGTGCCGGCCTGCCGGCCGCCCCGGCCGCGCCGGGGGCGGCGTACCCGTTCGCGTCGAGCGATGTGTCGAGCTGGGCGACGGTGGGCGCTTCGAACAGGCTGCGTACCGGCAGTTCGACGCCCAGCGCGGCGCGGATCCGGTTGACCAGCCTGGTCGCGAGCAGGGAGTGTCCGCCGAGGTCGAAGAAGTTGTCGTCCAGGCCCACCTTCGGCACGCGGAGCACCTCGGCGAAGAGCTCGCAAAGGATCTCCTCGCGCGGCGAGCGGGGAGGCCTGGCGCCTGCTTTGCCCTCGCCGTACTGCGGTGCGGGCAGCGCTTTGCGGTCGAGTTTGCCGTTGACGGTGAGGGGCAGCGCGTCGAGGATCACGATCGCCGACGGCACCATGAAGGCGGGCAGGTGCTCCGTCAGGAACCGGCGCAGTCCGGTGGGCTCCACCGGAACCGTCTCGATCCCCTCCGGTGCTCCCCCGGCCGGTGCGGCGGGGACGACGTAGCCGACGAGCTGCTTGTCGCCCCTGACGTCTTCGAGGGCCACGACGACGCACGAGCCGACACCCGGATGCCGGGCGAGGTGCGCCTCGATCTCCGCGGGCTCCACACGGAAGCCCCGCACCTTGACCTGCTCGTCGGCGCGTGCGACGAACTCCAGACGCCCGTCGACGTTCCACCTCACCAGGTCGCCGGTACGGTACATCCGCACGCCGGCGGCACCGTAGGGGCTCGCCACGAACCGTTCGGCCGTCGGTTCCGGCAGTCCGCTGTAGCCTCGGGCCACTCCGGGCCCGGTGACGTACAGCTCGCCCACCGCCCCGATGGGTACGGGGAGCAGTGCGGCGTCCAGGACGTACGCGTGCATATGGTCCAGGGGACGTCCGATGGGCACCGTACGGCCCGGTGCCGGAAGGCTCCGGGAGCTCACCTCGTGGTGGCTGGCGAACACCGTGGTCTCGGTCGGGCCGTAGCCGTTGACCACCCGCAGGGCCGGGTGGCGGTCCAGGACGCGGCGTACCGCCTCGGCGGAGACCACGTCGCCGCCGGTCCAGACGTCCAGGACCCCGTCGAAGCATTCCGGGCGCTCGTCCGTCAGGACGTCGAACAGGCCGGCCGTCAGCCAGAGGCCGGTGATCCCCTGCTCTCGGACGAGCCGGTGCAGGTCCTCCGGACTCAGCTCGCCCGGCGGGGCCACCACCACGCGGCCACCCCTGACGAGGGGCACCCACAGTTCCATGGTGGAGGCGTCCCAGGCGTGCGGAGAGTGGAACAGGACGCGCTCCGCCGCCTCCGCACGCCACAGCCCGTCCAGGGCCAGGGCTGCCACGTCGGCATGGGTGACCTCGACGCCTCGGGGCGTGCCGGTCGAACCCGAGGTGTACAGCGTGTAAGCCAGCTGGCGGGAGTCCACGGCCACGCCGGGATCACTGTCGGGTGCATCCCGCAGGGCCTCGTCGTCACCGTCGGCCACGATGACGGCGGCAGGTCCGGCCAGTGACCGGGCCCGCTCCTCGGAGGCGCGGTCGGCGAGTACCACAGGGGCGCCGGTTTCCGCGATGATCGAGCGGACACGGGCGTCCGTATAGGCAGCGCTGAGGGGAACGTAGGCGCCGCCGGCCTTCAGCACGGCGAGGAGCGCCACCACCACTTCTGGCGACCGCTCCATCAGGACCACAACAGGCGATTCCGGCCGCACCCCGTCCTTGATGATCCGGTGCGCCAGCCTGTTCGCCCGGGCGTCGAGCAGTCGGTAGGTGAGGGACAGGTCGTCGGCCGCGACGGCCACCAGCTCGGGGTGGGAGGCCACTTGTCCGTCGAAGAGCGAGAGCAGGGTGGTGTGGGCCGGGACGTCCTGGTCCGTTCCGGGGGTGCCGCTCCATTCGGCGAGCAGCTGGTGCTGCTCGGCCGGGGACAGGACCGGTGTACGGGTGACCTCTCGTTCGGGGGCCCGGACCAGCTCCTCGACGACGCGCAGGAAGCGTTCGACGATCGCCCGGGCGCCGGAGTGGTCGTACAGGTCGGTGCTGTAGTCCAGCACGGCGTGCAGTCCGGTGCTTTCGGTACCGGGTGAGGGCTCCACGAAGCCGAAGAGGAGGTCGAACTTGACGGTGCCGCCGTCGGAGGGGCGTGCCGAGACGGTCAGTCCGGGGAGTTCCGCGACTGCGTCGAACGCCGCGTGGCCGTCGCCTGCGTTCCAGGTGAGGACGGTCTGGAAGAGGGGGTGGCGGGACATGGACCGGGTGGGGTTCAGCACCTCCACGAGGCGTTCGAAGGGCACGTCCTGATGGGCGTACGCGGCGAGGGCGTTCTCCCGGACCCGGGCGATCAGCTCACGGAACGTCGGATTGCCCGACAGGTCCGT
>NZ_JBVING010000033.1:0-12390 GCF_055579465.1 Streptomyces sp. NPDC032745 | reverse complement strand
CGCAACCGACTCATCAAACACACTGTGGAAAACAAACCCCTCCTGCAAAGCAGACAAAGGCAGCACATCCACCACACCACCAGGAACAGACCCCTGCAGTTCGGCCAGTTCGGCTTCCGGTAGCGCCGGGGGGAGTTCCGTCACCGTGTCCTGGGCCGGGCCTCCGCCGGCTGCGGCCAGTTCGGCGACGGTGGGGTGGCTGAAGACGTCGCGTGCTGTGAGGGTGAGGCCCGCGCGCCGGGCGCGGTTGACGAGACGCAGGGCCAGCACGCTGTCGCCGCCCAGTTCCTGGAATCCGTCGTCGATGCCGACGTCCGGGAGCCCGAGGAGTTCGGCGATCAGGCCGCAGAGCAGTTCCTCGGCGGGGGTGCGTGCGGTGCGCTTCGTGCCGGTCGGGGTGGTTGCGGCGTCCGGTGCGGGCAGGGCCCGCCGGTCCAGTTTACCGTTGGGGGTCAGTGGCAGGGCGTCGAGCGTGACGTACACGGCGGGGATCATGTGGCCGGGGAGCCGGGCTGCAAGGTGCGCACGGAGGTCGGCCGGGGTGGGTGCGTCGTCGCCGGCGGCGGGCACGATGTACGCGACGAGCCGGCGGTCGCCGGGGCGGTCCTCCCGTACGACGGCGACGGACCGGCCGACGCGGTCGTGGGTCGCGAGGGCGGTCTCGATCTCTCCGGGTTCGATACGGAAGCCGCGCACCTTCATCTGGTGGTCACTGCGGCCGACGTACTCCAGTTCGCCGTCGTGGGTCCGGCGGACGAGGTCGCCGGTACGGTACATGCGGTCGCCTGCGGCACCGTACGGATCCGCGACGAACCGTTCGGCCGACTGGGCCGGGTTTCCGAGGTAGCCGCGGGCGAGACCGGTACCCGCCAGGTACAGCTCACCCGTGGCGCCCGCGGGTACGGGCTGGAGCGAGGAGTCCAGCACATGGCCGCGGGTGTTCCACACGGGACGGCCAAGCGTGACCCGGTCGGTGGCGCAGGGGGCGTGGAGGCTGTCGCCGGTGGCTTCGGAGGAGCCGTAGAAGTTGATCAGGCGGGCGTGCGGCAGGACCTGCGCGAAGCGTTCGGCGAGCGCCGGCGGCAGGCTCTCGCCGCTGCTGACCCACAGGGTGCAGCTGTCGAGGTTGTGGTCCTCCTCGGCTTCGAGGAGTGCGGTCAGCAGGCTGGGGACCACAGTGATGCGGCCGATGCGGTGCCGGGCGATCAGCCGTGCCATGTCGATGGAGCTCTTCTCCGCTGCGGAGTCGGCCAGTACGGCGAGGGCTCCGTGGACGAGGACCCCGAGGAGTTCGGTGGTGCCGTCGACGAAGCTGAGGGAGGTCTTGACGAGCACCGGCTCGTTCTCGGCGAAGGGGTACGTGCTGCCGTACCACAGCAGCCTGTTGACCGCTCCCGAGTGCAGGTCGAGTACGCCCTTGGGGGTCCCGGTGGAGCCGGAGGTGTAGATGACGTAGGCGGGGTGCGCAGGGGTGAGCGCGTGGAGGCGTTCGGTGTCGGTGGGGGCTGCGCCGGACCGGGCGCCGATCGCGCGGGCGGTCTCGGGGTCGTCGAGCAGGACGGTCCGGATGCCGTCGCTGGCGGGCGTCGGCTGGCCGTCGGTCACGGCACGGGCGGTGATCAGGAGGCCGGGGGCGGCGTCCTGGAGCATGTGGGTGATGCGCTCGGCGGGGTACTGCGGGTCGACCGGGACGTAGGCGGCCCCGGATTTGAGGGTGGCGAGCACCGCGACGACCATGTCGAGGGAGCGCGGGAGCGAGAGGGCGACGAGCTGCTCGGGGCCCGCGCCGTGGTCGATCAGGTGGTGGGCGAGTCGGTTCGCCCGCTCGTCGAGTTCGGCGTAGGTCAGGGTGACGCCCGCGAAGTGCACGGCCTCGGCGTGGGGGGTCTTGGCGACCTGTGCCTCGAAGAGCTGGGGAAGGGTGGTGACGGGGACGGCGCGGGTGGTGTCGTTCCACTGGGAGAGCGCGTCGTGCTCGGCTTCTTCGAGGACGTCGAGGGTGCCGATCGCACGGTCCGGGTGGAGCACGGCCCGGCGCAGGAAGGTGAGGAACCGGTCCTGGTGCGCGGAGAGGTCCTGCTCGGTGTAGAGGGCGGGGTTGGCGGCGAATTCGATGTCCCATCCGCCGAGTTCCCCATCGGCGCGGAACACGTTGACGGTGAGGTCGGCGACCGGGCCGGTGGAGAGCTGGCGGGACACGGCGCGGGCGGAGCCGAAGGCCAGGGTGCGTTCCATGGCGAGGATGTTGACCTGTGGGCCGACGAGGGTGCTGCCGGTGCCGGAGCGGCCGAGGTCGCCACGGATGTCCTCGGCGCGGTAGCGCTGGTGGCGCAGGACGGCGCCGATGCGCCGGGTCGTCTGTTCGGCCAGTTCGGCGAAGGTGGTGGTGGGGCGGACGGCCAGTCGCAGGGGGAGCTCGTTGGCCTGCATGGAGGGGGTGGCGAGGGTGGTGCGGGTGACCCGAGTGCTGACCGGCAGGCCCAGGGCGAGGTCCTCGGAGCCGCTGAGCCGGTGCAGGTATGCGGCCACGGCGGCTATGACGGTGGACGACCAGCGGCCGCCGGGGCCGGTGAGTTCCTCGGCGTCCTGATGCGACAGGTGACGGAGCAGGCGCAGGGCGGTGGGAGAGGCGGAGGCGGTTCGGCCAGAGAGCCCGACCTGCTCGTCGAGACCTGCGAGCGTCTCGCGCCAGTGCTCAGCGTCGTCGTCGCGCCGCCGGGAGGTCCGGTACTCGGACTCCTCGGTGAGGAGCGCATCGAGGGTCCCGAAGGTGGCGGGCGACACGGTGGCGCCGGTGGTGAGGGCCGTGTAGTGGTCAGCGAGGCGGCGGGTGTGGAGGGACTGGCTGTAGCCGTCCATGACGATGTGGTGGTAGCGGAGGTGGAGCAGCCAACGGTTGGGGTTGACAGTGAACAGGGTGTAGCGGAAGGGGAGTTCGTTCGTCAGATCGATGACCCTCGCCAGATCCTCGCGCATCAGGCGCTCGGCGGTCAGGTCGGGATCCGCTTCGTTCGTGAGGTCGATCCGGTGCAGGTCGACGGGGGCGTCCGGGCGGCTGTGCTGCCAGGGCACGTCGTCCTCGACCTCGAACCGTACGAGGAGTGCCTCGGATTCGGCGATCGTCCGGCGGACGGCCTGCTCCAGCGCGGCGGTGTCGATGTCCCCGGTGATCTCGAAGACGACCGCGCAGTTGAAACAGGGGTTGGCGGGCTCCAGTTGCTGGGCCGTCCAGATGCCGCTCTGGGCTACCGACAGGGCACGACGAACGGAACGAACCTCAGACACTTGCTTCCCATTCCCTTGTTCAGTGAGCGGACCTTCAGGTGGCGAACGTGCTCAGGAAGCCTCTGCCGTCTTCGTGGCGAGTACTTCGACGAGAGAGTCGATGCTGGGGTGGTCCCAGACCATCGTTGCCTCGAGCTGCAGGCCCAGGTGGTCCTCGATCTCGACGACGATCGAGAGCGCGTAGATGGAGTCGAGGCCGTAGTCGGGCAGGGGGCGGTGGGATTCGATGTCCTCGGGGGGCATCCGGAGCAGGTCCGCCACCCTTTCGGTGAGCCAGGTGCGCAGGGCGCCGGCGTCGATGCGGTCTGCGGTTTCGGACATGGCTGGCTCCCAGGGGAAGTGTGGGTGGGTGGGTGGGGCGATGGAGCCGCGCGGTACACGGCCTGTGCGCGTCGCGCAGTGCGCTGAATGCTGCGTGCTGCGTGCTGTGCGGGCGATCCGTCAGGAAGGGGACAGCGCCGGGGAGCCGAGGCCGAAGCCGCGCGAGGAGTCGAGCCGCCGGGTCAGTTCCTCGTACAGCGGGCGTTCGAGGTGCTCGGGGAGGCTGGGCATCGGCGCGCCGATGGGGGCGCGGAGCCGGTGGAGGGCGGCCGCCGCCCACACCGGGTCGCGCAGGAAGGGATCGGGGTGCCGGCGGTTGTGCCGCCAGGTGCCGAAGCACGCTGCGGCGGCCAGCACCCTCGTGTACCGGGTGACGAGGTCGTACGCGGCGGAGTCCGCCGTGACGGAGAGCTCGCCGGGGGGCAGCTTCTCGCACACATCGGCGAGCTCGCGGAGCTCTGCGGCGAAGTGCTGTGCAGAGGAGCGGAGTTCGCGGGTGATGTGGTCGCCGCCCTCGGGCAGGTCGTCCAGGCCGGCGGCCAGTTCGGAGCTCAGGCGTTCGCGACCGGAGGCGCTCACGGTGAGGCGGTCGAACGGCAGGGGCGGCAGGTCACGGTCGAGCTGGAACAGCTCGGCGGGCGCCGGGGCCGTTCCGCCGCGCCAGGAGCGTCGGGCCAGGAGGGGGAGGTACGGCAGAAGGCCGGCCTGGCAGACGGCTCGGGCGGCGTGCCCGAAGCCTGCGGGTTGGATGTCGCGCAGCATCTTCTGGAAGATCGCGGCCTCGCCCTGCCGGATGTAGAAGTGCGCACCAAGCACCCCGGAGAGGCGGCTCATGGCGTCCATCAGCACCTTGGAGACGAAGAATTTCACGGCCTGGGCGTAGACGGAGGTCTCGGCCGGCAGCAGGTGCAGGGCGCGGGTGGCGACGGTCGCGAAGCCGTCGCAAAGCAGCAGGTCGGCGAACGCACCGGTGACCACGGAACGGACGTGCGGCAGGTCGGCCGCGGTCCGGCCATACAGCGGACGGGTCCGGGCATGGCGCAGGGTGATCCGCAGTCCGGTGTCCAGTACGCCGGTGAACATCGAGACCAGGGTGGTCCGGGTGATCTGGAACGATCGGATCGCGGTCTCCATCCCCTGGCCGGGCTCCCCCATGACGGCACCCGCGGGCAGGGGGCAGTCGCGGAATTCGATGCCTCCCAGCTGTACTCCGCGCATGCCGGCGGTCCGGAAGCGCGGCAGATGGGTCATGCGGTCGGCTGCGAGGTCCGCCTTGTCGACGAGGAGTTGTGAATGGCTGCGGGTACCGGCTTTGGAGTCGGTGCGGGCGAACAGGACGAGCGCGTCGCTGCGCCGGATGTTGGTGACCACTTCCTTGCGGCCGTTGAGCACCAGGCCGGAGGGGCCCGGTACGGCCTGGAAGTCGGTGCGCGCCATGTCGTTGCCGTGGGCCAGCTCGTGGTAGCATGCGGCCACCTTGCGGTTGGCCAGCAGCCAGCCCGCCGTGGTGCGCTGCTGCTCGGTGTTGCCGGCGGTCCACACGTTGACCGCGGAGATGAACGAGCTCGCGCCGTAGCCGAGACCCATGCACGGGTCGCGCCGGTAGACCGCCCGCATGACCTCGACGAGCTCGTCGAGACGGGTCAGGCGGCCACCGAGTTCGGCCGGTACGAATTCGGCGTTGAGGCCGTAGTCGTCAAGAAAGGCTTCGCCGTCCTTGAACGGTTCGGCTTGCTCGTCGGCCTCCAGGATTCGGTGGAATCCGAGCGGGTTGTCCGGTGCGAAGGGATCGGCGAACCCGGTCTCCAGCTCACCGATCCGATCCTGGAATGTACTGAACTCGCTTTTCACGAGTCGTCCCCCATTGCGCTCGTGTCCATGTCGAGCAGATGTGCGAAGTTGATCTCGCCGGGCGATGCTAACCACACGCCCGAGAGAGCGTCAACTGACATCCATGGCACCTACATTGTTGGTCAACTCACGTAAATAGCCCTGCTCTGCAGCCCCTTCACTGCACCGACGGGCGCCGGAACCCCCGCACCGCGGCGAACATCGCAATCGCCGCCACCAGCCCGCTCGTGAGGACGGATGCGAGGACTCCGGCGAGTGCCGGGGTACCGAGGGCCAGCGCCCGCGACGCGTCCACGGCATACGTCAGCGGGTTCACCACCGCGGCCGCATGCAGCCATGTAGGCATGCTGTCGAGTGGAATGTAGGCACTCGATGCGATCATCAGCGGAAGCAGGCCGACGGCGCTGATGCTCTGCATGATCCGGGCACTGCGCAACCAGGCCGCCAGCGCCATGAAGATCCAGGTGAGCGACCAGATCACCAGGATCGCCAGCAGCATCGCGGCCGCGACCCCCACCGGCCCCCCATGGGGCCGGAACCCCAGGAAGGCCGCGGCGCACACCAGAGTGACCACCATCTGAAGCATGAGCCGCAGGAGATCCGTGGCGGCCCGGGCGAACAGGATCCAGTGCATGTCGATGGGCAGGGTCCGGAACCGCGTCAGCATTCCGTTCTCCATGTCCCGGATCAACTGCGAGCCGGAGCCGGTGGCCGATCCGATACCCGTGGTCACCAGGATGGCGGGCATCAGGTAGTCGATGTACGAGACCCCGGAGGGGAAGTGGTCGGGATTCGCCACGTTGCCGAGCACCTGACTGAACATCAGGAGGAGCAGCAGGGACTGCAGCATCTGCAGGGCGAGCAGCCGACGGTCGGAGAGGTAGTCGCGCATGCTGCGCGCGGTGAGGACCTTGAACTGCGTCCACGGTCCACAAGCAGGCCAGCCCGAGGATCGGGCCACGGCCTCGGTCGGGTCCAGTTCTGGGGCGATGGCAGTCATCCGAGCTCCAATGTCTTCCAACTGCGGTTGTCGTCCAGCGCGTTGATCGGCGGCGCGACACCATGACTTTTACATCAGTTGATCACGAAGCGAATCACTCTGACAACAGTTGACCACCGCCGGCACCGCTGACTAGGGTCGCCGGGCCAACGCACCGTCAGCTCCGCACCTCCCAGAAGGAGAGCCATGGATTTCAGTCTTTTCTATTTCGCCGACGAGGGCTCCAACGACCGTTACCGGCTGCTCCTGGAAGGAGCGCGCTTCGCCGACACGCATGATTTCGCGGCGGTCTGGACCCCGGAGCGGCACTTCCACTCCTTCGGCGGCCTCTACCCCAACCCGGCGGTGACGGGTGCCGCAGTGGCCGCCGTCACCGAACGCGTCGGCATCCGGGCCGGCAGTGTCGTCGCACCGCTGCACCACCCGCTGCGGATCGCGGAAGAGTGGTCCGTGGTCGACAACCTGTCGGGCGGCCGGGTCGGCATCTCCCTCGCCTCCGGTTGGCACGCCGTCGACTTCTCCCTGCGCCCGGAGAACTACGGCGGCCGCAAGGAGATCCTCGCGGACACCATCGACCAACTGCGCCGCCTGTGGCGGCGCGAGCACCTCAAGGTCGTCGACGGGGACGGCAACGACACCCAGGTACAGACGTTCCCGGCACCCGTCAACCCCCGTCTGCCCCTGTGGCTGACCGCCTCGGGCAACCCGGCGGCCTTCCGGGCGGCCGGCGAGCTGGGCGTGGGCGTGCTCACCCATCTGCTCGGGCAGAGCCTTGACGACCTGGCGGCGAAGATCGCCGCCTACCGGGCCGCCCACACCGACGGGCCGGGGCACGTGGTGCTCATGCTCCACACCTTCCTCGGCACCGACGTGGACACGGTGCGGGAGACCGTCCGGGAGCCGTTCAGCAACTACCTGCGCAGCTCGATCGGGCTGCTCGCACAGGCCGCCGGCGACGTACTCCCCGACCTCGACCCGGACGACCTCGCGCCGGAGGACGTCGACTTCCTTGTCGAACGTGCCTTCGAGCGCTACTTCTCCACGGGCGGGCTGTTCGGCACCGTCGAGACGGGGCTGAAGATGCTGGAGCAGGTGCACGCCATCGGTGTGGACGAGGTCGCCTGCCTGATCGACTTCGTCGGCGACACGGACGCCGTACTCGGCGGCCTCGAGCACCTCGACGCGTTGCGCCTGGCCTGGCAAGCACGCTGACCCCTTTCCCGGCACGGCCGGTTCACCCGCACGGACGTCCCGTTCGAGCGACTTTCGGCCGCTCAGACGCCCCACCAACGTGAGGGGAGGGCCCGGCCGACCGGCCGATGCGCCGGTCGCCGCAGCGGCGCCACAGTGGGCCCATGCACCTCCGACGACGCCTTCGCCCGGCCGCCCTCCTCACGGGTGTCCTCGCGCTCCTGGTCCTCCCGGGACTGGCCCCACCCCCATCAGCTGCGCCGCACGGTGCAACGGAGGCCACGGGCGCGGCACCGGCGGCGCCATCGGTGGTGCCGCGCCTCCCCGAGCCTTCCGGTGGATTCCCGGTCGGCACCACCACGCTGCGCCTCGTCGACGAGGACCGCATCGATCCGTGGACGCACAGCGGCCCCCGCCGGCTGATGGTGAGCCTCTGGTACCCCTCGGCGGGCACGGCGGGCACGGAGCGGGCGCCCTGGATGCCCGCACCGGTCGCCGCCCGGTTCGCGGACCAGGCCGAACGGGTCCTCCGCACGGCCCCCGGCCGTATCGACTGGGCGGCCACGACGACCCACGCGGCGATCGACGCACCCGTCGCCTCCCCCCTCGCCGCACGTCCGGTGCTGGTCTATTCGCACGGTATGGCCACCACCCGCGCCTGGGGCACGGTCCTCGTGGAGGAACTGGCCAGCCGCGGCTACATCGTGGTGACGGTCGACCACACCCACGAAGCCTTCGGGGTCCAGTTCGACGACGGAGAAGCCGTCTGGGGCCGGCCGACCGGCTCCCGCACCGAGGACGGCCTCGCCAAGCCCATGCTGGTGCGCCTCCAGGACACGGAGTTCGTCCTGTCCGCCCTGGCCCGACAGAGCGTCCTGCGCAAGCTCCCCGGCGGGCTCGGCTCCGCGCTCGACCTGGAGAGGGTCGCCCTGCTCGGGCATTCTGCCGGGGGGATCACAGCCGCTGAGGCCATGGCGAAGGACCCGCGCATCGACGCGGGCATCGACCTGGACGGCTTCAACGTGACCACCGACCAGCACCTGTGGCCGGGGGTGCGGACCATCCTGCGGTGCGGCCTGGACCGCCCCTTCCTCATCCTGGGCTCGGACCGGGGCTCCCCGGCCGCCCTGCCGCGCGTTCTGACGGCCCGGTCGCCCCGGAACGTCACGTTCGAACGGCTCCCCGGCACCCGGCACTTCGCCTTCACCGATTTCCAGGCGGTGCTCCCCGACCTGCAACGCCAGCTCGGCCTGCCCCGCGAGCGAATCACCGAACTGATCGGCGACGCCGATCCCGGTACGACGCTGAAGCGCCAGCTCCGCCTCGTCACCGCCTTCCTCGACCGGCACCTGTCCGCGCCCGGCCGCGAGACCGGGCGCGGCACCCCCGGTCAGGTCGAAGCAGCCGGTCGCAGGCTCACCGGCAGCGTGGCCAGCCCGTGCAGGAAGTTGGAGTAGATGGGAGCGGGAGTTCCCCTGAGTTCGATGCGGTCCACGCTGCGGCGCAGGACGTCGAGCACCACCCGCAGCTCCGACCGGCCCAGGAAGGCCCCCAGGCAGAAGTGGGGGCCGTAACCGAACGCCACGTGTTTGTTCGGAGTGCGCGCCAGGTCGAACCGGCCGGGCTCGTGGAACACCGATTCGTCGCGGTTCGCCGAGCTGTTCCACAGGGTGACCACATCACCCTCTTCGATGAGTTCACCGCCGATCACCACATCGGTCAGTGCCCTGCGGCCGAAGTGCATGGTGGGGGTGACCCAGCGCAGCACCTCCTCGGCGGCGCTCTCCAGGGACACGGCGCCGCTCTTCAGCCTGGCCCATTGGTCGGAGTGCTCGACGAAGCCGGACACCGCTCCGATCATCGAGATCCGGCTGGTCTCGTCACCGCCGAGGATGAGGCTGTAGCAGTTGAAGACGATCTCCTCCTCGGTGAGGGGCTTCCCGTCGACCTGACCCGTGGCGAGGACGCTGACGACATCATCGACGGGGCTCTCCCTGCGGTACCGGGCCAGCTCGGAGAAGTAGAGCAGGATGTCGTTGCGGGCCGCCACGGCATCGAGTTCGGTGTGGGTGGGATCGACCGAGCTCAGAGCCTCCTTGTTCAGATCGAGCAGGAACTGGCGGTCACCCATGGGGACTCCGAGGAGATCGCAGATCGTAGCAATCGGAATCACCTCGGCGACCTCCTTCGCGAAGTCGCAGTCGTCCTTGGCCGCCATCCTGGGGATGAGCTCCTCGGTGCGCTCCCGGATGCCGTCGACCACCCTGCCCAGGGCGTGCGGCGAGAACGCCTTGAGGAGCAGGGTCCGGATCGCGGCGTGGCGCGGTCCGTCCGTCACGGCGAGCATGTGGCCGGCCGCGGAGTCCCCGCCCTTGAGCAGGGTGGCGAGGACGTTTCCGTGCTCAGAGGTGAAGGAGGTGTCGTCCCGGTAGACGGCCATCACGTCCTCGTGCCGGGAGAGTACCCAGAAGCCCGGGCCGGCCATGGTCTCGGGATGCCAGTGCACCGGGCGTTCGGCCCGGAACCGGCGCCACATCTCCGGCAGGTCCGTACTGATGAAGGTCTGCGGATCCGTGAGGTCGATCGTGTCGAGGTCCGACACGGCGGGTAGGGCGGTCGTGGTCATGCCGTCGGGTCCCCTGTTCGTTGTTCGGCGCGCAGCAGCGCGCGGGAGACGACCTCGGCGAGCGGCCCCAGGGCGGGGCCGCGCAGCAGATCGTCATGGGTGCAGTCGAGGTCGGTCCGCAGCACGCGGCCGGTAAGGTGTCCGTCCCAGCGGGCGGGCAGCGCTGTGTCCGGCTCTTTGTCGCCGGTCGCGACGACGAGGAGCGCGTCCCCGTCGTAGGTGCCCGGTGCGAAGGACCGCATGAGCGTTTCGTTGTGGGTGAAGACGCGGCTGATCGCCGCGGTGTCGGTCTCCTCGAAGACGGGACCGGCGATGTCCGCGTACTCCCGGAGCAGACGGGCGATCCGGGGATCTCCTTCGGTGGGCTCCGGGGCAGGGGCGCTCGGCCCCTCCACGCCGGTGGGATACGCGTCGAGCAGCAGTACGGAGCCGACCTCCGCGCCCTCGGCCCTCAGCTGCACCGCCATGGCGTGGGCGACCAGACCGCCGAAGGACCAGCCGAGCAGGTGGTACGGCCCGTGCGGTCGTAAGCGGCGGATCTCCTCGACGTACTCGGCCGCCATCTCCTCGATGCTGCACGGTAGTTGCCGGTCGGGGCCTTCACGCACTTCGGGGCCCTCGGGGCCGAGGCCGCGAGCCTGGAGTCCGTAGACCGGGCGGCCCTCGTCCAGGTGGGGCACGAGGCCGGCGTAGACCCAGCTGATGCCGGCGGCCGGATGGACACAGAACAGTGGTGGCTGGGCGCCCTCCCGGCGCAGCGGAAGCAGTACGGGAATTCCCTCGGCGGACTCGGCGGACTCCAGTCGGCGCGCCAACGCCGCGGGCGTCGGGTGCGCGTACAGGACCCGTACCGGGAGCCGTGTTCCCCCGTCGGTCCGAACCCGGGTCATCAGGCGGGTGGCCAGCAGGGAGTGTCCGCCGAGCTCGAAGAACGACTCGTCCACGCCGATGGAGGCGATGTCCAGGATCCGGGCGAACAAGTCGCACAGCTCGCGTTCGCGGTCGGTACGGGGGGCCCGGCCTGCGGGGGTGTCGGCCGGTCGGGCCGCCAGTGCCCGGCGGTCGACCTTTCCGTTGTCGGTGCGCGGGAAGGCGTCGGCCGTGACGAACACCGAGGGAACCATGACGGCGGGGAGGCGGAGCGTGGCCATCAACCGCAGCTCCCCGGTGTCCACCCGCCGACCGGGGACGGGGATCACGTGGGCGACGAGGCGGGGGCCCGCGTCCGTGTGCTGGAGGACGCACACCGCCTCCGCCACCAGCCCGGTCCCCGTGAGGACGGCCTCGACCTCGCCCGTCTCGATGCGGTGCCCGTGCACCTTGACCTGGTCGTCGGCACGGCCGGTGAAGAGGAGGGTGCCGTCGGCGTCCCGGGTCACCACGTCTCCCGTGCGGTACATGCGGGTGCCGGGCTGCCCGTACGGGTCGGCGCTGAACCGTTCCGCCGTGAGGGCCGGGCCGCGCCAGTAGCCGCGCGCCACTCCGGGCCCGGCGAGATACAGCTCGCCGGGCGTCCCGGGGAGCACGGGCCGCAGCCATTCGTCGAGCACGTAGGCCAGGGTGTCGCCGAGGGGACGCCCGATGGTCACAGCGCCGGCTCCGACCCGGCCGCCGGTGGACCAGATGGTGGTTTCCGTCGGGCCGTAGACGTTGAACACCTCGGCGGCGTGGGATCGCAGGCCGGCGGCGGTCGTCACGGGGAGGGCCTCGCCCCCGGTGAGGACCCGCATGCCGCGCAGCATCCCGGGGACCTCCGCAAGGAGTGACCGCCACAGGGTGGGGGTGGCCTGCATCACGGTCGAGCCCGAGGCCTCGGCCAGGGCGGCCAGCGCCGCTGGGTGGAGCACCTCGGCCCGGCGGGCGAGCACGACGCGGGCTCCCCGGATGAGCGGGGCGAAGAGTTCGAGCGCCGCGATGTCGAAGGACACGGTGGTGACGGCGAGGAGTCGGTCCTCGGGACCGAGTCCGATGTCCGCGCTCAGAACGGTGAGGAGCTGGACCAGGTTGGCATGGGTGACGACGACGCCTTTGGGGCGGCCGGTGGAACCAGAGGTGTAGATCACATACGCCGCGAGCCCCGCGTCCACCCGCTCCGGCAACCCGGACCCCGCAACAA
>NZ_JBVING010000032.1:0-21440 GCF_055579465.1 Streptomyces sp. NPDC032745 | reverse complement strand
GAACCGTGCGTGCGGGGCGGCCAGCCGGGAGAACTGCTCAGCGAACGTCCGACGCGGGCAGTCCGCCGCCCCGCAGATGAAGCGCCGGACCGTCAACCGGATCACAAAGCCCTGCTCAGCGAGCGGAAGGTCCTTCAGCCTGCGCTGGTAACGGTCGTGGACCCGGCCCGAGAAGCACCCGCAGCCCGGACACGCCGCCCCGGCCGCGCGGCCTCTCGCCACCACCTCGACCATGCCGAACGCGGCCGTCACCGCCTCGACATCCACCGTCGATCCCCTCGAACACCAGCGAGTCCCACAACGGTGCATCGGTCTGCATGACCAGCACCGTCACCGTCCACAACCGGCCGCAGCAGCGGCCAGCAGCAACCTGAGGGAGCGTCACTTCCTATGGTCCGACGACAAGGCGTACCCGGTCTCACGCGAACCGCCCCCTCGCAATCGAACATTGAGATGACGCTCCGTGACGGCTCCCCAAGATCTGTGCCAGAACCCGCAACTAACGAACGAAGCCATGCATGCCTGCTCGGGCTTGCCCTGGTGGAGCTGAGCCTGCGCGAGATTGAGTGTGTAGCACCGGCGGTTGCGGACGTAGCCCGTGCGGAGACCCCCGAGAGTGCGATGCAGGTACGCCTCCGCTTCCGAATGGCGGCCGATGCGTGCCATCACGAGGGCGGAGAGACCAATCCAGTTCCGCGGTGTCGTAGAAGCCGATCCACGCCGGCCTGGCTGCGCCAGTGACAACTGACTCCGTTGGTAGGTCAGTTCTGACTCCGCTCAGCGGCACCAGGAGCAAGAATTGAATGTGAGAGGTGACTCCACTCTGGACGCGTGAGGGACCGGCAATTCGGCTGTTCTGGGCAGCGGCCAACCTCTCGGACCGAAGGATCAGACCGGTCTGAGCCGTGACAGTCGGGTTCAGTGAGCACGACCAGACTTGTCCGGAGGTGGCATGGATTCACGAACGACGAGTCAGAGTGGCAGGTGCAGAGCGTTTCCGCGCACTTCTCAAGGGCGTTCGAAGCCAGCCACAAGCTGGCGCGCGTACTCATCCTCCGGGGCGAGGTCCTGGACCGCTCGAGAGGCTTCCTGGATCCGACCCGTCTCACACAGCAATTCGACAAGGTGATATAGGGCGCCACTGTCGCCGTCCTCAGCACGGCTGCGCAGCGCCCCGTCCATCTCCCGCTCGTGAAGCGATCTGTGGAGTCTCCGACGTGCGTGGACATCCGTGAGTGCGAATTCCGCGAGTTCCGTGAACCGCTCCGCACAGACGAGCAACCGCATGTGCCACAGATGGTTGTCGTGCGCGTAGGAATCGGCGGAGTAGCACTCGGCTCGGGCACTGATCAAAGCGATAGCTGTGTCCCAATCTCCGAGCTGTTCCGCTGCCTGGGCCTGCTCGTACCACTCCATAGGACGAGTATCGCGTAGAGCTCGTAACACGATCATGAGTCGGGCTTGTTGAGGCGTCGCCAGCAGATGAGGCTGCAGGCGAGGGAGACGAGCACGTCGTGGAGTTCGGTGCGGCGTTCCCATCGGACGGCGAGTCGTTCGAAGTGGTGGAGCAGGGCGAAGGTCTGCTCCACGACGTAGCGGAGCTTGCCCATACCCTTGATGTTCGCGGTTGGGGTTGGAGTCGTAGCCCTTGTCTCCGAGCAGGGCCTCGGGACGACTGCGCGGACGGCCGGGTTGGCCCGCCACAGGTGGGATGCCGTCGACCAGGGCGAGGGTCTGGGTGACGTCGTTGCCGTTCGCCGCGGTCGTGATGACTTTGAGCGGGGTGCCGCGCCCGTCGCAGATCAGGTGGTGTTTGCTGCCCGTCTTCCGCCGGTCGACCGGCGACGGACCGGTGTCGGCGCCCCTTCTTTCGCGCGGATGTGGGATCCGTCCACGCATGCCCTGGACCAGTCGAGGCGGCCGGCCGCGTTCAGTTCGGCGAGGAGGATGCGGTGCAGCTGGTCGAAGGCCCCGGCCTGCTGCCACCGCTCCAGCCTTCGCCAGCAGGTCAGTCCGGAGTCGAACCCCAGCTCAGGGGGCAGGAGTTGCCAGGCGATGTCGTTGCAGAGGACGTACAAGATGCCTTGCAGGCACAGCCGGTCAGCGACCGGCCCCGCCGCGGCCCTGGTGACCTCGTCGGACAGGGCGGCAGCAGCGGCTCGATCAGTGTCCACAAGTCGTCATCCACGATCCACGGCCGAGTATTCACACCATCCCGAACGGCCGAATCGTCACACCGGTCACGGCTGACCAGGACATCTCAGCAAGATCCTTTTACGAGCTCTTAGGGAGCCGGGTGCGGGCGTAGGTGACGGGCGTTGGGACTAAAGTCCCCCCGCGACGGGTCCTTTCCCCGGTGTGCGTTCTGAGTGGGTAGCCGAACCTGGTCATCGGCTCGCTTGGGCCACTCGACGAAAGGTCGGCACATCATGAGCGATCGCAGCGCTCCGGAAGTCAACCGCAGCATGCCTGTAGTGGACATTCGTGTTGGCGGATTCCGCTTGACGGTCCAGCGCGTGCCGGTATGGCTGATCACGGCGGTGTCCTCAGTCACCTGTACAGGGGCCGTCTGGTGGACGAGTCGCTGATTCACGCTCTTCCCCAACCCTGTCATCGCCGAGTCACTGATGGACCGGCTGATCAACACCAGCCACCAGGTCATCATGAACGGCCCCAGCTACCGCCCGAACAAACGCCCCAAGAACCCCACCGACAAGCCCCCAGGCAAATGACCCCGTTCAGTCCCACCAGTTGAACATCAGCTCGCCGACCGTGCTCGGGCGCCAGTAGCCCACCTGCTCCAGCTCTTCTTCGGCGAGCTCACTGGTGTTAGCCGAGGCCAACGGCATGCTCAGTTCATCGACCCCCAGCAGCCGAAAGCCGCCCATCTCAAACGCGGCCGACCATGCCGGCGGGGGCGTGAAGGCTGGCAAGGGCGCACCAGCCTGCGGTGGGCTCGCCACAAAGGCGACAACCGGGAGCACGTCGTGGCACAAGACTGTGGACCGACTGGACGAGGTGATGACCAGAGCCGTATGGAAGCTCGACGCGACTCCGGTCGGGGTCACTTCGGCGACCGTGCCCCGAATCGATCGGGCCACAGCGTGGCAGGCAGTTCTGAAGGCCACGACGTCCGCCCGCGGCAACGGGTCATCGCCATGCCCCCAGAACCCGGTGGCCCCTCGCGCGATACGGATCAACGAACGACTCAACTTTCACTCCGGCCATCAGGTCTGCTGACAAGGGTGCCACGCGACCAAGCCGAGTGATCACGTGCCCGCTTCTGCCGCCCACCAGAAACACCTCTTGGGTGGCCCGCTCAGTCGCAAGGGTGGGGAATTACGTGAACTTACCCCTGGGGAATAGCGCGATCGTCCACAGCTTCGCGGCAGAGCAGAAATTCGACGGTTCTCCAGACACTCTGTGGATGTCTCATCTGAGTGATGTCCCCGACAGCCCGACAGCCCGGCGACCCTGCGTCGGCTCGCCTGGTTTGCCAGTCGCAGGTTCCTCGGAACTCCTGTTCTTGGCAGTTGGAGACTTCGTGCAGTTGTTCTTCAGCGACAAGGGGGAGGTGTGGAAGGCCAGCGAAGTTGCTGTCTGGGGTGCGCGGAGCCCGCCGAGTTGTTCGAGCGGCGACGCTTTCCCTCGGGCACGCTGATCTTGCTGACCATGCCTAACGCTCGGTGCAAAGGGGCTGCGCTGGGACGCGCGCTGGAAGGCTGGCCCGCTCGTCATCGGTGAACTGCCGGTAGCCGATGATCTTGCACAGGTCGCGCTGCCACATTTGCGGGTCGAGCCGGAGGACGCCGCCTGCTCCGGACGGGTCAGCGTAGATCACTGTGCTGCCGTCCTTCGAGATGTCCATGAACGAGTACGAGCGGTTCGCAGTGCTGCCGGGCGGTTCACCAAATTCGAAGGAATCCTGCGGGGCACGCTCCCCAACGCGGTAGATCCGTACGGCGTTGTTGGCGGCGATCAGGAAGCGGCCGTCCCGGTCGATGAACTGCGTGACGGTCGGTGTGACCAGGTCCTCGGCGGTGCTGCGCAGCGGGCCGAGTTCCTTACGGAGCGGATCACGCCGCCACAGCTCGACGATCGCTCCGCGGCGCATCAACCCGAAGTATCGGCCGCTGGGGTCGAACTGCGCGGCGAGGACGTCTTCGGTGATCCTCACTGTTTCTGTGACAGCGCCTGTGGTGATGTCGACGATGCGGACATCAGGATCGCCCCAGGTGATCACGTTCACCTTGTTCGGGGCCGGATAGGTGCCTATTGAGATGTGTGGACGTCCCTCGGGGGCATCCTTGGGCTGCAGGGCTTTCGCGTCGAAGTGCGCGAGTTCGCTGCCGGTGTGCGGATCCCATTGCTGTACCACGGTCCCTGACACGGTGAGCACGTTTCCGCCGGCGTCGAAGTTGTAGTGGAAGTCCCACTTCGCGGCGTCCCCGGCCGGTTCGGCAGGCCCCAGGATGGACGGCGGGTTCCTGGGCAGGGGAGGCGGTTCGATGGCGGTGATGACGGCTACTTGCCGCAGGGTGGAGACCTCACGGACGGAGATCACGTTCCGTCCCTCCTGGCTGGCGAGCAGGCTCCCGTCGCTGTTCAGCCGAAGCTGGTCCGCGTCTCCTGGTATCCAGTGGGGCTCGCGGCGCTGCGCCTCGGCGAGGAGGACGCTGTTGTCTCCGGTGGCGGGCCGCAGCTGTATGGCGGACCCGTCGGCGAGAACACTGATCGTGCGGGTTCCGTCGCTGGTGAGCCGCTGCTGGCCGACCGAGAGTATGTCGCCCCCGGACGGGAGTTCGGTGTAGGTGATCAGCGAGCCCTTCCAGGTGACGTGGAAGAGCTTCCCTGCGGCGGACACCAAGTGACCCGATGTGGAGGCTGACGGCGAAGGGGTGCGGGAGAGTACCTTGTTGTGGAGCAGGTCGACCACACTCAGGGTGTCGAGAGTCCAGATCCCTACTTGGCTGCCCGTCGCGCTGACCGCATCGACGATGCACTGGCTCGGCTTGAGACGCTCGCTCTGCTCGCTGTACGGCTCTCCTAGCTGGGCACCGTCGGAGATCCGGATGAGGCTCACGGCTGTCTCGCCAGCTTCCGACCGGCGGCACACCACGGCTGCCGTCCGGTCACCAGAGAGCTCGATCTGGGCCACGTCGGCCACCGCGGGCACGACTGCACGTGTTGCGCCGGTTGCCGGGTCGTAGACGAACAGGGCTTTTGATTGATTGGTGTCCCCCCATCCGGAGCGGATCAGGAGCAGGGTCCGGTTGTCCGGGCTGATCCACAGGTCGATGTCTTCCTTTGCGTGGTCCGCGGGTGTGGGTGTCGAACGCGCGATGGTGCCGCTGTCCAGGTCCCACCAGATCAGGTGGTCCAGCACCCTGGCGACGATCAGGGTGCCGTCGAGGGACATGGTGGGGCTCATGTCCTTGTTCGCGTTGATGGCCGTTCCGAGTGCTTCCGGCAGCCGGTGCAGTTCGCCCATCGGCTGGTCGCTGTTGGCGTTCACCGGGAACCAGGCGGCCTTGCCGTCCTCCTCGACGTAGCCGGCCCGCCTCCCGTCCGCCGAGACCAGCGGGAACCTTACCCCGCTGACCGAGGGCACCTGCGCCATACGGACGTCCCCGGTGACGGCGTGCACGAAGAGCGTCGCCCGGCCGTTCTTCGAGGTGGCCAGTACGACGTTGCCGTCGAGGCTCGTCTGGAGGGTCAGGACTGTTCCCAGCAGGCCGGAGATCATCCGGCTCTTGTCCGAGCGCATCAGGTATGTCCGCAGCAGTTGGTTGCGGGCTTCCTGGGTCGGTGAGGTCTGGTAGGCCGCCAGCGCCAGCATCACCGAGCGGGCAGGGTCGGTGGACGTCTCGTCCTGCGAGGCCTGGGTCAGGGCGCGCGAGGTGGCCAGCGCCTCACGCTCCTGGCTCTGCTGGCGTGCGAATGCGAACAGCGTCGCGAGCGTCACGGCCACCACCAAGATGCCGGCGATGAAGGACCGGCGTCTCCGCACCCGGCGGGCCCGGGAACGCCGGTATGTCCGCCCGCTGTCCAGGTAGGCGCGTTCCGCCGTCGTCAGGTCGCCGTCGCGCCCGGTCACCCATTCCTGGGCAGCCGCCAGCGCCACGGTGGTCGGCAGCAGTTCGGGGGAGCGTTTCGCGCGCTCCCAGCGGTCCATGTCGTGGCGCAGGGACTCCCGCCACTCCAGGAAGGAGCGGTCCTCAGCAGTCCACGCCGCCAGTTTTTCCCAGCCGCTGATCAGCGCCTCGTGCGTGAGCTCCACCGTCTCGACGCCCTCGGCGCTGCGGCCGGTCACCAGCAGCCGGGTAACGGCGAGCTGCTGGGCAACGCGCCATTCCTGCTCGCCCAGTTCGGTTCGCAGAGCCATTCGGCGTGTCGCGGCCGGCGAGCCCATCGGAACGCGGATGAGCTGGGTGAACAGCCGTCGCGCTGCCGGCTCGTCCTCTTTCGGGACGTGCTCGTTCCAGGCCTGGTCCGCATGGGCACTCAGCGCGCCTGTGACTCCGCCGAGGTCCCGGTATGCCTGGTGGGTCAGCAGGCCGCCGCGCTGTTCCTGCCACAGCAGGTCGAGGGTGAAGCCCAGCAGCGGCAGGGCACCCGGCTCGGTGCCGGTGTCCTCCAGGATTCGGTCCACGAGGGCGGATTCGTACCGCACGCCGGGGATGGCGTCGACGGGCGCGGTCACCACCTCGCGCAGCCGCTCGGGGCTCAGCGGCCCGAGCGCGTGGACGCGTCGGCTGAGGGCGGGCCCGAGGCGAGGATGCGCGAGTGCGATCTCCAGGAAGTCGGCCCGCAAGGTGGTCAGCACCCGAACCGTGCGCGGGAGAGCGTCGGCGAACAGGACGTCTGCCAGCTTGCCGACGGCCTGCGGGGTGAGCGCGAGTAGTTCCTCGAACTGGTCGACCACCACCAGCAGTCGGCGGCTGTTTCGCAAGTCCAGCAGCCGGGGCACGAGATCGGCCAGTCCGCCCTGCCTCAGAACCTCGGTCAGCTCGGTGAGCCGCAGCAGGCGCTGGGTCTCCGACAGCTCGGGTTCCAGCATCGGAAGCAGCGCGGCCGCGAGGGCTGCCAGCGGACTGCTGCCGAGGGTGGGGCGCACGACGACGGCAACGGCACCCCCTTTCCGCAGCCGCGGCACGACCCCGGCCAGCGCAAGAGACGACTTTCCGGCCCCGGAGGCTCCCACGAGTGTGACCCATTGCTCGCCGGCCAGGGCCCGGGCCAGTTCATTGCTCTCCGCCTGTCGGCCGTAGAAGAGCGGGGCATCGGACTCCTGGAACGCCTTTAGGCTGCGGAACGGCGACGGGGGCAGCGTCAGACCGCGCAGTTCGGGCGATGCATTCAGCAGGCTGGCGGTCGGGATCAGATAGCTGGCCGAGGGTTGCCCGGACTCGGCAACCGCCATCATGCCGACCACGCCGCCCAAGTCCTCATCCCACACGGGGGTGCCGCTGAAGCCCCTGGAGACCGGATAGCCCGTTCCGGTCAGGTCGACCTGCAGCAACCCCTGGCTCTGCTCCGCCCGCAGGACACCGGAGTGCCATACCCCTCCTGGGCGGCCAGCCGGGAAGCCGAAGGCGCGCACCGGGTGATCCCACACCATGTCGTCCTCGACCATCCGAATCGGGACGGCGCCGGGCAACGGGGTATCCAGCCGCAGCACCGCCACGTCCCCGCCACCCGATTCCTGCGGCGGTATCCAGGTCTCGATGCTCGCGGTCACGCCCGTGCCACCCGACCCGGAAGCGGCTGGGAGCGGCAGATCGACGTGGAGCCGGGTGTCGGCCAGCGGACCCTGGTCCTGCGGCGTGCCAAGGGCTGCGGACACTACGTGTGCACACGTCAGAGCCAGCTCCGGGGAGACCAGGAATCCCAGGCCCACCGCATCTCCACGCATATCGCGGATCCGCAGCACAGCCGCATTCAGAGCCTTCGGTCCGGTACCCTCCGCCGCCTGCGGCCCTAACGGGGTCACTGAGCCGGCCCCGCGGGGGCGCCGATCCCATCGGACGGGTCACGGTGCCAGGTGAGCGAGATCTTGAAGTTCGCCTGGGCCGCCGTACTGGAGATGATCACATCAGCTTCAGCGGACAACGACAGCCCGAACTCGAGGTTGAGCTCGTCAGGTCCGTGGACCATGCCACGGAAGCCATCCACGAAACTCTGCGCGACCGGCCGGATTCCGTTCACCATCTCCCCAAGCGACCGCGAGGCACGCGCCATCACCTGCCCCGGCCGCGCCACCCTGACCAGGCCGTCCTCGCCGATCGGCGCGATCTCGACCCTCACCACGTCCTGTGGCCCGCCCGCCACACCGATGGGCAACTCCACCTGATACGCCATGTCTCCCCCTCAGGATTCCCTGGCCCTTCCACCGGCGGTTCCCGCGCCACGGCTACGTCCGAATCCGCTCGGCGCGAACCAACCAGCCCACCAGATGGGGCGAACGTACAACACCACGGTCGGGGAGGAGTGCAGAACAGAAAGCATCGCCAGCAGGCCCAAAGCCCGCAGCAGTACAGGTCAACATTCGGGCGGCACACCGATCAGAAGCTCCCGGCCACCGCAAGGGGACGTATCTGTCTCACGAAGTCTGGAGAATGATGGCCACCGCGCGATCCTCTTCACCCCCGCCGGTCCCGAGGGAAGCTGCAGACCCGGCGCAGCTCACTCGTCCAAGACCGGTTTCCCGACTTGGTCACGGACGCCGAGCAACTGCCCGAGGGCCTGGTCCTCGACGGCGAGCTCGTTGTCTGGGACACCGCAGCCGGCAGGCTGTCCTTCGACGCCCTCCAGCGCCGGGCCGCCGCCCGCGGCCGCACCGCCGGTGCGCTCACCGCGAAGAGCCCGGCGTTCTTCATCGCCTTCGACGCCCTGCAGATCGACGGCATCGAGCTGCTGGCCCTGCCCAACCTCGAGCGCCGCCGACGCCTGGAGGTCCTGTTCGCGGCCCGCACACTGACCGCCGCGTGGATGCTGTGCCCAATGACCACCGACCCGGCCAAGGCCCGGGAGTGGCTGGAGGACTGGACGGACGTCTCCGGCGTCGAGGGCATCTTGTAGCCAGGGTTCGCCGCTGACCGATTGACCACCATGCTGCCCGTCCGCAGCTCTACACCCGCCTGTCCAACTATCGCCAGTTCCTCATGCAGCGCACCCTCCTGATAACCGTGTGTAGTTGGAGTCACGCATCGGCTCCGGGTTCCTCCGCCTGCGGATGCGAGGCGGCCAGGGGCATAGCGACGGTCTTGTGTGCGCTCGCATGGCTTCGTGGCGGTGAACTGTGCAGAACTGCATGCAGGATGGCCCGTTGAGGGCCTGGTGACACACATAAGTCAAGTGGAACATTTGGTTGCACCGGGGAATAGCAAAAGCCGGCAGCCGTGGCCCAGCTTCGTGGCCTTCGTCCGTACTGCTCATGGCGATGTCGTCGAAGCGTCCCTGACTCCCCGAAAGGGCTGGGTTTACGCCAGGTTTCGCCTGACGACGAACCTAGCCGCCCTCGAAATCATCCTCGCGCCCGCCCTTGGTGACCAGTGGGTAGACGATCACGCGCAGTGCGGGGCTCATCTCTCCGCCTTGCCGTTTCCCTTCCGCGGACGTTTGGGTGCATCCGGCGAGCGCCGCCGCGCCCGGTCGTTCAGCGGCCGAAGGCTCTTCGGTAGGCGCCGGGTGTCGTGCCCAGCATGGTCCGGAAGCGGCGTCGCAGGTTGACGGCGGAGGACAGGCCGACCCGGTTGGCGATGGCCTCGACTGGCAGGTCCGTCTGCTCGAGCAGAATGCGGGCGGCGGCGAGGCGCTGGGTGAGCAGCCATTTGCCGGGGCTGTGGCCGAGCTGTTCGGTGAAGCGCCGGGCGAGTGTGCGGGCCGACACTCCCGCCTGCTCGGCGAGGCGGCCCACGGTCAGCTCGGTGTCGAGCCGGGTCAGGGTCCACTCCAGCAGCGGTGCGAGCGACTCGTCGGTCCTGATGGTCACGGGCTGGGTGGCGTACTGGAGCTGGCCGCCCTCCCGGTGCGGCGGCAGCACCATGCTTCGGGCGACCTGGGCCGCGTAAGCGGCACCGTGGTCGCGGCGTACCAGGTGCAGGGCCAGGTCGATGCCCGCTCCGGACCCGGCGCTGGTGGCCACGTCACCATGGTCGACGTACAGCACGTCCGCATCGACCTCCACCTGCGGAAACGCGGTGGCGAACTGCTCCGCACGCCGCCAGTGCGTTGTCGCCCGGCGCCCGTCCAGCAACCCGGCCTGCGCCAGCACGAACGCCCCCGTACAGATGGACACCACCCGCGCCCCGCGCCGGTGCGCCGCACGCAGGGCGCTGAGGATGCCCGGGGACACGGCCGCCCCGGTGGGCTGCCAGCCCGGAACGACGATGGTGTCCGCGTCCGTCAGCGCGTCCAGCCCCGCCTCGACGTACATCGCGGGTCCGGTCGTTGCCGGGAGTACTCCGGGATGCTCGGCGCAGACCGTGAAGTCGTAGTGCACGGGCAGATCCGGACGCACGGACCCGAATATCTCAGCGGCACAGGCGAGTTCGAAGGGTGACTGCGGCGCGTTCAGCAGCGCGACCACACGATGACGGCTCATGGCAGGAAAGTACCTGATGATGTCTTTCCAGACTCTCGGCCCGGGTACTCGCCCGGCGCGATCGTGGGCGCATGAGCGAAACAGCGCCTACGGGCCCGTTGAAGACCACCGTCCACATCGACGACATCGAGCCGGGGGAGGTCGCCCCCGGCATCGTCCGCCGCAGGCTCCCGGCGACCGAATTCGCCAGCGGTTGGCTGATCGACTTCGCCCCGGGCACCCGCTGGCCGGATGTCGATGTCCACGACACCGAGGAGCGGTACTACGTCCTGAGCGGCGAGGTGATCGAGGGAGAGGAGCGTCATGGTCCGGGGACCTACGTGGTGTTCGCCCCGGGCAGCAGTCACCGCCCCCGCACAGAGACAGGCGCACGGATGCTGGGGGTTACAGTGCGGGCACACTGACCGCAGCCATCGTCCCCGGCCCCCACGACACGACGGGCCGGTTGCACGCGGCCAGCCGATCTGCAAGAGGCCGGACCCGGAGCAGCCCGGACAGCGGGCTGGCCCGGCTGTAGTACGGGGCAGGCTCGCGCCTTTGGTGATGAGTCCACTGCCGGGCAGGGGCTGGGATGGGCCTGCACGAGTACCGTCGCTCGGGCCTCGCCCAGCTGGGCGAGGCCCGAGTCGGCCTGCTGATGCTGATGGCCAATTCGAGACACAAAAGGCCGGAGAACGTCCGCCGTCACTTCAAGCCCTCGTCCGACGCCATCGCGGAGATCACCAGTCTCCTCGCGCGGGCGGCAGCAGGCGCTGACCGCGACGCCTGTTACGGGATGGCGTCGGCCCACAGGTCGGTGCTGTGGGCCCCGATGAGAGCGCTGATGTGGGCGAGTACATCACTGACCGGCTGTGGGTCGAGCCGGCGTCCGTCACGCAAGCGCAGTGCGACGTGATCGTCAGCGGCCTCCTTGGCCCCGATGACGGCTTGGTAGGGAACCAGGCGGGCCTCTCGGATGCGGGCGCCCAGACTGCCGCGGTCTGGTCCCGCGATCTGGGCACGCAGTCCGAGATGGGTGCAGCGTTGGGCGAGGGCTGCGGCGTTCGGCAGTTCGGTGTCGGAGATCGGGAGAATGACCAGCTGAGTAGGGGCGAGCCAGGCGGGGAAAGCACCGCCGTGCTGTTCGATGAGATGGGCGACGGCACGTTCCACACTGCCGGTGATGCTGCGGTGGACCATGACCGGGCGGTGTTTGGCGCCGTCCGCGCCGATGTAGTGCAGGTCGAACTGCTCGGGCTGGTGGAAGTCGACCTGGACGGTGGACAGGGTGGACTCCCGGCCGGCGCCGTCGGTGACCTGGACGTCGATCTTGGGGCCGTAGAACGCGGCCTCTCCCTCGGCTGCCTCGTAGGGCAGGCCGGAGCGGTCGAGGACATCGGTCAGCAGGGCGGTGGACCGCTGCCACTTCTCCGGTGCGGCGACGTACTTGCCGCCAGGGCCCGGGAGGGAGAGCCGGTAACGGGTCGGAGTGATGCCGAGTGCCTCGTACGCCCGGCGGATCATCTCCAGCGCCGCCTGCGCCTCCTCGGCGACCTGGTCCAGGGTGCAGAAGATGTGCGCGTCGTTGAGCTGGATCGCCCGCACCCGGGTCAGCCCGCCGAGCACGCCGGAGAGTTCGGAGCGGTACATACCTCCCAGTTCGGCCATGCGCAGGGGCAGTTCCCGGTAGCTGTGGGAGCGGGAGCGGTAGATCACCGCGTGATGGGGGCACAGGCTCGGCCGCAGGACGACCTGCTCACCGCCGAGGTCCATCGGGGGGAACATGTCGTCGCTGTAGTGCGCCCAGTGCCCCGAGATTTCGTACAGTTCCCGCTTGCCGAGGACCGGTGAGTACACGTGCTGGTAGCCCGCCCGCCGCTCGGCGGCACGGATGTATTCCTCCAGGGTGTGCCTCACGGCCGCTCCGTCGGGCAGCCAGTACGGCAGGCCGGCGCCGATCAGCGGATCGGTGTCGAACAGGCCCAGTTCACGGCCGAGCTTGCGGTGGTCGTGCACGGTGGTCATCGCGGTCTCCCTTGCTGGTTGCGGAGCAAGTGACCGGGCCTACGGCGAAGCCCCGGGGCACTTGCCCCGGGGCTTCGGATCAGGTCGTCTGTCAGCGCGCCGGGACACTCTCCGGCGTCGTCGTCATAGCAGCGCGCTTCATGTCGCAGACGTTAGCAGGATGTAGCGATCTCCACACGGTCATTCGTCGTCACGTCCGGGTTGCGAGGTAGTGGGTCCAGCTGTCGTTGGCGTACCAGGCCCACGTCTTCGCTGTGGCGGGGCTGAGGCCGAACAGGTTGGCAACGACGATAGGTCCGGACCGCACCAGCCTGCCCGGCATGGGCCTGGCGCCCGCAGCCGTCGCCTGCGTGGCGAGTCCGCGCAAGGGGGCGGTGGTGTTATGGGGCGGTCGTTCTACTGGTGTCGGTCCTGCCGCCAGCCGCTCTGAGCCATCAGTTCTTTCGCTGTTCCGGCTGGCTGGCACTGGGAGATCGACCATCAGCAGCCCGGCGACTGCGGCAACGGGAACCTGATGCCCCTGACCGGCACTGCCACCGTCCCCGAAGACCTGCCCGACGCTCCGCGTGTGCTGCGCGTCTTCGGATCCTGAGCTCCGGCCGACGCCGCGCCCAGCGGGGGAGGCGCAGTCGCCGCCCCGACATTCAGCGCCCGGCCTCTTTGGTGCCCGCGTCCTGGCAGGCCTGTGGTCCTGCACTCACTGCGCCGGCCCGTCGGGCACAGTATCGGGGTCTGCGCGGGTGGTTCCGGGAGGTGTGGGGCGGGTCGCGCGTGTGCGTCACGGGCGGATCGGGTGGGATGGGTAGGGCGAGGGGCCCCACCTGCCACGTCGGTGGCCTCTTCCCCTCGGGGTGCTGTCGCCCAGGCATCGGCCGCCGTCACACGTCGCCGTCACGCAGCCGCGGCCGACGGCACCCGCTTTCCAGCCCGCTGGCTCTCGGCCCCTGTGACGGTAACCACGGCCTGCCAGGTGGCCTGTTCGATGGTGCATTCACCGAAGCGGACTCGTAGGAGCGCTGTCATCCGGAGGGTAAACCGGAGTTTTTAGGTTCCAGGACGCCGACCTGACCGGCGCGAACTTCACCGGCGCCGAGCTCTCCGGCTGCCCGCCCCATCCCTCAAGCCAGGCGGGCACGGGCATCGCGTCGCGTACGACTGCCCACTCCGCGTCGGTCATGTCCGAGGGGTACCTCGGACGCCTGTGCGGCCGGTCCCCGGCATTCCCGAACCGGTGAGCGAGGCAATCGCACGACAGGGGCGCGGAGTCGGATGGCAATGTCACGGAGACGGAAGACTGCGGCACCAGGAGCCTCCTGTTGCTCGACTGGATTCGACACCCACGAGCTGTACGGGAGGCCCCACTTTCATGCCCTTCCGACCAGGAGATCGCCCGACCGAGTCGGCAGACTCGAACTCACGATCACCAAGATCGATAGAGCAACCGCTAGTTAGCGCACTCAGCGCACGAAGTCCGTTACTGTGCCGTGATTGTCGGGAGAGGTCAGGCCCCAGAGGATCAGTCCCACGATGATTGCCAGCAGGATCAGCCCCGGCACGTTCTCGGGCCCCCAACCGACGGGCTGCCGAACCGGTGGGCCGGGTGTGGCGTCGTCGCGTGCAGCGTCGGAGTCGGCGCGCTGCCAGGGCGCGACATCGGCCTCACCCCGGGCGATCCGCGCGGCCACGTGGCGTACGTCGGCCGCGTGGTAGGTCGGCTCGCGGGTCAGGTCCGGGGAGGGCGCAGCCGAGGTACGTACGCTGTTGGCCCGCGCCACGGCCGTGATGCTGATCGCCCTGATCTGCGGCCAGATCTCCCGGACTTCGGCCTTCGTCAGCCAGCCTTCCCCATCCTGATGGTCCTGCTCGTCCGCTGCCCCCATTCGAAGTCCGCCCCCTCGCTCGCCGATCACCCTTGGCTTGATACCCAGACCGCCGAAAGATCACACGGCCGGGCAGTCACACTCGAACTCACGCCCACCGTGATCGGTATGGCAACGGCTTCTCGCTGGTGCTGGGCTGGGGTGCGGCGGTACCAGGGTGTTGTTTTGTCGGTGAAGGCCGCTGTCGTTTGGTGGGTGGGGTGTTTGTCGCCCCTGTGGGTGGGTGTGGTGGAACGCTGGGTGGGGGCGTTTCGTGTCTGGCTACGCATTGGTGGATGTCGTCGTTTGCGGGTGATCGCGGTGTGTCGGCAAGGGTGGAGCTGCCTTACTTCCCGCGCTGGGAGATTGTTCCTGGCTTGGAAGGGACCGTCGTCGGCGAGCAGCGCCGTCGGTTGGCTCTAGCGGAGGGAGGGTGGGAGGCCGCGTACTCCCTTGAGTGTGGCGCCGCTGAGGTTCGTACCCGTGAGGTCGGCGCCGGTGAGATTCGCATCGGTGAGGTCGGCCTTAGATGGGTCGGCGTTGGTGAGGTCCGCCCCAGACAGATCCGCGCGCGCCAGGCTCACTCCCGAGAGGTTGGCGCCGCTGAGGTTTACCTCCCGCAGGGTGGCACACGTGGGCACGGCCTGTGGCTCCTTGGTGCTTCCGACGGGGGCCAGGAACATTTCCGAGCAGATCGTCGCCTTCCTGAGGTCCGCCCCTACGAGGAGGGCGCGGGTCAGCTCTGCGCCTATGAAGTCCGCCCCCGTCAGGTCCGAGCATCTGATGTCCCAACTGCAGAGGACGGCGCCGGTGAGGTCGGCCCAGGTGAATCCCGTGTCCCGCAGCTGTGCCTCCTGGAAAACCGCCCCGGTGAGGGCCGCGCTTGAAAGGTCGGCTCGACTTAGGTTCGCCTTCTCCAGGCTTGCTTCGGAGAGATCTGAGCCGCTGAATTGCGCATCGCTGAGGGTGTAGAAGCCGGGGCCGAGTTTGTGGATGAGGCCGTTCGCGGCCCAGCGGTTGAGTTGTCTGTACATGGTCTCGAGGGTGACGTCGCCGAAACGGGCCGCGATGTCGCGGGGCCGCCATGAACGGCCGGGCTCTTCGTGGAGCAGGTCGAGAATGCGGTGCCTGCGGCGCTGGGAGTGGGTGGCGAGCCGGTCGTCGCGGGAGGCGGCGGGCAGCGCGGGCTGTTCATTCGCGGGCTCGAGGATGGCGACGTCGAGGCGGGTGACGGTGCGGCTGCGGTCGGGGCGGCCGTCGTCTTGGCGTTCGGCGTACCGGGAGACCGACGAGCGGACCTTGCGGGTGCTGACGCGGGGCCGGCGGGGTGGGAGGAGGCCGGCCAGGACGCGCTGGCCGATGACGCCGATGGTGCTGGCGTCCGTGACCGTGGTGATGCCGGCGGCCTGGACGACGAGGTCGCGGGCGGCCTACAGGGCGATGGTGAAGCCGCAGCGGTCCGGGTCGGTGCCTGGCCTGGACTCGATGGCCTGGACCATCACGGTGCGAAGCGCCTGGTAGAGGGTGAGCTGGGCCCACATCTCCTGCTCGACGCCGACCGGGTCGCCCGACCGCAGCGGGCGGCCCTGTCCAAGGGTGTGCCGCAGCGCGTAGTAGGCGGACTCGTGCTCCCACCGCTCATGGTAGAGCGCGGTCAGCACGGTGGCGGGGTATCGGTTCGCGCAGGTCAGCGTGGTGGCAAGTCGGTAGGCTCCGGTGAAGGAGGTGCCGTCGTCCAAGGTCACGGTGCCCTGCGCCTCGATGATGCGGACCGGGACGGTCCCGATGACGGACAGGTAGGAGCCGTCGCCGAGACGGGCCAGGACCGGAGTGCGGCGGTTGGCGCGGATCCGCCCGAGGAACTGCGCGCTGGTGCCGGTCAGAGCGGCGAGGAAGGCGTTGGCGTCGAAGCCCTTGTCCCATAACAGCAGCATGTCGGGGCGGAGTTGGTGCAGCAGCCGGCAGGCGTAGGCGGTCTCGCCGGTGTCGGTGGGACCGAACACCGCGCCGATCAGGGCGCGGGTGCCGGTCTCCAGCAACGTCATCAGCTCCAGCATCGGGCAGCCGCCCCGGCCGCCCGGGCCGAACCACTCCGCGTTGCGCTCGGTGTCGGCCAGCCTGATCGAGCTGCAGCTGTCGAACGAGACCGTCCGGAACCGTCCGAACCGCACTCCGGTCGCGGCCGGTTGCGCGAGTGGCCCGGTCAGGACCTCGAACAGGCGGCGGACCGGCGCCGGGCCGACCCGGCGTCGCAGGTCACGCAGGGCCTTCGCGGTCGGCCCGGCGACCTCCAGGCCGACGCCCGCCAGCGCCGCGGTGAGCTTGTTCCAGACCAGCCGGTAGCCAACCTCCGGGAACAGGCACATCGCCAGCAGAAAGTAGACCCCGACCCGCGAGGGCAGGTCACGCGGCCGGTGCTGCACACAGCCGGTCTCCTCCAGGACCGCGTCGACGAGCTCGAACGGCACGACCTGCGTCAGCTCGCCCAGATGGCCGGGCGCGAAGGGGCCCGCGGCCACAGCGAACACGCGGGAGAGCGTCGTCAGACCGGGCGGCGCGGCACCATGACGTACGGGCAACGGGGCACCTCGGCGATCAGCAGTCTTGGCGGACTATCTGATCAACGCGACCCTGTTGCCCGCGTCACGACCCGACGACGAAACCCCTTGCCACCAGCGGAAATACGTTAACTACCCGGCCTTGGGTCAAGGCCCCTGGTTGAACTCGCCCAATATACGAGTAGGGCCTTCGCTGAAATCTGCAGGTCATCAGGGGTCCGGCAGAGCATGGGCGCGGTCGGGTCCAGCGCGGACAACGCCGCAGCGGAAAGCTTCAACGCCACCTTCAAGAGAGAGACGCTCAAGGGCCGCAAAAGCTGGCCGAACGAGCGCGAGGCGCGACTCGACGCCTTCCGCTGGCTGACCCGATACAACACCCGACGCCGGCACTCCCGCCTCGGTCAACGATCTCCGATCGCCTACGAGAACGACTTCCAACCAACAGCAACTACCCTGACCCAAGCCGCATAGACGTGTTCAAAATCCGGGGTCAAGGCCCGACTGCCTACCGAGCCAACCAAAAATGAGATGACTTCGAACCAGCAGTCACCATGGAGCGAGCCCGGATGCCTCGTAGGGGTATCCGGGCTCGTTCGTGTCTTCCTGGCGTGCCGCGGAAGCGGTGGAGCTGAGGGCCTCGATGCTAGTCAGGCCGGCGGGGTTGTGATGATCACCAGGGAGACGGACGGATCTGTAGGACACCCGTGCATCAGCCGGATTATCAGCACGGCTTCAGCGTGTATACCGGGTTGAAGTCGAAGTTGGGGTCCCCACCGATATGCGCGTAAGCGTAGACGTTGCCGCTCCAGCCGTAGAGGCTTGCTACTGCGTTGTCCGTCTGGTTGTTGACCCAGGAGCCACGGCCATTCCAGTTGGAGAGCGAATGGACGACTCCGCACTCCCAGAACACGAACTTGGCGCCGCCGAAGTCGCGATGCTGGTATATGCAGAACGAGCCCTCTGGGCAGTCTCGGCCAGTGCCGTCACCCCACTCACTATAGCTATGGCCGTCGACCATCCCGTCGACGTTGTTGCCAAAGCCCGCCGTGGCGGTCTGAGTCCCGCCGATCCCGGCGACGAAGGCCAGGGTCAGCACGGCCGCTGACTTCATCAGCTTGTTACGCATGTTCGCCTTCCATGTGCAAAGGCCCATGTCGGCCTCCTGATTCGAAGGTTGTGTCGGTCATCAGACTCGTCTGACGGTTGCGTCCCGGTACGATCCGCGTGGCATCCGATAATGCTGAGGCTTTGACAAATCCCCACCCGCGCTCACTTGACCCGCCAGATAGTACGGCAGCGGTTGGGTGCAGGCCTTGCCTCGATTTTCGTGACTGAGCTTGTTCCGCTTTGACGGACACCTTTGGTGTGGTGGTCAGGCTGCGAGTGCGGTCTCATAGTCGGCGGGACTGCGGTAGCCGAGGCTGCTGTACAGCCGGTGCAAGTTGTACCAGCTCTCGATCCACTCGAAGATCGCCGTGCGAGCCAGGGTCCTGCTGGGCCAGGTGGTGGTGCCGAGCAACTCGCGCTTGATGGTGGCGAAGAACGATTCGGCGAGCGCACTACCCGGATTACTACTGGGGCCCTTGCTCATTCCAGTTGGCGGTCATGTTGTCGGTGAAGTGACAGCTGGTCGTGGACTTCGAGGTGCCACCGACCCACGGACCGGTGATCCTGTACGTGATCCAGGGCTGGTCGGAGCTTTGGCAATCCGCGACGGCGCGGTGCTGCCAGCCGTACGTACCTGCGGGGCACTGGGAGCCTGCGGCATCATCTAGCCAGTGGGTGAAGGTGTATGCCCAGCAAGGCCCACTGGCTGCCTGTGCGTTCGGAGCCATGCCGATCAAGCCGGCCGTTGCGATACCGAGGGCAGCGCCAGCAGCCGAGAGACGCATGCGACGCGTAGGAGTTGAGAATTTCATCGACGCTCCCTCTAGTGCTGATTCGTACGGTGCCAGCCTCCGGCTTTAGCCCAACTCACGGAACCTCCAGCCTCATAGGTTGTGATCTAGGCGCCTACCTGCTACTGAGCCGAAACTGATGGGTTTCCTGCTCGTTGATCGGGTGTGATGGACGAGGGTGGGGACATGCGGCGTCTGCCGCCTGCGGGGCAGGAGGATCTGCGGCTGCGGGTGGTTGCGGCGCTGGAGTCGGGACGGGTGCGGACGTACGGGCAGGCGGCGGAGGTGTTCGGGGTCTCCGAGCGGTCGGTGGGCAGTTGGTGGCGGTCCTTTCGGGCCGGTGGCCGTCAGGCCCTGCTGGCGGTGCCACGGCAACCGCGCGCCAGGATGGGCGAGTGCTGGACGCGTCTGCGCGGGGTGCGGTGCTGCAGGCGATGCGGGACTACGCCCCGGCCGACATCGGGCACGGCGGTGTGCTGTGGACCCGCGCCTCGGTGAAGGCGCTGATCAAGCTGGTGTGCGGGGAGTCGATGACCGAGCAGGGAGTGGGTAAGTGGCTGCGGCGGCACGGCTTCACCCCACAGCGTCCCGCCCGCCGCTCCTACCGGCAGCAGCCGGCCCAGGTGCGGGTCTGGCTGGAGGAGGAGTGCCCGGCGATCGCCGCACGGGCCCCGTAGGAGAAGGCCGAGCTGGTCTGGGCCGACCAGTGCGGCCTGCGCTCGGACACCGCACCGCCGGGCCGGTCCTGGGCCCCGGCCGGACACACCCCCAGGCGGTGTCCGCATTGTTCCAGGATATCGGGGCGGGTGCACGGCTGGTACGTCCGACGCCTGGCGGACGCGGCGATCGGGGGCAGGGCTGTGGTTGTCGAGCTGCTCGTGCGCCGCTTTCGCTGTCTCAACGGCGCTTGCACAGCGGTGACGTTCGCGGAGTAGATCGAGGGGCTGACGACGCCTCACGCCCGCAAGACCCCGTTGCTGCGGTCGGTGCTGCTGTCCATAGTCTGCACGCTCGCTGGCCGGCCCGGTGCCCGCTTTGCCAGGCTGCTGGGCATCCGAGTCGCCAAGGACACCCTGCTGCACCTGCTTCGCGCGATACCTGAGGGGCGAGAGGGCCCGGTGCGGGTGCTGGGTGTGGACGACTTCGCGCTACGCAAGGGCGACTCGTATGCCACCATTCTGGTGGATCTGGAGAGACGCCGACCTATCGACGTGCTGCCAGGCCGGGAAGCCGAGCCCTTGGCCGCCTGGCTGGCCGGGCACCCCGAGGTGGAGATCATATCTGCCGGGATCGAGCTGGCGCTTACGCCGAGGGCGCCCGGACCGGCGCCCCGCAGGCCATGCAGCACGCCGACGGCTGGCACCTGTGGCGGAACCTCGCCGAGGCCGTGGAGAAGACCGTCGGCTCACACCACACCTGCATCCGTTCCGCGTTCGCGACCAGGCTGACCACCGAGCTGGACACGGCCCGCGTCAGGAGACCGCCTTTCGCCCCTCCGGACCGGACGAGTGACTGCCTCGACCGCCCGCGGCGCCTGTCGCACGCACCAGGGACCGCTACGCGGCGGTGCAGCAACGGCTGGCCGAGGGCAAGTCCCTGACGGCGATCGGCCGGGAACTGCGGCTTGACCACTCCACCGTCCGCCGATTCGCCCGGGCCACCAGCATCGACGAGCTGCTGGTCAAGGCGGTCAACCGGCAGTCGATCCTCGACGAGTACAAGTCCTACCTGCACCAACGGTGGAACGAGGGCTGTTACGACATCCCCCGGCTCCACCGCGAAGCCCGAGAACTTGGCTTCCCCGGGGATGTCCAGACCGTCCGCCGGTATCTGCGCTGGTCGAAGGAGAGCGGGCTTCCTGTTCCACCGCGATCCGCACCGCGACCCCGCCGGGTGGTCCGCTGGATCATGACCGGCCCGGACCGCCTGGCCGCCGGCGATGCCCTGGAGCTCAAGGTTGTGATCACGGCCCCCGCCTCGACCGCGAGGTCGACACCGACCCGACCGTGATCGCGTCCGGGCCGGCTTTGCGTAGTTGGTCGAGCGTGGCGCGCCGCTGCGGTGACCGGCCCCAAGGCCTCTTGCAGACTCCCCGGCAGGTCGTGAATGGCGTCGCTGACGCGCCCCGCCTTCACCGGCCTGGCCTGCGAGGCCGGAGCCTCGACCAGGAGGGAGCCCCCGTCTCCCAACGGAATCCGAGCCAGATGCGTCAAGGCTCCTCCAGGCGTTTGCTCGCCGGTGTCGCAGCCTCCGTGCCTCTTCCTCAGCATGCCACCGCCCGGCGCGGGTCGCCCTCCAGACGGTGTCGGCGCACTCTGGGAGGCAGGGAGACCCTGGACGTGATGGACCATGTCCAGGACCTGCATAGGCGTCATCTCATTTGGCCAGTCTTCGGTAGCAGATGAGGGTGCAGGCGATGCTAGTGAAGGCACGGAAGTGTTCGGCTTTGCTTCGCGCCGGGGACGGGAGGGGTGTGCCGGGTGGGTGACAGGTCGTTGCGGTTTTGATGGTGACA
>NZ_JBVING010000031.1:0-21897 GCF_055579465.1 Streptomyces sp. NPDC032745 | reverse complement strand
TCGCTTCCCTCCTCCGCCTTGCGATCGCACGCACCAGACCCCGCCAGCCCCGCCCTTCCGGGCGGCCGACGCTACTTTGACGACACTCCCTAGGGAGCTCGCGGCCGTCACCGAGCTGCACGGCATCGCGGGTCACCGCCGTCGCCTTCGCGCCGGGGCCCTCGAGCACGGTCACACCGAGTTCGGCCAGCCGCTCGGCGACCGAGCGCCGACCCCGCGGGTGCAGGTACGGGCCGAGCGCGTCGCCGCAGACCAGGGTCACGGTCCGGCCCGCCTCCGCCAGCTCGGCGGCGGTCTCGATGCCGGTCGGACCGGCGCCGACAACGGTCACCGGAGCCGTGGCGGGAGCGGCGTCGACGATCCGCCGCAGCCGCTGCGCCTCCTCGAGGTCGGCAATGGGACGGGCGAACTCGGCCGCTCCCGGCACGTGCGGGTCGGCGCTGCCGCTGCCCACCGCGTAGATCAGGTAGTCGTAGCCGACGGCGGCGCCGCTCGCGAGCGTGAGGCCGCGCCCGGCCGCGTCGATCCGCGTCACGGTGTCGACCACGAGACCGATGCTCCCGGCCAGCACGTCTCGGTAGTCGACGACCGCGTCGTGGGACCCGCCCACCACCTGGTGCAGGCGGATCCCGGCTCACCGCTCGCACCGTAAATCGAACACGTGCTTGAATTGGTGGATGCAGTGCACCCCCTTCCCCGACGACCTGGTCGGACTCCAGGCCGAGTGGCTCCGTACCTACCGGGAACTGGCCCGGCGGCCCGCAGCGGCCGGCACGACCACGCTCCGCCGCCGGCTGATCGCGCTCTCGCGCGCGATCTGCGCCCATCCGTACTGGTCGTGCCCGGTCCGAACGGCGGGCGGCCCGGTCGAGCTCCGCCGCGCGGCGAGCGCCCAAGGCTGGGCGAGGGCGGCATGACGAGCGGCTGCCCCGGAGGCGACCAGCGACACGGGGTGCCGGTCCCCGCTCCCCGCCTGGTCGTCCATCCACCGGACCACCGCGGGTGGCGCCGGGTGCGGTGGGGCGGTCAGAGCCTGGGCACGGCGTACCGGATCAGCGACATCGCCGTCTTCCTCGCCGCGACGGGGATGGAGGACGCCGAGGACTTCGACGTCACGGACCCCGCCCTGGTCGACTGGCGCGGCGTCGGTCGCGGCCTGCTCGCGCTCCAGGTCGACGTACGCGGCGTCGACCACGGCCTGCTCGGCGACCGCGCCGTGGAAGTCCGCGTCCTTCGCGCCGTACAGCTTCGGCAGCGGGTCACCGTCGCTGATCCAGTTGCGCCAGTCCCGTTCCACCTCGGCGAGGTGCCGGAGCAGGCCGAGCAGCGACATCGTCGAGGGCGGAATCGACCGGCGGGCCAGCTGCTCCGCATCCAGACCCTCGCATTTCATCCGCAGGGTTATGCGGTAGTTCGTCAGGAAGTCCAACAGCGTCGCAAGCTCGCCCTCCGGACTGTCCTCGTTGTTGCGGAGGTCGTCGTCCGGGTCGGCCCACATGTCGGGGTAGACGGTTGCCTGGGTCCATCGCGCGGGTTGGTCACTCATGCCTTGCATGATCGTCTGCGATGGTCCGGGTCCGCTACCGACTTCCTGCTCCGAGATGGGAATCAAACGTAGGGCGAGGCCACGCCGAGGCTGCCGGTTCTGAGTTCGCCGTCAGTGGTTTCGGGACATGTGGGCGAGGACCTGAGCGGCACTGTCGGGCGCGAAGGCGCTGTCGATTCCCTCGGCGGCGCCTTCGGCGGCTTCCCCGGACCGGGGCAGCAGAAGGTTCTCGTAGGCGCGGACGGCGTCGTCGATGACGCTGTTGTCGATGAGGGCGCGTGCGAGGTCGGCGCCGTCGAGCATGGCGAGGTTGGCGCCCATCCCGGAGAACGGCGACATGAGATGGGCGGCGTCGCCGAGGAGGGTGAGGCCGGGGGTGTGTTGCCAGGTGTGCGGGACGGGCAGGGCGTACAGAGGCCTGTTGACGTACCCGCTGTCCGTGTCGGTGATGAAGCCGAGCAGGTCGCGGCTCCAGCCGGTGAACTCCTCGAGCAGCGCTTCGCGGACGGCGCCTTCGTCGGCCAGGTCGAGGCCGGCCTTCCGGTACCAGTTCTCCTCGGTGCGCATGCCGATGTAGATGCGGATGTGCTGGTGGCTGTTGCGCTGGGCGACAAGGCCCCGGTTGTCGTCGAGAGCCATCATGGTGCCGGCGCCGGTGAGGGACGCGAGCGCGGGGTGGCGGGTGTCGGCGTCGTCGAGGCCGGTTTCGACGAAGGTGACGCCGGTGTAGACCGGCGTTGCGCCGGAGAGCAGGCGGCGGACTTGCGACCAGGCGCCGTCGGCTCCGACGACGAGGTCGGCCTCGGTGGTGGTGCCGTCG
Source organism: Streptomyces sp. NPDC032745 (assembly GCF_055579465.1). Lineage (NCBI taxonomy): Bacteria > Bacillati > Actinomycetota > Actinomycetes > Kitasatosporales > Streptomycetaceae > Streptomyces > Streptomyces sp. NPDC032745. Next base: position 19,531 of record NZ_JBVING010000031.1, on the reverse strand, counting down.
GCGAAGTGCAGGCGGTGGGTGCCTCCGGTGAGGGGTTCGACGTGTGCGGGCTTGTGGCCCCAGTGCACGGTGCCGGGATCGAGTGAGTCCAGCAGGAGATCGCACAGCTGACCGCGGTCGATTTCCGGGTTGCCGTCCTCGGCGTCGGCCTCGGGCGGTACGGCGTCGAACAGGACGCTTCCGTCGCGGCCGACCAGGCGCATCTGCTGGCCTTCGGGGCGGGCCAGTGCCAGGAAGTCTTCCAGTAGTCCGGCTTCGCGCAGGGCGTCCTGGCCTGAGTCGGGGTGCATGTCGAGGGTGCCGCCCTGGTCGCGGGCGGAACGGGAGGCGTCCCGTTCGTGGACGGTGGCGGCGATGCTGTGCTGTTGGAGGATCCGGGCGCAGATCAGGCCGCCGGGTCCGGCACCGATGATCGCGATGCGGGGCGTGCTGGAGCTGGTCATGGTGGTGTTCCGTTTCAGGAGGATCGGCAGGCAGGAGAAGGAACGCTGCGGCCGGGCAGTGCCACGCGGCCGAGCCGTTCCAGAAGAGCACGCTCCACTCAAAAGTGCAACAACACAACTTTTGAAGCTGCTCAACCAAAGGTGTAGGGTCCGAGGCATGAGCGAGAAGACCGCGAACCACATGCCGCCGGGGCGCCGCGAGCGCAAGAAGGCCGCCACCCGGCAGTCCCTGGCCGATGCCGCTCTGCGCCTGTTCCTCGAACGCGGCTACGACCAGGTCGGCATCCGCGACATCGCCGACGCCGCAGACGTGTCCACCACCACCCTCTTCAAGCACTTCCCCGTGAAAGAGGCACTCGTCTTTGACGAGGACGCCGACCAGGAAGCCCGGCTGCTCGCCGCCGTACGCGACAGGCCCCGGGGCCAGTCCGTGCTCGCTGCCCTGCGCGAGCACGCCCTGCGCTACCGGGTCGGCGCCCGGGACGGCGACGCGGACTTCGCCGCCTTCGTCGAACTCGTCGAGAGCACCCCGGCCTTGCGCGACTACGCCCAGAACATGTGGCTGCGCCACGAAACCGCGCTCGCACACGCCATCGCCGACGCGGCCGGAGCTCCCGCCGACGATCCGCACTGCGCGGCGCTCGCCCACTTCGTCCTGGAAGCACCCCGCACTGCGCGCGGACGCGCCGACGGACGCGAAAGGGTGGCCCGCGCGTTCGACCTCCTCGAACGAGGCTGGAACGGCGTCGGTCCCGGAGCCTGAGGCGCGGAAGCGACGGTTTCCGTGCGGGCGGCTGGTCGTTATGGGGGGAGGAAGGAGGTCCGCCATGCCAGCGCAAGGACCTGCGAAGCAACCCACGGCCGAGCTCGACGACCGCTACAGCTCCGCGCTCAATCCCCGCCCGGGTGCCTCGGACGTCACCGCTACCGAATGGGACGAGGCCCAGCGGCAGTTGGAGGCCGCCGAGATCTTCTGGGTCTCCACGGTGCGGCCCGACGGCCGGCTGCACGTCACCCCCGTGATCGCCACCTGGCACGACGGGGTGCTGTACTTCTCGACCGGCGCGGGGGAGCAGAAGGCGAAGAACCTCGCCCATGACGGGCACTGTGCGCTGACCACCGGGGGAAACTCGCTCACCGCAGGGCTCGACCTCGTCGTCGAGGGCACTGCTGAACCGGTCGCCGATCCGACGGTGCTGGAGGAGGTGATCGCGGCGTACGAGGCGAAGTACGGGGCGCACATCACCTCGGCCGAAGGCGCCTTCCACGGGATCGGGGATGCGTTCCGGAGGGGTGACGCGGTGGTGTTCGCGGTCGCCCCGGCCACGGCGTACGGCTTCGGTCGGGACAACGGGGTCTACAGCCATACGCGATGGGCGTTCTGAGCAACAGGGCCCCGCGGAGCCGCGGGCGGGCCTCCGGGCCGGGGACGTGGTGCGCGGACGGTTTCTACGTCGTGCGGGTGAAGGCACGGCGGTAGGCGCGGGGCGGGACTCCCCGGCGGCGGACGAACTGTTCGCGCAGGACCGCAGCGCTTCCGTATCCGACCCGGCGGGCGATCTCCTCGACCGGGAGGTCCGTCGTCTCCAGCAGTTCCTCCGCCCTGCTCAGGCGCAGGCTGCGCAGCCAGGCGTGCGGGGTCGTGCCGGTCGCGGCGGTGAAGCGGCGGGCGAAGGAGCGTTTGCTCATCATCGCGCGGCGGGCCAGTTCCGTGACGGGCAGCGGCTCGTGGAGGTGCTCGCGGGCCCAGCCGAGGACCTCGGCGAGCCGTTCGTCCCGGCCGTTCTCGGGGACCGGCGCGGCCAGGTACTGCGCCTGGCCGCCGTCGCGGTGGGAGGGCAGCACCATGTCCCGGGAGACGCCGTTGGCCAGCGCGGCGCCGTGCTCCCGCCTCAGCAGGTGGAGGCACAGGTCGAAGCCCGCCGCGGCTCCCGCGCCCGTGACGATGCTCCCTTCGTCGATGTAGAGCGCGTCGGGTTCCACGGTGACGTCCGGGTGGCGGCCGGCGAGCAGTTCGGCGAACCGCCAGTGGGTGGTCGCCCGCCGGCCGTCGAGCAGTCCGGCGGCGGCGAGCGCGAACGTGCCGACGCAGTGGGCCGCGACCACGGCGCCGCGCTCGTGCCCGGCCCTCAGCGCCTCGAGTACGGCGGGGGCGGGCGGGGTACGGAATCCGGCCCCGGGCAGGGCGATCAGCAGATCGGCGCCCGCCAGCCGGTCCAGCCCGTGCGCGACGGAGAGCGGTACGCCGCAGTCCGTGGGCACCGGTCCGGGCCGGTCGGCGCACAGGGCGAGATCGAAACCGGGCAGCGCCGCTCCGTGGGGACCGAACACCTCGGTGACGATGCCGACGGCGAGCATCCCGACGCCGGGAGGGACGTACGCGGCAACGGTCTTGAAAGGCGACACGGTCGCAGTGTGGCACACGGCTGGCACGAATCCTGCGATGAGAGGCAGCAGTGCCACTCGTGAACTCCCTTCGCACCCGGAAGGATTGAGGCCATGACAGACGCACCGCTCGGCCGCAGCGCCGCATACAAGGTCCTGACCACCGGCTACGTGGGTTCCACCGGCCCCGGGGTCGCCGCGACCGTCTCCTACGTACACGACGCAGGACGGCACGTGATCTTCGACCCGGGCATGGTCGCGAGCCACGACGACATCCTTGCCCCGCTCGCGGAACTGGGCCTCGGCCCCGAGGACATCACCGACGTGGTGCTCAGCCACCACCACCCGGACAACACCATGAACGTGGGCCTCTTCGGCCGTGCCCGGGTGCACGACCACAAGGTGGAGTACCTGGGTGACCAGTGGACGAACCGGGACGCGGAGGGCTACGAACTCACCCCGTCGCTACGCCTGATCCGCACCCCGGGCCACAGCCTCGAGGACATCACACTGCTGGCCGGCACGGACTCCGGCGTGGTGGCCTTCGCCGGCGACCTGTGGTGGCACGCGAACGGCCCGGCGGACGACCCGGTGGCCCCGGACCGCGAGGTACTGCGCGCCTCCCGGCTGCGGGTGCTGGCCGCGGCGGACCTGATCGTGCCCGGCCACGGCAGCCCGTTCAAGGGCGACGACACCACCCCGCGCTAGAGGTGGCACGGGCCCGGCGGAGCTGCGCGTCGGCGGGGGCTCAGGGGCGGCGGCAGCCGGGGCAGCCTGCGTCAGGCATGCGGGAGCCGTCGCCGCGAGGGCGGCGACGGCTCCCGGGGATGGGCGGGCAGGTCAGGGGCAACTGATGCGGATGTCGCCCGGGTCGGTGGTGCAGGTGTCGGTGCCGGTTCCGCCGTTCGCGGTGTCGTTGCCCGCGACGGCGTCGGTGGTGGTGAGGCGGTCGTTGCCGTAGTAGCCGGTCAGGGTGTCGTTGCCCGGTCCGCCGTTCAGGGTGTCGTCGCCGAAGCCGCCGTCGATGTCGTCGTTGCCGTAACCGCCGTGGACGGTGTCGTTGCCGTAGCTCGCGCGGACGACGTCGTTGCCGCCGAGTCCGCAGATCACGTCATTGCCGAAGCCGCCGGTCAGCGTGTCCGCACCGCTGGTGCCGATGATCGTGCAGCCGCGCGAGTTGTTCACCGAAGTGGTCGCGGTGGCCCTGTTGTCGGTGGTCACCGGGTCCTGCTGGGTGGCGCTGACGTTCGCCGTGTTCGTGACGGTACCGGTGGCCCGGGGCTCGGCCGTCACCGTGACCGTCGCGCTCGCACCCGGGGACAGCGAGCCGAGGGCGCAGTCGGCCCCGGTCGCAGTGGTCGTGCACGTGCCTTGCGAGGGAGCGGCCGAAGTGAGGCTCACGCCGGCGCCGGAGAGCGTGTCCGTCAGCGTGACGCCGGTCGCGACGGCGGTGGAGGTCGCGGAATTGGAGACCGTCACGGTGTACGAGGCGCGGTCGCCGATGCTCACGGTGGCCGTACCGGTCTTCGTCACCGACAGGTCCGCCGTCGCCGGCGGGGGCGGCGGTGTGCCGTCGCCGCCCTGGTAGCGGGCGACGGCGAAGGCGTAGCCCGCCCCGTAGCCCGCCGCGACGATGTTGCCGTCCGGCTGTACGAGCACCCCGCGGGCCTCGTCGAAGTCGCCGAAGCCGGTGACCGCGAAGCCGTCGCCGCCGAAGCCGGTGTCCGGCGTTCCGTTGGGGTTGAAGCGGGCCAGGCCGAAGTCGTTGGCCTCGGAACTGTTCGGGTCGTCGGCCCGGCCGGCGAGGACGATCTTGCCGTTCTGCTGGAGCGCCATGGCGTTCGCGGTTCCGCCGTCACCGGGGAAGCTGACGGAGGTGCGCCCGCCGGTGCCGAAGCCGGAGTCGGGGCTGCCGTCGGCGTTGTAGCGCAGGAGGGCGACGCCGGTGTCGCGGGAACCCGCGGCGACGACCTTGCCGTCCGGCTGCACCGCCACGGCGTTGCCGAACTCGGTGCCGCCGAAGTCGGCGGTCACCATGCCGTCACCGCTGAAGGTGGGGTCGAGGCTGCCGTTGGGCAGGTAGCGGGCCACGCCGATGTCGAAGGCGGTGTTGCCCACGTAGCCGACCGAGACGATCTTGCCGTCCGGCTGGAGGGCCATGCCGCGGGCGGTGCCGCCGGCGTCCTGGGGCGAGGTGGGCGTGAAGCCCGCGACCACCGCGCCGTCGCCGCCGAGGGTCGGGTCCAGGTTTCCGCCGGCGTCGAGGCGGACCAGCGCGAAGCCTCCGCCGCCGCCCTTGCCCGCGGCGATGATCTTGCCGTCGGGCTGCACCGCCACGTCCGCACCGTCCGCGGACCCGCCGAACTCGTCGACCCGTACCAGGCCGCCGTCGCCGAAGCCGGTGTCCGGAGTGCCGTCGGTGTTGTAGCGGGCCACGGAGAAGAAGCAGCAGCCGCCGCCTTCCTCCGCAACCACCTCGGTGGTGCCCGCCACGACGATCTTTCCGTCCGAGGGCTGGATCGCCACCGCGTTCGCCGAGTGGCTGCCGCCGCCGAAGTCGCTGGTCACCGTGCCGTCTCCGGCGAAGCCGGAGTCGAGGCTGCCGTTGGTGCCGTACCGGGCGAGGGCGAAGCCGGCCCCGCTCAGGCCCACCACGACCAGCTTGCCGTCGGCCTGCCGCGCGATGTCGTGGCCCTCCGCCCCTCCCGGGAAGGAAGTGATCACCCGGCCGTCGGGCCCGAAGGCCGGATCCGGATCGCCGGGTGCGGCCAGCGCACTGCCGGGCAGCGCGAGTACGAGCGCCAGGCCGAGCGCGGCGGCCAGCACCCCGGTCGTCCGGCCCGGCCTGCGGCGCCGCCGTTGCGCGGGTCTCAGGTGTGCGTGGGGCATGGGCGTACGAACCTCCGGCCTCGCGGGGTGCAGGGAGCAGCGCACAGCTTCGTACCGCAGCCCGCCCATGCCCCCGCGACCCGTGCCGCACTTGGCCCACTCGGCCCCGGGAACCACCCCCGCGGGGGAGCGCACTGGGGCGATCGCGGTCTCGTGCCGCTGCGCTCAGCCCGGTTCGCAGCGCGACCAGGAAGCGCTCGCTCCGCCGCGGCCCGCTGCTCCGAACGGCTGGTCCCGCACCTGCGGCTGCCGGGTCGTCACACGTTCGCGTGAGCGCCGCGCGTCCGGCGGATCGTCGCCGCGGGCCCCCGGCCCTGGACCGGGGGCCCGCGATCCCGCTGCGCTCAGTCCTCGCCGTCCAGGCGGAAGCCGACCTTCAGGCCTACCTGGTAGTGCGCGACCGTGCCGTTCTCGATGTGGCCGCGTACCTGCGTGACCTCGAACCAGTCCAGGTTGCGCAGCGTCTGGCCCGCCCGGGTGATCCCGTTGCGGATGGCCTGATCGATGCCCTCGGGGGAGGTGCCGACGATTTCGGTCACCCGGTAGGTGTGGTTGGACATGGGGTCTCCCGACGGTGGGTGCTTATGCCTCGTTCTACGGTGCCCCAGTAAGTCCGTCTCCGCGAACTTTGTGTGAACAGTCCCGAGCGAAAGACCCTTGACCCACCCATTGGTCTATGCCAATTTCGAGCCATCTGAGATCCGTCTGAGATCGATCCCCAGAAGGTGACCCCTCGTGAAGATGCGCCTCCTCGCCATGTGCACCGCCCTCGCCGCCGCCGCGACCGCCCTCACCGGCTGCAGCAAGCTGGAAGGACCGGCCGAAGGGACGCAGAAGGTGACGCTCTGGCTGATGAAGGGCAGCGCGTCGGAGGACTTCATCGCGAAGTTCACCGCCTCCTTCGAGAAGGAGCACCCCGGCGTCGACCTCGACGTCAAGATCCAGGAGTGGACGGGCATCGGCGAGAAGGTCAACGCCGTGCTGGCCGGCAGGAGCGGCGAGAGCGCCGACGTCATCGAGGTCGGCAACACCCAGGTCGCCCAGTACATCGAGGCCGGCGGCCTCTCCGAACTCACGCTCGAGGGCCTGCGCGAGTGGGGCAACAAGGACTGGCTCAAGGGCCTCTCCGACCCGGGAAGCATCAACGGGGCCCAGTACGGAATCCCCTGGTACGCCGCCAACCGCGTGGTGATCTACAACAAGGACCTCTTCGCGAGCGCCGGGATCAAGACCCCGCCCAAGAACCGGCAGGACTGGATCCAGGCCACGCAGAAGCTCGACAAGGGCGACCAGCAGGGCATCTACCTGGCCGGGCAGAACTGGTACGTCCTCTCCGGGTTCATCTGGGACGAGGGCGGCGACCTCGCCGTCGAGACCAGCGGACAGTGGGCCGGCACCCTCGACGACGAGAAGGCCCTGGCCGGCATGGAGTTCTACAAGCAGCTGCAGGCCCTCGGCGACGGCCCCAAGGACGCCGACGAGGAGACGCCCCCGCAGTCCGAGGTCTTCGCCCACGGTCAGGTCGCCCAGATCATCGCCCCGCCCGGCCAGGCCGCCGCGATCGAGGCCGCCAACCCGGCGCTCAAGGGCAGGCTCGGCTTCTTCCCGATCCCCGGCAAGTCTTCCGACAAGCCCGGCGCCGTCTTCACCGGCGGCTCCGACCTGATCATCCCCGAACGGACGAGGCAGCGGGCCCGAGCCGTCGAAGTGATCACCGCCCTGGTCAGCGAGACCTGGCAGACCGAGCTCGCCCGCACGATGAGCTACGTACCGAACAAGACCACCCTCGCGCACGTGGTCGACGGCAACGAGGGCGCCGCCAGCATGGCGCCCGGAGCCGCCCAGGGCCGGGCCACCCCGAAGTCCGCCCGCTGGGCCCGGGTCGAGGCCGAGAACCCGATCAAGCCCTACATGACGGCCGTACTCACCGGCCGGGACCCCCGGCAGGCCGCCAAGGCGGCCTCGGAGACGATCACCACGGTCCTGGGCGCCGACCGCTGAGCCCGCCGAGTTCAGCGTTCGCACATCCAAGTGCCGCTGAGCGGTCATGTCGAATCCAGCCGGTCACGGAAGAAGTAAAGGAGCCAGGCCACCACACCTGCCGGCCTGGCTTCCGTGCCCGGATCAGGAGCCGCCATGACCATCGCCCCCCTGTCCCCGTCCACCCTGCCCCCCACCGTCACCGCCGCGGCCGTCCCCGCCGCCGTCACCCCCGCCGCCGCGCCCGTCGCGGCACCCGCCGCCCTCCCCGCCACCCCCCGCTACGCCGTCCGCCTCGCCCGCAACGAGGACGAGGTACGCGCCGCCCAGCGGCTGCGCCATCAGGTCTTCGCCGGCGAGCTCGGCGCCCGCCTCGACGGACCCGAGCCGGGCCTGGACTCCGATGCCTTCGACGCGTACTGCGACCACCTCCTCGTCGTCGAGGAGGAGACCGAGCAGGTCGTCGGCACCTACCGGCTGCTGCCCCCGGAGCGCGCCGCCGTCGCCGGCCGGCTCTACTCCGAGAGCGAGTTCGACCTCTCCGCCCTCGCCCCGGTCCGCCCCGACCTCGTCGAGGTCGGCCGCTCCTGCGTCCACCCCGACCACCGCAACGGCGCCGTCATCGCCCTGATCTGGGCCGGCCTCGCCCGTTACATGGACCACTCCGGCCACAACTGGCTCGCCGGCTGCTGCTCGATACCGCTCGCCGACGGCGGGGTCCTGGCCGCCGCCACCCGCGAGAGCGTCCTCACCCGCAACCTCGCCCCCGAGGAGTACCGGGTCACCCCCCACCTCCCCTGGAACCCCGAAGGCATCACCTTCCCGGCCCGCATGGAGCTGCCCCCGCTGCTCCGCGGCTACCTGCGCCTGGGCGCCTGGGTCTGCGGCGAGCCCGCCCTCGACGCCGAGTTCGGCTGCGCCGACCTCTACGTCCTGCTCTCCCTGCGGCGCACCAACCCGCGCTACCTCAAGCACTTCCTCTCGCTCGCCCCGGTCGCATGAGCGTCTGGCTGCCCACCTCGCCCTGTACCCCCGAGGCCTGCGCCGGCCACGAGGGGGACAGAGCGAGCGCTGCCCGCGCGGTGCTCCGGCTCACCGCCGCCGTCGCCCTGATCCTGCTCGGGATCCTGGGCGCCCCGCCGGTCCGGCTGCTCCCCGCCCGTCCCCGCCACGCGCTGGTGCGGGCCTGGGCGACAGCCCTGCTCCGGGCCTTCGGCATACGGATCACCGTGCACGGAAGTCCCGGCCCGGACGGCGGCCGCCTGATCGTCGCCAACCACATCTCCTGGCTGGACATCCCGCTCGTCGCCGCCGCCCTGCCCTGCCGGATGCTGGCCAAGAGCGACATACGCGACTGGCCGGTGCTCGGCCCGCTCTCCCGGCAGAGCGGAACACTGTTCATCGAGCGGGACCGGATCCGGGCCCTCCCCGCCACCGTCGAGACCATCACCGGCGCCCTGCTGGCCGGCGACCGCGTCACCGTCTTCCCCGAGGGCAGCACCTGGTGCGGCCGCGCCCAGGGCCCCTTCCGGCGGGCCGCCTTCCAGTCCGCCCTGGACGCCCGGGTGCCCGTGCAGCCCGTACGGCTCGCGTACCGGCTGCCGGACGGGAGCCTCGCCGCGGCGCCCGCCTTCGTCGGGGACGATCCGCTGACCGCCTCCCTGTGGCGGATCGCCCGGGCCCGCGGGGTGCGGGCCGAGGTCCGGCTGCTGCCGCGGATCCCGCCGGGCCGTCACACGGACCGGCGGGAGCTCGCGGCCGCGGCTCAGGCGGCGCTCGCCTCCGGCTCCGTCCCCGCCTCCTCACTGCTCGCAGGGGTGCCGGCCCAGCCGCCCGCCCCGTCGGCCACCGCCAGGGACAGCGCGAAGCGGCCCTCGGCGTCCGTCCACCACTGCGTCAACTCCAGCCCCGCCTCGGCGAGTTCCTTCCGTACGCCCTCCTGACGGAACTTCGCGGAGACCTCCGTCAGGATCTCCTCACCCGCTGCGAACGGCACCACCAGATCCAGCGCCCGGACCTTCACCACAAGCTCCGACCGAGCCCGCAGCCGCATCTCGATCCACTCCTGCTCCCGATTCCACACCGCGACGTGCGCGAAGTCGTCGGTGTGGAAATCCGCGCCCAACTCCCGGTTGACGACGGCCAGGACGTTCTTGTTGAACTCGGCCGTCACCCCCTGCGCGTCGTCGTACGCGGCCACCAGGACGGCCTCGTCCTTCACCAGGTCCGTCCCCATCAGCAGGGCGTCCCCGGGTGACAGCATCGCCCGTACGGAGGCCAGGAACGCGGCGCGCTCCGGCGGCAGCAGATTGCCGACCGTGCCGCCGAGGAACACCACCAGCCGCGGGCCGGGAGCCGGCGGCAGTTGCAGCGGCTTCGTGAAGTCGGCCACCAGGGCGTGCACGTGCAGCCCCGGGTGCTCCGCGAGCAGCGTCTCGGCCGCCCCCTCCAGGGCGCTCCCGCTCACGTCCACCGGGATGTACGTGTCCAGCGCGGGCATCGCCTCGATCAGGTGCCGGGTCTTCTCCGAGGAGCCGGAGCCCAGCTCCACCAGCGTGCGCGCCCCGCTCGCCGAGGCGATCTCCCCGGCCCGCGCCAGCAGGATCTCCCGCTCGGCGCGCGTCGGATAGTACTCGGGCAACCGGGTTATCTCCTCGAAGAGCTCACTGCCCCGGGCGTCGTAGAACCACTTGGGCGGCAGCACCTTGGGGGACACCGTCAGTCCGTGCAGGACGTCCGCGCGCAGCGCGGTCTCGGCGGAGTGCTCGTCGAGGGTGCGGGTCAACTGGAAGTCGCTCACTGAGAGGTCTCCTTCAGCGGGGTCAGGACGACCCGTGTGCCATGGGTGGTCAGCAGGGTCCGGTCGGGTACTTCGCACCAGCGGGGGTCGTCGTCGTACGGCTCGGACGCCACCACGATGCGCTGCGCCGCGGCGTCGGCGGGAGCCGTGCCGGTCGGACGCGCCGCACCGGCGGGAGGCGGCCCGTCGGCCGGATGCACCGTGTCGGCCAGGTACCAGAGCGAATCGCCCCAGGCCGTCGCGGCGATGCCGGTGCCATCGGTGAGCAGCAGGTTCAGCCGGGAGCCGGGCGAGGCCGCCGCTACCTCCCGCACCGGCTCGGCGAGCGCCGTGCCGAGGTCGTCCCCCCGCTGCAGCCGGTGCAGCACCAGCGCCCAGATCAGCGCCGAATCCGTGCCCGCGGCCAGGGACAGCAGCTCCTCGGGCGGCAGGGCGGCCGCGAGCGGCGCCGCCGCCTCCGGCCAGCCGCGCACCGCCCCGTTGTGGCTGAACAGCCACGGCCCGGACGCGAACGGCGCGGCCGCGGCCTCCCCGTCCGCCCCGAACACGGTGGCGTCCCGTACGGCGGCCAGCGCGGCCCGCGTCCGTACCACCCGGGCCAGATCGGCGAAGTTCAGGTCGCCCCAGATCGGCCCGGCCCGCCGGTAGCGGGCGGGGACCGGGTCGCCCTCCGCGTACCAGCCGACGCCGAAGCCGTCGGCGTTGACCGTGCCGTGACGCTGCCGGCGCGGCTCCCAGGACTGCCGTACGAGGGAGTGCTCCGGCTCGCTCAGCAGCCGGGCCAAGGGCACCTCCGGCCCCAGGAACACGATATGACGGCACATCAGACGTCCCTCGCGGTCCGGAAGCCGGAGAAGATCTGCCGGCGCACCGGCAGGTCCCAGTTGCGGAAGGTACCCCTGCAAGCCACCGGATCCACGGCGAACGAGCCGCCGCGCAGCACCTTGTGCTCCGGGCCGAAGAACACCTCCGAGTACTCGCGGTACGGGAAGGCCCGGAACCCCGGGTACGGCAGGAAATCGGAGGAGGTCCACTCCCACACGTCGCCGATCAGCTGGCGCACCCCGAGCGGGGACGCCCCGGCCGGGTAGCTGCCCGCCGGAGCCGGACGCAGGTGGCGCTGGCCGAGGTTGGCGTGCGCGGGGGTCGGGTCCTCGTCGCCCCAGGGGTAGCGGGTGGAGCGGCCCGTGGCCGGGTCGTACCGGGCGGCCTTCTCCCACTCCGCCTCCGTGGGCAGCCGCCGCCCCGCCCAGCGCGCGTACGCGTCCGCCTCGTACCAGCTGACGTGCAGCACGGGCTCGTCGGCGGGCACCGGCTCGGTCACGCCGAACCGGCGGCGCAGCCACTGCCCGGCCTCCCGGTGCCAGAACAGCGGCGCCCCGATCCCGTGCCGGCGTATCTGCTCCCAGCCTTCGGGGGCCCACCAGCGCTCGTTCCGGTAGCCGCCGTCCGCGATGAACGCCTGGTACGCGGCGTTGGTCACCGGCACCGTGTCGATCCAGAACGGCCCGGCGTCCCGGGCGTGCGCGGGCCGCTCGTTGTCCAGCGACCACGGCTCGGCCGACGTGCCCATCGTGAACGCGCCGCCGGGGACCAGGACTTCCGGTGTGGGCGGGGCCGCACCCTGCGGCGGATCCGGATCCGGGGCAGTGAGCACCGGCCCGCCCCGGCGCAGCTGATGGGTGATCAGCATGGTTTCGTCGTGCTGCTGTTCGTGCTGGGCGATCATCCCGAAGGCGAAACCGTCGTCCAGCAGCGCGGAGCCCTCCAGCGCAGTGCGCTCCAGCAGGTCGAAGACCCGGCCGCGCACCTCGGCCGTGTAGCGCCGGGCCTCCGCCGGCCCCAGCAGGGGCAGCTTCGGCCGTTCGGAGCGCGGATGCCGGAAGGCGTCGTAGAGCGGGTCGATCTCCGGGTGCAGGGACTCCTGCCCGGCCACGTTGCGCAGCAGCCAGAGCTCCTCCTGGTTCCCGATGTGTGCCAGGTCCCACACCAGCGGGGACATCAGCGGGGAATGCTGTTCGGTGAGGTCCCGGTCGCTCACCGCGTCGGTGAGCAGAGCCGTACGGGCGCGGGCGGCGGTGAGGGCCGCGAAGGCGCGCTCGCGCAGGTCCGCGGGCGTACGGTCCGCGGGCGTACGGTCCGCGGGCGAACGGTCCGCGGGCGCCGGGTGCGTGTGCGTCCGGTCCGCGGAACCGGCGGAAGGCGATGCGGTCATGAGCGGGCCCCCGTCCCGGTGAGCTGCAGGAATCCCTCGTCGGCCGGGGAGCGGCCGCGCAGTACGAAGCGTTCCGTGAAGGCGCCGACCACGTCCTGTACGTGCCGGCTCGCGCCGAGCCGTGGCAGCGCCTCGGCGGCGGCCCGGAAACAGGCGGCCGCGGCCGTGCGCAGCTCCGGATCGGCCAGGCCGTGCCGGGCGGCGGACTGCCACAGCGGATTGCGCGGCGCGGGCCGCGGCCCGTGCGTGTCGGACAGCGCCTTCGCCACCCGGTACGCGCTCTCGGCGGCCTCCGGATCGTCGAACAGTGCGTGTACGACCGCCACCGGGACCAGCCAGCCGTCGTCGCCGGGCTGGGCGTCGATCATCCGGAACTCCAGGTGGCCGCGCGGGCGCACCGGCGGGAACAGCGTGGTCAGGTGGTACTCCAGGTCCTCGGCGGTGGGCGGCCGGAGACCGTCCGGGCGCGTGCCGTGCGGGCCCTGGGCGCCGCCGCCGGCCCGGAGCCAGTCGCGGAAGGTCAGCCCGCGCGGGGCGGCCCAGGGCCCGCCGTCGTGCGACCGTACGCACATCACCTCGGTGTCCAGCGCGTGCCGGACCCACCCGGCCCGCGGTTCGGCGTCCGGCGGCGGAGCGAGCGCGCGCCGGGCGTCGATGTCGCTCCAGATCCCCTGGCGGGCGCACCGCCAGCCGGCGTACGGGCCTTCGTGCGCGGGGGAGTTGGCGAAGGCCGCCACGAACACGGCGCCCAGCAGATGGGCCAGCCGCCAGCGCCGGCCGTACCCGAGGGGGCCCGGTTCCTCGTACCCCGCGTCCACGCAGACCTGCACGGAGGCGGAGGAACACATCATGGCGCGGCCGGCCGGGCCGGTGCGGTCGAAGTGGATCTCCATCGCGTCGTAGCGCGGGCTGGACAGCAGCCGGCGCAGTGGCAGACGCGGATCGCGGCCGGTCCCGTGCAGGACCAGGCCCTGGGATCTGAGGGCGGACCGGACGGCCGTGAGATCGGCCTGCAGGCCGTCCAGGCAGCCGGAGAGGGAGGGGGCGGGGGCCGAGCTGAGCTCGAGCTGGCCGCCGGGCTCGATGCTGAGCCGGGAATTCAGGCGCAGGGCGCGGGCCGCGTCGTGCGCGGCGGTCAACCGGTCGGGCGGCAGTATCTGACCGGGCCGCTCGGCGTCCAGTACGAGCCATTCGAGCTCGGCACCGAGGGTACGGGGCGGGCCGGTCTTGAAACAGATGCCGTGGATCAGATCCTCGGCGGCGGTCTCGCTCAGCGCGGCTGAGGCACCCGGTGTCTGCAGGGTGGGCGGTGCAGGTGAGTCCTGAGGCATGGACGGGTCTCCTGTCCAGTGTTGTGACTTGACCATGCCTACCCGTCCTTGTCGGCCTGAAAAGGTGGGAACGGGCCACCGCGCGGAAAATCTCTGGCCGCGGGTGAACCGCACTGCCGATGATGGTGACGTGAGCAGCAGATTGCGCGAGATCGCGCGGGAGAACGCGACCATCGTGGCGGCCGGTGGATACCGGACGCGGTCGGGGCGGCAGGTCTCCCTTGCCGCCGCCCTGGCGGAAGCCAGGGCCGGAACCAGGATATATGGGCCAAACCGTGTCATTCCAGACGAGGGTTTTCCCGTCGGGCGCTGTGAAACGGCCGTCGAAGTCACGGGGGAGAGCAGCACGGTCGCAGCCCGTAGGCTCACCGCGGACGGTCCGGCGCCGGTCTCCGGGGCTGCGGTGGCCGTCCTGAACTTCGCCTCGGCCCGCAATCCCGGGGGCGGCTACGTCCGCGGGGCCAAGGCCCAGGAGGAGGCGCTGTGCCGCGCCTCGGCCCTGTACGAGACCCTGCTGGAGGCCCCGGAGTACTACGAGATCCACCGCGCGGGGCGCAGCACCTTCTACACCGACCGGGTGATTCACTCGCCCGGGGTGCCCGTCTTCCGCGACGACCGGGGCGAACTGCTGGACACCCCCTTCCGGGCGGGCTTCCTCACCTCCCCGGCACCGAACGCGGGCACCATCCGCCGCCAGGAACCGGAGCGCGCCGCCGAGATCCCGGCGGCACTGGCCCGGCGCGCGGAGCGCGTCCTGGAGACGGCGACACTGCACGGGTACCCCCGGCTGGTGCTGGGGGCCTGGGGGTGCGGGGTGTTCCGGAACGACCCCGCGGAGGTCGCGGAGGCCTTCCGGGCACTGCTGGCGGGGCGTTTCGCGGGGGTCTTCGAACGGGTGGTGTTCGGGGTCCTGGACCGCAATCCGGGGCCCCGGGAGGCGTTCGAGCGGGCCTTCGCGGGGTTCGGGGGGTAGGGGCGGGGCTGGTTCACGGGCGGAGGGGGCCGAGGGAGCCGAAGGGGCCGAAGGGGTGGCGGGGGAGGGCCGGGCCGCGTCGCGCCGGGTCGGGCCCGTGCCAGGCCTGGCCGTGCCGGTCGTGCCGTGCCGTGCCGTACCTGCCGGTCGGGCCCGTGTCAGGCCTGGTCGTGCTGGTCGTGCCGTGCCTGCCGGTCGGGCCCGTGTCAGGCCTGGTCGTGCTGGTCGTGCCGTGCCTGCCGGTCGGGCCCGTGTCAGGCCTGGTCGTGCTGGTCGTGCCGGGCTGATGTCGTTGGGGCCCGCCATACTCGTCGTGTGACCGACCCCGATGCGCTGTTCGACCACATCGCCGCCGACCTCGAGCCGCGCGGCGTCACCGCGGGAGCCATGTTCGGCGCGCGCGCCCTCAAGGCGCACGGGAAGGTCTTCGCCTGCCTCAACGGCGATGCCCTCGCCGTGAAACTCGGGGCGGGCACCCCCGCACACGCCGAGGCCCTGTCCCTGCCCGGCGTCGAGCTCTTCGACCCCTCCGGGGCGGGGCGCCCCTTCAAGGACTGGGTCGCCCTGCCCGCTGCGCAGGCCGGCACCTGGCCGCACTACGCCGAGACCGGGCTGGCCGGCCTCGGCGGCTGATCCGCGGCCCCGGCCGGCCGGCAGGCTACCGCCAGCCGTAGCGCTCGCGGAGCCGGTTCACGACCAGCTGGAACCGGCCCCGGTCCAGGGCGCACGCCTCGCGCCGCATACCCGCCTCGTGCACGCGCAGCACCCGGTCCACGTCGACCCAGGACTCCCGCCCGGCGCTGTCCCAAGGCCCGGTCCCGATCGGCACCCACTCCCGGTCGTTGTCGTGCCGCTTGCTGGACAGCTGTACGGCCAGCAGCGTCCGCCCGCCCGCCTCCCGGGCGACGACCAGCACCGGGCGGTCCTTGCCGCGTCCGTCGTTCTCCTCGAAGGGGACCCAGGTCCAGACGATCTCGCCGGGGTCTGGATCGCCGTCCTTGTCGGGCGCGTACTCGGTGCGCACCGGCCCGATGGCGTGCGGATCGGCCTCGGTGGTGGCCGTGGCCCCGCCGCGTCCGGGCTGCTCGATGGGGTCGGAGCTGTGGTGGGAAAGTGCCGTCATTCGGGTGAGGTTACTGGTTCGGGCCCCCTCGGCGCGGCAGCGCCGGTCAGTCCGTCTGCGGCCGGTCCCAGCCCAGCCGGAGGAAGCTCCCGCGACGGTCGATGACTGCCCGGCTGCCCGGATCTGTGAATGGTCCGCTTGTTGTGTGTGGGGCTGGTCGACGCGAGCGTACGAGCGTACGAGGGGTGCGGGTCAGTCGGTGACCAGCGCCAGGACGAGGCCGTCGTAGCCCTTGCTGCCGACGGTCTGGAGGGCGGTGGCGGTCAACCTCGGGTGCTCGGCGATGAGTTCGGTGAACCGGCGGACGCCCTGGACGCGCGGGTCGGTACTGTCCGGATCGACGACGGCGCCGTCGCGGACGACGTTGTCGCCGACGATGATGCTCCCGGGGCGGGTGAGCTCGAGGGCCCACTTCAGGTAGTCCGGGTTCGACGGCTTGTCGGCGTCGATGAAGACGAGGTCGAACGGGGCCTGGTCCTTGAGCTCGGGCAGCAGGTCGATGGCCCGGCCGCGCCGGATGTCGACGACCTCGTCCAGCCCGGCCCGGGCGATGTTCGCCGCGGCGACGTCGGCGCAGTGCTCGTCGACCTCGAGCGTGACGAGCCGCCCACCGGCGGGCAGGGCCCGGGCCAGCCAGATGGTGCTGTAGCCGCCGAGCGTGCCGATCTCGAGGATGGTGCGGGCGCCGTGGATGCGGGCGAGGAGGTTGAGCAGCTTCCCCTGATTCGGAGCCACTTGGTGCGCGGGCAGTCCCGCGGCATCGGAGTCGACGTTCGCCGCGGCCAGCGCCTCGTCCTCCTCGACGAGCAGCCCGCCGAAGTAGTCGTCGACGGCGGTCCACGTCTGCTGATGCTGAGCCATGAGTGCTCCCGCTCCCCTTCGCTTTGATCTCGCTGCGAGTTAGTTCCCAAACAAAACTTACACGAGATCGGGGAGCTTTCAACGGGTTGTTGAGGGGGTGGGGGCGCGGGCGGGGCGGGGGCGGGGTTCGTGTGCTCGGGGTCGTGAGGGTTGGCCGGGAGGGCGGGGGGTGCCTCTATGTCCTTCGTCAAGGATGTGGTGCCGGGTATGAGGCTGTTTGGGGTGGTCATGCGGCGAGGGTGACCGTGGAGGTTCTGGACTCGTAGAAGGTGCCGTCGCGGAGCGTGGCAAACAGGACGCTGATGCGTTGGCGGGCGAGCCGCAGCAGTGCCTGGGTGTGGGTCTTGCCGCGGGCGCGTTGGCGGTCGTAGTAGGTGCGTGAAGCCGGGTCGGCGTTCATGCAGGCGAAGGCGGAGAGGAACATGGCCCGTTTGAGCTGCGGGTTTCCGCCGCGGGGTGCGTGTTCGCCGTGGATCGAGGTGCCCGACGACTTGGTGGTGGGGGCGAGGCCCGCGTAGGAGGCGAGGTGGGCGGCGCTGGGAAAGCCGGTGCCGTCACCGACGGTGACCAGCAGGACGGCGGCGGTCCTGACGCCGACGCCCGGCATCGAGGTCAGGACCGGGTGAAGAGGGTGGGCCTCCAGCAGGGTGCTGATCTGGGCTTCCAGTGCCCGGCGCTGGTCATGGACCGCGGCGAGCGAGGCGGCCAGGGACGGGATCACGATGTCGAGGGTGCCCGTGCCGGGAACCATGACGGTCTGCTCGTCGAGAGCGTCGAAGACCTCGTCGATCAGCCTCTGTGCCATCCGCGGGGCCTTGGGTCGGATGAGTTCGACGAGTCTGCGGCGGCCGGCTTTGCGCAGTGCGGCCGGGGATCCGTATCGCTCGAGGAGCCAGGTGACGGCCCGGTGGTCCAGTCGCGGGCCGAGCACGCGCTCCAGCGACGGGTGGAGCTGGGTGAGCAGGCCGCGTATCCGGTTGGAGGTGCGGGTGGCTTCTGCGGCGAGGTCCTGATCGAAGCCGGTCAGCACCGTGAGCTCGGCGGTGATCTCGTCGGTCAGCTCCAGCGAACGCAAGGTGTGGGGCATGGTGCGGGCGGCGTCCGCGATGACCGCGGCGTCCTTCGCGTCGGTTTTCGCCTCTCCCGGGTAGAGGTCGGCGATCCGTCGCATGGCCAGTCCGGGCAGGTAGGCGACCTGGCAGCCCGCGTCCCGGGCGACGGTCAGGGGCAGAGCACCGATCGAGGCCGGCTGGTCCACGATCACCAGCACCGTGCCGAACTTCGCGGTCAGCTTGTCGAAGACGGCCCGCAGTTTCGGTTCGCTGTTGGGCATCGGCTTGTCGAAGACCTTCTTGCCCGCCGGCGTCAGCCCGTGGCCGTGGTGAGCTGTCTTGCCGACGTCCATACCCAGGAAGACGCCCACATCGCCGGTGTCTAACATCGCACCCCTCCCGGGTGGTTGACCGTGCCGGCCTCGGCGGTGGCACCGTGCTCGCGCATCCACGTTATGCAGACCTGCCGCCCGCGAACTGCCCGGCATTGCGCCAGGCCAGGCGGTGGCCGGACCTCTCATCAGCGTCTCCGACGGCGCCCCACGGGCCCGGCGACACCACCCCCCAGGTCATCACTTCGACAGAGGGGACACAGTCATACCGGGCCCGGAGGCCAGCGGCCCCATTGCAGGACCGCGAAAAAGATAACGGGGGGGGTGGGGTCTGGGTGTTCGGGGGTGGGAGGGTTGGTCGGGGGAGGGGGGCGGGGTCTGCCGACTCGGCGTCGGGAGGGTCGGCCGGGACGCCCTGGTCGGGGTGCCGGCCGACCGGCGTCGGTGTGTGTCCGGGGGCTTCCCGGCAGTCCACTGTCCTTCCGTGTCGTGCCGGTCCCTCAAGGGCGCTCCCTGCGGTCGCGTCGCTTCGCGATGTCGCTGCGCTCCACCCTTGACCGACCGGCCCGCCCCGGAATGCCAACAGACTGCCGGGAAGCCCCCGAAGGATGGCCGGGGGGTTCATGTTCCGATGAGGGCCCATCAGAGATCCTGACCGGCAGCCCCTGTCCATCCGCACCCAGCCCACCAGGGGCATCGAGAGGGGTCGGAATGAGTGCGCGGGGAGGGGAACGGCTCCCTGAAGGGCCCATAGGCACCCTTTCCGGGTCAGGGTGGGGTCAACCTGCACCAGGCAGCGATGAGATGACGCTGCGGTGCCGGTTGGGCCGTGGACGCCCCAAATCGCTACGCGCTCCTCTCTGCTTGGCGTCCTCGCCCCGCCTGTGGCTGGACGTAGGCCGCCCACGACCGGCACAGGGACGGCCCGGCATGCGACAGCGGGTTGTCTGCCCCTTCTGTTCGCCAGCCGAGAGTCAGAAGGCGCCTTGTCGGAGTGGGAGGTGGAGAAGTCCGGCATCAGGCTCCCTCTCGCCCGCTTTTCGCCCCCAATGGCGTGCAGACGCCAGAAAACCGGCCCACGGGAGGCGTCCGGCGGCCTATGTCCAGCCCCAGACGGCCGCCAGACGCCGAGAGATGAGAAGCACGT
>NZ_JBVING010000030.1:0-27732 GCF_055579465.1 Streptomyces sp. NPDC032745 | reverse complement strand
GCGATCATCCTCATCCTCGTCGTCGGCATCGCCATCGACCTCCTGATCTTCAGCCCCGTCGAGCGGTGGGTACTGCGCAGCCGCGGCCTGCTGGTCAAGAGCTGACCGGCGGTCGCGCTCGGCACTGACCAACCCCAACACCCTCCGGCAGCCGCCGGAGGGTGTTGCGCGCGGCGAGCAGCTCATCGACCGGCAGCCCGGCGTCGGGCCGTGCCGGTCCCCGCACGCGCACGGCCGGGTCACCCGGGGAGAGCCGTTCAAGCGGGTTCCTCTTTTCATATGCCGTACATGGACCGGCTTCGCCCCCGCCCCTAACCTCATCGGCATGGCAGCAGGAAGCCCTCTCACTGCGCGCCGCCACCTCGATCTGGGCAGGCTGGCGAGCGCTCTGTGTCCGATCGCCCGGGCGCGACGGTAAAACCACGCGTCTCTTCGCACGGGATCCCCACCTGGCATTGCGCACCGGTCCGCCCCGAAGGGGCCGACCGGCCGATGCCTGATCCTCGTCTCTCTTCCACCCCTTCACGGCAGTTGCTCTGCCGTACCCGTACGAGCTGCGGAACCAGGAGAAGACATCCCATGAGCGACAACAGCAGACCGCGGGTGAGCCGCCGCGGGTTCCTCGCCGGCACGGCGGCCGCGGCGGCCGCCGCGGCGGTTCCGGCGATCGCCCAGGCGGCGGCCGCCCCTCCCGCCGCTGCCGCGACCCGTCCCAACATCCTGCTCATCGTCACGGACGACCAGCCCAAGCACACCGAATGGGCACAGCCGAAGACCACGGCCTGGCTGGCCGACCAGGGCGTCAAGTTCACCAACGGGCACGTCACCACCCCGCTCTGCTCGCCCTCCCGGTCGTCGGTCCTCACCGGCCGCTACGCCCACCACCACGGCGTCCGCAACAACAAGGCCTCGTACCGGCTCGACCAGAGCACCACCCTGCCCCGGTACCTGAAGGAGGCCGGATACCGCACAGGACTGTTCGGCAAGTGGCTCAACTCCTGGACCCTGTCCGACAATCCGCCGCACTTCGAGGAGTTCGCCCTGCTCCAGCCGGGCTACGTCGACGCACAGTGGAACGTCAACGGAACGGTCCAGACGATCAACGGCTACACCACCAACATCATCAAGAACCGCACGCTGGACTTCCTCGACAAGTCGGCGGCCGACTCCCGGCCCTGGTTCGCGTACGTCACCCCGTACGCCTCCCACGGCCCGCGCACCCCCGAGGCGAAGTACGCCGGCACGGCCGTCCCGGACTGGAACGGCAGGCCCTCCGTTCCGGAGAACGACCGCAGCGACAAGCCCGCCTACATCCGGAACGCGACCGGGACCCTGGCCGACGGGAAGCAGATCCGCGAGGAACAGCTGCGCACGCTGCTCACCGTCGACGACACGGTCCAGGCGTTCAAGAACAAGCTCCAGGCGCTCGGACAGCTCGACAACACCCTGGTCATCTACATCGCCGACAACGGTTTCACCTGGGCCGACCACGGATGGACCAAGAAGTCGGTGCCCTACCGCCCGGCGCACGAGGTGCCGTTCTACCTCTCCTGGCCGGCCGGCGGCCTGAGTACGGGGACCACCGACAGCCGCATCACCGCGAACATCGACATCGCCCCCACGGTCCTCGACGCGGCCGGCATCACGCCCACCCACTCGGTGGACGGCAGGTCCCTGCTCTCCTCGCACAGCCGCGACCACCTGCTCGTCGAGTGGTGGCAGCAGGGTGCGACCGCGGGCGGCCCGCCCACCTGGGCCTCGTACGTGGGCCAGAACAAGCAGTACACGGAGTACTACGACCTCACCACCGACGGCAACGGCACCGTGTCCGGCACGGGGCAGCTGAAGTTCCGCGAGTACTACGACCTGGCGGTCGACCCGTACCAGCTGACGAACAAGCTGTACCAGGCCACACCGGCGGACGAGCAGAACCTGGGCATCCCCGCCCTGGCGGCGCAACTCGCCGCCGACCGAAGCGCCTAGCGGTACCCGGCCGGGTGCCCCGCGGCATCACCCGCGGGGCACCTGCCCCGCCCCGCCCTCAACGCAAACCGACGGAGCCGTCATGCTTTCCTGCTGCACTCCCGGACACGGTGACGCCACCACCGTCGCGCTCTCCCTTGCACCGCGTCCACCTGCAGGTGCCGCCCAGCGGGCCGCCCGGCAGCTCGTAGACCTGCCGGGCGGGCGCTTCCTCATGGGCACCGACGACCCGGACTCCTTCCCGGCCGACGGCGAAGGGCCGGTACGCGAGGTCACCGTCGGCCCGTTCCGCGTCGCGCCCACGACGGTGACCAACGCCCAGTTCGCCACCTTCGTCAAAGCCTCCGGCCACGTCACCGAAGCCGAACACTTCGGCTTCTCCTTCGTCTTCGGCGGCTTCCTGACCGAGGACGTCGCCGCCGCGTCTGCGGCCGTGGCGGCCGTCCCCTGGTGGCGGGCCGTCCCCGGTGCCAGCTGGCGGCACCCCGAGGGCGCCGGTTCGTCCGTCACCGCGCGCCAGAACCACCCCGTCATCCACGTCTCCTGGAACGACGCCCAGGCGTACTGCGCCTGGTCCGGCACCCGCCTGCCCACCGAGGCCGAATGGGAGTACGCGGCCCGCGGCGGGCTCGAGCAGCGGCGTTACCCGTGGGGCGACGACCTCACCCCCGGCGGCCGGCACATGTGCAACATCTGGCAGGGCGACTTCCCCACCCGCAACACCGCGGAGGACGGCTACGAGGGCACGGCACCGGCGAAGTCCTTCCGCCCCAACGGCTTCGGGCTCTACAACGCCGTCGGAAACGTATGGGAATGGTGCGCCGACTGGTTCGCCCCCGGAACCAGCCGCGTGATGCGCGGCGGGTCCTACCTCTGCCACGACTCGTACTGCAACCGCTATCGCGTCGCGGCCCGCAGCTCCAACACGCCCGACAGTTCCACCGGCAACATCGGCTTCCGCGTGGCCGCGGACAGCGGCACGGCCGCCGGTCCGACACGGCAGTCTTGACGGCGGGTTCGACACGGGCGACGCGGAGCCGGTCATGACTCCGTGTGGGACATGTCCGCCGGTGGCGCAGCCGCCCCGCGAAGCCTGATGCGAGGGCCACGCCTCCCACCGGAGACGGGGCCCACGCGCCGGCGCCGGGCGTACGGGCGCTACCAGGAGGACTTGGTGACTCCGGGGAGGAAGCCGGCGTGCGCCTGTTCTCGCATGCGGACGCGGGAGAGGCCGAACTTCCGCAGATGGCCGCGGGGCCGGCCGTCGACGGCGTCCCGGTTGCGCACGCGGGTGGTGCTCGCGTTGCGGGGCTGCTTGCGCAGTTCCTCCAGCGCCGTGCGCCGTTCGGCCTCCGTCGACGACGGCCGCCGCAGGACCTCCTTCAGCTCGGCACGCCGGGCGGCGTAGCGCGCAACGATCGCCTTGCGCTTCTCGTTCTGCGCGATCTTGCTCTTCTTTGCCATCAGACCTTCACCCCGCGCGCGCGGATCCGGGCCACCGCGGCCTCGATGCCGATGGTGTCGATGGTCTTGATCGCCTTCGCGCTCAGGGTCAGCCGGACATGACGGCCTTCACTCGGCAGCCAGTAGCGCTTGGCCTGGATGTTGGGGTCGAAGCGGCGGGAGGTGCGCCGGTGCGAGTGGGAGATGTTGTTGCCGAAGCCCGGCTGGGCGCCGGTGAGCTGGCAGTGGGCGGACACGGTGTTACCTGCCTCTCTCTGAACCGAAACGGTTATTGGAAACGATTTCCATTCCCGTATAGTAGCGGCATGGCACGCAACGAGGTACGCCCGATCGTCAAGCTCCGCTCCACCGCGGGCACCGGCTACACGTACGTCACCCGCAAGAACCGGCGGAACGACCCGGACCGCATGGTGCTGCGCAAGTTCGACCCGGTGGTACGCCGGCACGTCGACTTCCGCGAAGAACGCTGACCCCGCTCCCTGTCTGAAGGACACCGTCATGAAGCCCGGAATCCACCCCGCCTACGGCCCCGTCGTCTTCCGCGACAAGGCCGCCGACTTCGCCTTCCTCACCCGGTCCACGGCGACCAGCACCAACACCGTCGAGTGGGAAGACGGCAACACCTACCCCGTCATCGACGTGGAAATCTCCTCGCAGAGCCACCCCTTCTACACCGGCACCGCCCGCGTCCTGGACACCGCCGGCCGCGTCGAGCGCTTCCAGCGCCGCTACGGGAGCACGGCGTGACCCTGCCCGTCGTCATCGTCGGCGGGCTCCACTGCGACGCCCGCAAGGAAGTCGTGGACCGGCTGCTGCACGCCGTCCCCGACAGCGTCGCCCTCCACCACGACCTGTCCACCGCACCGCAGGGCACGGTGCGGCGCGTGCTGCGCGACGCTTCGGGCGAGCTGTCCCGGGGCACGGCACCCCTCGTGAACGACTGTGCGTGCTGCGCGCTGCGCGAGGACCTGGTCCCCGAACTGGAACGACTGGCCGACGGCGGCCTGACCCGGCTGGCCGTCGTCGAGCTCTGGGACTCCGTGGAGCCCAAGGCGATGGCCGAGGTCGTCACCGCACACGGCGCCGACGTACTCGACCTCACCGCCGTGATCACCGCGGTCGACCCCGCGCTCGTACTCCCCTACCTCGTCAACGGCGACGACCTGGCGGAGGTGGGCCTCGCGGCAGCCGCCACGGACCAGCGCACCGTCGGAGACACCTGGGCCCGGCAGTTGGAGTACGCGCCCGTACTCGCCCTCGTCGACAGCGAGGAAGCCGATGACGGGGATCGGGCCCTCCTCACCCAGCTCCATCCGACCGCCCGGCAGGTACCCGCCTCATCCGGCGAACTCGCCCGGCTGGCCTTCGCCGGTTTCGACGTGGAGACGGCGGCGGCCGCCCAGCACCCGGCCTGCGCACGGCTCCCCCAGGAAGCCGACGAGGCGGGAGTCACCACCCTCGTCTGGCACCGCCGGCGGCCCTTCCACCCCGAACGCCTCTACGAGGCGCTGGAAGACCTCTGTTGCGTGGCCGCCCGCAGCCGCGGCCGATTCTGGCTCGCCGACCGCCCCGACACCCTGCTGGCCTGGGACGCCGCGGGTGGCGCCCTGTGCGTGGAGAACGCCGGCCCCTGGCTGGCGTCCCTGCCGGACGCCGCCTGGGAGCTTGTGCCTCCGATGCGCAGGGCGGCAGCCTCGCTCGACTGGCATCCCGAACACGGCGACTGCTGCCAGCACCTCGTCTTCACCTCCCCTGGCCTCGACCGCCACGGCTTGAAGCGACTGCTCGAGTCCTGCCTCCTCACCGACGCCGAATACGCGGCGGGACCCGAGGCATGGCGGAGGCTCCCGGCCGCCTTCGGCCCCCTCCTCGACCCCGTCTCCTGACCACCACCCGACAACCCGACAACCCGAAAGGAACGCACATGGCTCGCCGCCAGACGCCCCACAAGCCACTCAAGTCCCGCCCGAACCCACTGGACGCAGCAAAGATCACGTACATCGACTACAAGGACACCGATCTCCTGCGGAAGTTCATCTCCGACCGGGGCAAGATCCGCAGCCGCCGGGTCACCCGCGTCACCGCCCAGCAGCAGCGGCAGCTCGCCACCGCGATCAAGAACGCCCGCGAGATGGCCCTGCTCCCGTACGGCGGCAGGTGAGGCTCGGCTGAAGCCCGCGTCGGCGAAGGCCGCCTCGTCGGGCGGCTGATCGTCCTCCGGCACCCGCCGCCCCCTGGGGCCCGACCCACTCCCACAACACACCGACTCACTCAGGAGATCCCATGGCCGTCCCCAAGCGGAAGACGTCCCGCAGCAACACCCGCCACCGCAGGGCCCAGTGGAAGGCCACCACGCCCCGGCTCGTCCCGATCACGGTCGACGGCTCCGTGTACCAGGTGCCACAGCGTCTGGTGAAGGCGTACGAGCGCGGCCTGCTCCGCCCCGAGGGCTGAGCCGCCCTTGGGGACCTCGTACGCCTCGACACCATGGTCAGCGTCGTCGACGCGGCGAACTTCCTGCCGGACCTCGCCGGCGGCGACGAACCCGCCACGCGCGGACTCGACCGGCACGAGAACGACGAACGCACCGTCAGCGACCTCATGGACCAGGTCGAGTTCGCGGACGTCATCGTCCTCAACGAGCTCGACCTCGTCGGACCGGAGGAGGGTGCGCGCCTGAGCGTCACCCTCAGGCATCTCGACCCCGAGGCCAGGATCGTCCCTGCCGTCCACGGGCACGTACCCCTCGAACGACAGCGGCACCTTCGGCCGCATCCTGCGCTCCAAGGGCCTTCTTCCACCTCGCCAGCCGCCCCCGGGCCACCGGTCTGTGGTCACGAGCCGGCGCGGTGGCCCGCTTCGAACCCTCGGGCGCCGTCGGTCAGGACACGGCCCAGCGTCAGGACCTCGTCTTCATCGGCACCGGGCTTCGCCCCGACGCCCTCCGGGCAGCCCTCGACGCGTGCCTGCTCGACCCGGGCGAGCCCGTACCCGCCGGGGACGGCTTCCCGGCATGGGAGACGTACGGCATCGACGATGCCTGCGAGCAGGAGCACGCCACCCGGGAGGCAGCCTGAAGCTCCGGGCCGGGCAGTGGTCGCAGCCACGGCACTGCCCGGCCCGGCCCGGCGTCGCACTCAGGGGAATTGCGTTCAGGCGACTGCTTGACAATGAAGTCAAGCAGTCGCTTGAGTTCTATCGTGAGGCCAGAGAAGACGGACCTTCGCCGCGAGGCCGGTCAGCGAACGCGGGACGATCTGCTGGAGGCGGCTCTCGAGCTGCTCGCACGGCGGGGACAGGAAGGGGTGACCCTCCGCGAGATCACCCAGAACGCCGGAGCCAACGTCGCCGCGGTGAGTTACCACTTCGGATCGCTGAAGGCACTGTGCGATGTGGCGATCGAGCACGCGCTGGAGCGCTACCTGGACGCTCAGATCCGGGAGCTCGACGCTCTGGCGGGGAGCGCGACGCTGAGCGAGCTGGCCGAGGCCTTCGCCCGGCCGATGATGAGCGCCCTCGTGGCCGGGGGGCGGGATCTGGCTGTGATACGGACCGTGGCGCGGGTGGGGATCGATCCGCCCGAGGGGTGGGAGAGGCTGGCCGGGAAGTTCGAGCAGGCCCGACGGCAGGCGGTGCGGGTACTGGCGGCGAACCTTCCCGAGGTCGACGAGCGGGAGCTCGTCTTCCGTGTCCGCTGTGCGGCCGGGATGCTGAACTGGCTCGCGGTGGCACCCATCGGAGCCGAGCTGGGCGCCGAGCCCGCCGAGCGGGTGGAGCGGATGCTCATCCCCGTGGTGGCCGGGGCGTTTCAGGGCGCCCGGTAAACCTCTGGCCTGGGCGAATGAGCCGTACCGGACCCGCGCCACGATAAATTCAATCGATCGCTTGACAAGGCGACCCACGCTTCCTCACAATTTCAATCAAAGGTTTGAATGGATTCTCTCAACACGGGAGGGCACCATGAACACCGACGCGGAGACCGTGGTCCGGGCGGCGTACCGGGCGGCCGAGGGCAGCGTCCTGGACGTGCAGGGCTTCATGGACCTGTTCGCCGAGGACGGCGTGTTCAACAACGTCGTCGCCGGCGAGAGCTACCGCGGTGAGCACCTTGGCGATCTGGTCGCCTTCATGGGAGCGCTCGCACCCGACGTGCACCGCGAACTGCACCGGTTCCACGTCATGGGCGACATCGTCGCCGTCGAGCTGACGATCCAGGGCACCTTCACCGGGCCGTTCGAGACGCCCGCCGGCACCATCCGGCCGACCGGCGCCGCGCTCAACATCCCGACGGCCGACCTCTGGTACGTCGAGAACGGCAGGATCAAGGAGTTCAACTGCTACGTCGGACTCAGCGTCATGCTCGCCCAGCTCGGCGTGCAGCCCGACTTCGCCTCCGCCGTCACCGCGTCGGCCGCCGCACCGAGCTGACCGAGAGGCAGGCCAACCATGTCCACCATCGGCATCATCCTCGGCAGCACCCGGCCCAACCGCGTCGGAGACCAGGTGGCGCACTGGGTCCTCGACCACGCCTCGCGCCGGACCGACGCCGGCTTCGAGCTGCTCGATCTGCGCGACCACCCGCTCCCCCACCTCGACGAGCCGATGCCGCCCTCCTTCGGCCAGTACCAGAACGAGCACACGCGGCGCTGGGCCGAAACCATCGCCGCGTACGACGGATTCGTCATCGTCACCCCCGAGTACAACCACGGCATCCCCGGTGTTCTGAAGAACGCCCTCGACTATCTCTACGCCGAATGGAACAACAAGGCCCTCGGCCTGGTCTCCTACGGCGCCGCGGGCGGCGCACGGTCCGCCGAACAACTGCGCCTGGTCGCCGCAGAGCTCCAAATGGCCGACGTACGCCAGCAAGTCGTGCTCTCCCTGCACACCGAATTCGAGAACTTCAGCGTCTTCAAACCCGGTGACCACAACGTCCATGCGCTGGACACCATGCTCGACCAGGTCATCGCCTGGACCTCGGCTCTCGCCCCGCTTCGGACGGCCCCGGCCGTCGCGATCTGACGCACCCGGCCGCGCGGACCGTTGAACGTCCGTTGCAGAGACCGGCCAGCCCACACGAACGGACTCACCATGACCAGATCCTCCGCCGATCTGATGCGAGTCAACCTTCTCGAGGTGTTCAACGAACCCGACCCGGACCGTCGGGCCGCGGTCATCGCCGAGAACTACGCCGAGGACGTGGTCTGGCACGAACCGGACCGCATCAACCGTGGGCGCACGGACTTCGTGCGCCGCGCCGAAGAGTTGCTTGCCGAGAACCCGGACTGGGTCTTCCGCCCCGCAGGCGACGCGTCCGGGCTCGACGACATCGGCCACCTCGGTTTCCGGTACGGCCCGGCCGACGGTCAACCGCCGACCGTGAGCGGCATCGACATCGCCCGCACCAGGGACGGCGTCATCGTCGAGCTCTACACGATCGTCACGGAGACGCGTTCGAAGTAGCCCCGGTCACGCAGGGTCCACCGGTGACCGCCTCGCTCAGCCGGCGTTCGC
This sequence comes from Streptomyces sp. NPDC032745, assembly GCF_055579465.1. Classification (NCBI taxonomy): domain Bacteria; kingdom Bacillati; phylum Actinomycetota; class Actinomycetes; order Kitasatosporales; family Streptomycetaceae; genus Streptomyces; species Streptomyces sp. NPDC032745. Next base: position 18,771 of record NZ_JBVING010000030.1, on the reverse strand, counting down.
GAGCATCTCCTCGGAGAGGCTCCACAAGCGCCGGGCCCCGGACGGGTCGACGACGTAGCGGGCCACGCCCTGGAGCGCGGCGCCGCGGCGGTCGAGGACCTCGGCCTCGTTGCAGTCGGCGAAGTAGCGGCCGCCGACGCCCTCCAGCAGGAGCGAGGTAGCGACGAGGACGGCGGTGGCGGTGATGTCGTCGTCGGCCCAGCGGCGGGTCGCCTCCACCGCGAACGGAAAGTGCACATAGAAGGTGCGCGGCGAGACGTGCGCAGCCTCGATGACCCGCGATCCTGCTCGACGGCCGCAGGGTGAACGGCCTCATTGCCGACGGGTCTCGCGCCTCACCCGCAGGCTGGGGTGCGTGGCGGCCTACGGGATCAGTCGGTGTCGAGACCGTCGATCAGGCGGTTCAGGAACCGGCTGAAGGTGGCTTCGGGCGCGAGGGGGCGTCCAGGAGCCGAGAGGGCTTCGGCGAGTTCCGGGTGGCGGCCGTCTGCGGCGACGACCGCGAGGTAGCGGGCTTCGGCTGCGGCCCGATCCGGGGACTGCGTCATCGCGGCCTGCGCCGTCTCGTGAGCGACGTGCCCGGCCACGAATGCCGTGAGCTGGGCGAAGACCTCCAGCTTCGCCGCACCGTCCAGTCCGGCGGGCCGCAGAGCGGCGAGCGCGCGCTCCAGGAAGGCCAGGGTGTGGGGTCCGGGGACGCGGCGCGTGGTCAGGGCGGCGGGCAGCCAGGGGTGCCGCAGCATGTGGGCGCGCTGGAGGTGGGCGATCGCCTTCAGGTCGGCGCGCCAGTCTCCGGTGAGTGTGTGTGCGGTCGGCAGTTCGCCGCTGACGTGGTCGACCATCAGGTTCAGCAGCGTCTCCTTGTCGGGGGCGTAGCTGTAGAGCGACATGACGCCGGCTCCGACCTGTGCGGCGACTTTCCGCATGGTGACCGCTTCGAGCCCCTCCGCGTCCGCCAGGGCCACGGCCACCGCGGTGATCACCTCTCGGCTGTAGGCAGGCTTGCGGCCCCTACGGGGCTGGTCAGAACCCAGCCAGAGCTGCTGGGGATCGACACCCGGGGCGCCGGCATTTCCTTCGCGGGGCACGGTCCACGCTCCTCTCCTTGATCGGCGGCCCTTGCGGGCCTCAGTCAAGCATGCTCTATTCTCGTACACTGTACGGAAATCAGGAGGAGAACGATGACGTCACCCACGCGCGGTCCTGTGTCGAGGCCGACCTGGGCACCGCCTGCCGGGAAACCGCCGCTGGCCGCACGGATGATGAGGTCGACATGGCGCCGCCTCCCGGCCAAACTGCACGATGTCCGGTGGGAGCCTGGGCTGGTGGTGCCGGCTGCCGACGGCAGCCCGCTGATCACGGACCACTACTTCCCGCGCACCGAGGGCGACTTCCCCACCCTCCTGGTGCGCTCGCCGTACGGCAGAGGCGTGCCGTGGTCGCCCATGTACGGCCTGCTCTTCGCCGAACAGGGCTTTCACGTGGTCCTGCAGAGCTGCCGCGGCACCGGCGGTTCGGGGGGTGCGTTCGCCCTGTGGCGCAACGAGGCCGCCGACGGCCGGGCCACGGTGTCCTGGCTGCGCGAGCAGCCCTGGTTCAACGGAACGCTCGGGACCATCGGCCCCAGTTACCTGGGCTACGTACAGTGGGCGCTCGCCCTGGACCCGCCGCCGGAGCTGAAGGCAATGGTGGTGCAGGTGGGCCTGCACGACCCCTACGCCCTGTTCCACACCGACGGTGCGCTGCACCTGGAGACCGCCCTCGCCGTCGGCGTGGGCATGACCTACCAGCACCAGGGCACGGGACCGTTCCTGAAGGCGACACTGCGCCTGCAGCGCCGGCTGCGCGAGGTCACCACCGCCAAGCCACTGCGCGGGGCGTACGCCCCGGCCCTCGGGGGCGAGGTGCCCTGGCTGGACGAGGTGATGACACACCCGGACGCCGAGCACCCGTACTGGCGCGGCGCGTCGCCGGCGGAGTCGGCACGGCGGCTCCGCGTGCCCACGAGTCTGATCACCGGATGGCACGACGCGCTGGCCGACCAGACCTTCGAGCAGTACGACCGGCTGCGTGCGGCCGGCTGCGAGACCGCCCTGCTCGTCGGCCCCTGGACCCACACCTCCGCCCTGCAACAGGGATGGCCCGAGGTGTTCGCCGAGAGCCTCGCCTGGCTGCGCGCCCACCTGGGTGGCGATCCCTCCGGCCTGCGTCCCACAAGGGTGCGCTTGCACATCGGCGGCGAGAACGCCTGGCGGAACCTCGACGACTGGCCGCCGGCCACGGGCGTCAGCCCGTGGTTCCCCACCGCGCAGGGGCATCTCACCCAGCAGACCCCGACGGACTCCGCGCCGCTGACGTCGTTCCGCTACGACCCGGAGGACCCGACCCCCTCCCTCGGCGGCCCTCTCCTCTCCCGTACCGCCGGTCCGCGCGACAACAAGACCCTGGAGGCCCGCGAGGACGTACTGACGTTCACCGGTCCCCCGCTGACCGAACCCGTGGAGATACTCGGGCCGGTCTCCGCGCGGTTGAGCATCTCCACGGACACCGGCCACGCCGACGTCTTCACCCGCCTGTGCGACGTGGACGCACAGGGCCGCTCCGTCAACATCTGCGACGGGCTGGGCCGCCTGCAGGCGGACGGGCAGGAGCCGTCGCAGATCACCGTGCCGATGAGCTCCACCGCCCACCGGTTCGCGGTCGGCCACCGCATACGCTGGCAGGTCAGCGGAGGCGCCCATCCGCGGTACGCCCGCAATCCCGGCAACGGGGAGTCGGCGGTGGACGCCACCACTTTCACACCGGTGCGCATCACGGTCCACGCGGACTCGGCGCTGATGCTGCCCGTACATGCCCGCGGTTCCGGGCCCCGCCCTGCGGCCGGCGACTGACCAGCCGGAGCGACGGCCCGGCTCCCTCGATCGGGGAGAGCCGGGCCACACCACCGCTTCGGCGATCTCCCCCGCCCTGGCGATCCGTCCCCGGGGGTGGGCGGCGGTGATCGACTCCATGGGCTCGGCGTCCGGGTCCATCGAGGCGATCATCGGGGTCTCGGCCGGGCCGGGTGCCACCGCGTTGACGCGGATGCCGTGCCGAGCGGCCTCCAGCGCCGTGCTCTTCGTCATGGAGATCACTGCCGCCTTGGTGGCGGCGGTGTACCCGGCGAACTCACGCTGGGCTTCGAGGCGTTCACCCCGTCCGGGGCCCCGGACCAGACCCTCGGCCTGTACCCCGTCGAACCCGGCTCACCCTGCGAAGCCGCGCTCCGTGCGCTCTGGCTCCCGCCGGCTCAGACGGACTGGGTGGCGAAGAGCTCCAGGTGACCGCAGTTCGGGCAGCGGTATGCATCGATCTGGCGGCGGGGGCGGCCCATTCTCTTCGCGCCGCCCAACAGACCGCGCTCGAGCGGCCCGGCGATCCATCGTGCATAGCCGCGGGAGCCCTCGCCGTTGTCCTCGACGAAGCCCTGCTCAAGGCCGATCGTGCCGCAGTACGTGCACCTCACTTCGCTCACCGGCCGATTGTAGGGGCGACGAGACCGGGCCGTGGGCTCAGTGCTCGAACTGTACGTTCGACTTTCCGTCCCGGCCCGGCGCGGCCGGCGCGCCCGCGAGTGCCGCCCGGCAGCCGGCTGGAGGTGTTCGGTGCCGGGGCGGCCGGTGCGCTACGCCTGGCGCACGGGGTGGCGGAGCAGATAGACGGCCGCGGCCGAAACCAGGGCGGTCATACAGGCGAGGAACACCAGTCCGGCGCCCTCCAGGCCGACAGGGCCCGTCAGTACGCCCACGCCGATCACCGGTACCGAGATGCCCGCGTACGCCACCACGAACAGCATCGAGATGACCGCCGCGCGCTGGTCGGCCGGAGACGCCCCGGCCACCGCGGAGAGCGCCCCGCGGAAGGCCAGGCCCTGCCCACTGCCGCCGACGAGTGCGCTGAGGACCACCAGCGCCAGCAGGTCCCAGTACAGGGCACCCGCGAGCAGCAGCAGCCCGGCGAGGAGTGTCGCGCAGCCCAGCGGCAGGGACCGGCCGACCCCGATGCGGCCGACGGCCAGCTGTCCGGCGGTCGACGCGAAGAAGGCCAACGCGACGATCAGCCCGCTCACGGCCCGGTTGTGCACGCCCAGGGACTCGACGAGGAACGCCGGGCTGACCGACGTGAACACTCCGAACAGCGCGAACCCCACGAACGAGGCGGTTGCGGCGGGCACGAACACCTGCCGCACCGACGCGGGCAGAGCGGGCCGCTGCGGCCGTACCGCGGCGAGCGGCTGCCGCTCCCGTACCGTCTCGGGGAGTCGCAGCAGGACGGCGGCCGAAGCGGCCACCAGGACGAGGTGCACGGCGAAGGGCAGGTACAGCGGCCAGGGAGCGTACTGGGCGAGCACACCGGCGAGCAGGGGGCCGCAGCCCAGCCCGCCTATGTTGGCAGCCGTCGCCACGAACGTGGCGCGGGAGGAGCCGTCCCTCGGTGCCAGCTCGATGACGTAGGCCGTGGCGGCCCCGGTGAACAGACCTGCGGACAGGCCCGACAACAGCCGGCCCGCGTACAGCCAACCCAGCCCGGTGGCGCACAGGAAGCAGCCGGCGCTCGCCGCCGCGAGTCCGAGGCCCATCAGCAGGACGGGCCGCCTGCCCACGACGTCCGAGGCGTTGCCCGCCAGCAGCAGGACCCCCATGACGCCGAAGGCGTACACGGCGTACACGACCGTCACCTGCAGCTCGGAGAATCCGAACTTCTCCTGGTAGAGGCCGTAGAGGGGGGTGGGCAGGGTGGTGCCGGCCATGCACACGGCGAACACCGCCCCGCCGAGGTAGCACTGGCGCCAGCGTCTGCGATCACCGTCCATGCCGCCGACGGTAATGGCGCCCGGCATCGCGGACGGCGCGGCATGCCGACGCCGGCTCGTCGGGCTTGTCGGCGAACGTTCGGCAGAGGCCCCGATCACCGGCGAGATCGCGATCAGCCCCGTGTCCGGGGTGCCTGGCCCCCGCGCCCCCCGTCAGAGGTTCTGGAGGATGGCGGACGTGAACTCGGCGGTGGAGGCGGAGCCGCCGAGGTCGCGCGTGCGCACCGGGGTGGTGGCCAGGACGCGGGCGATGGCGTCGGTGATGTCGGCCGCGGCCGCGGGGTGGCCGAGGTGGTCGAGCATCATGGCGGCGGACCAGATCGAGCCGATCGGATTGGCGATGCCCTGCCCGGCGATGTCGGGGGCCGATCCGTGGACCGGCTCGAACATGGAAGGGTACGCACCCTGCGGGTTGAGGTTCGCGGACGGAGCGATGCCGATGCCGCCGGCCACGGCCGCCGCCAGGTCGCTGAGGATGTCCCCGAAGAGGTTGGACGCGACGACGACGTCGAAGCGTGCGGGGTCGAGGACGAACTTGGCGGCCAGCGCGTCGATGTGCTCCTGGTTCCACTCGACCGTGGGGTGCTCGGCGGAACGCTCGGCCACCAGCTCGTCCCAGAACGGCATGGTGTGCACGATCCCGTTGGACTTCGTCGCGGACGTGAGGGGACCGCCGCGCCGTTCGGCGAGGCCGAAGGCGAAGTCGAGGAGCCGGGTCACCCCCGCCCGCGTGAACACCGCTTGCTGCACGGCCATTTCATCGGGGAACCCACGGTTCATCCGGCCGCCGATCTCGCTGTACTCGCCTTCGGTGTTCTCCCGGACGACCACGAAGTCCACCTCGCCGGGCACGGCCGCGCGCACGGGGCTGGGAAGACCGTCGAACACGCGGATGGGGCGGAGGTTGACGTACTGGCTGAAGGCCCGGCGGATCGGGATGAGCAGCCCCCACAGCGAGACGTGGTCGGGCACACCCGGGTAACCGACGGCGCCGAGAAGGATCGCGTCATGACGACGGAGCTGCTCCAGTCCGTCCTCGGGCATCATCGACCCGAGGCGGAGGTAGCGCTCGCAGGACCAGTCGAACCGCTCGTAGGTGAACGTGATGCCGTGGCGCGTCCCGACGGTGTCGAGGACCTCGCGTGCCGCCGGGAGGACTTCGGCGCCGATGCCGTCACCGGGGATGAGGGCGATGCTGTGGTTCGTCATGGCTCGAATTCCAGCAATCAGGGGCCGTCCGGGTCCAACACGCATTCCCGATGTGCCTCATAGGCTGGTCCTATCAGCCGGTGGGGCTGCGATCTCCAGGAAGGCACGGGCCGCCGGCGTCAGCTGCCCCTTGCGGCTCACCAGGACGTTGTGCTGGACGCAGGCCGGTTCCAGGTCGAGGACGAGAGCTCCGGCCCGCTGGGACAGGTCGGCCCAGGATTCCGTCACGACCGCCAGTCCGACACCCCCGAGCACCAGGGGCAGGAAGGCCATGCGGTGTTCGGTCTCCACTGCGATGCGGACGTCGATGCCCTGTGCTTTCAGGTCGTCGACGTATGCACGGATCCCGGTCCCCCGCTGCCCCACGATCAGCCGGTGCCCTCGAAGCTGCTCGGCTTGCACCGCCCGCCCGGGCGGAAAGGGGCCGTCCATCGGGGTGACCAGGACGAGCCTGTCGTCTCCGACATGGTGCGGGACGACGTCCCGACTCGGCAGCGGCGACGAGGTGATCAGCAGTCCGAGTTCGCAGCCTCCGGTGCGCACCATCTCGACCACGGCCTCACGGGTGAGGGCTACCCGCAGGCTGAGCGATACCGCTGGATGGCGCTCGGTGAAGCACTGGACCATGGTGCTGAGGGGTCCGATGGTGGGTGAGGCCATCGCGGCGATCTCCAGGCGCCCACCGCGCAGTTCACGGACGGCACCGACGCTGGCCCTGGCCAGCTCCAGCGCGTGCAGGGCCTCCCGCGCCCGTGGAACCAGTGCGGTACCGGCCTCGGTCAGGACCACCCTCCTGCCGATCCGATGGAACAGGCAGCCGTCCACGTCGCGTTCCAGGGCCTGAATGGCCTGCGACAGGGACGGCTGCGACACGTAGAGTGCCGCGGCGGCGCGGTTGAAGCCACCGTGGTCCACGATGGCGAGGAAGTACGTCAGCTGCCGGAAGTCCACGGTTCAGCGTAGGCCGTCCGCGACGAAGCGCACGGTCCCGTCACCACCGCGCCGGAGCAGGCCGGCGGTGGGGGCGGGGAAGTGCGTGCCGATCACGAGCGTTCCCGTGTCGGCGTACCGCTCGACGAATGCCCGCCGGGTGGCAGCGGCCTGCGCCGGGTCGGTGTCGGCGAGGCCGGCCACATCGGGTTCGATGAACTGCACCGGGTGGTGCACGAGGTCACCGGTGATCACGGCGCGTTCCGCACCGGATTCGACCACGACCGCGACCTGGCCCGGGGTGTGTCCGGGAGCGGCTTCCAGGCGCACACCCTCGCACACCCGGTGATCGGTTCCGACGAAGTCGACGAGACCCTCATCGATCAACGGCTGCATGGTGTCGTGGAGGTCTGCACCCGCCTCGTCCGCCCAGTGGTCCCATTCCACTCGTGTGACCAGGTGACGTGCACGTGGAAAGGTCGGCACCCACTTTCCGTCCACCAGGCGCGTGTTCCACCCGATGTGGTCGAAGTGAAGGTGGGTGCACACCACGGTGTCGATCGATTCCGGAGGGTAACCGAGGGCAGCGAGGTCTTCGAGCCACGCGGTGTCCAGCATGCGCAGGAAGGGCACCGATGCCCGTGCGTTGCCCACGCAAGTGTCCACGAGGATCCTGCGCGTACCGGTGTCCACGACCAGCCCGTGGACCGAGAGCACGAAGGTGCCGTCCACCCCGCTGAAGTCGGGAGCGGGCCACGGATACCTCTTCAGGAGCGCGGTGTCGTTCGTCCGCAAGGCCGCCGTGACAAGGACCGGGAGCTCCACCTCCAGGACTTTGTGAATCGCCGTCGTTCCGATACGCCACGTCGCCATGCGACCCTCCACACCAGCCGGGGATCGAATAATATTGACGATCGCCACAGGAGCGCAATATTTTGGAGTGGCCCCAAGATCCTCGATCCCGGTCTGGAAGGACGCACTGGATGGGTTTCGCTCAGGACCGCACCGCGCCCGTCGTGAACACTCGCTCGGGCACGGTCCGCGGCGTCGTCGAAGATGACCTGACCGTGTTCAAAGGCGTGCCGTACGCGGCGCCGCCCGTAGGACCCCTCCGGTGGCGCCCCGCGCAGCCGCATCCAGGATGGAGCGGCACCCTCGACGCGACGAAGCACGGCCCCAGCTCGCCGCAGGCCGTCCGCGAGGGCGACCCGATACTCGGCGGCCACGGCCTCCCGCCCTTCGACGAGGACTGTCTGACGCTCAACGTGTGGACGCCCGGCACCGACGACGCACGCCGTCCCGTCCTTGTCTGGATCCACGGCGGCGCCTTCATCTCCGGGTCCGGGGCGATGCCCAACTACTCCGGCGAGACCTTCGCACGGAACGGCGACCTGGTGGTGGTGAACCTCAACTACCGGCTCGGACCGCTCGGCCTGCTGTCCTTCGCACCGGACGGCAGCGCCGAGTGCCGCAACGTCTGGCTCACGGACCAACTCGCCGCGCTGCGCTGGGTCCAGGACAACATCGCCGCCTTCGGCGGGGATCCCGGCAACGTCACCGTCGCCGGCCAGTCCGCCGGCGCGCTCTCCACCGCGGCACTCGCGGCCCACGCAGGTGCGGCGCAGGCAGGTGCGGCCCCGGCAGGTGACGGCCGCCTCTTCCACCGGGCCATCCTGCAGAGCGTCCCGCTCGCCATGCCCCTCGCCACGCCTGCCGAGTCCCTGGCCCGCACCGCCGCCTATCTGGAGATCGTCGGCGCCAAGGACGAGGACGAACTGCACGCGATGCCGTGGCCGCGACTGGTCGAGGCCACCGCCGGACTCCTCACGGCAACCATGGAATGGGGACACTGGACCGCGCCGTTCATGCCGGTGCTCGACAGCAGGACGGCGGCGCAGCAACCCGCTCTGAACCTGCTCGACGGTCCGGGCGCGGACATCGACGTCCTCATCGGCTGGACCGGGGAAGAGTCCGCTTTCGCCTTCGCACTGGGCGAGACGTACGCGTCGGCGACGAAGGAACAGGTGCTCCGCCGGGCACGGGACAGCTTCGGTGACGGCGCGCCCGAAGCGTACGCGGCATACGAGGCCGCCCGCCCTGGCGCACGGCCGGTCGACGTACTCATCGACCTGAGCACCGACGAGCTGTTCAGGAAGCCCACCCTGGCGTTCGCGGAAGCGCGGGCGGTACGGGGTCGCCCCGTCTGGGCGTACGAGTTCGGTTTCCCCACCCCCGCGCACGACGGCCGCCTGGGCGCACCGCACTGCCTGGACCTGCCGTTCGTCTTCGACAACTTCGACAAGTGGTCGCACGCGCCGTTCCTTGCGGGAATGGACACCGGAACCAGGAACGGCCTCGCCAGGACCGTGCACCGGGCGTGGATCGCGTTCATACGCACCGGCGACCCCAACCACCCGGCCATGCCGCGCTGGGAACGGTACGACCGGAAATCCCGCACCACCATGCGCTTCGACACCGTCACCACGGCCGTTTCACGCTAGACGAGAGGCCCGCCTATGGGCTGCTCCGTCCAGATGGTCTTCCCGGTACCGGTGAACCGGCAGCCCCAACGGTCGGTGAGCTGGGCGACGAGGAACAGGCCACGCCCACCCTCGTCCGTCTCCCGTGCACGACGCAGGCGCGGCTGAGTGCTGCTGGGGTCGGACACCTCGCAGACGAGCACCCGGTCGCGGATCAGCCGGAGCCCCACCGGTCCCCCTGCGTAGCGGATCGCGTTCGTGACGAGCTCGCTGGCGACGAGCTCCGTCACGAAACTCAATTCGTCCAACTGCCAGCTGGACAGCTGGCCCACCACCAGCTCACGGGCGTGCGCGACGAGGGACAGGTCGGCTTCGAGTTCCCACTCGGCGACCTGGCCCGACGAGAGGGCGCGGGTGCGGGCGAGCAGCAGGGCGGCGTCGTCGGTGGGCCCTTGAGGAAGCACGCTGTCGAAAACCCTCTGGCCGATCTCGCCCAGCGGCCGGCTCGAGTTCGCGCCGGCGAGCGCGCTCCTCAGTCTGTCCATTCCTTCCTCGATGTCGCCGCCGCGGCTCTCGACGAGCCCGTCCGTGAAGAAGGCGAGCATGCTGCCGGGCCGTACACCGAACTCCGTTACCTCGAAAGGCATTCCGCCGACTCCCAGGGGCGGCCCCGGCAACACGCCCACGAAGACCGGCTCCTCGCCGGGCGACAACATGGCCGGCGGCGGATGTCCCGCTGTGGCAGCGGCGCACTGCCTTGCCACCGGGTCGTAGACGGCGTACAGGCACGTCGCTCCGAGCACAGCCGTCTCGGAGCGGGAATCGCCGGTCATCTCCTCGCCGGAGAGACCGAGCACCAGGTCATCCAGGTGCGTGAGGAGCTCACCCGGATCCAGATCGAGGTCGGCGAGGGTCTGCACCGCAGTCCGCAGTCGCGCCATGGCCGCGGTGGCATCGAGGCCATGGCCGACGACGTCCCCGACGACGAACGCGACGCGCAACGACGGAAGGGGGATCACGTCGAACCAGTCCCCGCCGACTCCCAGGCCGCCGCCCGCCGGATGGTAGACGCCCACCGTCTCCGCGGCTGCGGAGTCCAGGGCCGAGCGCGGCAGCAGGCTTCGCTGCAGGGCGAGCGCCGACCGGTGCTCCTTGGTGTAGCGGCGCGCGTTGTCCACGCCGAGCGCGGCCCTGGAGACCACGTCCTGCAGCAGGGCGGCGTCCTGCTCGCCGAATGGGGAAGGCAACTGGCTGCGCCAGACCGTAACGCAGCCAAGGATCAGACCTCGCGCGTAGAGCGGTACGGCTATGGAGGAGTGAGCCCCGCTCGGGACGAACAACGGCAGGCTCGCCGGATCCACGCCGAGCTTCGCGCGCAGGACGGCGACGTCCGGCACCACCACGGGCAGCCCCTTCATGAGGGGACGCATCAGCGTACTGTCCGTTACCGGAGGAAGCGCTTCTCCCACCGCCAAGAGGTCCTCGGCGGATATCTCCGGGCTCTGCGCGGAAGCGGTCCGGCGCAGGCGGACGTCGCCGCTGGTGTCAAGGTGTGGGGGCTCGTCGCCCACCAGCACGGGCTCGGCGATGTCCACGGTCGCCAGGTCGGCGAAATCAGGGACGAGCAGATTCACGAGGGTCTCGGCCATCTCGGTCACGTCCAGGGAGGCGCCGATGCCCGCGGCGGCGGTGCGGGACAGCCCCATCCGGCGTCGCCACGCATCTCGGTCGGCCGCCTGCATCGCGGTTTCCGCCGGTGTGACCAGGGCGAGCCACTGCGCGTCAGCGCCGGAACCGCCTGGGGTGCGAGCTGCAAGCCGGACAATGGTGCAGACCAGGGGGACCTTCTGGCCCGCATGATCCATACCCGGAACGGTCACCAGGCGCCCGACCGCCTCCGCATCCGTTCCGGCTCGCGGTATCAGCCCCAGAAGGGGCGCACAGGTCTGCCCCGGCGAGCATTCCAGCAGCGTCACGGCCCACTGAGAACAGGCGAGGACCACGCCTGCGTCGTCCAGTACGACCGCTGCCGTTTCACTGACGGGCACCGAGGCCGGCCTCGGGCCACGATGCTCGGGTTCACGCATGTCTCCTCCACGCACCGTGACCTTCAGTATCTGCCCCGAGGGGAAACCCGGCGACCCGCAGAACGCGCCTTCGCCGGGCCGCCCAGCCGCCACCGCGTCCCCACGGCATCGGCTGGGGATGTGGCCGTGCCAGCTACCTCGGCCCGCTTATACGACTCCAGACGTACGAATGGGTGACCTGGACGGATCGTGATCGTTAAGGACGCGTCCGGGTCAGCGGAGGCACTCTCGTGCCACTGGGGTAGGGGTGTTGCATGGCGACCTTGTGTCGGCCGGCCGTGTCGGTTCCGGAATACGTCATCACCATGGAGGAGACGCTCGAGCTCGCACGCTCCCGTCATGCCGGCCATCCCCAACTGGGCCTCGCATTACGCCTGATCGAGAACACCGGGGTGCGGACCCGGCACCTCGTGCAGCCGATCGGTGAGACGCTCGCACACCCGGGCTTCGAGGAGCGCAACAGGCTGTATGCGGCCGAGGCGAAGGCCCGTGTACCGCTGGTCGTGCGGCGCGCGCTGGAGGACGGCGAGCTGCGGGCCGCGGAGATCGACGTGATCATCTATGTGTCCTGCACCGGCTTCATGATGCCCTCGCTCACGGCCTGGCTGATCAACACCATGGGATTCCCCTCCAGCACACGGCAGTTGCCCATCGCCCAACTGGGCTGTGCGGCGGGTGGGGCTGCGATCAACCGGGCCCACGACTTCTGCACGGCCTATCCGGGCGCGAACGCGCTGATCGTGGCATGCGAGTTCTGCTCACTGTGCTACCAGCCCACCGACATCGGCATCGGATCGCTGCTGTCCAACGGTCTGTTCGGCGACGGCGTGGCCGCCGCGGTGGTCCGCGGAACGGGTGGTCACGGCATCAGCCTGGAGCGCAACGGCTCGTACCTCGTCCCGGGGACGGAGGACTGGATCGCGTACGACGTCCGGGCCACCGGCTTCCACTTCCTGCTGGACAAGCGCGTGCCGGGCACCATGGAGCCGCTCGCCCCCGCGCTGCGCAGCCTCGCCGACGGACACGGCTGGGACGCCTCGGACCTCGACTTCTACATCGTGCATGCCGGTGGGCCGCGGATCCTCGAGGACCTGAGCACCTTCCTCCACGTCAAGCCGGAGGCGTTCCGCCACAGCCGGGCCACGCTCACCGAGTACGGGAACATCGCGAGTGCCGTCGTACTGGACGCGCTACGCCGGCTGTTCGACGAGGGCGGCGCCGCCGACCAGGCGCGCGGCCTCCTGGCCGGATTCGGCCCGGGTATCACGGCCGAGATGGCGCTGGGCCGCTGGAGCCGTACGCCGTGACCCTTACGGAAGGAAAGCCGATGACCGGGTACTCCCACACCGCCGCCCCGCCCGAAAGCGGTCTGATCGTGCCCCCGGGCGAAGGCCGTACCCTTCGTGCCGCCGCCCAGCATGTGACGTTCAAGGTGACCGGCGCGCAGTCGCGCACCGCATCGAGTTTCGAGGTGCTCGTGCCACCGGGTTTCGACGTCGGCGCGCACGTCCACGCGCGCAGCGAGGAACTGTTCTACGTCCTTGAGGGTGAACTCGACGTCCTCGCCTTCGAGCCGCGCGTGCGCACCCCGGACGGTTGGCGGGGATGGCAGTCCCCGAACGGGGAGCGTGTGGTCCGCGCCACTCCCGGCACGGTCATCGTGGTCCCGCCCGGCTGCCCGCACGCCTTCGCCAACCCCGGCGAGGTCCCGGCCCGGATGTTCTTCCAGTCGTCCCCGCCCCCGGACCACGAACGCTATTTCGAGGAACTCCTGGACATCCTGTCCGCCGACGGGCCCGTGGACCACGGTGCCATCGCCGCGCTGCGCCGCCGCTACGACATCGAGCAGCTCACGCCGCTGCGCCATGACCAGCCGGTGAGGCACCCGTGATGCACGACGCAACCGCCCCCTTGTACGAAGTGTCAGACCTGAGTGCGCTCGACTTCGACCCGTTTCTGCGCGAGGCCGCGCAGGCCGCACCGGTCATCCGGATCAGGCTGCCGCACGGAGCCCCCGGCGAGTGCTGGCTGGCGGCGCGGCACGACGCCGTCCGGTTCGTCACCTCCGACCCCCGGTTCAGTCGCGACATCGTCGGCCGACCGCTGCCCAGCATGAACAGGTACCTCGTCCCGCTGGACCGAGCGGTCAGCTTCGTCGACCCGCCCGACCACACCCGCATCCGCTCGGTGGTCTCCTCGGCGTTCAACCGCTTCGGCATGGCAGCCCTGCGTCCCCGCACCCAGGCCGTGCTCGACGATCACATCGACGCCATGGTCGCATCCGGACCCCCCGCCGACCTGGTCCAGCACGTGACCTCCCCCTTCCCCATGCATGTCATCGGAGCTCTGCTGGGTGTCCCGGAGGCCGACCGGCCGCGGCTGCGCACGTGGGCGGACACCATCCTGACCCGGGCCAAAGACGAAGCGGGCGTCGAGCGGGCCCGGCAGGCCAAGGAAGAAGCCGGCGCCTCCTTCCGCGAATTGGCCCGAGAGCGCCGGCGCCGGCCGCAGGACGACCTCATCAGCGAACTGGGAGCCGCAGTCGAGAGCGGCAGGATCGAGGAAGAAGAACTCCTCGCCCTGGCCACGCTGATGGGAATCAACGGCTGGCACGCGGTACGCAACCACACCTCCAACATGGTCTACCTCCTGCTCACCCACGACAGTCTGATGAGCCGGCTTCAGTCCGACCCGCAAGCCGTCCCGGCGGCCGTGGAGGAGCTACTGCGCTGGATCCCCCACAAACACGGCGTGGGACAAGCCCGCGTCGCCACCGAGGACGTCGAGGTGAGCGGCGTCCTCATCCGCCGCGGCGAGGCCGTCTACGTCTCCTACGTGGCAGCGAACTGGGACGAGCGGTGCTACCCCGCGCCGCACCGGATCGACATCGACCGCAAAGGCCCGCCCCACCTCGCGTTCGGCTACGGACCCCACCACTGCCTGGCACCATTGCTGGCCCGCATGGAAGCCGAACTGCTCCTGACCACCCTGATCACACGCCTCCCCGGCCTGCGCCTGGCCATCGATCCCGGCAAAGTCGTGTGGCAGAAGGACGCCCTCATCCGAGGACCCGTAGCCCTACCGGTCACGTGGTGAACCCCGCCCGGGAGACACTCACCACGCACTGCCCCGACGGGCCGCACGGCTGCCGGGCGAAGTCAACGTCCGGTGCTGAGAGTTCTCGTCCGGTTGAATGGATGCCGTGACGCATGCTCTGGGTTTCACCGAGGAAGACCTGCGCCGACTGGCGGGAGCCCGCTCCTTCGAGCGCGGGGTCGGCTGTCTGTCGGCGGTTTCCAGGCTGGAGATCGGGGACGAGACGATCACCGCAACCGTGCACGGCAACGACGCGTACGAGGTCGAGCTGACCGAGGACGAGGACGGCAGGCTCAGCGGCTGGTGCGACTGCCCGTACGGGCAGGAGGGCAACTTCTGCAAGCACTGCGTGGCGGTGGGCCTGGCCGTCCTGGGACAGGCCGGATCGGTGCCGCAGCACCGGTCGGCCGCCGCCTCGCGCACCCGCCTGCTGGACGACTGGCTGGAGTCCCGCACCCGCGAGGAACTGGCCGCTCTGGTAAGGGAACAGCTCGCCGGGGACCGTGGACTACGCCGCCGCCTCGAGCTGCGCGCGGCCACCGCCGGGGAGGACAGCGCCATCGTCCGGGAGCGCATCCTGAGCCTCCTAGACACCCGGTCCTTCGCCCGCTACGGCTACGTCGAGTACGCCGACGCCCACGCCTACGGGCAGCAGGCGGCGGAGGCGGTCACCGCCCTACGGGCGCTGACGGCGGCCGGCCGGGCCGCCGACACGGTGGAGGTGGCCCGCGAGGCCCTCCGGGCTCTGGGCCGTACATACGGGGAGATCGACGACTCGGACGGCCTGATCGGGGAGGTCGCCACCGGCCTGGCCGAGGCCCACCTGGAGGCCTGCCTGTCCGCCCGCCCCGACCCGGTGGAGACCGCCGAGTGGCTGGTGCACCACCTGCTGGATGAAGAGAACGACATCACGGACATCGACCTCTTGGACTACCGGGAGGCCCTGGGTGAGCCGGGCATGACTCGGGCGCGCGAAATGGTGGTCGCCGCCTGGCGGATCAACCCCAAGGCGTGGAACGAGAAGTACCTGATGGAGCGCCTCCTGAAGGCGGACGGTGGCAGCGTGGACGCGCTGGTCGCCGTCCACGCGGCGGACCTCGCCCCGAACGGCCACACCCACCTGGTGATCGCCCGGGAGCTGGAGGAGGCGGGCCGCACGGCCGAGGCCATGGAGTGGGCCGAACGCGGACTGCGGGAGACCGAGTCCGACCGGGGGCCGGATGACGAGCTGGTCGTCTTCGTCTGCGACCGGTACGCGCGGACCGGCCGCTTGGCCGATGCGGTCACGATCCGCCGGGATGTGCTGCGGGCCCACCCCTCCCTGGCCGCCTACCGGCATCTTCGCACCGCGGCCCGTACGGCCGGGACCTGGGAGGACATCGAGCGCGCGGGCGCCCTGGAGGTACTGAAGGCCTCCGACCAGCCGATGAAGGGCCGTTGGTACGGCGGCTCGGTGCTGGTGGACGCGCTCATGGACGACGCCGACCTCGAAGCCGCCTGGCAGGCCGCCGCCGACGGGTACGCGGACCAGCAGCAGTGGCTGGTCCTGGCCGACCGGATCCGCGACAGGCAACCGGCCGACGCGCTGGCCGTCTACCTGCGGCGGATCGAGCCACTGCGCAACGAGACCGGTGACCGTACGTACGAACGGATGGCGGAACTGCTGCTCAGCGCCCGGGCCTGCCACCGCACGCTGGGCACCGAGGCCGAGTTCGCCACCTACCTGGCCGCCCTGCGCGCCGACCAGAAACGCAAAAGGAAGCTGATGGCGACGCTCGACCGGCACGGACTGTGAGTGGTACTCGCATTCGGGCCTGCGGAGTTCGAGGCGGTGGCCGACCGGCAGGTCTGCGCCGCCACGCGGGCAGTGGGTGTTCGTGGTGGGTGGTTCAGCTCGTCCAGGTCTTGAGCTGAGCGGCGACGTCCCGCACCGGGAGCCCGTCACGTGCCGCGCGGGCCAAGGGGAGAACGGTGTCCAGGCCGGGACTCACCGGGAGACTGCACGCCGACAGGTAGGCCGCGGTCACTGTGGCCGCGAACAGCAGGTTCCTCGCCTCCAGGCTCGGGTTCCTCGCCAGCTCGCACAGCAGTGCTGCGGCCTTGTGATGGGCCTCCGGGTAGACCTCCTGGTCCAGGACCTCCGCTCGGTGCCGTGCTTCCGCCGCTACCGGCACCCCGTAGTCGACGACCTGGGGGTCCCCCGGGATCTGCTGGGCCACTGCCAAGATCCAGGCGAGGTCGATCCTGAGGTTCACGCGGCATCCCTCGGCGCAGCCTCCGCCGGCCCCGCCGGGAGACCGGGGTACCGGTCCTCACCGAACTCCGCCTCGAACTGGTCGGTGTACGAAGCCAGGAACGCCGCGGCGCCGGCCATGAAGGCGGCGCGTGACTCGTTCACGTCCTGCTCGATCAGGTCGGCCACGTACCCCTGCAGGCTCAAGCCGCGGCGCTTGGCCCGTTCCTCGGCGGCCGCCTTGACGGCCTCGTCCAGCCGGATGTTCGTCTGCTTTCCCATACCCACCACGATAGCTAGCCACTGATACCAGGTGTTAGCAGACGGGAGAACCGGTCACAGCGCTCGGCCGGCCCGGAGAGGGCAGTAGCGCGCCGCCGGCCAGGTTGCTCGCGCCCCGGCCACCGATTCCGGCCGCCGTCCTCCCACGACAGGCGTTTGTATAGGACCGCCGATGCCGGGCAGGTGCCTCACGCGGGAGAAAAGGGCGCGTGTACGCCCGAGCGGCCCGCGTGCCGCTTTCCAGGAGGTACGGACATGACGCAGAAGGAGCGCCGGATCGTGGTGGTCCGGCACGCCAAGGCGGTACCCAAGCACATCAAGGACGACTTCGACCGCGAGCTGGCCGACCGGGGTCGTCATGACGCCCAGCGGGCCGGGTGCCGACTCGCGCAATCCGGGGTCGGGGTCGACCTTGCCTTGTGTTCTCCGGCGCGGCGTACCCGTCAGACGTGGCAGTTGATGCTGCCGGAGCTGGCCGCGCCCCCGCCGACCGTCTACGAGGACCGCCTCTACCGCGCAGATACCGAGAGCCTGCTCTCCATCGTCGCGGAGACGGCACCGGGGGTGACCGGACTCGTCATGGTGGGACACAACCCGGCCGTGCACGAGCTGGTGACGCGTCTGTGCGGAGACGGGCCGCAGCAGCTCGTGCACCGGGTGCACTCGAGTTTTCCCACGTCGGCCTGCGCCGTACTGACCGTGGTGGGCGACTGGGAGGAGGCTGAGTGGGGTGCAGCGCACTTGGACGCGTTCTGGGCGCCAGGCGACTGAGCGTTTGTGCGTCTGGCCCGGAACCCCCTGGGTTCCGGGCCAGCGCTACGGGCGGTGTCAGCTCACGGCGGAGAAGACCTTGTCGAAGAGGTCTCCGTCCTCTTGCGCGTCGCTGCCGGGCAGGACTGCCCCGTCGGCGTGCTCGCCCTTCTCGCCCTTCTCGCCCTGCTCGGCGTGCTCACCCTGTTCGGCGTGCTCGAAGGCCACGGCGACAGCCGTGATGTCGCCGGCCTTCTCACCCGGGCCGGCAGCGACAACCGGCTCACCGCTGCACGTGGCGTTGTCGAAGAGCAGGGCGACCATGTCGGTGTCGTTGGCGATCTCCTGGACGGCGCCGTCAGTGACCTCCAACTTGTGGCACTTGCCCTCGGTCACGTCGCTGATCTGCGCGAGCTGGCGCTCTCCGTCCTTGAGGACGACATAGTTGAAGGCCTGCCCGTCGTCGGCGAACGCCTGAGCGCCGGCGGGGAGAGTGAGCGCGAGGGCTCCGGCAAGGGCGACGGCTGTGGTGCGAAGACGCATGTGGGATTCCATTCTTCCGCTTTGTGGATGCCGGTCGGCTGACACCCATGCGGAGCGTAGAAGTACGCCTCGCCCGAGAACGTGACCTGGCGATGGCGCGGTCGGAGATTCACCCGAGTTGCCCTGCCAGATCCACCCTGCCGCCTCGATATCACCCGTGAACCGGCCAAGGAGCGAACCCACCGGCCGACACCGTGAGCACGGTTGCGGAGTACTAGGTCGTGTCGTCAAAGTCCCGTCTGGCTGGCGGGGTCTGGCACGCACGCTCGCCGCGTTGTCGTCGGTCACCGACGCTCCGCGTCGCTTCCC
>NZ_JBVING010000029.1:0-42804 GCF_055579465.1 Streptomyces sp. NPDC032745 | reverse complement strand
GCCCGACGTCCGTGTCGTCAACGCCTACGGACAGACGGAAAGCTTCTACGCCGCCACGCACACGCTCCCGCAGCAGTCGGCCGGCACCGGTGCGGCGGGCCTCGCCGCTTCCGTGACTGCTGCGTTCCGGCCGGCGAGGCCTACCGCAGGTGGGACGTGTCGTTGAGCAGGCGGACCGAGGCGTTGCCGTCGGCGTAGTAGGCCACCGCCGAGAGGGAGGCTGCGGAGAGCTCCATCCGGAACAGCGACTCCGGCGGGGCGCCGAGCGCGAGGCGCACCAGCATCTTGACCGGGGTCACGTGCGTGACCAGCAGCACCGTGCGGCCCGCATGCGCGGCCAGCAGCCGGTCCCGGGTCGCCGAGATCCGGCGGGTGGCGGCCGCGAAGCTCTCGCCGCCGCCCGTCGGGGCCGCCCTCGGGGAGTCCAGCCAGGCCTGGAGGTCGTCCGGGAAGCGCTCCTGCACCTCGGCGAAGGTCAGGCCCTCCCAGGCGCCGAAGTCCACCTCGCGCAGGCCCTCCTCGACGGTGACCTCCAGCCCGAGGCGGTCCGCGACGGCCTGCGCGGTCTCCCGGCAGCGGCGCAGCGGGGAGCTGACGACCGTCTGGACGGTGCCGCGCGCGGCCAGCGCCTCGGCCACCGCCGAAGCCTGGCGGCGGCCGGCCGGGGACAGTTCCGGGTCGGCGCCGCCGCTGCCGGAGAAGCGCTTCTGCGGGGTGAGGGCCGTCTCGCCGTGGCGCAGCAGTACGAAGGTCGCCGGGGTCCCCATGTCGGGGCCCCAGCCCGGCGTGGCGGTCGGGGCCTGGGCCGGGGTGGCCGCCGGGGCGGGGACGTGTCCCGGGGCCGTGGCGCCGGGCGCGGGGGCCCGGCCGGGCGCGAGCGCCACGGCTTCCCGGGACAGGGCGTCGGCGCCGCCCGCTTCGGCGCGGCCTGTGCGCGGGTCCGCGACCTCGGCCGTACCGGCCCCGGCGCTCCCGCCGGAGGCGGATGCCAGGGCCGCGCGGACCGCCGCCGCTCCCTTCGCCGCATCCCCCGGAGGGCCTTGCGGGGTGGCCAGGGCGCGGGCCGCCGAGCTGTCCAGGGCCGCCGAGGAAGCCGCCGGCTCCCACTGCGCGCCTCGCTTGCCCGCGTCCATCGCCTCGTTGGCGAGCCGGTCCGCGTGCTTGTTCCGCTCGCGCGGGATCCACTCGTACGTGACCTGCGCACGGGGCAGGATCGTCGCCGCCTCCGCCGCGAGGGGCTTCATGTCCGGGTGCTTGATCTTCCAGCGGCCCGACATCTGCTCGACGACCAGCTTGGAGTCCATGCGGACCCGGACCACGGCGTCCGGGGCCAGCTCGCGGGCGGCCTTGAGACCGGCGATCAGCCCCTTGTACTCGGCCACGTTGTTCGTCGCGACGCCGATGTACTCGGCGCGCTCGGCCAGCGTCTCGCCCGTCGCCGGGTCGAGGACGACCGCGCCGTAGCCGGCGGGCCCCGGGTTGCCCCGGGAGCCGCCGTCGGCCTCCACGACAAACTGCGGCATCAGATGCCCGAGTCGGCCGTACGGACCAGGATGCGGCCGCAGTTCTCGTGGCGTACGACCTGGTCGCGGGCCGCGGCCTTGATCTCGTTGACCTCGGCCATGTCGAGCTCCAGGCGGCAGCCCTCGCAGCGGCGCTGGTAGAGGCGGGCTGCGCCGACGCCGCCCTGCTTGACGCGGATCTTCTCGTACAGGGCCATCAGGTCGGCCGGCATCGAGGCGACGATGACCTCGCGGTCCTTGGTGACCTTCGCGGCCTCGGCGTCGAGCTCGCCGGTCGCCGCGTCACGGCGGGCGGTGGCGTCCGTCAGCTTGGCCTCGAGGGCGGAGACCCGCTCGGTGAGCTCGGTGACCCGCTCCTGCGCGCCCTCCAGGCGCTCCATCACCTCGAGGACGACGTCCTCCAGGTCGGCCTGGCGCTTGGCGAGGGAGACGACCTCGCTCTGCAGGTTCGCCAGGTCGCGGGCCGAGATGCCGGCGCCGGAGTCGAGCCGCTGCTGGTCGCGGGCCGCGCGCTGGCGCACCTGGTCGACGTCCTGCTCCGCCTTGGTCTGCTCGCGGGCGGCGTCGCTCGCCTGCGTCTGGGCCGCCACGAGCAGGTCGCGCTGCTGCGTCAGGTCCTTGCTCAGGGACTCGACCTCGGTGTGCTCCGGCAGCGACTTGAGCTTGTGGGCGAGCTGAGACAGCCGGACGTCCAGGGCCTGGACGTCGAGAAGTCGGATCTGGTCGGCGGGCTCGGCGTTCAGTTGGGGGCTCCAGAGATAGAAGGGGGTGTGACGGACGGCGCGTGCACCGTCCACGGGTCGGTGACCGTGCGCGAGACGTGGGTGCGCAGACCCCAGCCGTGGCGCTCGGAGATCGCGTCGAGCTGCGCTGCCGCCTGCTCGCACCAGGGCCACTCGGTGGCCCAGTGCGCGGCGTCGACGAGGGCTAGCGGGCTCTGCTCGCGGGCCTCGGACACGGGGTGGTGGCGCAGGTCGGCGGTGAGGTAGACGTCCACGCCGGCGGCGCGGACGGCCGCGAAGTTGCCGTCGCCGGAGCCGCCGCTGACGGCGACGGTGCGGACGGGCATGTCGGGGTCGCCGGCGACGCGGATGCCCTGCGCGGTCTGCGGCAGCCGGGCGGCGGCGCGGGCGGCGAACTCGCGCAGGGTCTCGGGGTGGTCCAGCTCGCAGATCCGGCCGAGTCCGCGGCGGCCCTCGGGGTCGCTCGGATCGGGGACCAGCGGGCCGGTGATCCGCAGGTCGAGGGCGCCGGCGAGGGCGTCGGAGACGCCGGGGTCGGCGGTGTCCGCGTTGGTGTGGGCGACGTGCAGCGCGATGTCGTTCTTGATCAGCGTGTGCACGACGCGGCCCTTGAAGGTTCCGGCTTCTACGGTGGTGGTGCCGCGCAGGTAGAGGGGGTGGTGGGTGACGACCAGGTCGGCGCCCAGCTTCACGGCCTCGTCGACGATCTCCTGCACGGGGTCGACGGCGAACAGGACCCGGGAGACCTCGGCGTCGGGATCGCCGCAGACGGTTCCGACGGCGTCCCACTGCTCGGCCCGCGAGGGGGGCCAGAGAGCGTCCAGCGCGGCGATGACTTCAGAGAGACGTGGCACAGGCCAAGGCTACCGTCCGTACGGGAGCGGCAGAGTCCGTACGGGGTCCCGGCCGCCCGGGACCTCGTACGTCTGCTCCGGGAGTACGGGAGCACGGGAGCACGAGGGCCGCGAGGTCGGCCGGGTGAACCTGACCGACTCGGCCACCCCGAACGCCCCGGTACCGCACAGCACAACCGCCCCCGCCACCTCAGCCGAACCGCCGGGCGGCCACCCGTATGTGTGAAGCGGGTGAGGTCGTGCTGTTCGGGTCGACGTGCGAAAACTAGCTTCCTCACCGGAGGTGACCCTCGGATGACTGTCTGTGCCATCGAGATCACGACGACGGCCCCGTTCACCATCGCCGCGGACGGGTCGTACGCGGCCCGGCTCGCCGGGGACGGCGAGGCCCGCTACCCCGAGCGCTGGACGCTGGCCGGGCCCGAGCCCTACGCGGTGCCGCTGCCGCTCGCGCAGCCCGAGGAGGCCGACAGCGAGGTGCTGGCGCTGGCCGACGGGCGGGTGCTGATCCACCGTCGGGTCGCGCAGCGGCACGCCTTCGCGCTGCTGTACCCGACGGGCGGCGCCGCGGCCGGGCCGCGGACCGGGGAGCTCCCGCTGGGCTCGGTGGAGCCCGGGCACGACGGCGTACGGGTGTCCCTGCTGCCGCCGTCGCCGGACGGATGCGGCGCCTTCGCCCTGGCCGCCTCGGACGCCGGGACCACGGTCTGGCAGGTGACCGGGGGCGCCTTCGGGCCGGTCGCCCGGATCCCGGGCCGGTGCTCCGGCGGCGTCTGGCTCGACCGGAGCGGCCGGATGCTGGCGCTGGACCGCGAGCTGGACGGCACCACCAAGGCCGTCGCGGTGGACCTGGGCCGCGGCGGCGAGACGTCCCCGCTGCTCCAGATCGCGGAGCACAGCGACGACCGGCTGCTGCTGGCCGACCCGGACAGCGGGCTGCTGCTGATCCGCTCGGACGCCCCGGGCGAACCGCGCCTGGGCTGGGGGGTGTTGGGCAGCTCCCTCCCGGTGCGCTTCCCGGAGTGCCTGCGCGGGGAGGCGGGCACCCCGTTCGCGGTGCAGCCGGGCCAGGCCCTGATGCCGGAGACCTGCGGGGTCGCGCTCCGGCTGGAGGACGGCGGGATCGGGCTGTGGCGGCCCGCCGACCGGCACGTCTTCCGCCTGGGGGCGCCCTACGGCTGGCTCGGCACGGGGCTGTGGAGCCGGGAGGGCCGTCTGCACCTCCCGTACGCCACCCCCGAGGTCCTGTGCGGGATCACGAGCCTGACCCTGCCGGTGGCCCCGCCGCCCCCGGTCAGGCTGGACCCGCCGGCGGCGGCGCGGCCCGTACCGCTGCAGCAGGCTCCGCTGTAACGGCTCCGCTGTAACGGAGCGCCACAGGCCCGCGGCCTTCCGGGGCTCGGCGCCCTCCCTCCGAAGGCTCAGGGGCTTTCCGAACGCTCAGCGGCCTTCGAAGGCCAGGTCGCGGGCCGCGTCGAGCGCCGTGGCCACCGCGCCCAGCAGGACCGCGTCCTCCCCCAGGCCGCTGGGCGCCACCTTCGGCCGCAGCGGGGTGAGGGTGCGCAGCGTCTGCCTGACCGTGCGCAGCAGCAGGTCGGCGTTGTGGCCGACCCCGCCGCCGAGGACGACGAGGTCGGGGTCGAGGACTGCGGATACCGCCGCGACGGTGTGGGCGAGGCGTTCCCCCTCGAGTTCCACCGCCCGGGCGGCGGCCGCGTCTCCCGCCCGGGCGGCGTCGAAGACGTCCTTGGCGGTGAGGGGCCCGGTCATCCCGTGGGCGCGGGCCGTCTGGACCACGGCCTCGGCCGAGACGGCGTCCTCCATGCTGTCGGCCCCGGGCTCCGGCTCCCGGCGGCCCGCCCACGGCAGGAAGCCGATCTCGCCGGCCCCACCGTGCGCCCCCGTGAACAGCCGGCCCTCGTTGACGATGCCCATGCCGAGGCCGGTCCCGATCATGACGTAGACGAAGAGCCGGCTGCCCGCGCCGACGCCGTACGTGTACTCGCCGAGCGCCGCGAGGTTGGCGTCGTTCTGGACGGCGACGGGCAGGCCGAGCCCGTCGCGGATCCGGTCGAGCAGCCCCGGGCGGCCCCAGCCGGGCAGTTGCTGGGCGTACCGGACCCGGCGCTCGTCCTCGTCGTAGACGCCGGGCGTGCCGACGACGGCCTGGGTGACCTTGCCCGGGTCCAGTGCGGAGTCGGCGACGAGCCCGCGGGCGGCGGACACCGCGAGGTCGGCCATGCTGTTCGCGGTGCGGGCCTGGTTGCGGACGTCGGAGCGGGCGACGACGGTGCCGTCGAGGTCGGCCAGCGCGACGCGCAGCCAGCTCCGGCCGATGTCGAGCCCGAGGGCGTAACCGGCCGTCGGATCGGGGGCGTACAGCACGGCGATCCGGCCCCGCTCGGGTGCGTGCGTACCGGCCTCCCGGACCAGGCCGGCCTGTTCGAGGGCGGCGAGCGCGCTGGAGACGGTGGGCTTGGACAGCCCCGTCTCGCGCGCGAGCTGCGCCCGCGAGGCGGCCCCGCCGGACCGCAGCCGGTCCCACAGCAGCCGCTCGTTGGCGCTGCGCTGCCGTCGGGGGTTCCAGGGCTGCTCGGCGCCCTCGTCACTGCTGGTCATCAGGCCATTCTCGCGCAGCCGACCGTCAAGGAATTCTTGACAACTCGAGCCTGTCAAGGTTTCCTTGACGCATGTCGATCTTGAATTCGAAGGCCCGGCACCGGGTCGCCTTTCCCGCCACCGCGTCCATGGCTGTCGCACTGCCGCTCGCCGTGAGCCTGCCGGCCACGACGGTCATGTTCGGCGACCGGTTCGGCGCCTCCGCCACCGCCGCCCTGACCGCCGCGGGCCTCGCGCTCATCGCCTGCACGGCCGGCCTGTCCGCCCGAGCGGCGGCCCGCGACGCCGAGCAGGTGCGCCGCGACGAGGAAGTCCTCGACGCCCTCGAACCCCTCGCCGGACTGCGCCGATGAGCAACGAACCGCTGCTCCACCCGGTGGAGACCGCCCGGATCCGGGAAGGGATCGCCGCAGCCGTCCTCGGCGCGCCCGAGGGACTGGCCGACTCGCTCGAGCACGACGCACACGGTTACCTGCGCCTGGTGGACGCCTCGCGCGTCGGAGCCGAGGAGGCGAGCCGGCTGCTGCGCGAGGCCGTCCAGGGCGCCAGGGCCGCCGGCCACAGCTGGGACACGGTGGGCCGCGTCCTGGGAGTGAGCCGGCAGGCCGCCCAGCAGCGCTTCGCGGCCAAGGCCGCGGGCGCCGGCCAGTCGGCGCCGCCCGTCGGGGGGCCGGACGCCCCGAAGCGCCGCACCCTCGGCGGGTTGACCGCGTTCAACGAGATGGCCGCCCTGGAGGAGGCCGGCCGTGACGGCTGGCACCTGGTCGGCTACGGCCCCTTCTTCCACGAGGTGGAGGCGTCCGGCCACCCCTGGGAGCACTGCCGGGTGACGCTCCCCTCCCTCGCGCGACACCGGCGGATGGAATCGGAGGGCTGGATTCCGGTCGGCGTGGGGTGGTTCCCGTGGCGGTACTACAAGCGCGCCCTCCGCCCCGCTTAGCCGTGCTTGAGGCCCAGGACCTCCACCGCGGCGAACGTCTCGTTCGCCGGGCGGGAGTCGTAGTGCGGGGTGAGCAGTTCGTCCAGCTCCTCGTAGGAGAAGGCCTCCTTGCCCGTGTCGAACTTCGCGGCCACCTTCGGGCGGTCCATCACGACCACGATCCCGCCGTGCACGACGAACAGCTGCCCGTTGGCCCTCGCCGAGGCCGGCGAGGCCAGGTAGCCGACCAGCGGGGAGACGTGCTCGGGGGCCAGCGGATCGAGCTTGCCCTCCTCCGGGACCTGGAAGCCCGCGAACACGTCCTCCGTCATCCGGGTCCGGGCGCGCGGGCAGATGGCGTTGGCCGTCACCCCGTACTTGGCGAGGGCCAGGGCGGTCGAGGTCGTCAGGCCCACGATGCCGCCCTTGGCCGCCGCGTAGTTCGGCTGGCCGGCCGAGCCGCCGAGGAAGGCCTCGGAGGAGGTGTTGATGATCCGGCCGTAGACCGGCCCGCCCGCCGCCTTCGAGCGTTCGCGCCAGTGCACGGAGGCGAAGTGCGTGGTGTTGAAGTGGCCCTTGAGGTGGACCCGGATGACCGAGTCCCACTCCTCCTCCGACATGGAGAAGATCATCCGGTCGCGCAGGATGCCCGCGTTGTTGACCAGGACGTCGAGCTTCCCGAAGCTGTCCACCGCCAGCTCGACCAGCTCGCGCGCCTGCTCGAAGTCGGCCACGTCGCCGAGGTGCGCCACCGCCTGCCCGCCCGCGGCGCGGATCTCGGCGGCCACCTCCTCCGCCGGGGCGGCCGAGGCCTCCCCGGAGCCGTCGCGTCCGCTCTGGCCGAAGTCGTTGACGACCACGCTCGCGCCGAGCCGCGCGAGCTCGATCGCCTCGGCCCGGCCGAGCCCGCGGCCGGCGCCGGTGACGAGGGCGCAGAGCCCCTCAAGTGGCAGTGACATCTGGCGGATTCCTCTCAGAGTTCGATGCAGGTGCGCAGGGCGACACCCGTACGCATCTGGTCGAGGGCGTCGTTGATCTCGGCGAGGTGCACCCGGTGGGTGATCAGGCCCGCCAGGTCCACCCGGCCCGCCCGCCACAGCGCGATGGTGCGCTCGTACGAGCGGAGCACGTCCCCACCCCCGTACATCGACGGCAGGATCTTCTTCTCGTCGAAGAACAGCGAGAACATGTTGATCGAGTAGTTGTCGTCGAGCGCGCCCGCGCCGACCACGACGACGGAGCCGCCGCGCCGGGTCATCTCGTACGCGGTCTGCGTGGTCGCGGACTTGCCGACGACCTCGAAGACGTAGTCGAAGCCCTCGCCGGCCGTGATCCGGTTCCTGGCGTCGGCGAAGGCCTCCGGCGCGACCCCCTCGGTCGCACCGAAGCGCAGCGCCGCCTCGCGCCGCGAGGCCACCGGGTCCACGGCGACGATCTGCGCCGCGCCCTGCACCTTGGCGCCCTGGATGACGGAGATGCCGACGCCGCCGCAGCCGATGACGGCGACCGAGGACCCGGCCTCCACCTTGGCGGTGTTGATGGCCGCGCCGAGGCCGGTGGTCACCCCGCAGCCGATCAGTGCGGCGATGTCGTACGGCAGGTCGTCGGGGATCGGTACGGCGCACGCGGCGGGCACCACCATCTCCTCGGCGAAGGTGCCGGTGCCGGCGAAGCCGAAGATGTCCCCGCCGCCCGTGCGGCGGAAGTTGGGCGTGGCCACGTTCGCGAAGGACTCCAGGCACAGGTGGCCCTGGCCGCGCTTGCAGGCGGGACAGTGCCCGCACGGCGGCAGCCAGCAGACGAGGACCCGGTCGCCGATGGCGTGGGTGGTGACCCCGTCGCCGACGTCGACGATCTCGCCCGAGCCCTCGTGGCCGGGTATGAAGGGGGCGGGCTGCGGCAGCACGCCGCTCATCGCGGAGAGGTCCGAGTGGCACAGGCCGGTGGCCTTGATGCGGATCCGGACCTTGCCGGGGCCGAAGCCCGCGGTCTCCATGTCGTCGACGACCTCGAGCTTGTCCTGGCCTATCTCGCTCTGCAGTGCTGCGCGCACGGTGCGGCTCCTTCGTGGTCGGGCGTTACGCGTGTTCGACGACGGTGTCGGCGAGGACCGGCGCGTCGTCCCGTTCGACGGCGGTCACCGAGACCCGGACCTGCCCGGGCTCCTCCCACATCCGGATGCGCAGGGTCTCGCCCGGGAAGACGACCCCGGCGAAGCGCGTGCGGTAGGCGCGGACCCGCGAGACGTCCCCGCCGAGCGCCGTGTCGACGACGGCCTTGAGGGTCATCCCGTACGAGCACAGGCCGTGCAGGATCGGCCGGTCGAAGCCGGCCAGCTTGGCGAACTCGGGGTCGGCGTGCAGCGGGTTCCAGTCGCCGGAGAGCCGGTACAGGAGCGCCTGCTCCTCGCGGATGTGCCGCTCCTCGACCCGGTCGGGCGCCCGCTCGGGCATTTCGGTCTTGACGGAGGGTCCGCGGTCGCCGCCGAACCCGCCTTCTCCCCGTACGAAGATCTGGGCGTCGCTCGTCCACAGCGGCCCGTCGGCGTCCGCGACTTCGGTGCGCAGCACGATCACCGCGGCCTTGCCCTTGTCGTAGAGGGCGGCGACCTTGGCGGAGGAGGTGGCGCTGCCCTTGACGGGGATGGGCCGGTGCAGCTCGATGGACTGGCCGCCGTGCAGGACGTTGGCGAGGTTGACCTCGATCCCGGGGGCGGCGAGGCCGCCCATCATGGCCATCCCGGCACCGGCGACGGTCGCGAAGCTGGGGAGTACGTGAAGTCTGGACTCGAGGGTGTAGCGCAGCTCGTCGGGGTCGGTGGCAGGGATGCCCGCGCCGAGGCCGAGGTGGTAGAGCTGGATGTCCTTGTGGTCCCAGGCGATGTCCCCCTGGCGGGGGTCTGCGGCGAGGGCCCTGGCGGCATCGATCGGCATTGAGGATGCTGCTCCTTGTTTCGGTTCCCGTTGTTTCTGCATGGAAGACCTCGGTGCGGTCGTCCGCACCGTCGGCCGCACCGAGGTCGTTTGCGGGACCGGCCGTCTTCTAGAACGCGTTCTAGGTCGAGCCGGTGAAGGAATGTATAACGCACGCCCCAGCAGTTGGGAAGACTCCTGACTCCACGTCAGGATGACGTTCGGCGGGGCGTGTTGCCGGAGCCTCGGGGAGGCCGCTTAGGGTGACGGGGTGGACGAGATGCCCCGGAATTTCCGCACGACGAGGTCGCTGCGGGTCCTGCTGGCGGAGGGGCCGGGCACGTCGGCCGGCGCTCTGGCGGTCCTGCTCGGGCTGGAGCCGGACCTCGATGTGGTCGCCCTGGTCGCGTCCGGTGCGGACGTGGGCGCGGCGGCGCTGACGGCCCGCCCGGCGGTGGCGCTGGTGGACGCGGACCGGCCTGACGTGCTCGCGGAGGTGGCGGCGGTGTGCGGCGAGGCCCCGGAGTGCCGGGTGCTGCTGCTGGCCGGGTCGGCCCGGCCGGGCCTGGTCGAGGGGGCGCTCGCCTCGGGGGCGGCGGGGGTGGTGCTGCGGGACGGCCCTCCCGGAGCGCTGGCCGACGCCGTCCGCCGCGCCGTGACGGGCGAGGCGGTCACCGACCCGACGCTCGAGCCTTAGCGCGGGCGGGCGGGGCGGTCGATCCCGGCCACCGAATTGACGGATTCCGCCGCAGCGCCGGTCCACGTACTGGACCAGGATGAGGCTCCCTCAACCTAGCTTCGTGGAGACGGAATCATGCGCGTATCCGCCCTGCCCGCCACCGTCGTCCTGGTGGCCGCCACACTCGCCGGAGGAACGGCTCCGGCCGCTGCCGACACCCCGGCCGGCCCGGTCCTCACGGTCCCCCTGGAGGCCGGCACCGGCCTCCACCACAACACCGGGACGGTGCTCTACGAACGCGTCGACGGCGCGGTGAACTCGGTCAGGATCATCTCGGTCAGCATCACCAGCGGCGAGCGCGACTGCGCCTGGGTGTCGTGGAACGACCCGCACGACCCGAACGGCTGGTCCAACCTGACCAGCGAGCCCTCCTGCCACGGCATCGGCCTGGAGGAGAACCCCGACCGGATCATCAAGGCGCCGGCCGGCCACCCGCTCAAGGTGCGCCTGACCGCCGACCACCCCGGCTCCGACGTGGTGCACAAGGACGTCGAAAAGCTCTGACCGGGCAGGGGCGGGCCGGGGCGCTAGGGAGTGTCGTCAAAGTAGCGTCGGCCGCCCGGAAGGGCGGGGCTGGCGGGGGCTGGTGCGTGCGATCGCAAGGCGGAGGAGGGAAGCGACGCGGAGCGTCGTTGACCGACGACAACGCGGCGAGCGTGCGTGCCAGCCCCCGCCAGCCAGACGGGACTTTGACGACACGACCTAGGAGCGGTCGCCTGCGCGCGAGTGGGCGAGGGCGGCGAGGAGGTCGCTCTCGCCCGGGACCGTGAACAGGCGCTTGGGCAGCACCAGGAGGCAGGTCCGGCGGCGTGAGCGGCCCACGAACACGTGCAGCCGCGGCGTCTCGTGGTACCAGCGGACCTCGTCCCACGCGAGCTGCAGCGACTCCCCGCCGTGGAACGCCGTGATGCCCTCCTGGTCCACCACGGCCCGCTTCTGCTCGGCGGACCGGCCGGAGCGGAAGCCCAGGGCCACCGTCAGCCGCGGCAGGACCAGCAGCACGACCAGGCCGTACGCCACCGCGATGCCGAGGGAGACGGGGTGCACGGTCAGGCCGTCCGGGGACGGCGACACGCTCGCCGCGGCCAGGAGGACCGTGCCGAGAGCGGCCACCGCCCGCCCCCTCCGGAACAGCCCGGCGGCCTTGGCGGCCTCGTTGTACTCGTCCCGGGTCACGTTGCCGGTGATGCTGAAGGACGTTTCGCGTATGTCGCTCACGGGGGCGGAGCCTATCCCTCCGCCCCCGGAGCCGCGGAAGGGGTCAGCCCCGGCGCAGCAGGGTCACCACCGCCGCGCCGCCCAGCCCGATGTTGTGGGCCAGGCCCACCCGGGCGCCCTCGACCTGGCGCGGGCCGGCGGTGCCGCGGAGCTGCCAGACCAGTTCCGCGGCCTGCGCCAGACCGGTGGCGCCCAGTGGATGGCCCTTCGAGATCAGGCCCCCGGAGGGGTTGACCACCCACCGCCCGCCGTACGTCGTCGCCCCGCTCTCCACCAGCTTCCCGGCGGCGCCCTCCTCGCACATCCCCAGCGCCTCGTACGTCAGCAGCTCGTTGATCGAGAAGCAGTCGTGCAGCTCGATCACGTCCACGTCCTCGATGCCGAGTCCCGAGGAGGAGAACACCTGCCGCCCCGCCGCCGCCGTCATCGGCTTGCCCACCACGTCGATGCACGAGCCCGAGGCGAACGACGCCTCCGTGTCCGTCGTCATCGCCTGCGCGACGATCTCCACCGCCCTGTCGTGCAGGCCGTGCCGGACCACGAACCGCTCCGACACCACCACCGCCGCCGCCGCCCCGTCCGACGTCGGCGAGCACTGCAGCTTCGTCAGCGGCTCGTGGATCGGCTTCGCCGCCAGGATCTCCTCCACCGTGTACACGTCCTGGAACTGCGCGTTCGGATTGTTCGCCGAGTGCCGGTGGTTCTTCGCCCCCACCGCCGCCAGCTGCGCGGCCGTGGTCCCGTAGCGCTCCATGTGCTCGCGCGCCGCGTTCCCGAAGATCTGCGCGGTCGGCGGCGACATCTCGAAGCCGTGCCCGGCGGCCATGATCCCGTAGTGCCGGGCCACCGGCGAGGTCTTGAAGGAATCATCAGCGGCTCCGCCGCGGGCACCCCCGTCCGCCCCGCCCCCCAGCGCGCCCCGCTTCATCTTCTCGAAGCCCAGCGCCAGCACGCAGTCGCTGATCCCGCCCTGCACGAACTGCCGCGCCATCATCAGCGCCGTCGACCCCGTCGCGCAGTTGTTGTTCACGTTGTAGACCGGGACCCCGCTCAGCCCCAGCTCGTACGCGGCCCGCTGTCCGGCCGTGGAGGCCTGGAAGCAGTACCCCACCGGCACCTGCTCGACCTCCTCGTACGGGATCCCCGCGTCCGCCAGCGCAGCGGTCCCGGCCTCCTTCGCCATGTCCCAGTACTGCCAGTCCCTCGACTCCGGCTTCTCGAACTTCGTCATGCCGACGCCCACGATGTACGACTTCATGTCCCTGCTGCCCTTCAGTCCCTGGGGAGGCCGAGGATGCGCTCGGCGACGACGTTGAGCTGGACCTGCGTGGTGCCCCCGGCGATGGTCAGGCAGCGGGACATGAGCATCCCGTGCACCGCCCGCTCCCCCGCCCCCTCCCGTACCGCGCCCGCCGGGCCCAGCAGTTCGAGCGCGAGCTCGGCGGTCCGCTGCTGGTGCGGGGTCTGGACGAGCTTGCGTACGGACGCACCCGCGCCCGGCTCCAGCCCCGACACCTGCTGGAGCGTGGTGCGCAGCCCGATGCAGGCCAGGGCGTGCGCCTCGGCGGTGAGCGCCCCGATCCGCGCCCGGTACGCACCGTCGAGTTCCGCCGAGCGGGCGATCAGCGCCTCCAGCCCGGTGTCGAAGGTCATCTGGTCGGCCATGTGAACCCGCTCGTTGCCGAGCGTGTTGCGGGCGACCTTCCACCCGCCGTCGGGGGCGCCGACGAGGGCGTCCGCGGGCAGCACGACGTCGTCGAACCAGACCTCGTTGAAGAGTGCCTCGCCGGTGATCTCCTTGAGCGGGCGCACGTCGATCCCCGGGGTGTTCTTCATGTCGACCACGAAGTAGCCGAGCCCCTTGTGCTTGGGGGCGGCCGGGTCGGTCCGGGCCAGCAGGATCCCGAAGTCGGCGCTGTGCGCGGAACTCGTCCACACCTTCTGGCCGTTCACCTTCCAGGAGCCGTCCGCCGTCCGCTCCGCCCTGGTCCGCAGCGAGGCCAGGTCCGAGCCCGCCCCCGGCTCGGAGAACAGCTGGCACCAGCTGACGTCCCCGCGCAGGGTCGCCGGCAGGTACCGCTCCCGCTGCGCGTCGGTCCCGTAGGCGAGCAGCGAGGGCACGACCCAGGTGGCGATCCCGAGGTCGGCGAGCCCGACCCCGGCCGCGCGCAGTTCCTGCTGGACGACGAGCTGCTCGACGGCCCCGGCGCCGAGCCCGTAGGGCGGCGGCAGGTACGGGGCCGCGTACCCGGTGGGGGCCAGGATCCGCCGGGCGGCCGCCGGGTCGAGTCCGCGCGCGTCCTCGATGGCGGTACGGGCCTTCGCGCGGTGGGTCTCCGCCTCCGCGGGCAGTTCCAGGCGCAGCTCGCGCCGGGCTCCGGCCGCCGCCAGCCGGACGGCCCGTACGCGGTGCCCGTCGCCGGGCCCCAGGAGCTGGCGGGCGACGACGGCCCGGCGGAGGTGGACGTGCGCGTCGTGCTCCCAGGTGAAGCCGATCCCGCCGAGGACCTGGATGCAGTCCTTGGCGCAGGAGTAGGAGGCGTCGAGCGCGCTCCCGGCGGCCAGTGCGGCGACGAGCGAGCGCACCGGGGCCGGCCCGTCCATC
Organism: Streptomyces sp. NPDC032745; assembly: GCF_055579465.1. Classification (NCBI taxonomy): domain Bacteria; kingdom Bacillati; phylum Actinomycetota; class Actinomycetes; order Kitasatosporales; family Streptomycetaceae; genus Streptomyces; species Streptomyces sp. NPDC032745. The sequence goes on along the minus strand of NZ_JBVING010000029.1, from coordinate 28,672 downwards.
ACCTGGGCGGCGTCCCAGGCCAGGGCGCGGGCCTGTTCGAGGCGTACCAGCATGTCGGCGCACAGGTGCTTGACGCCCTGGAACTGCCCGATGGGCCGGCCGAACTGCTCGCGCACCTTGGCATACTCGGCGGCGGTGTGCACCGCCCAGGCGGCGGTGCCGCAGGCGTCGGCGGCGAACAGGGCGCAGGCCAGGTCACGGACCAGGGCCGCGTCCAGGCCGAGGAGGCGGCCGGGCGGCACGGTGACGGCGCGGGCCCGCACCTCGGCGGTGGGCCGGGTCGGGTCGGCGCTCTCGTGCGTACGGATGTCCAGTGCGGCGGCGTCCACGGCGAACCAGCACGTGCCGTGCGCGGCCTCGGCGGCGAGCAGGACGAGGTCGGCCTCCCCGGCGCCGAGCACGGGGGGTGCGCCGCCGTCGAGCAGGTACCCGCCGCCCTCGACGGCGACGGCGGTCAGGGTCCCCGGGCCGAGGGCGACCGCGCCGACCCGCCCGCCGAGGGGTTCGGACCCGGCCCGGTCGAGCAGTACGGAGGCCAGCGCGCTCGGCAGGAACGCCCCGGGCAGCGCGGCCCGGGCGGCCTCCTCGACGACGACGGCCAGGTCGAGCAGGGTGCCGCCCTCCAGGTGCGGCTCGAGCAGCCCCTGCGCGGCCATCGCGTCCCAGTAGGCGGGCCGCACCCCGGTCTGCGGCGGGGTGTCGAGCAGCTTGCGCACCTCCTCGGGCGGCACGGCCCGCGCCACCCAGCCGCGTACGGCCCCGGCCAACTCCCGCTGTTCCCCAGTGATTCCGATGCCCATGCGCGGCAGATTAGAACACGTTCCATTCTGACGGAAGGTCAGACAACGGTGTTCTTCGGCGGTGTTCTCCGGCAGTGCCGGATCAGCGGGTCGCGGCCTTCAGCGCGGCGCGGGCCACCTCCTTCGCCTTCGTCTCGCAGTTGCCCTTGGGGTACGGCTTCGCGTAGAGGCCCACCCAGACGGAGAGGTTGCCCTCGCGCACGGCAAGGACACAAGTCCGGTCGGCACTGGGGGCGCCCCAGTAGGCCTCGGCGCCGAACCCGAGGCGGGGCGCCTCGCGCTGACCGGCCGCCGCCACTTGGAAACGCCCCTTCTGGGTACGCGCGTTGACATCCGCGTCCCCGCCGAGGCTCAGGTCCCACCGGACCAGCCCGGCCGGCGACGCGGCGGTCATGAGCCCGTCCCAGGTGCACTCCACCTGCACGCCGGTGCTCGATTCGTACTCCTTGAAGTCGGACGGCCGCGCGGACGCCAGGGGCAGGTTCCCTCGTGCCGCCGCCTGGCAGGTCGGGACGGCCGTGTAGGCGACGGGGGCCGTGACCCGGTCCCGTACGTACAGCGCGACCCCGGTACCGGCCACGAGGAGGACACCGGCCGCCGCCAGGGCCGCGATCCGGCGCGGAGCGCGCCACGGGCTGCGGGAGCGGGGGGTGTCCGGGGGGACGGCCGGTGTGGGCGGGACGGACGGGATCCGCGGGACGCGCGGCGGGGGCTCCTTCGTGTCCGCAATCGCCTGACCCCTCTGCGGCTCGGGTGCGGGTCGGGGTACGGGGGCCGGGACGGGCGGCGCCGAGGGCTCGGCGGGGCCGTCGCCGTCAGGGTGGCCGCGGCCCTGGCCGTCGAGCAGCCGGTCGATGTCCGCCCGCTGCGCGGCGATCATCCCGTACACGGCGGAGGGCCACTGCCGGCCCGCAGGTGCCACCGGACCGATCAGCTCGCGCAACCGCGCCGGGCACGGCCGGGCGGCCGGGTCCTTGGCCAGGCAGCTCGCGACGACCTCGCGCAGCCCCGGCGGAACGGCGCTCAGGTCGGGCTCGGCGTGCACCACGTCGTAGAGCGTCTTGAGGGCGGAGGGTCCGGCGAACGGACTGCGGCCGGTCGCCGCCATGGCCAGCACCGAGCCGAGCGAGAACACGTCGCTGGCCGGGGTGAGCGGCTTGCCCTCGGCCTGCTCGGGCGACATATACGAGGGCGAGCCGACGACCCAGCCGGTCCGCGTCAGCCCGGTGTCGCCCTCGGCGCCGGGCTCCGTCGTCCGCGCGATGCCCAGGTCGATGACCCGTACGCCGTCCTCGGCCAGCAGCACGTTGTCGGGCTTGAGGTCCCGGTGCACCAGCCCGGCCCGGTGGATCTCCGCCAGGGCGGACGCCAACCCGGCCGCGAGGCGCCGTACGACGTCCTCCGGCAGCACCCCGACCGCCCCGACGACGGCGCCCATGGACGGCCCGGCCACGAACACCGAGGCGAGCCAGGGCGTCGCGGCGTCCGCGTCGGCGTCGATCACCGCCGCCGTGTAGGCGCCGGACACCTTGCGCGAGGCCGTGACCTCACGCCGGAACCGGGCCCGGAAGCCCTCGTCGTCGGCGTAGTGCGCGAGCACCTGCTTGACGGCGACGAGCCGCCCGTCCGGCCCTGCCGCCAGCAGCACCCGCCCCATGCCGCCCTGCCCCAGCACTCCGAGCACGTCGAACGGCCCCACGTGCTTCGGCCCCGAGGGCCCCAGGTCTTCCATCCCACCCCGTCCCAATCTCTCCACTCGGCACGCGCTCAGCGAGGCGTCGCCGCCAGCGCGGCCCGGGCGATCTCCTTCGCCTCGCTCTCGCAGGTCGCGGCGGGATGCTGCGGACCGCCGAGGGCCACCCGCACCAGGAGGTTGCCGTCGCTCACGCCCAGCGCACAGGTCTGCGCGGTCATCGGAGTCGACCAGCGCGCGCCGTCCCCCGCCCCGAGACCGGTCTCGGGCCGCCCACTGCCCAGGTTGAACCGCGTGCGCTCCGCCCCGCTGCCCGGGACGCGGCCGCTGCGCTCCACGGACCAGCTGACGGACGCGTGCGGCTTCGGCTCCTCCTCGCCGGCGACCGCCTCGAAGGCCGCCCGCCAGCTGCAGCCCATGTACGATTTCACGGGCGACTCGCTGTCGTCGGCCGGCCGCAACTCCTGCTGCGGCAGCGGGAGCTTCCCGGCCACCTCCGTGCAGAGCGGCACGCTCAGGTACCGGTCCGCCTCCGCCTGCGGCGGCTCCTCCAGCGCGCGCAACCCGTACGTCACCCCGGCCCAGGCCGCCACGAGGACGCCCGCAGCCAGCAGCAGGTTCCGCGGGCGCAGGCGCGGCCGCCGGCCGCGCGGCGCGTGGGCCCGCTCCGGGCGGACCGCCGCCGCCGCGGTCGCGGTCGCCGCGTCCGGGTCCACGTCCGGGCCGCCGAGCGCGCGAGCCGTGCCGTCCGGGTCCCGGAGCAGCCCGTCGATCTCCTCCTGCTGGGCGGCGGCCAGCCGTTCGACCGCGGGCGGCCACCGCGTGCCGTCGGCCGCGCCGGTCAGGCCCAGGATCTCGGCCGGGGACGGCCGGGCCGCCGGATCCTTGGCCAGGCACCGGGTGACGAGCCCGCGCAGACCGGGCGGGAGGCCGAGGAGATCGGGTTCGGTGTGCACGACGTTGTAGAGGGTCAGCGCCACCGTCGCCGCCGCGAAGGGACTGCGCCCCGTCGCGGCCAGCACCAGGACGGACCCGAGGGAGAACACGTCGCTCGCCGGGGTCAGTTCGCCGCCCTCGGCCTGCTCGGGCGACATGAACGCGGGCGAGCCGATCACCGTCCCGGCCCGCGTCAGCTCGGTGATCTCGCCGGGCCGGGCCACCCGCGCGATCCCGAAGTCGATCACCCGCACCCCGTCCCGGGCGAGCAGCACGTTGTCGGGCTTGAGGTCCCGGTGCACCAGCCCCGCCCGGTGGATCTCGGCGAGGGCCGTCGCCAGCCCGGCGGCGAGCCTCCGCACCGCCTCCTCGGGCAGCGCCCCGGCGCTCTCCACCGCGGCCCCCAGCGAGGGCCCGGCCACGAACACCGAGGCCAGCCACGGCGCGTCCGCGTCCGCGTCGGCATCCAGGACCGCGGCCGTGAAGGCGCCGGACACCTTCCGCGAGGCGGCGACCTCGCGCCGGAACCGGACCCGGAAACCGTCGTCGTCGGCGAGCCGGGCGTGCACCTGCTTGACGGCGACGAGCCGCCCGTCCGGTGCGGCGCCGAGCAGCACGCGGCCCATACCGCCCCGGCCGAGCTCGGCGAGCAACCGGTACGGCCCAGCCGTGGCCGGATCGGACTCCTGGAGCGGTCTCATCACTTCCCCACCCGTTCCACGACCGAGGCGGCGAGCCCCCGCGTGACGGCCTCACATCTGCCGGTCGGGTAGCGGGGGCCCGTCACCGAGACGTGGAGCATCATGTTGACGTCCCGTACGTACAGACGGCAGTTCGGAAACCTGTCGTCCTTGGGAGGCGGCTCCCACAGACCCTCGTCGGCGAACCCGAGGTCGATGTCACGCCGGGTCTTGCCGGGTTCGTGGAAGAACTCGAAGCGCTTCTTCGCCCGCTCGGCCCCGGTGCCCGCCCCCTTCTCGGTCGAGAAGAACGTCCACTCCGCTTCCATCTCGTCACCGGTCCGGTTGGTCCAGGTGCAGCGGGCATAGGCCGAGCCGGACTCCTCGACCGGCCCGAACCCGTCCGGTTTGTCGAAACCGGACGGCACGCGCACCTTGTCCCGGACCTGTTCACAGGACGGGGGCATCGCCGGGTACTTGTCCTGCTTCTGCGCCAGCCCTGCCGACCGGACATCCGATATGAAGTCGCGGTAGGTATCCACGAGGTACGGCCGCCCCACGGTCAGCCCGGCCACGGCCACGACGCCCGCCGCGGCAACCGCCACGATCAACGGCCGGGGCCAGCGGCGACGCCACCAGGGGACCGCTGCGGGAGCCGTTTCGGGAGCCGTTTCAGGACCCGTGGCCCGGCGCAGCAGCGCGCCCATCACGACCAGCTGGTCGTGGATCAGCGTGTTCACCGCCTCCGGCCACGGCCGCGCCGACGGCGTCAGCCCGCCGACTCTGCTCAGCAGCTCGCGCGGGGTCGGCCGGTCGGCCGGGTCCTTGGCGAGGCACCACGCGATGACCTCGCGCAGGCGGGGCGGCACCTCGCTCAGGTCCGGTTCGGCGTGCACGACCTGGTGCAGGATCCGCGGCACCGAGCTCCCGGCGAACGGCGCCTTGCCCGTACAGGCCATGACGAGGGTCGCTCCGAGCGAGAACACGTCACTGGCCGGGGTGAGCTCCTGCCCCAGGACCTGCTCGGGCGACATGTACGCGGGCGAGCCGATGAGCGAGCCGTCGTGCGTGATCCGCGTCTGGTCGCCGACCGCCCGCACGATGCCGAAGTCGATGACCCGTACGCCGTCCTCCGCGAGCAGCACGTTGGACGGCTTGAGGTCCCGGTGGATCAGCCCCGCCCGGTGTACGTCGGCCAGGGCGTGCGCGAGCCCGGCGGCCAGCCGGCGCACCGCCTCCTCGGGCAGCGGCCCGGCGGCGTCCACCGCCTGGCTCAGCGAGGGCCCCGGCACGAACTGCGAGGCCAGCCACGGCGTCTCCGCGTCCGGGTCGGCGTCGATCACGGCCGCGGTGTAGCCGCCGGCCACCCGCCGCGAGGCGTCCACCTCGCGGCGGAACCGCGCCCGGAACCCCTCGTCCTCGGCCAGCTCGGCATGCACCTGCTTGACCGCGACGTACCGCCCGTCCGGCCCCACCCCCAGCACCACCCGGCCCATCCCGCCCTGGCCGAGCACCGCGACCGTCCGGAACGGCCCTATGTGCTGCTCCACTCCTAGAGGGCGCCGACGAACGCAGCGAAGGCGGCGGGACTCACGGTGAAGGCGGGGCCTTCAGGGTTCTTGGAGTCCCGGACGGCGATCCGACAGGGCTGCGAGGCAACCTCGACGCAGTCGCCACCCGTGTCGCCGCTGTACGAAGCCTTGCGCCAGGTGGCGGCGCCGAGGGGGGCGCACTCGACGCACTGGCCACCCGTGTCACCGCTGTACGAGGACTTACGCCACCTTGCGCCCGTCAGGTTCTGCTTGGTGTCCATAACGCTCCTCCATTACGCGGGCGATCCGTGCCGCCGAGTCCTCCACGGAGAGAGCGGCGGCCTGCAAATGATCGTAACGGAGCGAACCCTCCCTGAGAGCCTGCGGATTGGCCGTCATATGGCCCTGGACAAAGTCCTCGGTATAGACAATGTCCGGGTCGTCCTCGAACCGCAGGAGGTTGAACGAGCCCATCAGCCCCGCATGGGCGCCGGCCTCGAAGGGCAAGATCTGCACCTTCACCCACTCCCGCCTCCGCAGGTCCAACAAATGGGCGAGTTGGTTCCGCATGACCTCCCGACCACCGATCTCCTGATACAGCACGGCCTCGCTCATCACCACCCACATCAGTGGCGGGTTAGCGCGGTCGAGGATGCGCTGCCGCTCCATCCGGGCGGCCACCTTGGCATCGAGATCCTCCCCACTCCGCACCCCCAGCACGGCCCGCGCATACGCCTCCGTCTGCAGCAGGCCATCCACCAGCTGCGCTTGGTAGGAGTAGATGTACGCCGCTTTCGCTTCCATCTCCGCGTACGGCTGGAACCAGTGCGGCAGCTGACTCCTCAGCACCAGCCCCACCAGCCGCGAGAGTTCCCCTCCCGTCCCCAGCGCCGCGTCGACCCGTTCCGAGAAGTCCCGCGTCGGGACTTTCCGCGCCGTCTCGATCTGGCCGATCAGCGAGGCCGTGCAGAAGACGATGTCCCCGAGCTGCCACTGTTTCAGCTTGGCCTCCTCCCGCAGCCGGCGCAGTTCCGCGCCGTAGTAGTCCAGCGGGGACGCGCTGGGATCGAGATCGCGGATGTTGACCATGAGGCGGTCACCCCCAAGTACACGCCTTGCGGCGTTCGTTTCGGTCCGTAGCCGAGCGTAACCACACCACCCCACCCTGGTGACGTGAATCACGTAACTGAGCATTCAGCAGCCGGACTTGGCGAGAGCTACCGCATGGGCTTCACCGTGAGTGAGCACTCGGCCCGGCACATGCGGCGCATCCTGCGGATCTACCTGGGCAGTTGGGGACTGGCCGGGCTGACCCACGCCGCCGAGCTGGCGCTGACCGAGCTCGTCTCGAACGTCGTCCGGCACGTTCCCGGCCGGGCCTGCTCGGTGCTCATCCTGTGCGGGCCGGGCGGGCTGCGGGTCGAGGTGACGGACGACTGCCCGAGCCCGGTGCGCGTGGCGCGCGGCGAGGGCGGGGAGCTCGCCGACGGGGGGCGCGGGCTGCGTCTGGTCGAGGCAGTGACCGACCGCTGGGGTGCGGAGCCGACGGATACCGGGAAAACGGTGTGGTTCGAATGTGACGGACCCCGCACCGAACCGGCGCGGACCGAAACCGGCCAAGTCCGGAAATCGCTCTAGATCCCCTCAGTACCAAATGATCCAATCTGGGGCGTTCATGCCGACCCCATTTCACTTCAGGAAGGAAATCGCCTGTGAATTGCGTTACGTACGTGGACCTGCACCGGCAAGTGTCCTTGGACATCGAGGCGGAATTGGCGACCGCCCTCTTACGGCTCGCCCCGGCCTCGGGTACGAGCGCCGCCCGGAGCGCGGTGAGCAGACTCCTCCGGCACCAAAAACTGAGGCATCCGCTGTCCGTGCTCCCGATGATGGTGCACGCCATCGAGACGGGTGATCCCGGACCGGCCGTCCCGCTGTCCGCCGTGCACGTGCTGTGGTGGACCTCGGCCTGCTACCTCGACGACCTGGCCGACGGGCACGGCACGACCGCCTCCGACAGCCTGAGCCAGAACGAGGCGCTGCTGGCCTCGGTGCTCAGCGGGTCGGTGCTCCCGATCCAGATCATCCGGTCCCTCCCGGTGTCGGCGGCGGTCCAGGGCGCGCTGACGGCCGAGATCGCGACCGGCTGGGTGGTGGGCACCGAGGGGCAGCTGGCCGACATCGACGGAGATGCCGACGGCGCCACCCGGAACTCGGTGATCGAGGCCTACCGCGGGAAATCCGGCGGGCCGTTCTCGATGATCACGGCGATGGCAGCGATATTGTCGGGCGCGAGTGACGAAAGAGTAGAACTGTGGCGGGAGTTCGGCTACATATTCGGCATCCTGTGGCAGTTGTTCAACGATCAGGAAGACATCCTGTCCGGCCGCAATGAGGACCTCCTCAACGGGACGGTCACTTATCTCCTCACGTGCGTCCTCGACGACACCCCGACGCCCCGGGCCCGGAAGGAAGTCCTCGGCTGGTGCGCCGCCGCGCGGAATTCCGAGGACGCGCGCGCCGAGCTGACCCGCCTCCTCCTCGCGCCGGCCGTGCTCGACCGGTACACCGCGGACCTCGACGCGTACCGCGCCGAGGCGCAGCGCCTGCTCACCACCCTGGACGGCGACGAGCACCACGTACCGGGCCTGCGGCATCTCGTGGACCACGCGGCGCAGATGCTCCTGCGGACGCACCTCGTCCCGGTCTCCGCGTAGGTCGCCGTCCCGGGCCCGCCGGCAAACCCAGCCCCGCCGGCGTTTGAGGCGCGGGAGCCCGGGGGCGGTGCCCCCGGGAAGCGGTGAAAGGGCGGGGCGGGGAGACGGCCCCGCGCAGCGGCACCCCACCCCCACCCCGGAGGGCCCCGGCATGGTGCCCTACCAGCCGGTAAGGCACCATGGGCCGCCCAAGCCCACCGCAACACGCCCCACCCCCTCGGAGGAACGCATGGCCACCCCCAAGCCGGAGACCCTCGCCGCCTTCGAGGCCGCCAAGGGGTTCATGCCCGTACGCGAGGGCCTGGCCCTGTACGAGGCCGCCGCCGCGGCAGCGGCGCTGGGGCTGCCCCTCCTCGAGGTCGGCACGTACTGCGGGCGCTCCACCATCCTGCTGGCCGACGCAGCCCGCGAGGCCGGGGTGGCCGCCATGACGGTCGACCACCACCGCGGCAGCGAGGAGCAGCAGCCCGGCTGGGAGTACCACGACCCGACCGTGGTGGACCCGGAGGTGGGGCTGATGGACACCCTCCCGACCTTCCGCCGCACCCTCCACCGGGCGGGCCTCGAGGACCACGTCATCGCGATCGTGGGCCGCTCCCCGCAGGTCGCCGCGGCCTGGGGCGGCAAGCTCGGCCTCGTCTTCATCGACGGCGGCCACACCGACGAGCACGCCACGGGCGACTACGAGGGCTGGGCCCCGCACGTCGCCGAGGGGGGCACGCTCGTCATCCACGACGTGTTCCCGGACCCGGCCGACGGCGGCCAGGCCCCGTACCGGATCTACCTGCGCGCCCTGGCCTCCGGCGCCTTCGAGGAGGTCTCGGTGACCGATTCCCTGCGCGTCCTGCGCCGCATCGCCCCCGGTATCTGAGGGCGGCGCGGCCGGGCCCCGACGGCCCGGCCGCCGCTCCGGCGCCACCACCCCGGCGCCACCACCCCGGGCGCTCGGGAACCCGCAGGCCGGGCTGTCGGCGGCCTGCCAGGACCATTCGATACATCCAGGAATATAAGGGGATAACCACACCACGCCCCCGGATGGCCCACGGTCCGCGCCGGCGGCCGGCGGCCGGTCTAGCATCGCGACGTGCCCTACGACGACAGTCCCCCATCCCCCGAGTCCGCCTCCTCGGTCAGCCCGGAGCGGCGGTGGTTCGCACGCCGCTCCGGGCTCGCCGTCGGAGCCGCCGTGCTCGCCCCGACCGCCCTGGCGGGGTGGGTCCTCGTACAGGTGACGACCGGGGCGGGGGCGGACGACGCCCGCCCGCCGCGGATCGTGATGCCGGCCGCCTCCCCCACGGACGCCGCGGCGGCCACCCCGAGCTCCGCCCCCGCCGATGACCCCGCCAAGAGCCCCGCCAAGGGTCCGCTCGCCGGCAAGACCGTGGTCATCGACCCCGGCCACAACACCGGCAACTTCAAGCACACCTCCGAGATCGACAAGAAGGTCGACATCGGAACCAACCGCAAGGAGTGCGACACCACCGGCACCACCACGAACTCCGGCTACATGGAAGCCGATTTCACCCTCGACGTGTCCCGCCGGCTGCGGACCGTCCTGGAGGCGAAGGGCCTGAAGGTGGTCCTCACCCACCAGGCCGACCGCCCCTTCGGCCCCTGCATCGACGAGCGCGCCCGCATCGGCAACGAGGCCGGCGCCGACGCCGTGGTCTCGGTCCACGCGGACGGCGTCTCCGAGGGCAACCGCGGCTACCACATCATCCTCCCGGCCAAGGTGAAGGGCGGCGCCGCGGACACCGCCAAGATCGTCGGCCCGTCGCGTGACCTCGGCGAGCGGATCGCCTCGAACTTCGCCCGGACCACCGGCTCCGCCCCCGCCAACTACCTCGGCAGCGGCACCGGATTGGTCGTCCGCGACGATCTCGGCGGACTCAATCTCTCGACGCAGCCAAAGGTGTTCATCGAATGCGGCAACATGCGTGACGCCAAGGACGCGGCGCTGCTGACGAGTCCGGAGTGGCGCCAGAAGGCCGCCCAGGGCATCGCGGACGGCATCGTCGGCTTCTTGGGCGGGTAGTCCCACCGGGACAGCCTGCCGCCCCGATCCTCTCGGCCGCGGGGAACCTCCGTACCATGGTCCCGCCCGCCCCGCGCTCCTGCACGTGCGACCGCGGCACCACGAGACGACCGAGACCGAGAAGGACACCTAAGACGTGAACATCCGCTCCCTCACTCGAGGCGACGGCGTGGTGATCGGAGCAGCGGCGCTGCTGTTCATCGCCTCGTTCCTCGATTTCTACTCCGCGACCGGCCTCGACCTGCCGAGCGTGTGGGACACCGACGTCTACCGTCTGGCGCTCCCCACCATCTTCCTGCTCGGCTTCATCGCGGCCGGCCTGATCATCGCGGCCCGCTTCCAGCCGGAGACCCGCAAGCTCGCGGGCCTGCCCCTGGCCGCGTGGGGGACGGTTCTCGCGGTTGCGGCCGCCTGGTCCTCCCTCTGGTCCCTGATCACCAGCCCGAGCGGCGCCGACCTCGGCGCGGGCTGCATCATCGCCTTCCTGGCCACCCTCGCGCTGGCCGGTGTGGCCGTCGCGGGCAGCAAGGTCCCGGCGCTCGCCGGCGCGCTGGTGCCGGAGGCCAAGCCCGTCGCCCCCGCGCCGTACGGGGCGCAGCCCCAGCCCGGAGCCGGGTACGGCTACCCGGGCGGCCAGCAGCCGCAGCCGTACGGGGCCACCCCGCAGCCGGTCCCGCCGTACGGCGGCACCCCGACCCCGGCTCCGGCACCGGCTCCGGCTCCGCAGGACCAGGCGCCCGCCCCGGCGGGGGACTTCACCCCGTTCTGGTTCGCGGTGCCGGTGGCCCGCCCCCTCTTCCCCGAGGACGGCTCGCCCACCCCGATCGCCGAACTCGCGCCGGGCACCTGGTACCTGGCGGTGGATCAGCGCGGCTCCGCCACGCTGATCGCGCAGACCCAGGACGGCCGCCGCGGCGTCCTGAACGACACCTCGGGCATCCAGCGCGGCTGACCCCGCGCCCGACGGCCGGTGCAGCGCCCCGACGGCCCCCCGCCCTTCCGGGCGGGGGGCCGTTGCCCTACAGTCACCTGACGCATCGTCAGATATGGCTGTGGCGCGGCACGCACGGCGCCACCACGGCATCGCGGAGGGGACGCACATGCGCCTCGGACTCGCACTCGGCTACTGGGGCCGCGGCCCCGACCCGGCCCACCTCGACCTCGCCACCGAGGCCGAGAACCTCGGCTACGACTCGGTGTGGACCGCCGAGGCCTGGGGTTCGGACGCCTTCACCCCGCTCACCTGGATCGCCGCACACACCTCGCGGATCCGCCTCGGCACCGCCATCGCACAGATGGCCGCCCGCTCCCCCACCGCCACCGCCATGCACGCCCTGACCCTGGACCACCTCTCCGGCGGCCGGATGATGCTGGGCCTGGGCCTCTCCGGCCCCCAGGTGGTCGAGGGCTGGTACGGGCGCCCCTTCCCCTCGAGCCCGCTCACCGCGACCCGCGAGTACGTCGACGTCGTCCGACAGGTGCTGCGACGCGAGGCCCCCGTCGCGCTCGACGGCCGCTTCCACCAGCACCCGTACCGCGGGGAGGACGGCACCGGCATCGGCAAACCACTGAAGCCCATCACCCACCCGCTGCGCGCGGACCTGCCGGTCCTGCTGGGCGCGGAGGGCCCGAAGAACATCGCCCAGACGACCCGGATCGCGGACGGCTGGCTGCCCCTGTACTGGTCGCCGACCCGCACCGACGTCTACCAGGCCTCCCTGGCCGACGTTCCCGAAGGCTTCATGATCGCCCCGATGGCCCGGGCCAAGGTCTGCGACGACGTCGCCGAGGGGCTGCTGCCCGTCAAGGCGATGCTCGGCTTCTACATCGGCGGGATGGGCCACGCGGCCCGCAACTTCCACGCCGATCTGATGGCGCGGATGGGCTACGAGGAGGAGGCCCGCCGCATCCAGGAGCTGTTCCTGGCCGGGCGCCGGGAGGAGGCGGTGCTCGCCGTCCCGGACGCCTTCGCGGACGAGATCTCGCTGATCGGGCCGCGCGAGCGGATCGCCGAACGCCTCGACCTGTGGCGGGAGGGCCCGGTCACCGACCTCCTCCTGACGGCCCCTGACCCGCACACCCTGCGCGTCCTGGCCGAACTCAACGGCTAACCCGCCTCGGCCTGCGGGACGGCTTCCAGGAGCTCCCGCAGGTCCAGCGGCATGACGGCGATCTCGATGCTCCCGCCGTCCTCGCCGCCCGCGCCGGTCCCGTACGTGCAGAGCACGATCCGCGATCCGGGGTTGATGGACATGCCCTCCTTCACGGACGGCGCCCGCACCCCGGTGGCCCGGCCGTCGGGCAGCGGTACGGGCTCACCGCGCCGGGGCACCCAGCGGGCCCCGCCCGGTCCGGGGAACACCCGGCCCATCCGCCAGCGGCCCGCGCCTGCCGGGTGCCGGGCCATGCACGGGAGCCCGTCCGGGACCCCGTCCGGGCTCCCGGCGGTGACCCGCTGCCGGTGCCTGCGCCGGACGAGCCACCCGACGCCGACGGCGGCGGCCGCAACGGCCAGGAACTCGATCATCCGCCCATTGAAGCAGGCGGCCGGACGGGCAGGGCGGCAGGCCGGACGGGCGACGCTGCCCGTCCGGCCTGCCCGTGGGATCCGGAGGCCTATCCACCGCTGAGCTGGCCGGCGCTCGGGACCTTGTCGGTCACCGTGGCGCCCGCGCTCTTGCCGGCGTCCTTGACCCCGTTGATGACGTCCTCGTAGGAGCTGATGTCGCCGTCGCCCGCATCGCCCTTGCGCAGCTTGCTGCCCAGGCCCTTGAGGGAGGCGATGCCCGCCGTCAGCGGGGCCACCGCCTTCGACAGCAGCGGGTCGCCCTTGGCGTTGTCCACCGCCGCCTTCAGCCGGTTGTACGCGAAGGCGCCCGCGAGGCCCGCCTTGATGAGCGCGAACGTACGGCCCTTGGCGCCCTTCTTGAACTTGCCCGCGCGGTACGGCTTGATGATCCACTGGTACGTCGCCCCGGCCGCGAGACCCGCGTTGGCGACGAAGCGCGCCTTGGCGAACTTCTGCTTCTCGGCGGAGGTGCTGGGCGAGGGCTCGGCGAGTGCTGCGACCTCCGCCGCTTCCGCCGCCCGCCACGCTTCGGGCGCCCCCACTTCGGCGGCCGGCGCCGCGGGCACGGACAGGGCCACGTCCTCGCCCCGGCCCCTGCTGGCGCCTTCGCTGCCGCAGGCGGTGGCGCCGGCGAGCAGCGCACCGGACAGGACCAGGGCGGTGAAGGCGCGGCGGAACCGGGTGGTACCGGATATGGACACGCTGGGTTTCGACACGGTGAGCCTCCGGGGAGTGAGGTGTCTCCCGCAGCGTCACCCGGGCCCCGGCACTGCGCCACTTGGATGACCCATTCGGGTTTGCTTCACCCCGACGGGGCAACACGCGGTGCATGCGCACACACACCGGAGTACATGCCCGCGGAGGCGTTCAGGCCGGCCGGGTCGTCGCCGCGGTGGCGGACGTGCTGGCCTTCACGCTCGGCCTGTGGATCCTGCTCTATTTCCTCGACGCCAACCGGGGCAACGGCCTGGTGGAGTTCATCCACGACGCCGCCGGCTGGCTGGCCGGCTGGTCCTACGACCTGTTCACCTTCGACCGGGAATGGGTCCAGGTGGTGGTGGGCTACGGCGTGGCGGCCGTGGCATACCTCGTCCTGGGCCACCTCATCGCGGGCCGGCTCTACCGCCGCTGACCGCGGGCCACCTACGGGCAGGCCGCCTCCGTGGCGGCCTGCCCCGCTCGCATCCGTCCGGCTCTGCGCCGGACACCCTCTAACCGCAGCAGTCCGGCTCGAGTCCGGACGGCAGTTCCAGCCCCCCGAACACCGCTCCGGTGGCCTCGTCGCCGCCCAGCGCGGCCACGGCCAGCAGCAGCGACCCGGCCGTCCAGGTCGTCTGCTCGACCGGCCACACCGCCTTGTCCTCGAAGACGTAGCCCGTCCAGTACATGCCGTTGTCGGCGCGCAGGTGCGTGATGGAGCGCAGGATGTCCAGCGCCCGGTCCGACTCACCCGTCGCCCACAGGGCGAGGGCGAGCTCGCAGGACTCCCCGCCCGTCACCCACGGGTTCGGCAGGACGCAGCGCACTCCGAGGTCCGGGACGACGAACTCGTCCCAGCGCTCCTCGATCCGCGCCCTCGCTTCCGTGCCGGTGAGCGCGCCGCCCAGCACCGGGTAGTACCAGTCCATCGAGTAGCGGGACTTGTCCAGGAACCGCTCCGGGTGCCGCCGGATCGCATGCCCGAGGGCCCCCGCCGCCAGCTCCCAGTCCGGCTGGGGCTCCTCGCGGTGCTCGGCGATCGCCAGCGCGCACCGCAGTGCCTGGTGGATCGAGGAGGAGCCGGTGAGCAGCGCGTCCGTGACGGGCGTGCCATCGGCCTCCCGCTTCCAGCCGATCTCGCCGCCCGGCTGCTGGAGCCCCAGCACGAACTCGGTCGCCGCGAAGACGACGGGCCACATGCGGTCCAGGAACGGGTCGTCGCCGGTGGCCAGGTAGTGGTGCCAGACCCCCACGGCTATGTACGCGACGAAGTTGCTCTCCAGGCTCGCGTCCTGCGGCTCGGCGGTGTCCACCCCGTCCGGCCGGTCGGCGTAGGCCGCGTACCAGGAGCCGTCGGCGTTCTGGTGCCGGGCCAGCCAGTCGTAGGCCCGCTCCGCCGCCTCGTGCTCGCCGGCCGCGTCCAGCGCCATCGCGGCCTCGGTGTGGTCCCACGGGTCGAGGTGGTGCCCGCGGAACCACGGGATGGCCCCGTCGGAGCGCTGCGCGGCGAGGATGCCGGCCACCGTCCCGGCGGCCTCCTCGGCGGTCAGCACCCCGTCCAGGACCAGGCGTTCGGTGCGCCCGGGCGAGCTCACTTCGCCGCGCCGACGGGGAGGTGCGGCTTCGTCGCGTACGCCACGAAGCTCTTGCCGATGAGCGGGTTGAGCGCCTGCTCCGCGAGCCGTGTGGCCAGCGGCTTCTTCATGATGTCCCAGACCAGCAGCTTGTGGTACGCCTTCACCGGCAGCGCCTGGTCGTTGTCCACACCGAACGCGCACTTGAGCCACCAGTACGGGGAGTGCAGCCCGTGGGCGTGGTGCGTGCCGTACGGCTTGAGGCCCGCGGCCTTCATCTTGCCGAGCAGCTCGTCGGCCTTGTAGATGCGGATGTGGCCGCCCTCGACCTCGTGGTACGCGTCGGAGAGCGCCCAGCAGATCTTCTCCGGGCCGTAGCGCGGCACGGTGACGGCGATGCGGCCGCCCGGCTTGAGGACGCGGACCATCTCCGCGAGCACGCCCTTGTCGTCGGGGATGTGCTCCATCACCTCGGAGATGATGACGACGTCGAAGGACTCGTCGGGGAAGGGCAGGGCCAGCGCGTCGCCCTCCATGGCGGTGGCGGTGGCGCCTGCCGGGGCCTCACCGGCCTCCTTCATGGCGGCGAACCACTTGGCGACCTCGCGGATCTCCTCGCCGTTGCGGTCGACTGCGACCACCTGGGCGCCGCGCCGGTAGCACTCGAAGGCGTGCCGGCCGGCGCCGCAGCCCAGATCGAGCACACGGTCGCCTGCGGCGAGCGGGAACCGGGAGAAATCGACGGTCAGCACGGGGTCCTGCCTTCGCGGTCGCGGGGGTGATCGGGGGTGGTGTGGAAAAGGCGGAAGGTCACCGCGCGCGGCGGGTGCGGCCGGCTGCCTGCTCGATGGCGGCGCGGTAGTGCGCGGCGGTGCCCTCGGCGGCTCTGGCCCAGGTGAACCGGGACAGCACCCGCTCGCGTCCGGCGGTGCCGAGGCGGGCCCGCAGCTGCGGGTCGCCCAGCAGGCGGCCCAGCGCGGCGGCCAGCGCGCCCGCGTCGCCGGGCGGCACCGCGAGGCAGGTCTCGCCGTCGGGGCCCGCGACCTCGGGGATCGCACCGCCGGTGGTGGCGACCAGCGGGGTGCCGGTGGCCATCGCCTCGGCGGCGGGCAGCGAGAAGCCCTCGTACAGCGAGGGCACGCAGGCGACCTGCGCGCTGCGCACCAGGTCGACGAGCTCGGTGTCGGTGATGCCCTTGACGAAGCGGACCGCGTCCTGGAGCCCGTACGTCTCGATGGCGCGGGCGACGGGGCCCTTCTCGGCCCGCTTGCCGACGACGACGAGGTGGGCGTCGGGCTGCTCGGTCCGCAGCTTCGCGAGCGCCTCGACGAGGTGGACGAGGCCCTTGAGCGGGACGTCGGCGCTGGAGGTGGTGACGATCCGCCCCGGCACCTCGGCGACGGACGCGTCGGGCGACCACAGGTCGGTGTCGGCGCCGATGTGGACGACGTGGATGCGCTCGTCGCGCACGCCCAGGTGCTCGGCGATCTCCTGCTTGGAGGAGCCGGAGACGGTCAGCACGGAGGGCAGCCGGCGGGCGACGCGCCCCTGCATGCGCGTGAAGCCGTACCAGCGCCGGACGGAGAGCCGCTTCTTGCGGTCCTGCGCGGCGTCCAGGTCCAGCTGCCGGTCCACGGTGATGGGGTGGTGGATGGTGGTGACCAGCGGGGCGCCGAGGTCGGCGAGCAGGCCGTAGCCGAGCGTCTGGTTGTCGTGGACGACGTCGAAGTCGCCCGCGCGGGCGGCAAGGTGGCGCCGGGCACGCAGCGAGAAGGTCAGCGGCTCGGGGAATCCGCCGGTCCACATGGTGGCGACCTCGAGCGCGTCGATCCAGTCCCGGTACTCGTCGCGCTTCGGCGTACGGAACGGGTCGGGGTGGCGGTACAGGTCGAGGCTCGGCAGCTCGGTGAGCGTGGCGCCGGTGTCGAGGACCGGGTACGGCTGCGCGCCGATGACCTCGACGGAGTGCCCCAGCCTCACGAGCTCCCGCGAGAGGTGCCGGACGTAGACGCCCTGGCCGCCGCAGAACGGGTTCCCCTTATAGGTGAGGAGTGCGATGCGCAACGGGCGGTCGCCGTCGGTGGCGGAACCCGCGAAAGGGCTCGTCACCATGGCCTCAGCGGTCACTCTCGGCCCCCTTCTCCCTGCACTTTCGCCGGAGCGTAACCGCTCGCATAATGTAGAACAAGTTTCAGACTTGATCCGTCGAAGACCATTGAATCTACCGGCCGGAAACCACACCGTAAGAGGCGGAGCAGGTGATTCACGCCACGGCTCCGGCGCCTGACATGCTGGCTGTCGATCACCGGCCGATCGCCTGCCGATCACGATGTGAACAGCCCGGAAATCAGCACCGCAACGACACGGAACGCCATGGAACGGGACAGATGACAGCGGATGCGAAAGCCGTCGCCACGACGGCCTCCCCTCCCCTGACGGAGCGCCAGGAGGCGCGCCGCCGCCGGATCCTGCACGCCAGCGCCCAGCTGGCCAGCCGGGGCGGTTTCGACGCCGTCCAGATGCGGGAGGTCGCGGAGGCCGCCGGGGTCGCGCTGGGCACCCTGTACCGGTACTTCCCGTCCAAGGTGCACCTGCTCGTCGCGACGATGCAGGACCAGCTCCAGCACATGCACACGACGCTCCGCAAGCGGCCCCCGGCGGGCGAGGACCCGGCGGCGCGGGTCGCTGAGACGCTGATGCGGGCCTTCCGCGCACTGCAGCGGGAGCCGCAGCTCGCCGATGCGATGGTCCGCGCCCTGACGTTCGCGGACCGGAGCGTGAGCCCCGAGGTGGACACGGTGTCCCGGCTGACCACGGCGATCATCCTGGACGCGATGGGCCTGGACGCCCCGCCGACGGCGGAGCAGCTCTCCGCGGTCCGGGTGATCGAGCACACCTGGCACTCGGCACTGATCACCTGGCTCTCGGGGCGCGCCTCGATCGCCCAGGTCAAGATCGACATCGAGACGGTCTGCCGCCTGATCGACATGACGGCGCCGCCGGCTGCCGGCGGGGCCGCCGGTGCTGCCGGTGCTGCCGGGACCGCGCGAAAGGCCTGATCCCGCCGTACGTGCGCGGCGGCCCCGGCGGCGGCCGGTGTCCGCCGCCGCGCCGCCGCCGCTCGGCACCCCTCGGGTCACTCCTCCGGGGGGAACACCGCCTCGCCGGTGGCCGCCAGGGTGATCATGATGGCCTCCACCGGGCAGCCCTCCGCCGCCGCCAGGACCGGCTCGTTCGCGTCCGTCTCCGGATCCCGCGGATGCGACTGGCGCGCCGAGTCCAGCGCGAAGCCCTCCGGCGCGTGGTTCACGCACATCCCCGAGCCGATGCAGACCCCCCGGTCCACCTCCACCACCCAGCGGTCACCCATCAGGCACCCGCCGCGTAGCCCGCCGGCAGGTGGATCATCTTGTGCTCCAGGTACTCGCTCAGCCCCTCGGGCCCGAACTCCCGCCCCACACCGCTGTTCTTGTAGCCGCCGAACGGCCCCAGCATGTCCAGGCTGAAGGTGTTCACGTTGAACGTGCCCGTCCGCACCTGCCGCGCGAAGTCGATGCCGTGCTCGACGTCCCCCGTCCAGACGCTGCCGCTCAGTCCGAACTCCGAGTCGTTGGCGACCCGTACCGCCTCCGCCTCGTCCCCGTACGGGATCAGGCAGACGACCGGCCCGAAGATCTCCTCGCGGGCGATCCGCATCGAGTTGTCCACGTCCCCGAACAGCGTCGGCTCCACGTACCAGCCCTGCTCCAGCCCGGCCGGGCGGCCGCCGCCCGCCAGGACCTTCGCGCCCTCCTCCTGGCCGATCCGGATGTAGTCCAGCGACCGCTGCTGCTGCCGCCTGGCCACCAGCGGCCCGAGCTGCGTCGCCGGGTCCAGCGGGTCGCCGACCACCAGCGCCCCGGCCGCGGCCGCGAGCGCCTCGGCGACCTCCTCGTACCGGCTGCGCGGGGCGAGCACCCGGGTCTGGGCCACGCAGGCCTGCCCGTTGTTCATCCAGGCCGCCGGGACGATCCCGGCGATCGTGGAATCCAGATCGGCGTCCGGCAGGATCACGGCGGCGGACTTGCCGCCGAGTTCGAGCGTGACCCGGGTCAGGTTGCGGGCGGCGACCTCCATCACGCGCCGGCCGGCCGCGACCGAGCCGGTGAACGCCACCTTGTCGACGCCGGGGTGGCCGACCAGGTACTCACTGACCTCCCGGTCGGCGGGCAGGATCGACAGCACGCCCTCCGGCAGCCCGGCCTCCCGCGCGATGTCGGCGAGGATGTACGAGTCGAGCGGCGATTCGGGGGACGGCTTCAGGATCACCGTCGACCCCGTCAGGAGCGCCGGCGCGAGCTTGGCGGCCGCCACGAACTGCGGCACGTTCCACGGTATGACGGCCGCGACCACGCCCACCGGCTCCCGGCGCACCAGGATCGGCCCGAGCACCCCCTGGCGGTGCTCCTCGTACGGGTAGGCGCGCGCGACCTGGATCGCGGCGTCGTAGACCATCATCGGGCCGAGCGCCTGCGCGAGGATGCTCCAGGAGTACGGGGAGCCGTTCTGGGAGCTGATCGACCGGGCGATCTCCTCGTGCCGGACGGCGATCGCGTCCTTGATCCGGGTGACGACGGCGATCCGCTCGTCCAGGGACATCCGGGGCCAGGGACCCTCGTCGAAGGCCCGGCGGGCGACGGCGACGGCGCGGTCCACGTCCGCGCGGGAGGCGTGCGGGACGCTGCCGATGACCTGCTCGGTGTGGGGGGAGACGATCTCGATCGTGTCGGTGCCCAGCGGATCCGTCCACTCCCCGCCGATGAACAGGTGTCCGTGTTCCACGAGCTCGGTCATGGCTGCTGCCTCCTGCGGCTTGGCGTTCCCGAACTGATACCAGTTCTAGTTCTAGGAGTCCACGGCCAGGACGGAACGGCCCGGAAGATCCAACGGGCGGTTACGACTAGTCAGAACGGGCCGCAGATGGTCGACTTGGGCGACTACTGCAACACGTTCTCGTGAGAGTGAGCCGGGCGGCGCAGGCGCGGCCGGGCACGGACAGGGAGCCCTCATGCCGCAGGACACGCCGCCGCAGGCCGTACCGCCCACCGGACCCGGGGCCACGCGCCCCGTCACCCCGGCCGTCACCCCGGCCGTCACCCCGCAGGTCACCGATCACGGCGGCGGCGTCCACGGCATCAAGGTCCCGATCCCCGACAACCCGCTCGGCCACACGCTCGTCCACGTCCTCGACACCGACCGCGGCCCCGTCCTCGTCGACACCGGCTGGGACGACTCCGAGTCCTGGGACACCCTCGTCGCCGGCCTCGGCGCCCTCGGCATCGCGGTCGCCGACGTCCACGGCGTGGTCATCACCCACCACCACCCCGACCACCACGGCCTGTCCGGCCGGGTCCGCGAGGCCTCCGGCGCCTGGATCGCGATGCACGCCGCCGACACCGAGGTCGTCGTACGGACCCGCTCCGCCGAGCCCGGCGTCTGGTTCGACTACATGAGCGGGAAGCTCGCCGCCGCCGGAGCCCCCGAGGAGCACGTCGCACCCCTGCGGGCGGCCCGCGCGAGCGGCCGCCTGCGCACCCTGCCCGGCCTGCGGGCCGCGGTCCCCGACCGGGAGATCGTCCCCGGCGAGCTGCTCCCCCTCGCCGGCCGGCGGCTACGCGCCATCTGGACCCCGGGGCACACCCCCGGCCACGTCTGCCTGCACCTGGAGGAACGGCACCCGGCGGACCTCCCCGGCAACGGCCGCCTCTTCTCCGGGGACCACCTGCTGCCCGGGATCTCCCCGCACATCGGACTGTACGAGTCCCCCGACGAATTCGGGGTCACCCGGGTCACCGACCCCCTCGGCGACTACCTCGACTCCCTCGAGCGGATCGGCCGCCTCGACCCCGCCGAGGTGCTCCCGGCCCACCAGCACGCCTTTACCGACGCCCCGGCCCGGGTCCGCGAACTGCTGCGCCACCACGAGGACCGGCTGACCGGGCTGTGGGAGCTGCTGGCCGAACCGCTGACCCCGTGGAGGCTGGCGGAGCGCATGGAGTGGAACCGGCCCTGGGAGCAGATCCCGTACGGCTCCCGCAACATCGCCGTCTCCGAAGCGGAGGCCCACCTGCGGCGGCTGGTGAAACAGGGCAGGGCCGAGGCCGTCCCGGGCAGCGACCCGGTCGCGTACCGCGCACTGTGACGGCGGGACCGCCTGCCCCGGCGGTAAGGGGCGCTGCGGCCGGACGCCACCCGTCCGGACTGCTACGGGCCGGTACAGTAAGCCCGTCGTCCACCCTTCCGTACGGGAAGAAGCCGGTGCGATTCCGGCGCTGACCCGCAACCGTGACCCGCCCCGGCCCTGCCGGGCGGGGAGCCGGACCGCCCCGTACGCGAGGTGCGCGGCTCGCGCCGCCGGGGCCCCCGGCGGCCGGCACCGTCGAGGTAAACGGAGCCGGAGCCCGGTGCCCTGCGCGCGCCTGCCTCCTGCTCCCCAGCACGAGAGGCACCCGCCCCCATGAACGTCCGCCGCAGCGCCGCCGCGCTCGCCGCCTCCGCCGTGCTCTGCGTGGGCGCCGCCCCCGCAGCCCTCGCCGCGCCCTCCCCGTCCGCCCCGCCGGCCCCGGTGATCCCGTCCGGGCTGTACGGCAAGAACGACCCGACGTACGACGGCGTGTGGCGACAGTCCTTCGCGCTGCTGGCCCAGCACACGGTCGGCGTCAAGCCCGCCAAGGAGGCCGTTGCCTGGCTCGTCGGCCAGCAGTGCGCGAACGGCGGCTTCGCCTCCTTCCGCTCGGACGCGGGGGCTGCCTGCGACGACAAGACGATGTTCGACACGAACGCCACCGCGATGGCCGTGCAGGCTCTGCAGGCGCTGGGCGGCCAGGACGCGGCGGTGAAGAAGGGCGTGGACTGGCTGAAGTCCGTCCAGAACGAGGACGGCGGCTGGGCCTTCGTCCCCGGCACCCCGAGCGAGGGCAACTCCACCTCCCTCGTCATCAGTGCGCTGGCCGTGGCGGGCGAGACGCCGGCCGAGGTGAAGTCGAAGGCGGGCAAGTCCGCGTACGAGGGCCTGCTCGCCTTCCAGCTGGGCTGCGCCGCCGAGCCGGCCGCCGACCGGGGTGCCTTCGGGTACCAGCCGGCCGAGGGCAAGCTCCCGGCCAACGCCGACGCCACGGCCGCCGCGGTCCTGGCCGGCCTCGGCCAGGGGTCGGTCGTGCCCCCTGCCCCGACGGACACCCCCGCAGCCGCACTGGCCTGCCCGGCAGCCGCCGACCCGGCAACCGCCGCCCAGGGCGCGGCCGGCTACCTGGCCGAGACGCTGAAGAAGGACGGCCACCTCACGGCCGTCACCCCGGGCGCCGACCAGCCGACCGCGGACACCGGCAACACCGCCGACGCGGTGATCGCCCTGGCCGCGGCCGGGCACACGCAGTCGGCGGCGGGCGCGCTGGAGTGGCTGAAGGCCAACTCGGCGGACTGGGCCAAGGGCAGCCCCGCGGCACTGGGCACCCTGGTGCTGGCCGCACACGCGACGGGCACGGACCCGAAGTCGTTCGGCGGCACGGACCTGGTGACGGCCCTGAACGCAACGGGCCCGGCCCCGCAGACGGGTGAGTCGGCAGCGCCGAAGCCCGAGGCGGACTCGAAGTCGTCGAACCAGAACGTGTGGTGGATCGTGGGCGCGGGCCTGGCGGCCGGCATGGGCATCGGCGTCCTGCTGAGCGGCCGCCGGAAGAAGAACCAGCTCTGATGCGCCGCCGCAGCCTGACCCTGCCGGCCCTCGTGTCCGGCATCCTCCTCACCCTCCTGGCGACCTCGCCCGCGCTGGCGGCGGGCTACCGCTACTGGTCGTTCTGGGAGGGCCCGGGAGGCCAGTGGCAGTACGCCACGCAGGGCCCCTCGACGGCCCGCCCGGCGGACGGTGCGGCCCTGGGCTTCCGTTTCGCGGTGAGTCAGGACGCGGCGGCCGAGGCGGCGAAGCCGCGCGCGGCGGCCGACTTCGCGTCGGTCTGCGCAGCCACTGCGGCCGTGGAGGGCCGCAAGCGGATCGCCGTGGTGGTCGACTTCGGCGTCCCGGCGGACGCCCCGGCGGGCGACAATCCGCCGCAGGACACCCCGCGCACGGCCTGCGCCCAGGTCGCCCCGGACGCCACGGCGGCCGAGGCCCTGGCCGCGGTCGCCAAGCCGCTCCGCTACAACAGCGCGGCGCTGCTGTGCGCGGTGTCGGGCTACCCGAAGCAGGGCTGCGGCGAACAGATCGCCGACGCGGAATCCGAGCCGACGCACACCGCGCCCGAGGGCGGAGGCCCCTCGACGGGCCTGCTGGCAGGCCTGGCGGCGGTGGCCGCCCTGGCGGCAGCCGCGATCTGGCAGTCCCGCCGCCGCCGATGACACCCCCCGCCGACGGGCTCAACCCGGCCCAGCCGACGACCCCGGGGCGGCCGCCCCGGACCACCCCGCCACCGGCGGCGGCCGACTCCGCCGGCGGTGTCCGCCCGGCGGACCCGCCCGCCGCAGACGGTCCGACCCCGGCCGCACCGGCACCGGTCGCCACCCCGCGCCCTGCGGAGGACGGCTCCGCCGAGGGCTCCCGCTCGGCAACCTCGCATACCGCCGGGCAGCCGGTCCGAGCCATACCGGCACCGGCCGCCACCCCGCACCCGACGGAGGACGGCTCCGCCGGGGGCCTCGGCCCGGGCCGTCCGGTGGCAGTCGAGGGGCCGTCGTCGGCGACCGACGGCCGGCCGTCGGTCGCGCAGGCGCGCCCGGCCACCGCATGGTCCGGTGCCGATCGCGGTCCGTTCCGGCCCCGGAGCCCGGAGGCGGACGGGGCCGCACGCCCGGGCGGTGCGGGCGGGCGCCGGACCTGCCGGCCCGCAGTCGGCGACGGGACCCCGGCCGGGCTCGGGCCCGCCGGGGCGGGCGACCCCGGGTCCTGGCCGACGTACGAGAAAAGCCGGGTCCGCCGAGTGGCGGCGCCTCAGGCCCGTCGGGGGAACGCCCTGCACGCGGGGGCGTGGTGGCTCTGGGCGCTCGGCCTCGCCACGGCTGCCTCCCGCACCACCAATCCCCTTCTCCTCGGCCTGATCGTCGGCGTGGCCGGCTACGTCGTGGCCGCCCGCCGGACCTCCGCTCCCTGGGCCCGTTCCTACGGCGCCTTCCTCAAGCTCGGCCTCTTCGTCATCGGGCTCCGCCTCCTCTTCTCCGTACTGCTCGGCTCCCCGATCCCCGGCGCGCACGTCCTGCTCACCCTCCCCGAGCTCCCGCTCCCCGCCTGGGCCGCCCAGGGCATCCGCATCGGCGGCCGCGTCACCGCCGAGCAGCTCGTCTTCGCCTTCTACGACGGCGCCAAGCTGGCCACCCTGCTCGTCTGCGTCGGCGCCGCGAACGCCCTCGCCAACCCGGCGCGCCTGCTGAAATCCCTCCCGGCCGCCCTCTACGAGGCCGGCGTCGCCGTCGTCGTCGCCATGACCTTCGCGCCGAACATGGTCGCCGACGTCGCCCGTCTGCGGACCGCCCGCCGCCTGCGCGGCCGCCCCACCGGCGGCGTCAAGGCGATCCTCCAGATCGGCCTGCCCGTCCTGGAGGGCGCCCTCGAGCGCTCCGTCGCCGTCGCCGCCTCGATGGACGCCCGCGGCTACGGCCGTACCGCGCAGGTCCCGCCGGCCGTGCGGCACACCACCAACGTCCTCACCCTCGGCGGGCTGCTCGGCATGTGCGCGGGCACGTACGGGCTGCTCGCCGCCGAGGGCGCCGCGTACGGGCTGCCGGTCCTGCTCATCGGCCTTTTCCTGGCCCTCGCGGGCCTGCGCCTCGGCGGCCGGCGCAGCATCCGGACGCGCTACCGGCCCGACCGCTGGGGGTGGCGTGCGTGGGTGGTCTCCGGGTCGGGTGCGGCGGTCGCCGCCGTCCTCGTCCACGCCGCGGCCGTCGACCCGGACGCGCTGCTCCCCGGCGTCGTCCCCCTCGTGGCGCCCACGCTCCCGCTGTGGCCGGCGGCGGCGGTCCTGATCGGCCTGCTCCCCGCCTTCGTGGCGCCCGTACCTCCGAAGGAGGCATCGCAGTGATCCGCTTCGAGCAGGTGTCGGTCACGTACGACGGCGCCGCGCAGCCCACCCTGCGCGACGCCGACCTGGTGATCCCGGAGGGCGAGCTCACGCTCCTGGTCGGCCCGTCGGGCGTCGGGAAGTCGACCCTCCTCGGTGCGGTCTCCGGCCTGGTCCCGCATTTCACCGGGGGCACGCTGCGGGGCCGCGTCACCGTCGCAGGCCGCGACACCCGCACCCACAGGCCGCGCGAGCTCGCCGACGTCGTGGGCACGGTCGGCCAGGACCCGCTCGCGCACTTCGTGACGGACGTGGTCGAGGACGAGCTCGCCTACGGCATGGAGTCCCTGGGCCTGGCGCCGGCCGTCATGCGCCGCCGGGTCGAGGAGACCCTGGACCTGCTGGGCCTGAACGAACTCCGCGACCGCCCCATCGCCACCCTCTCCGGCGGCCAGCAGCAGCGGGTCGCGATCGGCTCGGTCCTGACCCCGCACCCGAAGGTCCTGGTCCTGGACGAGCCCACGTCGGCGCTGGACCCGGCGGCCGCCGAGGAGGTCCTGGCGGTCCTCCAGCGCCTGGTCCACGACCTGGGCACCACCGTGCTGATGGCGGAGCACCGCCTGGAGCGGGTGGTCCAGTACGCGGACCGGGTCCTGCTCCTCCCGGCCCCGGGCGCGGCGCCGGTCCTCGGCAGCCCGTCCTCGATCATGGCGGTCTCGCCGGTCCACCCCCCGGTGGTGGCCCTGGGCCGCCTGGCGGGCTGGTCCCCTCTCCCGTTGTCGATCCGCGACGCCCGCCGCCGGTCCGCTCCACTCCTGACCCGCCTGTCCCTCACCCCGTCCGAGGCCATGCCCCCGGCCCCGCCCGCCTTCGAGGCGCCGGAGGCCGACGGGTCGGAGACCATGCCACCGGCCCAGCCCGCGTTCGAGGCGCCGGAGGCCGGCGGCAGCGCCCCCTCCCACCCGCCGGCTCCGGCCCCGGCCCCGGCCCCGCCACACCATCCAGCCCCGCCGGCGTTTGAGGCGCGGGGTCTGGGGCGGAGCCCCAGGACCGGGAAGGGGCGGGGTGGGGAAGGAGCCCCGCGCAGCGGCCCCGGCCTCCTGAACCTCCTGCTCCGCCGGAGCGAGCCGACCCCCGGCCCCGCGACCGGGACCACGACCGGGACCACCACCGGGCCCGGACCCGCCACCGGTACCCGAACCGACAGCGCGACCGCGCCCGCGCCCGCGCCCGCGACGGGAGCCGGTGCCGGCACAGGCACCCGTGGCGGCAGCGGCAATCCGCAACCCGTGGCCAGGGCAGCCGCCCTCTCCCTCCGCCGCGGCCGCGCCGAGGTCCTCCACGGCATCGACCTCTCCGTGGCCCCCGGCGAGACAATCGCCCTCATGGGCCGCAACGGCGCCGGCAAGTCCACCCTGCTCGCCACCCTCATCGGCACGCTCGCCCCCACCACCGGCACGGTGACCGTCGGCGGCCGCACCCCCCACCGCACCGCCCCGCGTGAGATGGTCCGCCGCGTCGGCCTCGTCCCGCAGGAGCCCCGCGACCTCCTCTACGCCGACACCGTGGCCGCCGAGTGCTCCGCCGCCGACGCCGACGCCGGCGCGGCCCCCGGCACCTGCCGTGACCTCGTCTCCGCCCTGCTCCCGGACGTCCCCGACGACACCCACCCCCGGGACCTCTCCGAGGGCCAGCGCCTGGCCCTCGCCCTGGCCCTCGTACTCACCGGCCGCCCCGCGCTGCTCCTGCTCGACGAGCCCACCCGCGGTCTGGACTACGCCGCCAAGGCCCGCCTGATCGAGATCCTCCGCGGCCTCGCCGCCGACGGGCACGCCATCGTCCTCGCCACCCACGACGTGGAGCTCGCCGCCGAGCTGGCCCACCGGGTGGTGATCCTGGCCGGCGGCGAGATCGTCGCGGACGGCCCGACCGCCGAGGTCGTCGTGTCCTCACCGGCCTTCGCCCCCCAGGTGGCCAAGATCCTGGCCCCGGGCCACTGGCTCACGGTGACGCAGGTCGCCCGAGCCCTCGCCGCAGCCGGGAGCACCCCGTACCCCACCCCGCCCGCAACCGGGAGCACCCCGTACCCCACCCCGCCCGCCGACGGGGGCACCCCGTGAACCACCCCTCCCGCCCCACCGGCACGGCCCGCCCCCTCCGCATCGGCCCCCGCGCCGCCGCCGCCCTGATCCTCGTCACCCTCATCGGCATCGCGGCCTTCGGCTGGCCGCTCCTCGCCGACCGCCAGTCCGGCCTCGCCCACTCCCAGGACGCCCCCTGGCTCTTCGCGGCGCTGCTCCCCCTCCTCGTCTCCGTCGTCGTCGCGACCATCGCCGACCAGGGCATGGACGCCAAGGCGGTGGCGATGCTCGGCGTACTCGCCGCGGTCGGGGCCGCCCTCAGGCCGCTGGGCGCCGGCACGGCCGGCCTGGAGCCGATGTTCTTCCTGATGGTGCTCAGCGGCCGCGTCCTCGGCCCGGGCTTCGGTTTCGTCCTCGGCTCGGTCACGATGTTCGCCTCGGCCCTGCTCACCGGCGGGGTCGGACCGTGGATGCCGTTCCAGATGCTGGCGATGGGCTGGTTCTCGCTGGGCGCCGGGCTGCTGCCCGGCGCGATGGGGGTCCCCCCTGCTCGAGCGGAGCCGAGAGCTCGGGGGAGGATCCGGGGCCGGGCGGAGTTGCTGATGCTGGCGGCGTACGGCTTCGTGGGCTCGTTCGCGTACGGCACGATCATGAACCTGCAGGGCTGGGTGCTCCTGCAGGGCATGGGCCAGGGCGTCTCCTTCCACCCGGGGGATCCGGTCGCCGCCAACCTGGCCCGCTTCCTCGCGTACTGCGCGGCGACCTCGCTGGGCTGGGACCTGGGCCGGGCCGTGCTGACCGTCGTACTGACCCTCGCGGTCGGCGGCACGCTGCTGAAGGCGCTGCGGCGAGCGGTGCGAAAAGCGGCGTTCGAGGCGCCCGTTTCCTTCGGTTCGGGTTGAAAGTGGCCCGGCGCACACACCATTTCGTGTAATGAACCACCACAGAAAGTGACATTTGGGCCTCGCCCCGGTGACTCACCCCATAGGACCCACGTCACATACGACGCGGGGTAGTAGCCCTCACAGGCCGCCTCCCACCACCCGGAAACCGGATCTCACCAGCAAGAACGCCGATGCCCCCGCCCCGGGCCCGAGGGCCCCCGGCTGCGAGGACGGCTAGTAATCGGGGTCGTTGCCAGAGCCTCGGGGACCTGGCTAACTGGTGTTGTCGCTACGGCGGCCGGGGCCTTCGCCCCCCGCCCGACGAACCCCTCTCCATCGTGTGAGTGGTTCACGCATGTCCTCGACATGCGGCGACCGCCCTTGTCCCCTGCGGAAGGTTCATCCGTGTCCAACGCTGTCATCCGTCGCATCGCCGCCTCCAAG
>NZ_JBVING010000028.1:0-48033 GCF_055579465.1 Streptomyces sp. NPDC032745 | reverse complement strand
CCCGCGGAGCGGGTACCTGAGCGCTGCGCGCTCAGGACTGAACGGCCTCGCTGCGCTCGGCCGGGGCCCTTCGGGCCCAGCTCTCCGCTTCGCTCCGAGCCATGGCCGGCCCTTCGGGCCGGAGTCCTGCGCTTCGCTCCGGACTGGCTCAGGCTCCGCTGCGCTCCACCTGAGCGGGCCGGCTTCGCTGGCCTCAGGGCTCCCGCGCTCCGCGCGGGAGGTGACCCCGTTTCACGGAGGCCGGGCCTCCGGCCCGTTGGGCGGGTCCGCTCCGCTCCCCCACCTTGGCCCTTGCGGCTCCGCCTCCAGGACCAGCCCGCTACGCGGGCTAGCTGGCAGCGGCAGGGGGCTCGGGTAAGGCTCCCTCGGCCGGGTCTTCTACTTCGCCTCCTTGTCGCCATCTCTCTAGCTGACGCCTTGGGCGTTCAAAACGGCTGTCAGATACCGCATCGAATCAGGGGCGCACCCGACCAGCACCACAGCATCACCGTCGCGGCACTCGGCCACCTGCCAACCGTGCTGCACCAACCGGGAATCCGTACGGCCTCTCGACCGGATCCGAACCAGCTCCCACCGCGCCGCGGGAAGTGGACTTCGATGAAGGTCCTTGAACTCCGTCGGCGTGACATGAAGCGTGGAACCCGTAGCCCAGAGGAAGACCAACGCCTCATCCCGGCAGTACGGACGGTCACCAAGGACGCAGGCAACGAAACCCGTCTCCGCCCCCTCCGCGAAACCCCGAGCCTTCCGCCCGGCTCTGCGCCTCTCATGACCCCACGTCAGCAGACCGCCAAAAACAAGCTCCAGCAAGAAACCCAGCACGCGCCACCCCCATCGGCCTCAGCCCCCAAGCTGCAATCCAAACAGGCGCAACCAAAGACCGCACTCCTCCCCGAGGAGGAGTGCAGGACACGGTCTTCTACACCGACAGCCAGGAGGAGAGGTGGGCGCCTCCCTCTGAAGACTCCCTCAGTGCTGTGGATGATTCATTCTGATACTCAGATAGACTCAGGGATACGGCCAAAGTGCACACCAGCCGGACACTCCCAGACAAACGACTGCAGAGCCTCAACGCGGAGGCTGGAGCGCACGCAGGCCGTAGTCCGGTGGCAGCCATCCCTTCTTCCGCCGCTCGATGGTCTTCCGCGTGTGCGGAGGCGGATACGGGCAGCCCTGCATCAGATCCGGTTCAGCCCTGGCCCACGCAAGGCCGTAATGGGCAGTACACACAGGCCAGATGGTCTTCGCAGGCTCCTTCGAAGTTGGCACCGTCCCTCTCCGAGTCCGGCGCGGCTTGGGGCGCGGCGGCTGGGGCGGGCGCAGCCTGCAGTCCTCAGCGAAGGACGTCAGGGACGGCAACCCCTCGCCTCCCAGCGGATCGCGGAACAGCGGTCCGCCTGTTCCGGCCCCGATCCGCCGGAGGAGAGCGGCCGCCCTCAGCAGAGGACGGGCCCAGGCGGGAACAGGGTGGGTCATACATCCTCGGCCCAGCCCCTGGTCGTGAAGCGTGAGCGTAGTGCCGTCCGGGCCCAGATCTCGGACGTGCGCGGTGGCAAGCTGAGTCATGGAAGCCGCGGTGAACGCCGCTGTGGCGAGCTGAGCCGCCAAGTAGGGGTGCGCCGTCGCGCGGTGGAGTCGCCACGCCACCTCCGCCTTAGTGACCGGCGGCATGACCGGCGGGAAGAAGTCCCGGTCCGCCGCCATGGGCGCGGTGCAGCAGCACGGGCCGGTCGCGTCGTCGAAGGCCTTGAGGGTGGTCAGGGCGGGCAGGCTGATCCAGCGGTTCGCCAACGGCCGCCCAGCGTGCGGTGCCTGGTGCTCAAGGGTGGTCGGTTCGGCCTCGGGCAGCAGGGCGGAGGCCTCGGCGATGCTGTGGTCGACCTGGCGCAGTTCGCGTTCCAGGAATGCCCGCATGGAGCGGTGGTGGCAGACCAGAACCAGGCGGACACCGGTACGCCGGCGCAGGGCGAGAAGGCCTTTGAGGCGGTGCGGGGTGAGCAGGTGGGCGCGCAGCAGGGTCAGGTGGGTGATGGGGGTGGCCAGGATCCAGGCGGCCGCGACCGCCCAGGCCGGCGCCGGGTCCAGGTGGCGGTAGCCGGGCAGCGGAACGGGCTTGCCCAGGGCCGCAAGGACGTCGTAAGCGAGCGCGATGGCCGCGTCGGTCCCCGGGGTCGGGTGCACGGTGAGGCGCCCGTGCTGCGGGGCGTGGGAGGCCAGGGCCGCCCGGGTGTGGACCACGTCGTCATACGGGTCCAGGACCACCGTGACCGGCGGCGCATTCGGGCACTCCAGCACTCAGGCCACCACCGGGCGCTGGCGCAGTTTGCTGTAGGACCAGCGCAGCAGGTCCTCGTCCAGGATCCGCCCGGACTCCTTCATCCCCGCGGTCAGGTGATGGGTGATCTTCGCCCAGGCCCGGAAGTTGCCGTGCGCGGCCTCGTCATCGCACATCGCGATCAGGTCCGGGTCCGCGTCCGCCCACACGGGGTGAAAGGCCGGGATGACGGTGAGGACCTCCTCCAGCGGCATGGGCTCGATCTCCTGCCACGCGTACACGCGGGACTCCAGCATCGGCTCGCTCTGCAGCATCTCGAAACAGCCGTCCCCGCCCGTGAACACGATCGTCAGGTCCGAGCCGATGTCATCCCACAAATAGCGCAGGTACTCGAAACACATCTTCGACAGCCACTGCGCCTCATCACAGAGCAGGACATGCGTCGCCTCCAGAGCCCCGCGCAGCACCCGGTCGAACTCGATCGGCTGCCCCGGCGGACGGCCCTGCAAGCCCAGAGCGTGGAACAGCTCGTGGCGCAGGTCGCGGGTCGAGGGGCGGGAGCGGAACTGGATTCGGCGCGTCAGCTTCGGCGCGAGCTCACGCAGCGAGGTGTTCACCGCCAACGACTTCCCCCGGCCCGCCTGCCCGTAGATACAGATCATCGCCCTGGCCTCGATCGCGGCACGGATGTTCTCCCGCACCATCAGTAGGGCACGCGTGGAGACGACCTGGGCGCCCGGCAGGCGCATGAAGTGGTCCTCCCGCTCACGCGGCAGCCGGCCCTGTCGCTCAGCAGTCACCATCGCTCAATGCTCCCCGCTGTCGTCACGTACATCAGCCGCTCCAGGCGGCCCGCCGTCGGCGGCCTGCCCGGCATCCGTTCGCGAGTCGGCCGCGCGGCGAGGGCGGACAACCGGCCGGGCCCAGGAAGCCGGGGGCTCGCGGGGAGGGATCAAGTCCGGGAGCGCCCGCGCCGCCAGATCCACGCCCCTGGCCCGGGCGATCTCCGCCTCGGCCTGAGAGGAAGTGACCGTGCGCCGCGGACGGGGCACGGCAGCCGTGGTCGTCGCCGTGTAGCGGGCCTTGCGCAGCTTCTCCGCCGCCTTCAGATCCGCCTTCAGTGCGCGGGCCTTCTTCTCCCTGACCGAACCCAGCGCACGACGCTGCTCCAGCGTCGCCGCCTCCGCGAGATAGGCGCTGCCCAGGTGACGGCCCCACTCCTCGGTAGAGAACACCTCGATCCGCCCGTCGTAGTGCGGCAGATATCGCAGCCGGACCCGCATGCCGACGTGCCCGGCCATCCACGGCGCGATGTAGGCACGGCGCCGCCACGAGATCCCGTTCGTGGTGATCTTCCGGACCCGGCCGTCGTCCTCCAGCGCGAAGAACGCCAGCCGCTCCTCCGCGACGTCCTCGACCGGTGACGGATCCGCCTCCCACGCCGCCAACGGCGTCATCCCCTTCGCGAGACCCTCCGGATGGTGGCCGGTGTTCCACCCCCGCACCCACCTCAGCAGGGCCTCGACGAACTCCGGATACGACAAGAGGTCCTCCACCCGGTCCGGATGGTGAGCACCGACCGGCCGGGCCCTGCGGGTATAGCCAGGCAGAGAAACCAGGAACATCTCCTCCACCGCGTCGTTCAGCGCCTCGACGGTGCCCTTGCGGTACGGCTTGTACGCCGGCAGATCATCCACCGGAACCGTGAACGCGCCCAGAGCGCCCTCCACCGTCCGGCACAAGAACTCCTTGCCCCGGTCGACACGCACCACGCCGGGCAGGCCACCGAACGGGCCATACGGCTCGGTGCGGCTGATCCCCGCGCGGCCAGGACCGCGTCCCTCGCCGGCTGATGCGGGGTAACCGCCACTCCCACGATCGCCTTCGTCGCGACATCGATGAACCACGTCACCCACGGACACACCGCAGAGCCTTCGAGGTCCACACGTACCGGGATCCGCTTGTGGTCCCCCTCCCAACACGCGTTGCGGTCCGTGGGCGGCCGCTTGCCGTACACGTCAAACCGACGACGAGCAGCCTCACCCCCCTTCAACCCCGCCCGCTCCCCCGCCGACAAGTCCTTCCGTACGGCGCGCTGCAGAGCACGAAGAGAAGGCACCGAGTCCGCAACACCAGCCTCCGTCGCCTCGGCGACCAGCTCACGGTGGACCGCGGCCACGTTCCCTCCCCACACCGCCAGACGCGCGCGGACATCCGCGCTCACACCGGCCCGCGCAGGCGTCCGGGCCGACAACCTGCCCTCGCGTCGGGCCACCGCCACCCAGTTCCACACCGTCCGCTCCGACACCCCCAAAGCCGAAGCAGTCAACCGCACATGAGCAGAACCGAGTTCACCGCGACCATCGAGAGCCATCAGCCGCGAGACCGCCGCCTCCCGCCCCACACCAGCCGGCACCATCCAATCGCTGAAGCCACCGGAACCGTCTTCAGTCATCAATCCCTCCCGCAGAGGCCCCGCCCCCGCCCCCGAAACGCTGTCCACGGCCACGCACCCCACACCGACACGCCGGACCCCACCCCACCAACGAGTGACGGCCCCAGCGAGCCAAGCAGTCAGGCCCGTGCTCTCCGAGCAGGATCCAGCCCTCGAAAGGACCTGCGATCAGGACCTGTTGAACCCTGGACAACCTAACTCTACATAGCTAGAGTTCCATTATGGACAGGCCATTCAAGGTCACGCAGGCCACGCTCGACGTGATGGAGGCCCTGGTCGTATCCGAGGAGGGCGTCCACGGGTACGCCATCGCGCAGGCCGCCAAGAAGCCCACCGGCAGCGTCTACCCGATCCTCGCCCGCCTGGAATCAGCGGGATGGCTGGAGAGCAGCTGGGAGACTGCAGAACCAACCCCCGGAGTGCCGCGCAAGCGCTTCTACCGGCTCACCCCAAACGGCACCGCCGGAGTACGTGAAGTACTGCTCGAACGACGTGGCGCACTCCCCCCACCCCCCGCACGGGCCAACCCCCTGCGCAGCCCCGGATGGGGAATCGCGTGATAGACCTTCTGCGCTACATCACCCCGCTCATCGCCGGGCTCCTCGTCAACGAAGCAGTCGACATCAGCCCGTGGCTCGCCCGCAGAACCATCCGATGGGCAGCCCATCGCATCCCCGACGCCGAACTGGCACTGCGCTACGAAGAAGAATGGACCGCCCACCTCGACGAGCGCCCCGGCAAGCTCCTCAAGCTGACCTACGCCCTGACGTTCCTCGCCCCCGCCCTCCGGATGCGGCGCGAGGCCCTCGGACGAACCCCATGGCCCCGCCGGCTCGTCCACACGCACACAGCCTTCTGGACCGGCCCCAAAATGATGCGCGGCTGGCTCCTTTTCCCTCTGGGCATGGCCAGCCTGATGTGTTCTGAACGCATCCCGCCCACTGCGGACAACAACACCCTGCACCTCGCCGTCGCCATACCCGGAAGCATCGCGATGACCTATCTCGCAGCAGGCATGATCACCTACAAGCGCTTCCTACGACGCCAGGCAGCCCTCGCCGCCACAGGCGATGCGCAGGCCCACGAACACCTCGACCGGTGGTACGGAACCAGGCACTGCCCCGAACACCGCTAACCACTCACCCCCACACACGCGACACGAGACCTTCAGCAGGAAACGACACCGGCCTTCAGCAGAAGAACGACACCCCGCAACCCGCCCACCAGCAAAAACACCCACTGAAAGCTCTGTCGCCAACCACTGAAAATCGCACGTCGCGCATCACCTGGTCCGCTCGGCGTCCGAGCGGACCAGGGTGAGCAGCAGCTGTACCGAGGTGTCCGCCAGCGCGTCGCCGACCGCGCGCACCACCTCCGAGAAGAACGGCTCCCCGAACTTGCGCCAGTCCTTCTCGGTGATCGCCAGCGCCACGGCGTCCGCGCGCCGCCCCGCCAGTGAACGGGCCGCCAGGTTGGGCACGTAGCCCAGCTCGGCGATGGCCTGCTGCACGGCACGCCGGGTCGACTCCTTGACACCGGTCGCGTTGTTGATGACGCGGGAGACCGTGCCCCGCCCCACCCCGGCAAGCGCGGCCACTTCCTCCAGCGTCGGCGTGGTGCCAGGGCGCCGCTTCACCATATTCACCCCACCCCCAGGGCACCCGATCGGTCCCGGGCGGGCGCCTGATCGGGGGGTCGGCGTCAGTCTGCGGCCCGTTCGCCTGCCGTACGTCTGGCGCGGTTCCACCTTGCGCACCCCGTGTCCCGTTCTCCATGACCGACCCGGCCCCGGCCGCGACGGTGAGGGCGACAGGGTCAGGGCGGGGGTCAGCGGCGCAGGGTGACGGGCAGCGCCTCCAAGCCGCGCAGCATCATCGTGTTGCGCCAGCGCAGGTCGCGCTCCCGGCAGGCCAGGGTCATCCCGGGGAAGCGGGCGAGGAGCACGGTGAGCGCGATCTCGGTCTCCAGCTTGCCGAGCAGGGCCCCGAGGCAGCGGTGGATGCCACCGCCGAAGGCGAGATGGCCGGCGTCCCGGCGGTCGAGGACGAGGCGGTCGGGGTCCTGGAAGCGCGCCGGGTCGCGGTTGGCCGCGCCGAGGGACAGCAGCACGAACTCGTCCTGCGGGATCACCACCCCGCCGACGTCCACCGGCTCGGTGGTGAAGCGGGTGGTGGCCATACAGATGGGTGAGTCGTAGCGCAGGAACTCCTCGACGGCCCTGGGCATCCGGGTGGGATCGGCGCGCAGCCAGGCCGCCTGGCCGGGATCGCGCAGCAGCGCGAGGCAGGAGGTGCTCAGCAGGTTCACGGTGGTCTCATGCCCGCCGATCAGCAGCAGGGCGACCATGCCCACGATCTCGTCGTCCGTCAGCTCCCCGCGCTCGCGGGCCTCCAGCAGCTCGGTGAGCAGATCGGCGGGACGGTCATTGCGGCGGATACGCCGGTCGGCGATGGCCAGGACGTACGAGCCCATCTCCTGGACGGCTCGCCGGACCGCTGCGTGGTCGCCCTCCTGGGTGACGATGGCGGTCGACCACTTCCGGTAGAGGTCGCGGTCCTCGGGCGGGAAGCCGAGCAGTTCGCAGACGACGAGGATCGGCAGCGGGAAGGCGAAGTCACGTACCAGGTCCACCGTGGGGATGGTGGTGCGGGTCGTGTGGCGCGCGGCTGCCGCGTCCAGCCCGTCGAGGAGTTCGAGGGTGATGCGCTCGACCATCGGCCGCATCGCCTCGACCCGCTTGCGGCTGAACGCCGCCTGGACCACGCGGCGGAGGCGGGTGTGGTCGGGCGGATCGCTGCTGAGCATATGGGTGATATCGGTGCCCAGGTTGACGCCCTCGACCCGGCTGTCGGCC
This sequence comes from Streptomyces sp. NPDC032745, assembly GCF_055579465.1. Lineage (NCBI taxonomy): Bacteria > Bacillati > Actinomycetota > Actinomycetes > Kitasatosporales > Streptomycetaceae > Streptomyces > Streptomyces sp. NPDC032745. The sequence continues at coordinate 40,449 of NZ_JBVING010000028.1, read as the reverse complement.
AGGTCCTGGGCGCGCCGCACGTCCTGCGCGAAGCGGCGGTCGAAGAGCGCGGCCCGGACATCGACGTAGCGCGGGATGATCCACAGCCGCAGGCCGCCGTCGCTGTGCAGCACGGAGACCGGCGCCGATTCCCGCATCCTGGCCAGGGTCGGGTACGGGTCGCTGAGGAACGTCGGCGGCTTCTGGCGCGGTTCCGTCGTCGTCTCGGGCTTGTCCGGCCGGTGCTTCTCCGGCCGGGGACTGTTCGTCCGGGGTGCTGCCGTAGCTGTGGTCATGATGTTCTCCTGTCCTCACCGGCACGGCCGGCGCCGCGGCGGGGTGCCGTGCGTGGCACCCCGCTACGGCGCTGCCTGGGCTCACTGCAGAGGGGACTTCTTCTCCGTGTCCTTCTTCGTGCGGGTGGTGCAGGCCGGCGCCGGGCCGTTCGGCCGGACCGGGACCGCCTTGTCCAAGGCGGCCTGGGTGTCCGGATGAATGATGAGCCCGCGCTCCCGCTCGGTGGCGCTGATGGGGTCGACGCGCAGTCCGTGACGCTTCATGGGGTTGACCTTTCTTCGGTTTCTTCGGTGTGGTGGACGGGGTGGTGCCAGCCGGTCCGCCCGCTGTTGCGGTGGTCGGCGGTTCTGGGGGAGGCGCGCAGCGTGTCGTCGGCGTAGCGCACCATGGCGGCCCAGGCGGCGGCGTATCCGGCCGGGTCACGGCCCACGTCGTGTCCGCCGCCGAGCCACCGGACGCGATGCGGGACGTCGTGGCGCCGCAGCGCGGCGAGATAGCGCTCGATCTGTTCCGGAGGGCACTTCTCGTCGTCCGCCGAGGCTGCGAGGAAGAGTGGGCCGCGTACGCGGCCCACATAGGTCATCGGGCAGGCCGCGCGATAGCGGTGTGGCACCTGCTCGGGGGTGCCGCCGAAAAGGCGGTCGTCGACCTCCCGCAGCGCTGGCGTCGTCGCCCGGTACGCCGCCGTGTAGTCGGCCACCGGGGCGACGGCCAGCCCCACGTCCCACAGCCGGGGCTGGACGCCCATCGCCAGCAGCGTCAGATAGCCGCCCCAGGAGTAGCCGCACAGGCCGGTACGGCCCGGCTCCGAGACTCCCGTGTCGATGAGGTGGCCGCGCACCGCGGCGAGGTCTTCGAGCTGGGCGAGGCCGACCCGGTGGCCGAAGTCGTCCCGCCAGCGGGGGCCGTAGCCCGTCGAGCCGCGGTAGTTGGTGCGCACCACGGTGAATCCGGCCCGGACCAGGGCCTCGGTCCGGGCGTCATAGGCGTCCCGGTCGTGGGTGTGGGGGCCGCCGTGGACGAGGAAGACCGTCGGCCAGGGGCGGTGGTCCGCTCTGCGGCCGGGCGGGGTGGCCACAAAGCTGTGGATCTGCCCGTACGGCCGGCGTGTCCACAGCTCGCGGCGCCCGGGTCCGGTCGTTCCGCCGGGCGCCGTGCCGCGTGACGCCGTCGTGGAGCGGCCGGAGTGGCCGGAGTGGCCGGAGTGGCCGGAGTGGTCGGAGTGGCCGGAGTGGTCGGAGTGGTCGGGACGTTCCGGGGGTTCCGGGTGCTCCGCACTTTCCGGGCTTTCCGAGCTTTCCGGGTGGGAGATCAGTGGCCGGGGCAGTTCGCCGTCGCGGCTCCACAGGCAGTGGACCGTGCGGTCGGGTGCGCAGGAGAAGTCGATGATCGTGCCCTCGGGTGTGGGAAGCACCGTCGTCGTACCGCGGTCGAGGTCGGCGCGGAGCAGGCGGCTGCGTCCCGCCCGGTCCTGCTGGACCAGCGCCGTGCGGCCGGGCCCGTACCAGCAGGCGGTGATCTCCGTATCGAAGTCGAGGGCGGAGCCGGGACCGTGCGTACGGATCCCCTCGCCCTGCCGCCAGAAAGCCAGGGTGTAGCGGCCCGCGCGTTCGAGGACGAGCAGCAGTTCCGCCCGTGCGGTGGTGAGGTCCGGGCGGAAGCCCAGCGCCCACACCGCGCCGCCGTCGCCGTCCCCCGCTGCGCCGGGGATGGCGTCCACGAGGACGCCGGAGGCCGGTGACCACAGCCGGACCGCGGCCGGTCCGGCCGGGCACCCCGCGGTGGCCAGCAGCCGGCCGCCGGGGGCCAGGCCCGCCACTGCCGCATAGCCGGGCTCCTCGGCCACCAGGCGGGCGCGCTCACCCGGTCGGCCGAGGTAGTACCGCGAGCGGTCCGCGACCCCGACGCCGACGGCGGCGAGGCCGCTGCGGGGGTCGAAGGACAGGCCGTGCATCCGCCCGGCCGGTACGCCGTCGAGCGCCGGGCGCGGGTGCCCGCCCTCGAACGGCCCGCGCAGCCAGCGGCCTTGACCGTCGGCAGCGCCGTCGAACCACCACAGGCCGTGGCCCTCCGGCTCGATGGCGGCGGTCTCCACACCCATCGGTGCGGTGGTCGCCTGGCGGCGCTGACCCGTCGTCAGATCCCAGGCCACGATCTGCGGGAGACCGTCCACATACCGGGTCTCGACCGCTCGCCGTCCGTCGCGGGCGGCGAAGGACGGGACGTGCACCGCCGTTCCGATATCGCCACTCATCGCCGTCCCTCCCTTCGTTGGTGTCCGCTTTTGCCGCCGGTGGCCTTGGCTGTGGTGGGCTCCGACGGCCATCACACTGCCGGACGGGCGGGCTGCGTGGCAGGGAAGAAAGCGCAGCGGCACGGGCAGTGGGCTACTGCCGGTCCCTCCCTGGCACCGGACGGTGGGCGGGCGACAGAGTGCGGGGGCGACCACATGGTCCGGACCCACCGAGGAGAAAGGGGCGACCCGATGACGATCGCGGCGACCCGGCCCAGCGCAGCCCCCGTCCCACCCGGCGGAGCGCCGAACGGCACAGCGAGTAGCAGACCGAGCCGTGCGCTGACGGCGGTCTATGTCGCCGGCGCGGTGACGGCGTTGGGCACCCAGATGACCATGCTCGCGCTGCCCTGGCTCGTGCTGGAGACCACCGGCTCGGCCACCCGGGCGGGCCTGGTCTTCGCTGGCCAGGTGCTGCCCATGGCGCTGCTCGGCTTCGCGGGCGGAGAGGTCATCCAGCGCCTGGGCGCCCGCCGGACCATGGTCATCTCCGATCTCGCCCGCGCTCCGGTGGTGGCGCTGATCCCGCTGCTGCAAACCCTGGGCGCGCTCAATCTGGCCGTCCTCATGGCGATCGTCACGGCGCTCGGGGCGCTGGCCGTTCCGTACCACGCGGCACAGCGGGTGCTGGCGATGGAACTACTGAGCCCGCACGTCCGCTCTCTGGCCCGCGCCAACAGCGCGCTGGCAGGTGTGACGAACGGCTCGGCGTTCGTTGGACCAGCGCTCGCGGGCGCGCTGATCCCGCTGGTGGGGACCACATCGGTGATATGGCTGGACGCGGCCACGTTCGCCTTCTCCGGGTTGCTGCTGCTGCGCCGCGTCCCGGCAGGGGGTGGCGGGGCCGGAGGGTCAGCGGCCGGGCCCCGCGGCCTGTGGGCGGGGGTGCGCCATCTGTGCGGCGACTGGTTCCTGAGCCGGGCGATGCTGTCCACCGTGGTGTTCGGGCTGATGCTGCGAACCCAGATGATCACCATGCCGGTGCTGGCGTTCGCCCGATTCGAGGGGGACGCCAGGGTCGGCGGCCTGCTGATCGCCGCCTATGGCGCCGGTGGCCTCGTGGGCTCGGTGGTCGCCTATGTGCTGGCGGCACGGGTCGCCCCCGTACGACTCGCCTGTACGGCCCTCGTCTGCGTCGCTCTGCCCCTGTGGACGCTTCTGGTGCCCGTGCCGGCCGGCGTGCTCGTCGTCGCCGTCGGCCTGTCATCGGCCGCCGCGCCCCTGGCGAACGCGCCGCTGATGGGCCTCCTCTCCGCCCGGCTGCCGGACGGCTTCGGGCCCAAGGTGCTGCAGGCCGTGGTCACGATCAGCACCCTGGCCGGGCCGCTCGGCTTCCTGGCCGCGGGCGCCGTGCTGGACCGGGCCGGTGTCGCGGCGACCCTGTGGGGCGTCGCCGCGCTCGCGACGTTCGGCAGCGGCAATCTGATCCTGGCCCTGCGCCGCCTCCAGGCCACCGGGGACCCGGACTGACCTGGTCTTCCGAGAAGACCCCGGTGGACGAGGGTCACGCGGCGGCGGAGTTCACCGGAAGTCCTCCTCGCGGTACTCCGCGTCCGAGCCCGCCGCGGTGGCCTCGCGCAGCTCGATGCGGCGGATCTGGAGGCCGCTGGTGATGACCAGCGACAAGCTCGCCTCCGCCTACGCGCTCGAACGCCGGTCCCCCTACCTCGCCCGCGACCTGATCGAGTTCTCCTGCCGGCTGCCCGGTCCTGCGGGACGCCGCCAAGGCCCTCGGCCTGTCCCGCGAGGTCTGGTCCAGCCGGGACAAGCTCGGCTTCACCTCCCCGGTCCCCGCCTGGCTCACGCAGCACCAGGAACGTGAAGGCAGAGGGCTGCCCGGCCAAGGACACGTCGAGGTTCTGCCCGATGAGTCGGAGCATCGCACGGGTCGTAAGGCGGCCTACCGCGGCCGGTCGCAGCCTGCCCAAGTCTCTTCCGCCGCGCACGACGCCGATGTCTTGCGAATCGCCGAGGCCGTGCACACCAGGGCGGGAGGCGCCCTGCATCTGAGCAAGCACCCGATGCGGGCCCGCCCGCTCGACCTCCTGGAGGAGATCCAGCGGTTGGACCGCGATCTGAGCGACCTCAAGGCCGTCGCGGTCCGCCAAGCCCACGAGAACGGGGCGCAGTGGAGCGAGATCGGCAAGGTGATCTGTCTGGAGGCTGGCCACACGCGGACCCTCTACAGCGGCGAGAAGGTGCTGCAGGTGATCAGCCGCAGGGCAAGCCGCGGAGCCGGTGCACGGCCGGCGGGCGCCGGTCCGGCGCCCGCGCCGCCGCCTGGCCGGGCGGCGCCGGCCAAGGACAGTGCACCCCCGGGGGACGCCTCGTTGCCGGGCCATCCCGGGTACCAGCTCTCCGCCGGACTGGAGGGGCGTGCGCTCGTCGCGCAACGCAGGGCGCTGCGCGGCGAGGTCGAGCAACAATGGTTACACGCTCTCGACGCGTCGTTGGAGAACACCGTGCGGGTAGAGCTGGGGTTCTCCGATCAGCCTGATGCCGTCTCCGATCCCTGGGCCTCGCCGGGACTGCGGGAGTGGGGGCGGTCCCGCCCTATGCCTGCCGGCACCAGGCTGATCGACGTGTATAGGCGATGCTCCCGGCGTCTGCTGGTACTCGGCAGGGCGGGTGCGGGAAAGACCACTCAGCTGTTGACGCTCGCTCGTGACCTGCTGCCCGAGCTGGAGGACGTCGAGGCGCCAGTACCGGTTGTGCTCCTGCTGTCCCGTTGGACGGGAGGACAGTTCCGCGACTGGGTAATCGGTGAGCTGGAGGTGCTCTACCGGGTTCGCGGACCGGTCGCGGCACAGCTTCTGGAAGAGGGCAGAGTCACGCTGATTCTCGACGGCCTGGACGAGGTGGCGCCCCAGATCAGGAGACGATGCGTCCAAGCCATCGACCACTTCATGTCAGCAGACCAATACCCACTGGCCGGTGTGGTGGTCTCCTGCCGGATCGACGACTACGCCGACGTGGGAGAACATCTCGCCCTGCACGCTGCCGTAGAACTCACGCCTCTGACACGCGAAACAGTCCACCGAGCACTGCGGGAAGCGGGACAAGCACTGAACTCCCTGCACGACGCCGCGGTGAGCGACGAGGTGCTGACAGAACTGCTCGACACGCCCCTCATGCTGGGCGTCGCCGTGCTCGCCTACCGTGGCAGCGAGATCGATGCAGCACTGGTTACCGGAAGTCTCCACGACCGGCGCGGACACCTCTTCGACGCGTACGTCTCACGCATGCTCATACGTGACAGGGCGCTGCGAAGGAGGACCTCTGCCCCGGCGCCCTACGAACCCACGGCAGCCTGGCAGGCAATCACACGTCTTGCCCGGATCATGAAGCGTCTCGACGAGCACGTCCTCTACCTTCGTGATCCGCTGCACCGGGGCAGCGGCCTCGTTGAGGCCGCCATCGTCAGCCGGAGGTCGATGAACAAGGTACTCACCTACGTGGAGATCGCCATCGGTACGCGAAGCATCAGGATCTGGGGCATCAAATGGTCGTGGGCCCAGTACCTTCTCGGCACCGCGTTGGGCGCAGTAGTCGGCATGGCAGGTTGCCTGCTTGCGGGACCTGTGACGTCGGGCACCATCTGGACAACGACCACCTCGGCCCTATCGTTCGGAGTAATGTCCGGGTTCGCAATCCAATACGCAAGGACAACCCCCTCGCGCAATGAACGCCCGTGGATCGTCTTCATCGCAGCAGAGCGCGCGATCCTGCTCGCGCTGGCGGCCCTTGGGCCGCTCGGGGATTGGCGACCTTTACACCTCTCGCTGATCGCACTTCTCTCGGTCTCGGTCTATCTCGGTTGGGTGCGGCTTCGGGCCCGGCTCATCCCAGCGCTCCTCCGCGGGATCCTCAGCTGCTTCCTGCACGTGCGGCTGACGCGGTTCCTTGCCTACGCAGACGACAGAGCTCTGATGCGCAGGGCCGGTGCCGGCTACCAGTACCTACACACCACCCTGCTCGAGCACCTTGCGCTCCAAGTAGACAGACCGCTGCCCGAGCCGCCGAGCCTGATAGGGAGCTCCCGGTCCACGTCGTCGAGGTAGAAGAACCGATCCAGCTCCGGACGGGGCGGCTGCTCCACGAACCTCCGAACGCCGCAGCCTTTACGGCATCGACATCACCGTCACTGTCGACGAGGTCGGTAGGCACCCGGTGGGCATGCCATTCTCCTCGACACGACCCAGCGGGAGGGCTGGGACTTCCTGATGGAGATGGACCCCCACTTCTCCGTTGTGTTTCTCGGCAAGGACAACAGCGGGATCTTGGTGAGAGTCTTCGAAGCAGAGGATGGAACCCTCACGCTCATGGAGGTGCTGAACGGGCACGATTCGGTGAACATCACCTTCGACCTCACCTAAGAAGTGCCGCTTCCGTGACAGTAGGGACTTGCCTACATGCCGCCTCATGCCAGCGTGTACCGCCAAGGCGCCACCACCACGTCAGCGGCAGGCCCGACCGCCCAGCCCACCAGCAGCGGGAGCACCACAGGACTGACGGGCTGTCACTGGCACCACCCCACTGACACGAAACCGGCACACCGCCTCGGGACGCCGGGACGGACCTCGACGCCGGGAGGCGGGCGGCCCGGGAAACGGGGAGACTGAGGGAGAGCGTGACGCCTGACCGCTGCGGCCCGGACGGTCCGCGGCGGACGGTCCCGCGCAGGGGCCGGACCATCGACCTACGTCCGCGCGCGCCCCGGGGGGTGGGTGCCACGGCCCTGTCCAGGAGTCCCCATCGTGACTTTGACCCCACAGCGATCCGAACGCCCTCGGCGCACGGCCCGACGGGCCGCGCTCCTGCTCGCCGCCGCGGCGATGCCGGCGGCCCTGGTGGTGCCCGCGGCGCCCGCCGCAGCGGCGCCCGTGACCAAGACCTTCACCGCCGGCGCCAACCAGCAGTTCGTCGTCCCGGCCGGCGTCACCCGGCTGACCGTCACCGCCACAGGCGAGCCGGGACGGTCCGCCATCGAGGGCGGAGCGGGCGGGACCGGCGCCACCGTCACCGGCACCCTCACCGTGGTGCCCGGCACCACCTACTACGTCAACGTCGACACGGGCGGCGGAGCCGTCACCGGTCAACGCCCCGGCGGCAGCGGCGGCGGTGCCAGTGACGTCCGCACCTGCAGCTCGGCGCGCGCGAAGTGTGCCCTGACCGGCGTTCCCGGCACCGACCCCCGCCTCATCGTCGCCGCCGGCGGCGGGGGCGGCGGACGCGGCTCCAGCTTCACCGGCCCCGACCGCGAGGCCACCGGCGGAGACGCGGGCGACACCGGGAAGCCCGGCGGCGAGCGACCGGACAGCGGCGGCGGGGGCGGCGGCGGAACCCAGACCCTCGGCGGCAAGGGCGGAGCCGCCTGCCCCGAGGGCTCCAGGGCCGGCACCAACGGCACGCCCGGTACCGGCGGCACAGGCGGTGGCGGATTCGGCGGGGGCGGTGGTGGCAGCGGCTGGCACGGCGGAGGCGGAGGCGGAGGCTGCTTCCTGGTCACCGCCACTGCCGACGGGCCCGGCGGCGGCGGAGGCGGGTCGAACCTCGTCCCGGCAGGCGGCACTTCCGGCCCCGCCACCGGATCGGCCCAGGTGTCCATCACCTACGATTCCTGAACCGCCGTCCGTGGGGTGCAAAGTACCGGTTTCGTAGCAGCGCCCAACACCAGGTGGTGTAACAGCCCGTGACAGCAGCAACCGCCCACAGACCAGATCCGCGTCAATGGAAACTCACGCCACCACCACACGCGACCAGCGCAAAACCATCAAACTGACGAACCGTCACCGACAACCCCCACTGACACCAAACCGGCGCATCGCAGCTTGTCACCATCAAAACCGCAACGACCTGTCACCCACCCGGCACACCCCTCCCGTCCCCGGCGCGAAGCAAAGCCGAACACTTCCGTGCCTTCACTAAGGGCTGTCCCGTAAGTGGCTTCTGCGGTCTGTGCGGTTCAGACGAAGCCCAGCGGGACGTCCTTCTTGATGCAGAGCCGCAAGACGCCCGCCAGGTGGCGGGCGTCTTCGATGTGCTGCTGGAGGAGCTGGTCGCCTCCCTCCCGTGCCCACTGGTCGGTGATCGCCTCCAGGCGCACCAGAATCGATGCGCACTCGGCAGGTGAGAGGTCGTCACCACCCGCATCCGGATGATCGAGGAGAGGCTTCAGAGCGGTTGACACCTCGCTCCACGGGCGCTCGCCACCGAAGCCCCACATCTCGGAGAGGGCGAACCCTTCGGCCTCGGCCAGACACCGCCGGAACGCGGCGAAGCCGCTGTAGGACCAGGAGACATCCGGGCTGCTGTTGTCTCCGTCGTCCGGGAAAAGAACCAGCCCCATGCGCCCTCCCTTTTGCCGAGCACACAGCATCGATCACATAGGGCAGCGTCAGCAACTGGGATGATCTTGATGTGGCTGGTGTGATCACGGCGTCGGAGCCGTCCTGGATAGCCCCGTTCACCGGGCTGAGCCCGCGTGCCTTCGGGAAGCTGGTGACGGTTCTGCGGCGCGCGGGTGCGGACGCGGTCCGCAAGGGCCGGCCGTGGAGCCTTCCGCTGGAGGACCGGGCACTGCTGGTCGCAGCGTACTGGCGCACGAACTTGACGATGCGGCAGATCGCGCCGCTGTTCGGGGTATCCAAGTCGGCGGCCGCCCGCATCGAGGCGGATGAGCAGCATGGTTTTGCCAGCACCGGGTTCGCCGAGGATGACCAGGCGGCGTGTTGGGACGCGTTCGAAAATCTGGGCGATATCACCCCCGCTGCCGGCCAGCTCTCTGGAGCTGGTAGCCCACAAGGAGGCGGCTTCGAGGGACTGGCCGGGCCAGTCCCTGGCCAACTCGCTCAAACGGGGCCATGACTCCACCAGGTCCCCTTCAGCTGCGGCCCATTCAACCGATAGCGGGAACGGATCGTTGAGGCGGCGCACCTGCGCCTCCGCCTCCCACTGTTTGCGTACACCTTGAGCAAGTTGTCGGCAACGTCGTCCAGCTCGGCACGGGCCGGTGCGCTACCGCGGGGGCGGAGCACGGCGAGCACTGCGGCGGGTAGAGCCAGCAGGCCGGTGAACGCGGACACAACGGCAATCAGATTGTCGACTTGGTGGCCGCGCGCGATGTACCACGTCAAGAATGCCCCGACTGCGAGTACATACAGCAGTCCAACCCACTTCAGTACACGTCTCACACCGTGATCATGCGGGCCATTGATTGACGTCCGCATGATTGACATCGCCGACACTCCCCGATACACAACCCCGCCACCGCCACCCGAGTCGGCAAAGACCCTCAGCAACACGTGGAACGGCACGCAATTCGACCCCGAATCCAAGGAGGCATGACGCCTCCTCAGTGAGATTCCGAATGGTGCGATGGGCCCGCCCCGGGCGCCCGCGGGAGGACTGCGGACGCCGCGGCGGGAGTCAGTGGGTGCCGATGACGATCAGCGCGAGCGAGCCGAGCACGATCAGGACGTACAGCACCTGCCGCAGCGGCTCGGTCACGGGGCGCTCGCTGCGCTGTGGTCACGCGCGATGCGCATCAGGCGCCGGACGATCCGAGCCAGCGCCCGGCAGTGATTCCAGTTCGCCTGCGGGCCCAACCCGAGAGGCCCCACCCGGGAGAAGTACTCCCACTCGTAGCCTGGAAGTGTTCATGCCTCGCCGGTCACCGGGCGAGATCAGGGCTCAGCTCCCACGCCGGGCCAACCGAGTCAGGCATCGTCGGGCTCCCGTGATCCGAGGGCTGTCCGCATCCGCGAACAGGCAGATCGCACACTTCGAACGCATCCATGGGCTCCCAGCCGGCGAGGTCGCACACGCGCTTCGCCGATGGAGTTCCACTGCCCGAAGGCCACGAAGGGATGTCACTCCCTACTACGGATACGACGACACCGACCTGTGGAGCGGCTACTACCACGTCCGCACCCTGCTTGAGCTCACGCTCCGGCTTCTCCGCACGAAGGCACGACGCGAACTGCGTGCAGTCATCGCGCCCGTGGATGACCAGATTCTCCGACGCACGGTCAATAACCCCTTCGAGGCCCCCGATCTTCCGTGGTGGAAGCGCCGAATCGAGTGCTGACCCACTTGGCCGACGGCCCTACCGCTGCCGTGTGCTGCTACTTCTCACCGACATTCCGAGGCCTCTTGAGGGCGAACCGATGCCAGGACTCACCGACATTCGCTCTCCGCTCTCACCTACGCAGCCACGTCCAGAACATCGGCCGCGCCCTGCGGCTCAACAAGGACGGCTCCACGAAGATCGCCCGGATCATCGTGCCCATCTTCATGGAGCCGAACGAGGACCCCACCGACATGGTCGCCAGCGCCAGCTTCCGCCCTCTTGTAGCGGTCCTCCAGGGCCTCCGCAGTCATGACGACCGCCTCGTCGAGCAGCTCGCCTCCAGCGCCCTCACCAGCGGCAAGCGCAAGGTCCATGTCCGGCGCGACGAGGACGGGCGGATCGTCGAGGCCGGCAGCGAGGGCGAGGACCAGGAGGACGACACCGACGCGGCGGCCGAGTCGGCGCTGCTGCACTTCTCCTCGCCCCGGGACGCCGCCACGATCGCCGCGTTCCTGCGCACCCGCGTCTATCGGCCCGAGTCGCTGGTCTGGCTGGAGGGCTACCAGGCCCTGCTGCGGTGGCGGGTCGAGAACGGGGTCGCCGGCCTGCACGCCGTCCCGTACGACGTCGAGGTCGAGGTCGGCGTCACCAAGGCGTTCCCCCTCGGCCGGTGGGTGCACCAGCAGCGCAAGGCCCTACGCACCGGGGACCTCGAGGACCGGCGCAAGGAGCTACTGGACGCGCCGGAGGCCGGGATGGTCTGGGAGCCCGGTGAGGAGGCGTGGGAGGCCAAGCTCGCCGTGCTCCGGTCCTACCGGCGGGCCACCGGCCACCTCGCGCCCCGGCAGGACGCGCTGTGGGGCGAGGACGACGAGATGGTGCCCATCGGCCAGCACATGGCCAACCTCCGGCGCAAGGGCGCCAAGAACGGGCTCGGAAAGGACGAGGGCACCGCAGCGACGCGGGCCGCGCAGCTCGCCGCGGTCGACAAGGACTGGAACTGCCCCTGGCCACTGGACTGGCAGCGGCACCAGCGCGTCCTGGCCGACTTGGTCGACGCCGACGGACAGCTGCCTGACATCGCGCCCGGCGTGCTCATGGACGGCGACGACATCGGCTGGTGGCTTCAGCAGCAGAAGCAGCCGGCCACCTGGGCGCGGCTCCTGCCCGAGCAGCAGGAGCGGCTGACCGCACTGGGCGTAGAACCCGCCCAGGCGCCGCCTCCGGCCCTGGCGACCAGCCGCACGGCGAAGAGGCCGAGCAAGGCGCAGCAGGCGTTCCAACGGGGCCTGGCAGCCCTCGCGCAATGGGTCGAGCGGGAAGGCGCCCACCGGCCGGTACCCCGCAGCCACGGCGAAGAGATCACGGTCGACGGCGAGACGGAACCGGTGACCGTGAAGCTGGGCGTATGGGTCTCCAACACCAAGACCCGACGCGACAAACTCACCGCCGACCAGCTCGCCGCCCTCGCGAAGCTGGGCATCGACTGGGCGCGGTAGCGGTTGTGGCAGAGCTCCAGGGGCCGACCTCTCGACGTGGTCTCTCCAGGGCAGGCGAGTCACACACTGCCGGGAAATTCGCGAGGAAAGACCCCCCGGCTCCAGCCTAGAACGCTCCCTGCACGCCTGTGGCGGGGTCTTCGTGTTGCCCTGCTCCCGGTGGCGGCACTCCAGAACGATGCTGTCGGCAAAGTCGTGGACGCAGCCACCTGCGACCTCAGCACATGTGCTCTGACCTGCACGTTTTCCTCCGGATACCTAGGATAGACGTGCACGGGCGACAGCGTAAAAGCGGTGTTGTCCGCGCTTTGGTGACCTGCGCTCACCATGCTCAGGACGTCCCAGGGAGGGTGCTTCATGACCGAATCCGGCAACCCCAGTCAGCCCGTAAACGTGAACGAGTACGACGCCAGTCACATCCAGGTACTCGAGGGCCTCGAGGCGGTACGCAGGCGGCCCGGCATGTACATCGGCTCGACCGGCGAGCGCGGCCTGCACCAGATGGTCTACGAGGTCGTCTCGTACGCCGTCGACGAGCACCTGGCCGACCACGCCGACGCCATCGACGTCACGATCACCGCAGACGGCGGCATTCGCGTCACGGACAACGGGCGCGGCCTGCCCGTCGAGGTACGGGAGTCCACCGGCAAGTCCGCCGTCGAACGCCAGCTGACGGAGCTGTCCTTCGTCCCCAAGCCCCGCACCGGCTACTGGGTGTCCGGCGGCATCAACGGCCTGGGCCTGTGCGTGGTCAACGCGCTGTCGAGCCGTCTCACGGTCGAGGTCCACCGGGACGGCCACCGTTGGACCCAGGAGTACGAGAAGGGCATCCCGATCAGTGCCTTGACGAGGCACGAAGAGAGCAGCGGACACGGCACCGCGATTGTGTTCCTGCCAGACGCCGACATCTTCGAGACCACCTTGTGGTCGTTCGCCACGCTGTCGCAGCGCCTCCAGGAACTGGCCTTCCTCAACGGGGGCCTGGCCATATCACTCACCGACGAGCGTCCGGAGCGACCGGTCCGCCACCACCACCTTGACGGCCTTCGCGCCTACGTCGCCCACCTCAACCCCTACCCCTCGAGTCTCGTCCACTCCCCCGCCATCGGCTTCACGTCGGAGAACGAGGAGCAGACGATCTTCGTCCAGGTCGCCATGCAGTGGAACACCTGGTCCCCGGGAGAGTTCCGCTCCTTCGCGAACAGCACCCGCACTCATGACAGCGGCGCCCACGAAGTGGGCTTCCGCACCGCGCTCACGTCTGTCGTCAACGAGCACGCGCGCCGTCAACGGCAGATATCCGCAGAGGACGAGGACCTCACGGCCGAGGCCGTCCACGAGGGCCTGACCGCGGTCGTGTCCGTAAAGCTCGCCCATCCCGTCTTCGAGGGATCCACCAGAACCAGGCTCAGCAATCCCGAAGCGGACACCTACGTCCAAGAGGTCATCCGCCAACACCTCGCCGACTGGCTGGACCGCAACCCGAACGAAGCCGCAGCCATCATCCGCCACATCGTCAATGCCTCTACCGGACGCGAGAAGTGGTGACGGAGGCTCTTTAGCGCAAGGGAGAGCCCGGCGTCAGTGCTATGCCGGATACAAGCCCGCCGCCACCCGATCGTGGGAATGGTGGACCCGCTGGGACTCGGGATGCTGTGCCGAAGGGGCTGGTGGGGTCGTGCGGGCGATAGGTGATGGGCTGGAGCGGCTCCTGTACACGCGGCCGGTACCGGTGACGACGGCGGATCAGCTGAAGGCGTTGCTGCGGTGGGAGCGGGGCTCCACCCGGCAGGTCGCCGCTGTCCTGGGCGTGTCCCAGCGGACCGTCCAGCGCTGGGTGACCCCCAAGCCGGGAAGCCAAGGACGCCCGAACCCGGCCACGAGCAGAAGATCACGGAACTCGTGCGGGCTCGCTGGCAGCCGCTGATCCGTGCGCGCCGGCGGGCTGCGGCGGAGGCTGGTGGTGTGGTCGTCCATACCCGGGCCCGGTTCGGGTTCAAAGCCGGTGGCGGCAGCTCGGACGATCCGCGGTTGCGGCGTGTCACCGGGCGTCTGAACGGGGCGGTGACACAGCAGATCTTCGCCGCCTTGGACGCAGGTGTCAGCGAGGAGCAGCACAAGCTGATCCTCGGCCGTGCGCTGGGACACCTCTACTTCCGCGAGGCCGGTCACCGTGCCCACGGTCTCCACGTAACCCTCGATGACATCGACTTCATCGAGTTCGCCCTCCAGTGACGTGTGAGGCCGGGTCTGCGGCAGGTCGTCAGCGGGTGGCCGCGAGCGGGTAGTAGCCACGGGCTTCTTGCATTTCGCGCCAGTCCCACACCACCGCGCCCTTGCGGCCCGCGCGTTCAGCGCCGGGTGGCTGAGGCGGGCGAAGCCCGGCCGTCTCAGCCAGCCGCAGAACGGTCGTGCGCTCCCCCGGGCCGGCCAGCAGGTATGTGGTCCCGGTCAGGTGGGCGTAGCGGGCGGCGGCGCGCAGGAAGACGGTGGCCCAGGGCGGGACGGGGTGAGTGGCGCAGCCGTCGGTGAAACGGGCCTGGTCGTGGAGTGCGAGCAGGGCTGGTGCGTCGTGGAAGTCGTCGCTTCGGGCGGTGGCCAGCTGCTGGAAGGAGGCTCCGGTGAACAGGGTGGCGGCTATGGCTGCGGCCAGCTGTGGGTGGGCGGTCACGGTGTGGATCCGGCGGGCGGCTTCGAAGGCTTGGGCGGGGGTGAGGGGTGTGGGGGCGGGCCGGTGTTTCCAGTCGATCAGGTCAGGGCTGCAGGGGGCCCGTGCAAGGGCTGGTGCTGTCGTAGGAGACGAGCCGGTCCAGGGGAGGCAGTGTGAGCCAGCGTTCCGGTTCCACACCGGTCCCGACCGTGACAGCGGCAGCAGGCCGGGCGTCGGTTGGGGGTGCGGGGTCGTTGCCGTAGAGGGCGCGGGCCTCGGCCAGGGTGGCGGTGCTGATCGCGTAGCGGTCGGAGTGGGTGCTGGGCATGCGGTCTTTGGCGTCGATGGTGATGAGTTCGCTTCCTCGGGCGGCGATGAGGTCGGGGAACTGGCGCAAGGCGGAGCGGGTGCGGATCAGGGCTCGTTGGATGGTGGGTGGGTAGGTTCCCTGGCCGCAGAGTTGAACGGTCCAGCCGTGTTGACGCAGCGCGGCAGCGACGCGCTGCTCGTGGGCGTCTCCGACCGGCTTGCGGTCCTGCCAGCTCGTCACTTCAGCTCCTTCTCAAGGCCGCCTCCCTTCGCGCCGGCCGCCTCCGGCAATCGGGTGAAATCTCCGCTCACCCCCTTGATCAGGTCCCCTGAACGTCCGTTGTTGTCAGTGCAAGGGTCCGATATCGCGTTCGCGTCATCGGCGCCCGCCACGGAAGACCGTCGCACGAGCAGGAGTGACCCACCATGGCCTTGCTTACCCACACTTTGAGGCGGCGTGCCTCTGCCGCTGCCACCGTTCTGGCCCTGGGCGCCGCCCTGCCCCTCGCCATCGGGGCCACACCCGCATACGCCCAGGGCAACCTGGGCATTACGAAAACCCACGCGGGGGACTTCCCCCGAGGCGGGCAAGGGTTCTACCGGATCGTGATCAGCAATAACGATCAGGCCGCGGCCATCGGCGCAACGGTGATGACCGACGTCCTCCCCCAAGGCCTCACAATCGAGGATTTCTACACCCGCGGGTCCTTTGGCTCCTGTGGCGTGCACGCCACGGACACCGTGCTCACCTGTAACATCGATTCCCTGCCTCCCGACGCCGACTTCATTGTCGCGATCATCGTCAACGTGGCTGACAACGCTCCCTGCACCGTCACCAACACCGCCACCATCGTCGAGCAGGCCGAAGGCGGCCTCAGCGCCAGATCCAGTGACCAGACCTCCATCACCGGCGGAACCTGCAATGGGAACGGCGGCACCGGGAACGGGAACGGCGACACCGGGAACGGCGGCACTGGGAACGGTTCGTTCCTGCCCACCAACCTCAACCTCAGCGGCACCCTGCCGACATACAACAGCACCACGAACAACACCTTCCACAGCCAGGGAACAACCAACACCACCACCCAGGACTCGCACCCAAACCCCTGACAACACCAGATCCACATCACCGGAGCTGGCTTCGTTGAGGGCCTGTGTGATGTCGTGATCAGTCGGTGGCTTTGAGGAGGTCGTCGATCCAGATCATTGAGGCGCGGAGGTGGAGTCCGGCTGAGGTGGCTTTCCGGAGTCTTGTCATGGCGGGTGGCGATGCCTCGCCACGCCTTCAGCTTGTTGATCAGGCGCTCGACGGTGTTCCGTTCCCTGTAGAGGTCGGTGTCGTGGCTGACGGGCCGACCGCCCCCGCTGCTCTTCTTCATCCGGTTGGCGGCTTGGTCCTTCTTCTCCGGGATGACTGCCTCGATACCGCGTTTGCGCAGGTAGGCGTGATTGCCGCGGGATGAGTGGGCTTTGTCTGCGACGACGGCACCGGGCCTGGTGCGGGGGCGGCCGACGGGCAGAGGGTTGCGTACCCTCTCGGGCACGGGGACGAATTGCGGGCCGTCCGCGGCCTTCCCGGCGGTCAGGACAAACGTGAGCGGACGACACTTGCGGTCCGCGGCGAGGTGGACCTTGCTGGTAAGTCCGCGGCCGCCGATCGCGCGAAGGCTGAGCATGTAGCGCGGCGCCAGGAGGAGGAGTCTGGCGTCGAGTCCAGCGAACGTCTCGGCCGTCGCAGATGGGGTATCGAACGCACCATGTCCTGGCTCACGGCTACCGCCGGCTCAACCACCGCCACGAACGCAATCCCCGCAACTACCTGGCCTTCCTCAGCCTCGCAGCCGCCCTCTGCTGCTACAAACGACTCGTCCGCCTCACCACATAGGACATGATCTAAGAACTCCTAACGGAATGAACCGGTGACCCGCTTGGCGCGCCTGAGTGAGTAGATCATTACTCTGCATGGATGCTGTCCTATGACGAGATGACCCCGCCGGAGCGCGAGCTGTGGGACGCCTTCCCTGAGGGGCGTCGCGTTGACCTGCGCACAGGAGTACCCGACGCGGACGCTCCCGCTGCGGGTGACCGGTGGGGCCCCGACCGTACTGTCCGCGCGGCCGTCGTCGCGACGCTGTTGCTCGGCGCGAACGAAGACCGGTCTGGCACCGTAGCCGCCTTGCGACTCACCGGCGCGCGTATCACCGGTCGTCTCGACCTGTCCGGGGCGGAGATCTGTCACACGTTCTTGCTGCAGGGCTGTCGGCTGGACGAGGCGGTGCAACTGCACGGTGCGACGACCCGGACGATCGAGATAACGGACAGCTGGGTGCCGGGGATCAACGCCGAGCTCGCCCGAATCGAGGGTGACCTGGACCTGAGGCGGTCGACTCTCGAAGGCGGCTCCCTCATACTCATCAACGCTCGTATGGCCGGGAATCTGGTGATCTCGGATGCCAGGATCTCGGGCCCGGAAGAGTGGGCAGTGCGCGCGGGCGGCCTCGTCCTGGATGGCGGCGTCTTCGGCCAGCGGCTCACCACGCAAGGCGGACTGCGGCTGCCCGGCGCACAGCTGCTCAGCGGCCTGTTCCTGCAAGGCGCACGGCTGGGGAACACCGCGGGCGTCGCACTTGCCGCAGGAAGTATGGCCGCTTCGACGGTGGACTGCTCCCAGGGGTTCACCGCGCAAGGAGGCGTACTGCTGCGAAGGGCCCGAATAGAAGGTCTGCTGACCTTCGAAGGAGCCCATCTGAACGGGGATGGCGTAGCCCTGGACTGCGTATCCATGCACGTGGGCGACTTCGACTACAGAACCGCAGCACCGCTCTCAGGACTGGTGGATCTCCGGTCCGCCCAGGCCACCTGGTGTCAGGACAGCGAGCAGAGCTGGCCGAGGAAGGTGCTCCTGGAAGGGTTCACCTACGGGTCCATCCGATTCGGGGACGCCCCGTCCGCGGCAGGCGACGACGCACCGCCTGCGAGGGACGAGGTGGCCCGTCGCCTGGCCTGGGTCCGCCGGAATCCTGGCTATGTCCCGCAGCCGTACGAGCAACTCGCAGGCTGGTACCGGCAAATCGGCCATGACGATGACGCCCGCCGCGTGCTCCTGGCCAAGCAGCGCCACCGGCGTCTCACCCTGTCCCCGCCGGCCCGGGTATGGGGGCACCTGCTGGACGTGACCGTGGGCTATGGCTATCGGCCCTGGCTGGCTGGCGTCTGGCTCCTCGCGCTGACCCTACTAGGCACGCTGGCCTTTAGCACTCACTCTCCCAGCCCGGTCAAACGAGACGAAGGCAGCCCGTTCCAGCCCCTCGTCTACACGCTCGACCTTTTGATCCCCCTCGGTGGTCTGGGTCAGCGCACGGGGTGGTATTGGCCGAACAGCAGCCTCCAGTGGCTGGCCTACCTGCTGATCGCCTTCGGCTGGATGCTGACGACCGCCATCATCGCCGGTATCACCCGCACCCTGCAGAAAAACTAGTGAGCAATAGTTGAGTTCAGCCGTCGCCAGCAGATCAGTGCGCATCCGAGGGTGAGGAAGGCTTCGTGGATGTCGTCGCGGATCTCCCAGCGGATCCGTAGGCGGCGGAACCAGTGCAGATGGGCGAACGCGCGCTCCACGACCCAGCGTTGGGTGCCAAGTCCGGAGCCGTGCTCGGTGCCCCGGCGGGCGATCAGTGGCTTCACGCCGAGATCCCAGACCAGGCGGCGGTACTTGTCGTGGTCATAGCCGCGGTCGGCCAGCACCACGTCCGGGCGGCGCCGGGGGCGGCCGCGCTTGCCCCGCACGGGCGGCACGGCCTGGAGGAGCGGGATCAGCTGGGTGACATCGTTGCGGTTGCCGCCGGTCAAGGTGACGGCGAGCGGGATGCCGGTGGCGTCGGTGATCAGGTGGTGCTTGCTGCCCGTCCTGCCCCGGTCGACAGGGCTTCGTCCTGTCTTGGAGCCCCCTTTAACGCCCGGATGTGGGAGCCGTCGACCGCCGCACGGGAGAAGTCCAGGACGTTCGCGCTGCGGAGCTCGGCAAGGAGGAGCTCGTGCAGCCGAGGCCACACCCCGGCCTTGGTCCACTCGGCCAGACGGCGCCAGCAGGTCATGCCCGAGCCGAAGCCGAGTTCCTGCGGCAGCTACTCCCAGGCGATCCCGGTGTGCAGCACGAACAGGATGCCCTGGAACACCAGCCGGTCAGGATGCCGCATACGTCCGGGGTGCCGAGCCCGACGCTCGACCTTCGGCAGCATTGGCTCGACCACCGCCCACAGCTCGTCGTCGACTTCCCATGGCTTCAGCCGCGCCACCCCGCACCCCCGGATAATCCGTCCCGGAGTGATCCAACCATCTTGAAGATCATTTCGTTAGGAGTTCTTAAGAGGTCGTTTCATCCTGTTGTTTCATCCCTGGATGCGACTTTGACGTGCTGGTGTCGGGTCGCGCCAGGAGATGGTGTTTTCGCTGGTGAGGCGGCGGGCTATGAGGTCGGTCATCGCGATGTGGATGATGGCTTCGGAGCGGGCGGGCAGGGTTTCGTAGTCGCGGGTCAGGCGGCGGTGGAGCATGAGCCAGCCGTAGGTCCTCTCCACTGCCCAACGTTTCGGGATCGGCGTAAAACCCCTGGTTCCGGGCTTCGATGCCCAAGGTGGCCGCATGCTCGACGAGGTTGTCATGGCTGACCGGCTACCGCCGGCTCAACCACCGCTACGAGCGTCATCCCCGCAACTACCTGGCCCTTCTCGGCTTCGCCGCCGACCTCTGCTGCTACAAACGTCTCGTCCGCCTCACCACATAGGACACGGTCTAAGGGCAGCAGCCTGTCCGGCCACACCCGGGACCACCTCGACGCAGTCGCTGCCGAACTCAACAGCCGCCCGCGCAAGACGCTCGGCTGGGAAACCCCAGCCGAACGCCTGTCTAAACTGCTCGCCACCACACGTCGGTGATCACGTGTTGCAACGACCCCTGGGATTCGCCTATGAGCTGGGCCTTCGCCGTGGAGCGGGTGACGGGAATCGAACCCGCGCTCTGAGCTTGGGAATCACCGGGCCGTCACGGAGGGGGTTGCGCTGACCAGCGCAAACGGCCTCTGGTGATTAATCGCGAGGCGTCGCGCTTGACTGCTCTTGACCGCTGGGATCCGCTCTTTCTGGCAGGGATGTGGCACGGGCTTCCATCCGCTCTGACGGGTCGCGTCACCGACCCCGCACCCGACAACACTGTCACCCGAATGGCCCAACATGACGTGCCACCCACATGGGTGAAGATCAAGCTGGCTAGTGCCCCAACCGAGGCAATCTGTGAAAGGCGAACCAAATGCGCATTCGACGAATCCTCGCCGCAGTCTTCGCCACGGCAGCCCTCGCCGGACTCGGCCTCACAGGCGCCGCCACCGCCACCGCCACCGCCAGCGTCACCCCCGCCAGCGTCACCCCGGGTGAGTGCACGGACAACGGCGGAACGATCGACCGGTCGACGCCCGTGCTCCCGACCTGCAGGGGCGGTATGTATGACGGGCAGACGGTCGACTAAACCCCACTAGGCCCGTTGCGAAAGTGGATCGTCGCCCCGCAGCCACGCGTTGCGGGGCGACTCCCTCGCGAGCGTTCTCCCTCGGCTGACGGCTCAACGTACCTGGGAGGCATGACGATCGCACACGGCCCGATGAGGTCGGCGGGAGCGGCTTTGGGCTGGACCTGCCATAGGGCGAGAGATTGGGGCCCGTACGCTGGTCGCGAATCGGGCAGCCTCTAGGGCAGCAGCCTGTCCGGCCACACCCGGGACCACCTCGACGCAGTCGCTGCCGAACTCAACAGCCGCCCGCGCAAGACGCTCGGCTGGGAAACCCCGGCCGAACGCCTGTCTTAGGGGGACGGGGCGAACGCTGTCTACGAGCTCCTCGCGGTACCTTCGTGGGCTCGATGGTGGCGTTTCATCGGCCGAGCCCGACACCTGGGCAGCTAGCCAGGCAGCGGGTTCCTCCGGACGCGACCAGAATCGGCCCCTCATCCGCGTGAAATCTCTGCCCGGATCTCCATATAGGACATTTTGCGTCCTATATGGAGTCCATGCTTCCGATACCGGCGTCTTCGGCTCCGGGTAGGTGCCTCGTGCCAGGTAGTGGCGCCCTGCGTCAGTCAGCACCGCATTCCACACCCCACCGCGCCTGGATACCTTGGCCAGCCCACGGTTCTGCAGAGCCTGACAGCTGGCTTTGTAGGCCGCGGAGGCCCCTTCGGGGCATCCCTTTCCGACCCACTCCAGCACCGTGGCTTTGTCAGCGAGCTACGGGTTCTGGCACAGATCTTGGGGAGCGGTCGCGGAGGGTAACCGTGTCGTTCGATTACAGGGAAGGGGCACGAGGCCGGGTCCGTCAGCGTTCACGCATCCTGGTCCACCACCAGCCGTCCATTGCCCACTCGATGTAGTTGGGCTCCGGCAAGGTGCGGCGCTCGAATTCCTCATCGATGCGCGCGATCAGTCGACCCAAGTCCCGTTTGGCTCCGGGAGGAAGGTGCAGCATCGCCCGCTCCAGATCGTCTCGAGCGTCTTCCACCTCTATCCCAGGCGAGCAGGCCTCGGAGGCGTTCAGGTAGCGGCCAGGTTGCTTGAAGGCCCACTCGAAGCGAGAGAGCGCATTCGCGACCGCGTTAGGCCACATCTCCTGGTCTTCGACCCGGCGGATCGCTGCACGAGTTCGCGCGGAGACACCGCGGACCCTCAGGACCGGATACTGCCATCGTGGCCGCCACCGCTCTGCACGGACGGCCTTGGGACGCCTACGCGGCATCGCCCTTTCGGATCAACATGACGCCATCCTGCCACGGCTGGGCACCTGGATGGACCCCCGGTCCACACACCCGCGGCAAATCTTCCTACTTCTCGGCTCTGTGCGGGTCTTGGGGGCGTCTCGGAGTGTCACTGGAGCAGGATCATCTTGCGGAGCAGTCCGAATCCGGCTCGGCCGTGAACCGCCGCCCACCCCGCCCCGACCGGGCCCCGGAGGGCCCACGCGGACCGCCTCGGGGTCGGCGGCTCCACCACCGCCCGCGACCACTCCGCACGGCCGGCGTCCGCTGGCGGAACCGGTCCACCGGTCGCTGCCCTGGAGGGGCCGCCAAGCGGGGCTCGGCCTCGGCCTGCGCGAGCCACCGCCACACCGCCCGCTCCACACCCCCAGACGCTCCCCCGCAAGACGCACATGCCCCCGCGAAAGCCGTTCCTCGGCCCGCAGCCGCAACAACCGCGGCTCATCACTCCGCCGGGGGGCCCTCCGGCTCCTCGTTCGGCGGGGCCTTCTCCGGCTCCTCCACCGGCTTATCAGACTCAGCCGGGGCCTCCTCCGGCCTATCAGACTCCGCCGGAGTGGTCCCCGTCCCCCAGGTCGACACCGGGGGGCCCTCCGGCTCCTCGTTTTGCGGGGCCTTCTCCGGCTCCTCCACCGGCTTATCAGACTCAGCCGGGGCCTCCTCCGGCCTATCAGACTCCGCCGGAGTGGTCCCCGTCCCCCAGGTCGACACCGGGGGGCCCTCCGGCTCCTCGTTCTGCGGGGCCTTCTCCGGCTCCTCCACCGGCTTATCAGACTCCTCCAGAGAGATCCCCGTCCCCCAGGTCGGGGGGGCCTCGTAAGGGTTCGGCGGGGCCTTATCCGGCCCGTAATGCGGCGGAGGGGCATAAGGGTCTACTTCGAACGACGCGGTGGTCACCTCGGTCGTCGGAGCCGCCATCGCCGTCGTGGCGGGGACAACGACGCCTCCCGTAACCGCCGCCGCCACGATGGCCGCGACACCCAGACGGACGGAGTTCTTCCGGATCCTGCGAGTCATGGTTTTTCTCCCGCTGGTAGTGAAGAAGCGCCCACGTGGCGCCCCTCGCCTCGGTTCCAGTAGGCCGGAACCACCCCGGCGGGGTCATGCCCCGGGATTTCGGGACTTGACACCACCGGGGACGGCCGAAACCCCCGCGATGGACCGGCCTGTCCCCCTCCATGGAGAGAAGTCGCCCCCGGGCCGAAACCGGCAGGCGGGCGGCGAGGCGGGCCTCACCCGCTGCCACCAGGACGGCCAGACGGCGGGACGGCGGGCGCGACGACGCTGTCCATCCCACTCACAACGCGGAGCAGCCATCGAGGGGCCCCCAGGCGAATACTCGAGGCGGCCCATTCGCCACATTTGTAGCCCGAGTAAGGTCGGCAGACTCAGCCGACCGCCGCAGACGGCCCCTCACCGAACCGGGGAACGTCCTCCGCCGTCACGTCCAAGCGCAGCCGCCGGAAGCGCAGCGGATGCCGGAAAACGCCGCCCCGGTCGATTGCCCGGTCCGCGCTGATCTCCGCCACCAGCTCCGGGCGGACCAGAACCGCGTCCAGGGCCTCTCGCGACCCCCAGGACGCCGCGAAGCGCACGCCGGTCCACGGGTGCCCGGGGTCGGCGGCGGCCAGGTGCTCGCCGACCTGCCGGGACGCGTCCGGGCGCAGCGGTACGGTGCGGCCGACCGCGCGCAGCCGGCTGGCCTGGTCGTGGCGGCCGAGGATCAGGAGCTGCGGGCTGGTCAGGGTGCCGGTGACGGCGCCGACGATGGCTTCGGTGGTGTCTCGTCGGCGGATCTTGGTCCACCCGCGGTACGAGGGGAGATAGCGGCTGGTCAGGGGCTTGACCACGATGCCCTCCACCCCGGACACATCCGTCCAGGTCTCCAGCCACTCCCGCGCCTTGGCCAAGTCTGTCGTCATCGGGCACAGCGTCCAGGGGGCCGTCAGGGCGTGGTCGGTGAACAGCCGCTCCAGGAGAGCACGCCGCTCCGCGTACGGGAGGTGCAGCCGCTCCTGGCCGTCCAGCTGCAGGACGTCGAACGCGACAAAGTAGGCCGGCCACCGGGCGGCCAGGGCAGGGGCGCTGCGGGCGCGGGCGGCGGCCCGGCGCTGCAACGCCTCGAACGACAACCGGCCCGCTTCCACGTCCCAGACCAGCAGTTCGCCATCGAGGACCAGGCCGCGCGGCAGCTGCTGCTCGGCGGCCGCGACGAGATCAGGGAACCGGTCCTGTACCAGCGAACCGCGCCGGGTCTGCACCAGCACCCGCCCACCCGGACCGGCCGCGGTAAACAGCAGCGCCCGGTGCCCGTCCAGCTTCTGCTCATACGCCACCCCGGCGCGCAGCGCGGCCGGGCCCGGCACGGACTCGGCGGCCTGCGCCAGCATCGGCTCCACCGGTGGTCGGAGCACCATCCCGGGGCCTCCCTCACGGCTTGCCCTCTTCCAGAACCGGCCGGGCCGGCTTCGTCACGGTGGCGGCATACGCCGCTGGTCCCTGCTCCTGCTCCTCGCCGCGGCTCGCGGCCTCCGGATGCGTCACCATCCACCCCACCCCTACCCCGCCCGCCAAGGCCTCCCCCGCCGCGGGTGCGGCGGACCACAAGCAGCCCGCTGTGACTGAGCGCTTCAGTTGTCGGGGTTCGCCATCTGAAGTGCTCAGTCTGTCGGAGTCGCACCTGGGGCCGCCGGGCCTGCCTCAGCCGAGCCCGACCAATTCGGCGATCGTCCCGCCGAGCACCCGGTCGCGTACCTCGCCCGGGCTGGTGACCCGCTCCACCATCGCTCGGGCGAGGAGTGGGTCTCCGTACGGGGCGTCCGAGCCGAACAAGGTCCGGTCCGGGATCTCCTTGATGGCCAGCCGGACCGAGAAGACGATGTTGGCAGTGGACAGCTCCAGGTACATGTTCGGGGTGTCCCGGACCAGCTCGACAGTCTCCATCCAGTTCAGCCCTCCGAGCTGGCTGACCACCAGCGGAACCGTCGGATACCGGCCGGCGAGCGCTGACAGCGTTCTCAGATCGTCCGCCGTGGTCGGGGCGGATCCGTGCACGACTACGGGCAGCCGACCGTGATCGACCGCCGCCTGGAGCACCGGTTCAATCATCCCTGCCCGTCCGGGCGGCGGCGTCAGCTCGCCAATCCCGTGCAGTCCACGCCCGATGACCTCGCGTTCCACGGTCGCGGCGATTTGTTCCGGCTCCAGGTCCAGCGGTACGGAAAGGAAGCCAATGAACCGCTCCGGCCGTGCGGCGAGTGCGGCGTCCAACTCCCCCCACGCGCAGCGATACCCCTCGGCCGTGCCGGCCCGACCCCCGATGGCCTCGTGCAGGATCGCCATCTCCCGACGCAGCGAGGTAAGGTCAGCGGCCCGCTCCGGGTGTGGACGGGTGGCGAATAGCACGGCACGGTCCACCCCGGCCTCGTCCAGTAGCCCCACATGTGCCTCGACGGGGTCGTGGACGTGACTGTGTGCATCGATGATCAATGATTCACTCCCTCCTTGACGATCGGCCCGGAATGCGGCCGACCAGTCCACTGTTGCTCCCTGACACGGTGTGAAGGTCAAGTGGGAAGAGCTGGGCGATGCTGATCGGTGAGCTGTCGCGTCGCGTCGGAGTCAGCGAGCGCCTGCTGCGCTACTACGAGCGGATGGAGCTGATCCACTCAGAGCGCCGCACCAACGGCTATCGCGAGTACGACGACCAGACGGTGGAGACGGTGCGGCGCATCCGCGCCTTGCTGGCCGCGGGCCTGCCTACCCGCATAATCCGTCAGGTCCTGCCCTGCACCTTCGACGAGGCAACGCTGCGCCCCTGTCCCGGCATTCTCACCAGCCTTCGCGACCAGCTGAACGTCCTCGACCAGCGAGCCGCCGACCTGGAGACCGCGCGTAGCCTTCTGCGCCAGACGATCGCCGCCACGGAGAACTCAGCAGGCTAGGACCCGACGGCGGGCGCCCAAGTCCCGCGCATCGTTGAGTTGTCGCAGGTGAGAACCGTAGTCACCCTCTCGTCCGCCAACCGAAGCGCTCAGGGCCGCCAAGTCGGACGCTCATCCGCCAAGTGAAGCGCTCAGTCACAGATCATCCCGTAGCGGGTTTCTGGCGTATCTGGGTCATGCCCCTCACGCGGCGGCGGAAGTCTGACCAAGGAGAAGAGCCAGTCGTAGGCGCTGGAAGGGGAAGCCGTACTTCTTCTTGTCGTAGGCGCTGACGTTGGCCTTGGGGACCATGCCGAGTTCCATCGCCGCGGCCTTGAAGCTGGTACCTCCACGTCGTCCGCCTGCACGCGAGCCTGCACGGCCCGGACCACGAAGAGACCGGGCTCGCGGTACGACGCGCCTACAGTATGTGGAGGTCACTGCCAGCCCCGGACGCGGAACGCTTCGCCAAAGACCTGATCAAGGCGTTCACGGAGGTCCAGGGACCAGAGGCGCCGGCGGTCCGGCGGATCCAGGCCCGGCTGCCGCAGCAAGACAAGGCATTGCCAGCCCCTTCGGTCCAGTGACCTTGCCGAGCTGTAGGCGCCAGGTTCACCGTGGGCCCATCCTCCGAGGACGGGCCCACCTGCGTTCTCCGAGAATGAGTACCGATGTTGCCGAAGGCAGGCCTCAATGCGCTGACGTCCAACGGCCCAATGGTGAGTCGCCAGACCGCTGGGGTACGTCTGCTGTGAGGTTCCACGGCTTGTGCCCCTCGACATGGCACTCGATCCACAAGCGGACGCTGCTATCGCGGTAGTCCCTCTCCCAGCGAGGAAGCCACCAGTTACGACGCCAGCAACATCCAGGTATTGGAGGGGTGGGAAGCCGTTCGAAAGCGGCCCGGAATGTACGTCGGCTCGACGAGTGGACGCGGCCTGCGTCAAATGGTGTTCGAGGTCGCGGACCGGGCGATGAACGAGGTTCTGGCTGGCTGTGCCGCCTCCGTCGACATCACTCTGACGTCCGATGGCGGCGTGTGCGTCGCCGCCGACGGGCCGGGCGTTCCTATCGACGAGTGGCTCCCGGAGAGGTCGTATGGCGCGCCGACTCCCGCTGCAAAGGCGTTCCACTTCGAACCCGAACTCATGCTCGACACCGTAGCGACGGCAGCACTTGGCCGCGACTGCTCGGCTCTGTGCGGGTGACCGCCCCACCCACTTGCCACGATCCACCGGCACCGCCCAACTCGAAATTGTGCCGAGATAGAGAGCCTCTGCTGACCGTCGTCATGGGCCGATCGTGGCAGTCGAAGGAGAATGCGCAAACCGAACAAAACTAGGGATTAGGAATCCTGTACGCCGCGCTCGGCGCCCTGTACCTGAAACAGGGACGGACGCACGAGGCCTGCGCCGCGTACCGGTCGGCCGTGGACGCGGGACTCCCCGACGCCTGGGAAGGGCTGCTGTCGGCGATGGCGGCCCAGGCGCCCCGCGCGACTTCGGCGCAGACGGTGGGTCGGCTGCGCACGACGGGACTGCCGGCGGAGAAGTAAGCGTCTAGCCCAACCTCTACTACTGGGCTTTCGGCGAAGACACGTACTCCAGGCCGTCCGCGATGGCGGGATGGTCGCTCCCGCATGAGGGATTCAAATACTTCTCCGATGACGGCCTGGGCCCCGGGAAACCGACTGCTTCCAGTTGACACTTCGTCGGCCTGGTGATCTGGCACCTGGCTGAGGAAAGCTCTTCCGCTGCCGGTCAGTGGTCAAGCCTGAACCCCGTTCACAAGGCCATCCGGACGACGAATCCCTCTTGGCCAGTGGCGTCGTACTGCTGCCGGCGCACCTTCGACACGGCCTGCCAGGCCGGGACACGCCCCACGACGGGCCTGCCCGCCCCGGGCCTCACTGCGGACGATCTGGTGGCCGTCTTCCTCGACCTCGGACCGCACCTCCAGAGGCGAGCGCGATTAGGCGACCAAAGGACGCGACTCATGCCCTCAACAAGCATGTTTGATAGGCCTGTTGGGGAGACTGTGCCGCATGCGGATCCTGGGCGACGCTGAACTTCTCCACCGCGAGGCAATGTGGCTACGGGAGGTCGCGTCACGCACACGCGGGTACACCGCGACGTTCCCCGACCTCGCTGACAGGGAACGACGCGGCGTCCAGCTGGCTGTCCTGCACGCCTGGATCCGTAGCCGTTACCCGCTCGGTCTGCAGTTCGTGGCCAACTACATCGCCACGGTTGTCACCGCGGCCGCGATGGCGGCCGCCTCTGCGATGGCCGGCGTGGTGGCTGCCGTGTTCGCGGCAGGAACCGGAGATTCCGATCGTGCCCCCTGGTGGCTCTTCCCGACCGCGATCTGGGCCGCCCTCTGCCTCAGTACTCTCATCGTTACTTGGAACGATACGCGGGAGGTCATTTCCCTCTTCCGCCGACTCGGCATCCGAGGGATCGCCTGGCGAGTCGCGCATCCGCAGATCGCCTATTGGTTCGTACCCGGAGTGATGATCGCCGTCGTCCTGGTCGCGTCTGCGGCCTCCTGTCTGACCGTCATCACCGCGCTGTACGCGTCGGCGGGCCAGCAGTTGATCACTACTGCGGCAGGGCTCTTCGGTGCGATTCTGGGGCTGCAGGTGGGCCGCTGGATGAGTACGGTCGAAAGAGTCCTCAGCCGCAGATACCGCCAACCTCATCGATCCCGCCCCCTCGACCGCGTGCTGGTCGAGCTCACGGCGGCCACGTCGGCATGCTTCCAAGGGCGGGCCCAGTGGGGTGATCAGCGGAACATCAAGATCGTGAGAACGCGACTCGCGGTCGCCGTCGAAGCGGCCAATGACTGGGAGGTCATCCGACGCCGGACTTCGATCAAGGAACTCGCGGCACGACGCGAGGCGAGCCGCTTCCACGCCGCTCTGGCCGAGCTGATCCGTCGTCACGACCGCGCGATCACCCAGGTACGCACGGTGGAGGAGTACGACGCAATCACGGCCTCCCTGCGTACTGGTGTCCTCGCCCTCGCTGAAGGCGACCTGACGACCCTCATGCAGCACAGCACCGCCGAACCGCCGACTTCTCGCGCCGCCCGGTTCGTGCGCCGCACCGGGCCCGGCCTCGTCCTCGTCGCCTTCGCCGTGGTCATCCCGTTGCTGCCCGGTGTGGACAGCGCCACCGGGGGAGGCGTCCGCGTGCTGCTGCTGATGACGGCCGCATTGTCCCTGACCCCGGCCGGCGACGTCGCGTCCGGATCCGTCCGGTCCGCGCTTGAACGATCCCTGTTCCCCAAGGGCACTCCATAACCGTCCCGCAAAGGGCACCGCGGCACACCGTGGGCGAAGCAGAGCCCGCAGCCAACGTGCCGAAAGAGGAAGCCCGCGGACCTCACTGAGCGCGGCCCTAACCGGTGAGGCCTGTGGTGACCCCCTGCCGGTCCAGCCACAAGGACCGGTGAGTCTCCCGCGTTCAGGGCTGTGACCTGCGGTGGGGAGGTGGCGGTGAGTCACCGGTGAGTTGCGGTTCGAAGCGTTACCGTCCCGTGACCGCGCAGGGCTGGTGACGGTGAGCCGGGTGGTGAGGCGGTGGCCGTTCCGTGGAGTGCAGCACAACCAGCACCCCACGAAAGGCATCACCGATGACTCCTGTCCCCCGCCGCCGCGCATGACCGGCTCCCCGTTCGGCGGCCGCGCAGCCGCTGCGCCGCCGGGACAGGATCGCTCGATGGGGTGATCCCGTCCATCAGCCGGAATTGGCAACGCGACCGCACGGTTCCTCCGTGCGTGAGTGAAGCGAGCATGATCAGCATCGAGATTCGGGGCCACGAGAAAGCTGCGCTCGAAGCGGCGCACCGGATCTCCACCCTGCTCCTGTCCAGCGGGCCCTGTCGGCTGCGGCGTACGCCCGGCGAGGACGAAGTACAGGTTCTCGTCCACGCGGACGTCAGCAGGGGTGCTGGTGAGGGCGGCTATCTCGACCCTGAGGAGGCGGAGGGCGCAGGCTCGTTTCTGTGGTAAATCCGGAGGCCCGCACGGGTGAGTTGTCGGACGAAGGCCTGTCGGGGCGGGGGTCGGGCCCGCTAGGCCGTCTCTTCCGGATCTTCCGCCCGGGCCTGCCCGCGGAAGGCCCCGGGCGGCAGGCCGTAGGCCTCGCGGAACGCCCGGCTGAACGCGGACGCGTGCCGGAAGCCCCGCCGGGCGCCGATGACGTGCACGGGCACCTCCTGGTGCAGCGGGTCCGCCAGGTCCTGGCGTGCCCGCGCGAGCCGCTGGCCCTGCAGGAAGGCCGCGACCGTCGCCCCGTCCCCCTCCTGCTGGAACACCCGGTGGAGATAGCTGACGGAGATGTGGTGGGCGGCGGCGATCGCGGGGACGTCCAGCAGCGGATCGTCGGCGTTGTCCCGGATGAAGGCCATCACGCGGAGCGCCAGGGCGCGCCGGTGCGTCTCCGGGGTCAAGGACCGGTCCGCTTCGAGGACGCCGGCGAAGAGCGAGGCGACGAGGTCGGCCAGTACGCCGCTCAGGCGCGGGCCGTCGGCCGGCTGGTAGGACCGGCTGTCCTTGGTCACCTGGTCGAGGAAGGTGGCCAGCAGGGCCCCCATTCCCTCCCGGGCCGAGATGCGCTTGCCGATGACCCGGCCAGCGGTGTGCGGGGGCAGCGGCAGCAGCGCCTTGGGTACCTCGACCCCGATGATCTCGACGGAATGCGGGCCGGAACTGATCTCGAACGGCCGTGACGTGTCACTGGTGTGGATGTCGAACACACCGTGCACCACGGTGTCCTTGCCCAGCGTTACCGCTCCCGCCCCGCGTTTGATCAGCGAGAGGTGGAACGCCTCGGGGTCCGACCTCGCTATCAGCTTCGGTGTGCGCTGGAAGGTCAGGGGACGGCATTCCATCGGATAGACCGCGATCCCGCCGAGCGAGATGACGCGCTGGTTCACCCAGAAGTCGGCGGCGTACTCACTGCGCATCTCCATGGGCGCATGCGTCTGCGACATCAGGGCCCGCCAGCTCTCGAAACGGTCGGCGGGCGCTAGTTCCGCGCTGCGGAACGCTATCTCGGGCAGCATGATCACGGGTTTACACCGGCCGTGGCGGCCCGCGCAACAAGAGGCGGGACCCCGGGGCGCGAGCGGCGGGGCGACTCTCCGTCAAGACACTGTGCACGCCAGGCCAATGCGCGGTACTCCGGGGCTTGACAGAGTGGGCGCCGGAGGGTCGCTGAGGGGACGGGAAACCAGATATCCCGCCGACGACCGGGGCCTCTCGCGGTCCCGGCACTGAGCTGACGCCGCCCGAGGACGGGGGTTTCGGGCGGCGTCAGCTCAGTGCCGAGACCAGGCCGTCTACCCGTTTGTGGCAGCCCCGCCTGGGGCGGGGCTGCCACAAACGGGTAGTGCTGACTACTTGGCCAGCCGCTTCGCGATGCTGATTCGTGCGTGGACGTCCCCCAGTTCGGGTGTCCTCTGAGCGCAGAAGTTCAAAGGGGCGCCGTTGGGGCGCCCCTCCACTGTAGTGGTGCTGGGTCACGCGCTGCCGATTGCCGAACGTTTTACAGTCCGGCTTCGTGTAGGAAGGCCGGGCTTGCCGCCGTGTCTTTTCAGATGACTTCGATGACTGTGGACGGCGAGATGCGGTCACCGATGGTGAACCGCACGCTGGTGGGGCCCTGGGGTGTGTCGTCGGAGGCGCTGACGCAGACCCACATGACCGATCGTGATCCTTCGTCGGGGATGGCCAGGTCGACGTCGGAGAAGGTCAGTGTCTGGCTGTCGTCGGAGATGCTTCCCGCGTACGCGGTGGTGTTTCCGTCGCTGCCCCAGACGGTCAGCTGGTGATCGGGATTGTCCTGCGTACCGAACCGCATGACGGTGTCGGCCGGAAGGGCTGCGGTGACCGTTTGCAGTGGGATGGACTGCGATCCGCTGTTCTGCAGCTCCACGCCCGGGTATTTGGGTGCTCCTCCCCGTTCTGCGGTTACCGGGGTGCCGCCGGGCGAGACGGAGAAGTCCGGTGTGTCGACGATCGTCGTGGAGGGGGAGGTCTTTCCTCCGACGGTGAAGGTCAGGCTGGTGGTTCCGAGCGGGGCGTCGTGGCCGGCGCTGACGGCGACCCACATCACGGTGGTCCCGGGCAGCTCCAGGTCGACGTCCGAGAAGGCGAGCGATGTTCCGTCCTCGGACAGCGTTCCCGTGTACTGGGTGATTTCCTGGATGGCGTTCTGGACGGTCAGCTGGTAGTCGGCGAGTGTCTGCCTGCCGAAGAGCAGACCGCGGCCGTCGGGCAGGGTGACCGTCACCGACACCGGGTCGAACGCCACGCCGGCTTCGACATGTACTCCCGGGTACCCGGGCGCTCCGCCTTGGACCAGCTGGACGTCGGGCGGCCCGCCGGGCGTGACCGTGAATTCCGACCACTGCAGCACGACCTGGCCGCGGTTGCCTGCGTCGCCGACGGGAGACTGGTACAGGGGATTGTTCTTGCCGCCCGCGTGGGTGCCGTTGCCGGCCAGGGTGTGTCCGCCGGTGACTCCAGGTCCGTTCACAAAGCTGCTGCCACCACCCCCGCCACTCCATGAGGTGCCGTTGCCGCCCCAACCGAAAGCGACGCCGCCACCACCGCCCGCGTAGCCGGCGCCTCCACCCGTATTGCCGCCCCAGCCTGCACCCCCGCCTCCGCCCATACCCGGGATCGGCACCTGTCCTCCAGGAGCTCCGAAGAACGTGGTGCCGCCGCCGTTCTGGCCGGTGTTGCCGCCACGCCCCCCATGGGAACTCGACGAACCGGCCCGGGTCGGTTGAGCGAACAGTACGTCTGGGGCGCGGGCGGCTAAGGGTGCTGGCGGGTCGCCGGCTATATCAGCGCCAAGAACAAGACGGGGAAGTTCGCTCGAACTGCGGGACCCGCGGCCGGGTGGCCGCGGGTCCCGCAGGTGAGGTGGTGAGGGCTATCTCATGATGAGGGGGAGGACGGCGACGAGGAGACTCACCGCGGCGATCATCAGGGGGACGACGCGTGCGTAGCCGTATGGGATGGGCTGGAGCACGGCCATGCGGGGGCGTCTGCTGGCCTTGCCGGGCGGGGTGTGCCGGCGTGGCGGACGTCGGCGATCTCCAGGCGGGCGCGGTGGTAGAGCCAGACGTCGATCTTGTCTTGGGGTACGGCGAAGGCGTCCAGAATGGCCGCAAGGACGTTGGGCGGCGGCAGTTGGTCACCGCTCATGAGCCGGGACAGGGTGGTGCGGGAGAGGGATACGCCGTAGCCGTGGACTTCGTGACGGGCGAGCGTCGCCGCAGGGCGATGAGGCCGATCATCTCGTCGGCGGCGAGGATGGCCCCAGCTCCACTGCGCCCTCGGCGTCTCGGCCGCCCGTGCAAGGGCGCTGCAGATCTTCTCCTGGGCCTGGTCGAGGGGTAGTGGCTTGCCGGTGGTGTACGGACCGAGGCTCCGCTGTAGATGCGGGTGAGGGCGGGGGCGTTGCCGAGGGTCAGGGCGCGGAGATCGACGCCCACCGCCGGGGCGGCAGCGGGGTGTCCCTGACGGGTGCGCACACCCCGATTCACTACGCCACGGCGACCCGGCAGGCGCAGCACATCGGCTCGGACGCCTGAGAGTCGTCGTCGTTCAGGCCTTCCTGAGCAGCTGGGTCGCCGCGCGGCCGAACATGAGGCGGGCCGTCCGGTTCAGGACGCTGTCGAAGAGGCGGGGCAGGAAGCGGATGCGCAGTTCCTCCCGCCACACCACCCGGCTGTGGCCCCCCGGGCCTGGCCGGACGGCAGGACCGCGGCGAGCATCCTGGCGGCGGCGTCGACCACGAGCCGTGCGCCGCCCTCCGGCAGGGCCAGGACGCTCTCCTCCACGTAGCCGACGGTCCTCTTCCACTGGTCGGCCATGGCCTTCGACACGGGAGTGAAGCGGCTGAAGCGCAGCGGACGGGCGGTGTGCCCGGGTGGGCGGCCCGCGACCTCTTCCACGAGGGCGATCGGTACGGTCACGGCGCGCAGCTCGGCCGCGTACACCCGTCCCGCGTAGGGGAGGTGGGGCTGTGAGATCGCGAGGACGTCGCCCCGCCCGGCTTCGGTGACGTCGTCCGCGCACTCTCCGACCATGCGGCCGCCAACCACGTGCGTGACGGCCACGGCTCCGAGGGGACGGGTGGCGTAGGCGTACTCCGTGGGCAGCGCGAGGGTGCTGAGCGACACAGGACCGGCGTTGGTGCGGGTGTAGCGGAAGGAGCTGTGGGGGGCGGGCGTCTTCATGCGCAGGCTCGTCCCGTAGGCCGCCTTCAGCCAGTCGCGGGCGACGTCCACTTCGGTGGTACGGAAGCTGTGCCCGTCCGAAGGGTCGGCGTGCGACTGCTGAAGCATGGCGATGGGCGTCCTCTTCCACGGGGGCGCGGCACGGCAGGGCCGCGCGGTTCAAGCGTACGTGCTGCGGAAGCCTCGACGGGACGTCGCGGAAGAGGTCCTATCCGGCGCCCTCCTCGACGTAGCGAGGCAACTCGGCGACGAGTCTGCGCGAGGCCTCCCGCATCGCCGAACGGGTCATGCCCGCGGCGTGCGGGGAGACGGTGCAGTGGGGGTTGAGGGGCAGCGTGGAGACACGAATCACCCGCTTGTTGGAGAAGGCCTGCTGCCCGAGCGCGGCATCCGTCGGCGCGAGGATGACGGCGGCCAGGGCCAGCCCCCACACGCTCAGGCCGGGCAGCAGCGGCCAGGCCACCAGCAAGCCGAGAGCCATCGTGACCGGCAGGCCGACCACGAGCAGCCGCAGCGGCAGGAACTCCTCCAGGCGCAGGTCCCGGGCCCTGATCCCCGCCGCGTCCGCGAACAGAAGGAGCACCAGCGCGCTCTCCAGGAGCATCCGAGTGACCTCGGGATCCTTCGCCCGGTCGAGCAGGTCTAGTCCCCGCGGGCCGATCGCCAGACCGACGAGCATGAAGACCAGCGGTCCCGAGAGCACCGTCGTCGACAAACGGCGTGAGAGCGCCCCGTAGCCGGCGACCACACCCCCGGCGATCAGGACGGCAGTGGGGGCTTTCGCAGATCAGCTGGCCGATCGTCGCGATGTCCGGTTCGGGAATCATCGCTGATGAGGTTCCACCGGCACTGATGAGTGCAGAGCCGGCCGGCAGGGCCAGTAGGCGGCTCAGGACCGATGCGGGCATGGTCGGATCCGTTGATTCGACCGCCAGATAGCAGTAATTCCTGCCAAGCCCGGGCCCCCGTGCTTCCTGATCCACCCGCCGATCACACCAACCCCCGCTGGCCGGTGATCAGAACTCACGCAACTGAGACAGCGTCACCCCACGTGCGATAAAGCCCGGGAACAGCGATTCCATGCAAATCCCTCACCCCCAAGCCAGTGACCCCACCCGCTGAAAACAGCCTGCTACCAGCAATGACGTCCCAAAGCCCACTGCCTCTCACCCCATCCCCCCAAAGCCAAGAGATCGCAACCAGCCGTTGCACAGACGGCGAGGGCGAATGACAGCCCTGGGTCGGGCAGCAGCGGAAAGTGGCGAAGATCTTGCGGTCCTTCCGGCGGGCGTTCGTCCGGTTGAGACGCGGAGGGTGTGGACCGGAGCCTCCGCATGCGGTTCGCCGCCGCTGCACGTAACGCTTCGGCCCGGCTGACAGCGCCGTTGTGCACCACTTCTCAGGACTCCCGAGCTCATTGTTACCGGTCTCGCCGCGGGCCGTACGCCACGGGCAGGAGAACGCTGCCGCTACGTGTCCCAATGCCGGACTCGACCGCCTTGATGACCGAATACCGCCCTATTAGACAGCGTGGCCGATTCTGAAGCCGCGGTGTTGTCGCGGAGTTGGCACCGGGCCATGATCACTTCTCGTACAACCTGACTACCCACCCGGGAGCTGAGATGTGATAGCAAACCCCCTTCCACGGGATGAGGCTGGACGGCCTGCGGGCCGCCTTCCGGTACCTGCAACCCGGGGCCACAGTGCAGGGTTCTGGTTCCTGAGCAACGGACGTTTCTGAAACTCACCTGCAAAGCGACGCGGAGGAACTCCGGGGGGCTTTTCGTCTCGGCCCCCGCGCAGGCGGTTCTCAGCTTCTCCCGCGCTACAACATCTGCGTAGGCACGGCCGTTCATGCCGAGCGGGTCCGCCTGGCGGCACGGCTTCATGTATGTCGCCCCGCACGCCGGGCTCCGCTACTGCGCCGACGCAGACCACGCGGTCCGACACGCGTCGTCATCACCTGGCCTGATTCAGCCGACCCGGCCCGAACGGGTGGGCAGAGCGGCTCTGACCACGGCAGTCCCCGGTCGGCCGAGACAGACATGGCCATCCACCTGTCAACTGCCGACGGCCGCAGGGCCATGGCTGTCTCGCGCGTCCACTGCCTCTCCTTGTGCCGGTGTTCTACGGCTCTTCGGCGCAACGACGCAGAAGTGCGCGGCCATGACCTGATCAGCAGCTCGCCGCGTTCTCCTCCGCCGTGCCGCTCTCTCACATGCCCTGCATTCACGAAATTCCACTATCAAAGGAGTTCTTGATCTTCATGTACAAACGCTCGGGGTTTCTCGCCCTCACCACGGCGGGCGTAGTGCTGTGCACCGCTGGTCTCACGCCATCGGTCAGCCAGGCAGCCGGCAGTGCCGACGGCGAGAAGGGGTCCTACGCCGAAAAGCACGGCCTGACAGTGGACGACATCGGGCACATCAACGCACTGAACGAGAAGGCTCTGAATCTGGGTCAGCCCGGCAAGCCATCGGGAGGGTTACTGCCGAGTGCCACCGACTCCCTCAGTGCCTCCGGATCGGCTGGCGACAGGGTGACCCCTCCCGCCGAGCCGCTCGACAACATGCCTGACGCGTACCGGGCCCACGGAGACAGGGCCACTACCGGCATCAGCAACTACATACGCAAGTGGCAGCAGGCCTACAGCCACCGCGACGGCAAACCTCAGCAGATGACAGAAGAGCAGCGAGAGCAGCTGTCCTACGGGTGCGTCGGCGTCACCTGGGTCAATTCAGGCCCCTACCCGACGAACAAGCTGGCCTTCGCGTCCTTTGACGAGGACAAGTACAAGAACGCTCTGGAGACCACCGGCCCACGGCCGGGCGAGACGCGGGCCGAGTTCGAGGGGCGCATCGCCAAGCAGAGCTTCGACGAGACAAAGGGGTTCAACCGGGCTCGTGATGTGGCATCCGTCATGAACAAGGCCCTGGAGAACTCCCACGACGAGGGGGCCTATCTCAGCTACCTCAAGTCAGAGCTCACGAAAAACAACGACGCTCTGTCCAAAGAAGATATCCGTTCAAACTTTTACACAGCCCTGAGTAACACACCGGCCTTCAAGGACAGGAACGGGGGCAACTACGACCCGTCCAAGATGAAGGCGGTCATCTACTCGAAGCACTTCTGGAGCGGACAGGACCCCAGGAACCCCTCCGACAAGAGGAAGTACGGCGACCCGGACGCCTTCCGCCCCGCCCAGAACACAGGCCTGGTCGACATGTCGAAGGACAGGAACACCTCGCGTAGCCCCGCCAAGCCCGGCGAGAGCTACGTCAACTTCGACTACGGCTGGTTCGGGGACCAGAAAGAAGCAAACCCCGGCAACACCATATGGACCCACGCCAACCACTACCACTCGCCCGGCGGCGCCATGGGGCCCATGCAGGTATACGAGAGCAAGTTCCGCAGCTGGTCCAGCGGCTACACGGACTTCGACCGCGGAACCTACAT
Organism: Streptomyces sp. NPDC032745; assembly: GCF_055579465.1. Lineage (NCBI taxonomy): Bacteria > Bacillati > Actinomycetota > Actinomycetes > Kitasatosporales > Streptomycetaceae > Streptomyces > Streptomyces sp. NPDC032745. The sequence goes on along the minus strand of NZ_JBVING010000028.1, from coordinate 2,916 downwards.
CGTCACCTTCATACCCAAGAACTGGAACACCGCCCCCGCCAAGGTGAAGCAGGGCTGGCCGTAACACCCCGCCCCTCACCACGAACACGCCCTCCGCGCAACTGCCCCGCCCCACCACATGCCACATGCGGAGCGGGGCAACCCTTCGATCACCCACACCCCCAGTTCGCGGCCCGATGACCACCCGCCCGGACCGGGTGCTGCCCATCGCCCCAGGCTCCGCTATGAGCACCGAACACTCGGACAGGCAGTCCTCCGCGTCGTCGACAAGGACCAGGTGGAGCCCGTCGAGGAACCGGACCGGCGTATCCCGCCTCCCCTTTTGCCACTGACAACAGGGGAGGCGGCCGGTACCTCCGTGGGGATGACGGTCGCATCGCGGGCCGGAAGCCCGGCGGCTACCACGGCCCGGACGGACACCGGACTACCCGCCGTATGGCAGTCTCCCCCGCCGGGAACCAGCGGGAGACGGCCATACGGCGGTTGACGATGCAGGCGAAGCACGTCGGTACAGCCCTGTCGATGCGGTCCGCGTCCCCCTCCCGGCCGGTGAGGCGTTTCTGGGCAGCGCGGCGGACCGCGTCGGAGATGGTCATCACCAACCGGTAGGCCATCGCCGCGGTCGCCGCCTCCCCCAGCGCCTCGGCGAACGGCTCGGACTGAGGCGGATATCCGGACGTCATCAGCAAGGACTCCCTCGGTCGGGCGGGGTGCGGGGTCAGCGGGTGCGAGCCGGCGCGCCGGTCCGGTCCGACGGACTCTGGCCGGGGCGCGGGCGGGCCGGTACACCGCACACGGGTCCGGCTGTTGGCAGGCCACGGCCCGCGGTGCGCGTCACCCGGCCGGTACGCGTCTTCGGGCCCGTCCTCGGCGAGCGGGTGCCGGTCAGGCCGGCTACTTCCCGCAGCAGGACGACGGCCTGCGATGCGACTCTCGCCTGCGCGCGGTGCTCCTGCGCGCGGTCGGACCGCGGCAGCGGCCGGAGCCGACCCCGACGCCCTGCTCGACTCCCGCGCGTCCGCAGACTGCCTCGCCGACATCGACCCGGCCGTCACCGCCGCCGTCACCGCCGCCATCAAGGCCGCCGTGCAGGCGAACCCCCGCCTCGCCGCAGGCGCCGCACCCGCCAACCCTCATGTCAAGGAGAAACACGTTGGTGCGCACTGGGTGGATGCCCGGCGTGGTCATCGCCCACCGCATCGGGTGGGCTCAGCGGCCGGCTTCCGGACCGCGATGCGTGCCGGAATGGGGGCGGTGCGCGCTGGCCGTCCTCGCGCACCGGACGCGGCACGGTGGCGTCCTTGCGGTCGGCGTACCGTTCCATCCTGCTGCGGGCCCGGTCGGCCGCCTTCGTGAAGACGGCCTGGAGGTGGCGTAGCTGCTCGTGGGTGAACTTGACAGGGAAACCTGCAGTTGCGAGCACAGCCAGGTCCTGTCCGGCGGCCCGATGATGTCCTGGGTCTCTTTCCCCCTGGATGGCCTGAAGTGGACTGGCGCCGGGGGCGAGCTGGCCTGACACTACACCTGGCCGGACTCCCGCCGAGGATTCTGCCCGAACTGCGTTATGCAAGCGGTACGCGTGTCCAGAGATGTTGTGTCTCACGGATGGCGCGGTGCGGATGAGCCGTGCCGGGTCGACCGCTGACCGAAATGAGCAGGCCACCGTGCAAGTCCTGGCCACACCTGGTCCTGCGACAACTGTGAGACTCGTGGGGTGCCGTCGGGGGTCGGAGCCTGACCGGTGCGACAACTGGCCTCAGTTGCCTTGGAGTAGATCTGTCGGCTTTCGGCCCCGGGCGGCACTTGCTGCCGCCGGACCGGCGGGCGTGTCCCGACAGAGGAAGTTTCATCGTGATTCGTGAAGGTCACCGGGCCTGGCGTGAGGAGTCGTTGGGGTGCTCGGGCAGCTCATCACGGTGATCGTGTTCGCAGGCTGGGGTGCCGGGTTCAGTGCCAGGGTGGTGTGGGGGTGCCGTCCGGGTCCAGCCCGTACGGCCACTTCTCTTTGTACCGCTCGCGGCCGAAGGTTTCGCCGTAGTCGACGGCTTGCCAGGTGGAGAGGTCGGGGTCGTCCTGGTCCCCAGTTTTCTCTCGTGGCCGCGCGATGAAGAGCTGGTCCTGGGGGATGTGGGCGTTGGCGGCCTGCCGGACGCGGAGTTCGGCGTTCACCAGGAGCAGCCGCTCTACCAGGGGCGGGACGAAGACGGAGTCACCGCGGTCGTCCTTACGGAAGAGGGTGTAGAGGGCTTCGCTCTTCTCCCGGTGATCGGGCGTCTGGTGTACCTGCGCCACGAGCGACAGGACGTGTGGGGATCGGCGGTGGCCGGCGTCTGCGGCCTGCTGGTATAGGGCTTCGGCGCCTGCAAAGTCTCCGGCCTTCTCCTTGTTACAGGCCAGTTGGGCCAGGGCGTCAGGACTGCCTGCGTCGGCGGCGCGGTGTCGCAGGTAGTGGGCCCACTGCAACCGGTGCCTGCACTCGGCGGCATTGGTGAGGTTGCCGAGGTCGTAGGGGTCGGTGAGGTGGGCGTGGGCGGCGTGCCAGAAGGACGCGGGCGGGCAGAGCAGGAACCGGGTCATGCGCCCGTACTGGTCGAGGTAGTCGGCCAGGCGGTAGACCGGATCCGCGGTCGTGGCTGGTGCCGGTGCGCCTGGTACGCGGCGCAGGGGCCGCGTGGTGGTGCGGCGCAGAGCGGCCTGTTTGCCATGGACGGGGCGGGCGAGGTCGGCGTAGGCGGCTTCGGCCCAGTCGTCGGCAAGCTGGTCGAAGTCGTGGTCGGTGAGGTAGTCGGTGAGGAAGGCCTGCGGGAGATGGAGGCCGCCGCCTAGTAGTGCTTTGTTACCTGGTGTCGTAGGGCTGCCATGGGGCGGGTTGTTGGCAGGTTGGGCAGGTGCCGGTCCAGGTGGCGAGTAGGTGTT
>NZ_JBVING010000027.1:0-51405 GCF_055579465.1 Streptomyces sp. NPDC032745 | reverse complement strand
GCCGCCGAGCAGTGCCAGGGAAGCGCTGGCGAGGACGATACGGCGGGTCGGGAAACGCTCGAACATGGGAATTCTCCATTCGGAATTAATAAGGGATTGTGAGCTGCCCCGCGGAATAGGCCGGGGAAATCCTTTGGCCTGCTGTTCTCCGGCCGGGTTTCCCCGGTGAGGGCGTACTTCAAATAAACCCTGTGGGGGAGTGTGCGTCACGCCCCTTGAATACGTGGCTTGACGCCGAGGGCCGATCTTGATAAAAGTCCGGTCCTGTGTGGTGCGTGCGGTCCGGGAAGCCGCAGCGGCGGCCACGAGTGCAGTCCCAAACCGCGGAGTATTACTCCTCGACGGTGTCGCATGGTGAGGAGGCGGTTTTCCGGCCTGCGCTGTTCCTCTGCTGCGCAGGGTTGGCGCTACGCCTGCTGGGAAAGAACTCGACTGCTTCAATGGATCTTGAACGAAGCCCAGGGATTCACGCCCCGGTGGACCGGCAGCGGGTGTGCCTGCCGTTGCGGCTTGGCGCAGGGGAATGGGTAGGGCGGAGCCGCAGGCTGGGCTCGTGCGGGGCGGGGAGAGCGGTCAGGCCGAGGCGGGCCCGGCGCTCGGTGCGTGACCGGTGGCGTACCGGTAGGCGGCGGCGATGACCTTCTTCGCCACCTCCAGCTCGGCCTCGTCGCGCGGGGCGTAGAGCATGACGACATTGACACCACGGTCGTAGAGCGGGTGCTTCTCGCCCCATCCGGAGGTCAGGAACGTGGCGTGGTCGGCCGGGTCCAGGGCCAGGTGCAGGCTGCCGTCGGCGTGCAGGTGCACGAACTCCGCGTTCCCGCGCGGCAGGAACAGCCGGGCATCGCGTGCGGGGGCGGCAGCGCCGAGGAACACCGCCCAGGTGCTGGGGACGGAGATCTCGCTGCGGCCCGAGACGGTGCCGGGCAGCGCGGTGGCCATCCACCGCCGCAGTGCCTCCTTGACCTGCGGCGGGCTGGGCTGGGTGAGCTGCAGGTGCGGGACCTCGGGCCCGGTGTCGGGCCGGTCACCCGCACGCTCGGGAAGCGCGGGGAACGTCATGGTGGTGCCTCTTCCGGTGGTGCGGACGGCCCGTCGGCAGGACGGGCAGCCAGCCGATCGCCGAGCGGTCCGGCTGACTGCCGGCCCGCTTGCTGACACCACCAACCTAGTATCCTGTGGATAGTGGTTTCCTTCAGGAAAGTGCCCCTGCCGCTGCCTACGGGGACTGCGGGCGAGAGCGGAAGGAAGAGTGCCGTGACCGATCCGGTGCAGCAGGCGTGCCCGATCAACCCCGTGGTGGAGCTGGTGTTCAGTCGCTGGACCACCCCGATCCTGTGGGCCCTCGAACACCACGGACGCTCGCGCTTCAGCGAACTGCAGCGCCTCCTGCCGACGATCACACCGAAGGTGCTCACCCAGCGCCTGCGCCAGCTGGCACGCGACGGCCTGATCACCCGCACCTACCACGCCGAGATCCCGCCGAGGGTCGAGTACGCCATCAGTGGGCTGGGCCGCACCCTCGTACCCGTCTTCGACGCCATCGCCGGCTGGTCCGACGCCCACCTGGCCCAGGTCACCACCGCCCGCCGGGCCTACGACACGGCGCGCGCGGAGGAAGAAGCCTGGGCGGAGGGCTGAGGAGGAGCATCCGTGGTCGGCCGCCCAACCGACCTGGGCTTGGTACAGCAGCCGGGGCGCAGCTCACGGGCCGTATGCCGTATGCCGTATGCATGGGCTCGGGAATCCTGCAGACCCTTCGCCCCACGCGGTCCGGCTATCGAGGCCTGGGGAAGTCCGGTGAGCGGCAGGCCGTTGAGCGAGGGGCGCCCGCTCGTCCAGCGTTCCGGCCGAGCTTGCCCGAAGGACGCCTTCGGCGTCGCTCACGCGATGCGCTGCGGGTACCCGGGACTGGACCACGGCCCTGGTGCCGGCTAGTGCCGCATCGGGCAGGGCTCGCCCTGCCGACGGGAGTGTGGCGACAAGTGGACGCCGTCACATTCCGGGTATGTCGTAGCCGGGGTCTGGATGCTGACGGGGGGTCCACCACTCGGTAAGACCCCACCCCCCGAGCGCGAGCGCGGCCAAGGCCGCGACTGCCGCAGCCCAAGGCGGCACCCGCCTGACGGCCAAGGCCCAGGAGAGGAGCGGCACCAGGGCGCCGCCGAGCAGGATGAGCGGCAGGTCGACGAAGACCACGCTCAGATCGCGGGCGTGGCCCTCGAATCCCCCGTCGATACTGAACGCGGCCCGTGGTGCCCAGACAACCAGCCCGGTCGCCGCACCGAGGCCGGCGAGGAAGTATCCCGCCCGGCGCACGTCCTTCGGCTTCATGCCGGTCCGCTCTGGGGTGTTTTCGCTCATGCCCTCTGGACGTGGCAGCTCGACGCACGGTTGCAGGCGCCGGCCAGCGCCTACGTGCCGTCCCCTCGTGGGCGGGTGAACGTTGGTTGATCCGGCGCGTAGCCATCGAGGCCCCTCCAGGTCAGCGCGGGTCCGCCTGGGGAATCAAGTTGTGCAACTCCGAAGACACCACCGAGCAGGGGAGGTTCAAATATCCCCCGGGCCTCGATCGTCGTCGCCAGGCAGGTGAACGCGAGCGCTGGGTACCGATCGCGGGCACCGTCGCGGTCACCGCTGCGTACTGACCGCTCAGCGACCCAGCCGGGCCGCGAGCCCGTCGAGTACGCAGTCCAGGCCGAACGTGAACTCGACGTCGGGGTCGAGTTCCTCGGCTTCGAGGACGCGGCGGGCGAGCATCGGGTGTTCGCCGGCTGCGAGGACCTCGCTGATGTAGGGGCCGACGCTGCGCTGCCACTCCTCCTCGCTGAGCCCGGTGCGCTGCTCCGCGCGTCGAAGGGCCTGCTGGGCGGCGACCGAACCCAGCACGTACGCGTGCACGGCGCCGAGCGCCTGGGAGGCCAGGGTGATGTCGGGCGTGAGCGCGACGGCGGCGCGCAGCGCGGACTCGGACCGCCGCAAGGAGTTGGGGCCGAGCGCGGGCCTCCCCGCCAGTTCACCCGCCAGCCAAGGATGCCGCAGCAGCGTCGCGCGCAACGCGTGCGCGACCGCCCCCAGATCGGCACGCCAGTCCTCAGTGGACTCGGGCAGTGGATCCTCGCCCTGCGCCGCGTCGACCATCAGGTCCACCAGCTCGTCCCGGTTGGTGATGTACCGGTAGAGCGAGGCGGTCCCGGAACCGAGATCACCCGCGACCCGCCGCATCGACACCGCCGCCAATCCCTCCGCGTCCGCGACGGCGAGCGCGGCGGCCACGTACTGGTCCACCCCAGGCGCGCGTCGACGCGGCTCGGGGCGCGGCCGGGTCCACACCGACGAGGGAACGGGTTCGGTCATCGGGGCGGTTCCTTTCCTCGTTGACCAGCATCCTACCTTCTGGCTACGGTGTATCCATGACAGAGACAGCGTATCCAGAAGTGCCGGTGCTCGTGGTCGGAGGCGGCAGCGTCGGCCTGCTCACCGCGGCGCTGCTCAGCCACCACGGCGTCCCCGCGGTGCTCGTCGAACGCCGGTCCGGGCCGTCGGTGCACCCACGTGCCACCGGCATCGGACCGCGCACCGTCGAGATCCTCCGCGAACTCGGCCTGGACGCCGCCGTCGACGCGGCCGCGGTCGACCTCCGGGGCGCCGCGGGCAAGGCGGTGGCGCGGACCGTCGTCGAGATGGGCGCGGGCGACGTCGTGACCGTGCCCATGCCGACCCCGTCCGCCGGCGAACCGGACGTGACGCCGTTCAGACTGCGCGGCGTCTGCGCCCAGGACCGGCTCGACGCCGTCGTAGCAGCCGACCTGGCACGCCGCGGAGCGGACCTGCGCTGGTCGACCCGCCTGGTCGGCATCGCGCAGGACGCCGACGGGGTCGACGTCGAACTGGAGGGACCCGACGGCCGCTACTCGCTGCGGTGCGCGCGCGTAGTAGCCGCCGACGGCACGCACAGCACCGTGCGGACCGCGCTCGGCGTGGGCACCTCCGGGCCGGGCGACCTGGGCAAGTCGATGATCAACATCCTGTTCCGCGCCGACCTCCGACCGCACCTGCGGGGAATGTCCTTCGCCACCTGCACGATCACCACGCCGGAGGCGCCCGGCCTGCTGGCCACGGTGGACGGCGAGACGAACTGGGTCTTCCACGTCCCCTGCGACGTCGACGGCGGCGAACGCCCCGAGGACTTCACGCACGAGCGCTGCGCCGCGGTCGTCCGGCTGGCGGTCGGCGATCCCGGCCTCGACGTCGAGGTGCGCAGCGTGCTCTCGTGGCGGCCCCGGAGCGCAGCGGCCGAAAGCTTCGCCGTCGGCCGCGTGTTCCTCGTGGGCGACGCCGCGCACACCGTGTCGCCCCTGGGCGCGTTCGGCCTCAACACCGGGGTCGCCGACGCGCACAACCTGGCGTGGAAGCTGGCCGCCGTCCACCACGGCGAGGCCGGGGCCGGGCTGCTCGACACCTACGCGCACGAACGTGAACCGGTCGCCGCGGCGACGCTGGACCAGGCGCTGCGCAGGCTCGCCGATCCGGAGCTGCACTGGGGGCGCGGACCCGAGGCCGACGCCGCCAGGGCGGCGGCAGGGGTGTGGGCGGCGCCGGTCGTGCACCTAGGCCAGAGGTACGACTCGGCCGCCGTTGTCGACCCGCAGCCGGAACTCCCGTCCACACTCGACCTGGTGCTGGACGGGTCGCCGGGTTCACGGGTGCCCCACGCCTGGATCGACGGGGTTTCCACGCTCGACCTGGTGGCGTCCCGGTGGACCCTGCTGGCGGGCGTCGCCGGCGACCGCTGGCTCACCGCCGCGGCGGACGTCGGGCTTCCCGCGCACCGCGTCGCGGCCCCGTGGCTCCCCGAGGAAGGGGCACTGCTCGTCCGTCCGGACGCGATCGTCGCGATGCGCGCCACGGCGTCGGCGAAGGATCCGGCGCGGTTCCTCACCGAGGTCCTGGACCAGGTGCTGGCCAGGCCGGTCCCGGTGCCGAGCACCTGAACGGGGCGCCTCGACGGAGGAGCCCCCTTCGCGGCGGGAGCTTCGTCGTGCTGACGTGGAGTTCGAGAAGTACGCGTGCACTTCCCAAGGCCGGGGAAGTGCGATCGGCCCGGGCCGATCGCGCACGGGGTCTACCGTGCGCCGCTCGGCGGTAGCCGCCGCTTCCTCGAGCAGGAGCAGCCCGCGGCTGATGCCGGGGGTGATCACGATGAGGAGCTCGGCCGTGCTGCCGTGTGATGCGGCGAAGGCGTGCGGGAGGCCGGGAGGGACGAAGGCGAGGTCGCCCGGACCGGCGGTGACGACGGCGTCTCCGGCAAGGATGTCGACCTGGCCGTCGGTGACGTAGGAGAGTTCGCAGGAATGGCGGTGGGTGTGAGGGAAGGCGCCGTCGCTCCTGCGGCCATGGTCGTATGGATGGCGCTGAGGTCGCCCTGAGTTGCAGTGCTGCTCAGGAGCAGCTTGATGGGCGCGGGCGTGTGGATGCCCACGATCTGGGCGTCCTCTGGAGCGGTGCGTCGTCCGTGTAGGACCACAGGAACGTGTCGAGGTCGGTGCCGTCCTCGCGCAGTGCGCGCAGGGCTTGGGCGTTGGCGAGGACGGAGGTGATCTTCCCTCGGTGGCGGATGATGCCGGGGTCCTGGACCAGGCGGTCGACCTGGTCGGGGCCCCAGGCGGCGATGGTGTCGGCGTCGAAGCCTTGGAAGGCGCGGCGGTATCCGTCGCGGCGGATCAGGATGGTGGACCAGCTGAGCCCGGCCTGGGCTCCTTCCAGGGTGAGGAATTCGAACAGTGCCGCGTCACCGTGGTGCGGGACGCCCCACTCCTGGTCGTGGTACTGCTGCTCGGCCGGGGTTCCGCCCTCGGCCCACGCGCACCGGCGCAGGGCCGTGCCGGGCGGTTGCGGGGTGTCGGTGTTGTCCGCGGTGTGAGGGTTGCGCTTCGCCATGGCAGCGATCCTGTCCGTGTGGTGCTCTTCGGATCAGATGCTGACCTGCGGGTAGGACTCGGTGTACGAGTCGCCCAGGGGGCCGTGGTAGGTGCAGGTGCGGGCCGCGAGATCGACCTCGTAGTGGAGGACGCCGGCGCTCCAGCAGCCGCTCACGAATTCCGGATAGCTGGTCCGGCCCGCCTGGTCGGCCCGGATCGCCGCGATGAGGGCCTCCTCGTCCCAGGGGGCGATGTCCGCCATGCCGTCCACGATCGGCGCGGTCTGGGTGACCACGGGGCCGGCGTCGGTGACGTAGACGCTGGTGCCGGCGGGCACGGTGCAGCGGAACGTGCTCACGCCCGCCTGGCGCAGGGCCTCGGCGAGGTAGGGGAATCCGCCGGCCTTCGGACGGACGGCCGCCGCCCGCTCACGGGCCGCGTTCAGGTTCTCGATCGCGGTGCTCATTGCATGCTCCTTGGTGGGGGGCGGGCCTGCCTGATCCCGGGCAGGCCCGCTAAGATGACACTAGAATTCCATCTAGACATCATGATGTCAATCTGAAGGGTGTGGACATGTCCGACGAGATGGCCCTGCTGGTCGCCGACATCTACGAGGCGGCCGGGGTACTGCGCAGATCCGGGGAGGCCACCGCAGCAGCCGAAGGCCAGACCCAGGCCCGCTGGCAGGTCCTCAGCGTGGTCTCCGAGCAGCCCATGAGCGTCCCCAGCGCGGCCCGCCGGCTCGGAGTGGCCCGCCAGAACGTCCAGCGCATCGCCAACGACCTCACCAAGGACGGCCTGGCCGCCTTCACGGACAACCCCGACCACCGCACCTCCCCCCTGCTCACCCTCACCCCCGACGGCCATCAGGTCCTGCAAGCCATCACCGCACGGGCACGCGCGTCACACCGGCGCATCACCGCCCGAATCCCCGAGGCCGACATCACCGCCACCCGAACCCTGCTGCGCAACCTCACCCGAGCCGTCCGGCAGCTCGACCAGGACAGCCCTGACTCTGACGGGTCCTGAAACGCTGGTGACCATCCGTAGTCATCCAGGGTTGCGCGACGCCGATGCCTTGCGGGCAGCGTTGAACGCGACGAAGGCCCAGGAAGACCTGGCGGTCGAGCGGGCTGCTGACCGCTGGATGAAGCTGGGCGCCGATCTCTCGGACGCCGATCGCATTTCCTACGCATGCGGACTCACCAACCCGACCATCCTGTTGGACCCGGAGAATTTCGGGGTCAGAAGGGGAGGCACGGCCACCGTCGATGGACAACCGGCCATCGTGCTGAGGTACCCGGGGACGGACGGCGGCACCGCCACCGACTACATCGCAGCGCAGGGCCGCCCCTACCTGCCGAAGCGCACCGAGACCGGTCGGCAGCCGTCCGAGATCACGTACTACGGCTTCGAGACGGTCACCCAGCTCCGGCCGCCCACCGACAGCGAGGTCGTCGCCACCGCGGCTGTGAAGGGTGCGAATCCCGGATCGGATCCTGGTTCCGGGGTTGAAGTTGTCGTTGCGGCAGCTTCTACCGTCGTGGACAGGGCCGGAAAGACCGGCCCGGTGACGCGTTCGTGAGGGAGACGGCGATGGACTGGCCGATCGCGGAGGTCGCCCGTATGTCAGGCGTGACCGCCCGGACCCTGCGGCACTACGACGCGATCGGCCTGCTGTCGCCCGCTCGGATCGGCGCAGGCGGCCACCGCTTCTACGAGGAGCACGAGCTCCTGCTGCTGCAGCAGATCCTCGTCCTGAGGGCGCTGGGCCTGGGGCTTCCGGAGATCGGCCGGATCCTGGCCGAGAAGGTCGACGAAGTGGAGGCCCTGCGCGGCCACCACCGGCGGCTGCTCGCCGAGCGGGACCGGCTCGATGCCCTCGCCAGGACAGTCTCCCGCACGATCGCCGAACTGGAGCGGTCCAGAAAGGACGGCACGGCCATGACCGCCATCAACCGACCGGAAAATCTGTTCGAGGGCGTGCAGCCCTCCCAGTACGAGGAGAGCCTGCGCGACTTCCCCGAGCACGCCGCGGAGATCGGCCGCAAGATCGCCGCGATGACCCCGCAGGACGTCGAGGCCGGGCAGCGCGAGCGCACGGCACAGATGATCCGGCTCGCCGAGCTCCTGGCCGCAGGCCTCCCGGCCGACGCCGAACCCGTCCAGGCCCAGATCGACGCCCAGTACCGAGCCCTGATGCAATTGCGCGCGGTGTCCGCCGAGGAGTACCGCGCCATCGGCCGCTCCTGCGTGGACAACGAGCAATGGCGCGCCGCGTACGAGGCGATCGCACCCGGGCTGGCCGCCTACCAGCGGGACGCCATCGAGGCCTACGCCACGACCCGGCTCAGCTGACCCGCAAGGGGCCGCCGCCGGACGGGGTCCGGCGGCGGCCTTCTTCAGTTCGCCACAGGGGACCGGAACCTCGAGGCCCGCCACCCGGCCGATCAGCGGAAAGGCGGTCTGGTTCGAACTCCCGTTGCCGGGGGCGTGGCAGTACCCAGTGCCGATTTTCCGGTCGTGCGGTGGTGAGCGAACGGGGGAGCATCCTCCTTGCGCGGTGGCGGCTCGTCAACATGCTGGGGCCGCATCGGTCATGGACCTTCTTGAACAGTTTCCGGGCCCCGAGGCGCAGGCCTTGGCCGGGTCACTCCTCCTGCGGGATGAAGCCGGGATCGCCACGCTCTTCCGCGCCCCTCCCTCCCGCAACCTCTGGCGACCGGCAGGACCCGCTCGTCGAGGCCTGACCGACGGCAGGCGAGCAGCACCACCCGGCCCGGCTCCCTCAAGCCACGCGCTGCCAGCAACCGGGCCCGGACGTCCCGACGATGCCGGGGGAGCGCCGACGGCCGGCCGCGGAACCTCCCGCACCCCGCCACCGGCACCGCCGGCGGCGCCTTCGCCGAGTCGTCCTCGAACTCCAGGGGGCCTGCTCGTCTTCGGCCTGACGGCCGGCACCGTCTGGCACCGGCCCGACGGGGGACCCGTGTTCGAGGTCGGGATCGGCGCCGCCGCCCTCTACACCGGCATCGTGCTCGCCCGGCGCAAGACGCGCCTCCACCGTCAACGCCGCTGACCCGCCGTGCTGGGCCGGCTGTTGGCCGTACCTGCCGAGGTTCTACTGCGACCCGAACGGGGGCAGCGGTTCGCGGGCCGTGTGCCAGGCGGGCGGGAGAGCGGTGACACCCGTACGAGCGGCGATCACCCCGCCCGTGATGGCGCAGGTGGTGTCGATGTCGCCGCGCCCGGCGACGGTGAACCACAGGCCCTCGTGCAGGTCGTCGAGGTGTCCTGCCGCGCACCAGAGGGCGTAGGGGACGGTGTCGGGCCCTGACATCCGGTAGCCGGAGCCCAGGACCTTGGCAGCGTGCTGAACCGAGGTGCGTGCGGGCATTCGGGCCGCGACCCGCAGTCCCGACCGTACGTCGCTGTCGGGCAGTCGTGCGGCGACCGCCCGGAGGAAGTCCGGACGTGCTGGGGCGGGCCCGCCGCGGCTGCGCGTTGCCAGCGCTGCGGCGAGGGCTACCGCGACCGCCGCGGCGACCGCTTCCGGGTGGTGATGCGAGACCGTGCTCTGGCGGGCGGCCTGTTCGGCGACGGCGTCGAGGTCGGCGGCGTGCCAGGCGCCGAGCGGGGCGACACGCATGGCCGCGCCGTTGCCCCAGGAGCCCTGGCCGCCGAACTGTCCGGCCACCACCTCCCGCCAGGGCTCGCCCGCGCCGATCCGGCGGAGCACGTCGTGCATCGAGGCTCCGTAGCCGCGGTGCGTGTCGTCGGCGTAGGCGGCGGCGAGGCGGAGGGCGAGGCGGTCCTGGTCGATGGTGTCGCCGCCATCGGCGAGTTCCCGGACGAGAACGAGCGCCTGGGCGGTGTCGTCGCTCCACGGCCACAGGGGCTCCGGGGGCACGATCCGTGCCTCCAAGGCTGCGGGGCCTTCGCGACGAAGAATGCCGAACCAGCGGTCACCGAAGGCATCACCGAAGGCGAGCCCGGACAACGAGTCCAGCGCAGCAGCAGGCATGTCGATCATGGAGCTAGTCTTACAAAGCGGCGCCGCCCCGGCACTCCGGTTTCGGTGCGGTCGTGCTTCTGGCGCCGCCCGTGCCGGCTGGGCCTGACCGAAACACACCGAGCTGGGTGCCGGCGACGGAGTCCTGCACGTTCGCCGCGGTGACCAGCACCGTGAGCAGGAGCCCGATCGTGTCGATGACGATGCTCCGTTCCCGGCGTCCGTGACGGCTCCCAGGACCCCGTTCCCGCTCGGAGTCATGGCCATGGCCTCCCTCATGTGGTGATGTCGGCCGCCGGGAAGGGCTGGAGCCGTGCGAGCAGGACCTCGGTTCGGTCCAGCGCGATGGACCCGTGGCTCCCAGCTCCACGCCCGCGCGACGCCGTTGGCGGCGACGCAGAGACACCAGGGGCTCACCAACTGGTCCAGCACGCGACCCGTGACAGCCTTCACCCAGAGGAGCTCTCCCGGCTGCGACGCGCCACTGTCGATGCGATGGCGGCCGCTTGGTACGGCTACCAGGAGTGGAAGTCGGCAGCCGTACGCAGGCAGGAGCTGCGAGGCATCGTGGAGACGACGCAGAAGCTGCGGGCCCACATGATCGATGTGCTCGGTCCCACGCACCCCGACACGGTCAGTACTCGGTCGGACCTCGCGTACTGGCAGGGGCAACTGCAGGCGGTGGAAGACCGGTAGCTGAGAGGGCGCTCATGCCGTGCAGACGTGGTAGACGGGGAGCCGGCTGCGTACGGGTCGCGGGCTGCACCGCGAGGGCTTTCGTGAAGCTCTCCCGGGTCGGGGCGTCGATGCCGTTGAGTGAGGCCTCGGCGGCCGGGGCGCACGCGATGCGGTAGGAGCTCACGCCACGACGGTGGCGGACAGTTCGGTGCCCTCGCCCTGCACGTGGGTGGTCCACGTCGCCGTACCGAGGTCGCTCATCGCCGTACGGTCGGCGGCGGGCCGGCTGCCGGACGTCTCGTCCTGTTGGGTGCCGGCCCGGCTCCGGGGTCGGGGCAGGGCCGGCACGCTTCGATGGGTTGTGGGTGTCAGCGGAGGGTGAAGGGTGCTACGTGGGTGGTGGTGTCTGCTCCGCTGATGGTGAACTCGAGGTTGTAGTTGCCGTTGGGCAGCCCGTTCGTGCTGACCGGGAGCCCGTAGCTGGCGAATACGGGGTTGTAGGCGAACCGGCCAGTGACCGGCCTGGTGACGGGGCCGGTGACCCGGACGGCCGTCAGCGTGATGTTCGAGCTGGAGAGGTTGTTGCCGTTGGCGTCGCAGATCCGCAGGCTGAGCACGACCTGGCCGAGCAGGCGGACCGGCCGGGCCGGGTCGTAGAGCAGGCAGATCCGGTACGCCACCGTGTAGGTGACGCTCTTGGTGGACGGGTTCGTGGCGACGTCCTTCGCATTCACCGTGAACGTGTGCGAGCCGAGCGTCGAGGTGTTGACCGCGCTGCCGTTGGGCACCGTGCCGACGCAGCTCGCCACTCCGGAGGTGGCGTCCGTGCACGAATAGGACGCGGTGACCGCCTGCCGGTACAGGTACGTGCCGGCCGCCGGCCGGACGATGGTGATCGACGGCGCCACCGTGTCGAGCCGCACGGTGATCGTCTGCGGCGCAGAGGTGTTGCCGGCGTTGTCGGTGGCGGTGTACGTCACCGTGGTCACGCCGTTCACCGTGACCGGGACGGCGGCACTGGCGCCGGAGACGATGGTGGATGCGATCGGCTGGGCGCCGCTCGCACTGTAGGTGATCTTCTGGACGCCGGAGGCGCAGGCCCCCTCACTGGCGCTGATGTTGACGGTGGCCGGGCTGGTGGTGTTCCAGCCCGCGCCGTTCGGTGCGGGGGAGATGCTCGCGGAGACGGTCGGTGCGGTCGTGTCCGGATCGTAGGTGAACTGGTCGGCGGCGGTGATCGGGCTGGTGCCGTTGGGGGTGGTCACGGTGACGTCCACCGTTCCCCGTGCCTGCGGCGGCACCTGCGCGGTCAGCTCCTCCGGCCCGCTCACGTTCACGTTCGTGGCGGCCACTGAGCCGAAGCTCACGGTGGTGCCGCTCGTCGGGAATTCCGTACCGCGCACGGTCACGGTGTTCACGCACTGGGCGAGTTCGGGAGCGTGGTTCGGGGTGACGCTGGTGACGGTGGGCGGGGACAGCGTGACGCGGTCCATCGCGGTGCCCCAGTCGCCGCCGAAGATCCCGGTGTCGCCGGTGGCTCCGATCTGCTGGACCGTCCAGACGTCCTTGGGGTTGCTCGGGTCGCGCGCGGTGCCGGAGTAGTCGCCCCAGCGGCTGTCGCCGTTGCAGCGGCAGGCGTAGGCCTGCGTGCCCGCGGCGTAGAAGTCGCCGAAGGTGGTGGCCGGGAAGTTGCCGCCCGGCACTCCGATCGCGACGGCAGTGGCGAACATCGTGGACGAGGATGCGGTGAAGCCCGAGAACAGGTCGTCCTCGTCGTTCAGGGTCAACGAGCCGTAGTAGATGTCTCCGCCCACGAGGCCGAGATCGAGGTTGGTCGCCAGGCTCTGGCCACCACCGGTCGCGATCTGGACGTAGCGCTGGCAGGTGTGGACCGCGGTGTCGCCGAGGGGGGTGCAGCTGACGTTGAAGACGCCCCACAGGTGGTTGTTCTGCCACGCGACCGAGAGCATCCGGTCGTCGTTCGTCGCGATGGTGGCGTCGCCCCCGGGCGGCTGAGCCGCGCATCCCCTTTCGCCGCCACACGTCGGTGGTGGGGGCGCGGTTCCGATGGCGATGGTGTTCAGGGCGCGGTTGACCGCACTGACGCCGGGCACGCCGGTGATCGTGGACACGATCACGTTGGTGCCCTGGTGCGTCATCGAGAGCTGATCGTTGATCCCCGACAGCGAGGTGGCCGGGACGACGTCGTCCAGGCTGGTGTCCTGCGCGAACGTCGTGAAGCTGATCGTGCCGCCGGCCAGCAGGTCCGCCTTGTTGACGACCACGTTCACCGCGCCCAGGAACACTTCGGGGTCGGCTGCGAGGTCGAAGTTGTTCCAGCTCAGCGTGACTTTGTCGTTGCTGTACCCGAGCAGCGGCCGGTCCTGCTGAACGTTGGAGCTGTTGCTTCCGATGTTGTACACGGTCCAGTGTCCGCGGGGGTCGGAGCTGTCGCTGACCGCGACGTCGACCTCATCGCCGTTCGACAGGATCCCCTCGTACGAGGCGAAGAACCGGCCGGACCCCGCGTCGTAGTGCACGCGCGGATCCCCGCCCGTGTCCGCCGCGAATCCGAAGAAGGCACCCAGGTCGAAGGGCGCGCCCACCGCGCTGCCGGCCTTGTCGTAGATCTGGCCGGAGTGGTTCACGACCTGGACGATGTAGGTGGGCCCCACCGCGAGATTGGTGTCGGAGGGAGTGATGGTGTCGATGTTCCCAAGCGTGGGGAATGTCTTCAGCTGCTCCACGACGGCCGAGGAAGGCGCCGCCTTCCGCGGCGTCGCGCCCTTCGGAGTCAGCGCCGCAGTGGTGACCGGCAGGCTCGGCTGCCGCATCGGTCCCACGGGCGCCCGCCGCTTCGGAGGGGCGAGGTAGGGCCGCGTCTGCGGCTCGGCGGTGCGCTTCGGCCGGGGCAGCGCGCGCACGTCCACGCGCTGCTTCACCTCGGCCCGCGACAGCTTCCCCTCGCCCCCCGAAGGCGAGGGGAAGCCGGCCGAGGGCGGGGTACTGGGCCGCGGGTCGGCGAGCGCCGCGCCGGCCGGCGCGGCCACCGTGAGCGTCACGGCGAGAGCGAGCAGGAGCGCACGCGGCCAGCCGCGCGCAGCGCGCATCACCCGTCGGTTCATTCGGAGAGGCCGTCGCATCGACACGGGCTCCCCCCTTCAGCAGCGTTCGGAAGTCCGGTACTGCCCGCGCGTCGGCAGCGGGCGACAGCTGTTCTGCGGTAGCTGTTGATCACGGGCGGTGTCTATCGGAAGGACCTGCCCACCGGTCACGATCGGCGGCGTGCCGTGCCGACAACTCCCTCTCTTGGCGCAGAGCCCGCCGCACAGTTCCGGTTGCAGGACCGTTCCTTCGCGTTGCGCGGCAGTTCGGCGACGAACTCGACGGTCCGCGGGACCTCGCAGTTGGCCAACCCCCGGCGGGACCAGGCGATCAGGTCGTCGGCGGTGAGGGTGGAGCCGGGGCGGCGCACCGCATGCGCCTTGCCGGCCTCGCCGAGGCGGGGCAGGGTCCTCGAAGTAGCCCTGCATGACGTGGTGGCTGTCCTCGCCGGCCGCGTCACTCTGGGCGCGATGTTCGACAGGCGTGCGCCGTCGGCCAGGAGGGCCTTCCGGTGGGCGTCCAGGGCTGGAGAGCTGATCGGTGTGAACGGTGGTGAGCAGCTGCTGCGCGATGACGCGGCGCCGCTGCCGTGCCTGACGGCGCTGTCGGCCTGATGCGGGGCCACGGTCAGCGGGGCGGCTCGCAGATCTGGGGAAGCGTCACGGTCCCGGGTCGGTGCTCGAAGGTGTCCATGACCAGCCACTCGTCCAGCTCGGGGTCGTAGAGGTTCTGGACACCGAACTGCAGCACCTGCCAGAAGGTGCCCCGGTTGTGCTCGTCGACGTAGATGTCGCCGAGCGCGAGCGGCAGACGCGGGTAGTTCCCGGGAGGCAGCTCCGGGAAGACCACGCCCACCCTCCAGTGGTTCACGCGCCGCTGCGGGTGGGTGTGCCGCAGGGTCTCCGGCCCGACGAACCGGGCGTTCTCGAACCCCTGGTTCAACGCCTCCAGGTTGAAGCCCGGGATGCGTGAGCAGGGATGTTCGTTCAGGCCCGGCCATTTGTACGTCAGTGTGTAGAGCGTGTCGCGGTAGATCAGGTTGGTGAACCAGATCGGGTACTGCGGGCCACCCGCGGTCATCTGGCTGTCGCCGTCCCTGCCCTCCCACGTGAACGGGACCGTGATGCCCAGGTCCTGGACGATCCACTTGCCCTTGCCGCGGAAGTTGCGGGGGAGACGGGGCGGAGGCGGCGTCGGGGAGACGGCCTGCCGCGCGGCCACGGTCCCGAACGACGGCGCGGTCCCGGTCCCGGTCCGGGGCTCGGTGCCGACCGGGGGCGGAGCCGCCAGGACGAAGGCGGCCACTCCGGCAAGAGCGGCCGACGTTGCCGTCCGACGTGTGCCTTTCCAACCCATGGTCTCCCTCAACTGTCGCGTCAGGCGCCGTCATGGCGCGGGGGACAAGCACGGCGATGCTGGGACACCGTCCCCGGAATTGAGGATTCCGAAACCGTCGGCTACTGACCTTGTAGCTGTGGTGTCGTCAGGGTGAGTCCGGTCCCGGTGCGGCATGCGTCGGTGAGGCGTGGTGGTCCGCAGCCCCAACGCCAGCCCCGGGGCGGGGAGGAGAGGGCGGGGTGGTGTTGTGGACGGCGTTGGCGTAGCGGGTGGCGAGGTGTGCGAATGCGTCGTTGAGTTCGGGTGGGCCGATGACTTCGATGTCGGTGTCGAAGCGGCCGATAGTGGCGGCCAGGCCGGTCCATGACCAGGAGCCGAGAGTGAGTCGGCAGCGGCTGGGTCCGAGTTCTTCGACGATTCCGTCTTGGGCGAAGGGGGCGACAGTGATGGCGGGGAGGTCGAGGACGACCTGGCCTTGGCACGGCCAGTCGGTGGCGGTGCCGTCGGAGCCGCGGAATCGGCTCATGAGGAAGGCGGACACGTCGCCCCCGGGGAGTTCGCGTGGGCTGAAGCGGGGGCCGGTGGGTGTGCGCGGCTGTATGCGGTCGACGCGGAAGGTCCGCCAGTCCTCGCGGTCGAGGTCCCAGGCCAGGAGGTACCAGCGGCCGCGCAAGGTGGCCAGGTGGTGGGGCTGTGCTCGGCGGCGCTGCTCGCTAGCCGCGGTGCCGTCTGCGGCGTAGTCGAAGCGGAGTTCCGCATGGGTGTGGATGGCGGTGCTCAGGTCCGTGAGGACCTGGGCGGTGACCTGTGGGGTGTCCCCGTTCTCCGGAGGGTGGACGGCTGTGATGCGCATCGTGTCCATGCGGTGGCGTAGCCGGGGCGGCATGACCTGGCGGATCGCGGCGAGGGCGCGGGCCGCGTCCTCGGCGAGCGTGGTGCCGGTAGCGGCGGTTTGCAGGGCGAGGGCCAGGGCGACGGCCTGGTCGTCGTCGAACAGGAGTGGGGGCAGATGCGTGCCGGCATCCAGGCGGTATCCGCCGGAGGGTCCTTTGAAGGCCATGATCGGGTAGCCGAGTTCCCGCAGGCGATCCATGTCGCGGCGAACCGTGCGCGGGGTGATGTCGAGCCGCTCGGCGAGCTCCTCGCCGGACCAGTCACGACGCGTCTGGAGCAGTGAGAGCAGCGCGAGCAGTCGCGAGGAAGTCTTGTGCACGGCCATCATTCTGTCCGCAGTACAGGACACAACCTGTCCGCTAGCCCTGCAATCGTGGGATCAGAGCCACCGAGGGGGCACATTGCCCCAGGTCACACACGGTGGCCGCGCCGTGCCCGCATCTCATGGAGCGGCGCGCGTTCGACGAACCCAAGGCAACAAGGAGCAGGCATGTCCGTCACGACCACCACCCACCTGAACTTCCGGGGCGACGCGCGTCAGGCGCTGGACTTCTACCAGTCCGTCTTCGGCGGACGCACCGTCGCCGTCACCTACAAGGACGCCGGCAACTTTCAGAACGAGAACGAGGCGGACTGGGTGATGTGGGGCGAGGTGGTCGGGGACGACGGCTTCCACGTCATGGCCTACGACGTGCCCTCCCAGCTGCCCTGGAACCGGGGCGAGAACCCCTTCTTCGTCTCCGTGCGCGGCGACGACGCCGACGAGATCAGCGCCCTGTGGCAGAAGCTGTCGGATGGCTCCATGGTGGTGCGCCCCTTGGAGGCCGCACAGTGGGCGCCTTTGTACGGCATGCTCACCGACCGCTTCGGCGTCACCTGGGTCCTGGACGTCACCGCTCCCTACAACGGCTGACCCGGCCGGCTCGGCACACGACAATCAGGGTCCGCCGTGGGAACGCGGCGGACCGGTGGGGACAGAGGCGGGCCGGGTCCGGCTGACCCGGCACACACCACAGCATTGCCGGGCAGAAATCCGCGAGCGCCCGTCCATCCCTCCACCCACCCAGGTACGGGCAGCCACCGGCGGCCGCCCCAAGCAGCCTGGTGCACGAGCCCTCCGGCCGAAGCCATCCCCCGACCCCCGCGCGTCGGCGTGCCGCTGCCGCGTGTCTGAAAACAGTGAAGGAACCATGTTCAAGAACATGTTGGCCAAGCCCGCCGCGGCAGCCGTCGCACTGACCGCATCAGCGGTCGTCGCGGTCACCCCGGCGTCGCATCGGCCGTCTCCGCCCCGCTGAGCTGCGCACGCATCGCCGCTCACTTCGACCTGGCTCCGGCACCGCGCTATCCCGCGTCCCGTCGGGGCGACATCCGCCGGGTGATCCGGTCGAACAGCTCCTCCAGCGGCTCGCCGACGTCCCGGCCGAAATCGGTCAGTCCGTAGGTGACTTGGGGCGGCGTCGTCGGCTCGACCTCTCGCCACACCAGGCCGTCCTGGACCAGCACGCGCAGGGTCTGGGCGAGCATCTTCTCGCTGATGCCCTGGATGCTCTCGCGAAGCTCGTAGAACCGGAGGTTGTTGCTCCGCAAGGAAATCAATACCCAGACCCCCCACCTGCTGGTCACGTGGTCGACCACGTCGCGCGCGGGGCAGTCGGTGTGAAACACGTCATACCTCTTCCCCGCCTCGGCTTGTGTGAGCTGCACGCCTTCCGCCATGTGAGGAGCTTACCCAAAGGTATGTCCTTACCAGAAGTTAGCCCGGCTCCTAGCGTGAAGGGCCACACAGGACATCGGAGCAGGAGCTGATCATGATCGTGGTAACCGGAGCCACCGGGAACGTCGGACGGCCGTTGACGCGGGCGCTGGCCGAGGCGGGCGAGCAGGTGACGGCGGTGTCACGGCACGCGGCAGCGGTACCGGACGGCGTGCGTCATGTGGCGGCCGATCTCGCCGAGCCGACCAGCCTCCAGCCCGTGCTGGCCGGGGCGAAGGCTCTATTCGTGCTGCTGTCCGGCGACATGCATGCCGCTGGAGCCGGCCCGGCCGGCATCATCGCCGAAGCCGCGGTCAGCGGGGTCCGCCGGGTCGTCCTGCTCTCCTCGCAGGCCGTGGCGACCAGGCCCTTCGGCCCAACACGGATCGCGGTGCGCGCGGTGGAGGATGTGCTGCGGGAGTCCGGCCTGGAGTGGGCCATCCTGCGACCGGGCGGCTTTGCTTCCAACTCCCTGTGGTGGGCCGAGTCCATCCGCGCGCGGCGCGTCGCCGCCGCCCCCTTCGGCGACGTCGGGGTGCCCATCATCGACCCGGCGGACATCGCCGAGGTCGCGGCGGCTTGCCTGCTGAACGACTGGCACACCGGCGGCGTGTACGAGCTGACCGGCCCGGACGCAATCACACCGCGCCAGCAGGCGCAGGCCATCGCCGCCGCGCTGGGCTCGCCAGTACGGTTTCACGACCTCACCCGCGACGAGGCCAAGGCCGCCATGGCCCGAAGCATGCCGGCCGAGCTCGCCGAGGACACCCTGGACATCCTCGGCTCCCCGAGCCCGGCCGAGCTGCGCATCAGCCCGGATGTCCAGCGGATCCTCGGCCGTACCCCGCGCCCGTTCGCCGACTGGGCCGTCCGCAATGTCGCCGCGTTCCGCTGAGACTGGTCAGCGCTGCCGGTGCGCTGCACGGCGTGCCCGTAGCTGGTCTGCCCGTTCACCGGTGATGTGACGTTCCGTCACCGGCTGGCGCTGCGCGGGTCGGGTCCTGGTCGCGGCGTGGTCGACGGCCTGGCTGTTCGACGGCGGCCAGGTCCTCCGGGCAGTGCGGGTGTCCGGTGTCATTGAAGTGAGTCGGTGGCGATGCCTTGACCTGCAACGACTGAGTTCGTTGACGCAGCATCTGTGCGTCGCGCGATGGGCGGAATTGAGTGCTGTGAGGTCACAAGCCGTGGGCGATGGGGTGCAGCGGTTCGTACAGCGGAAGTTCGGCGCCGCTGGGAAGCCGGACCGCAGTCAGTTTGCCCCAGCGCTGTTCGCTGACCGGGCGGGTGATCTCGACGCCCTTGGTGCGGAACTCGCCGAGCTGGGAATCAAGGTCGTCGCACATCAGGTAGAACTCGTGCCGGGGTGGGCCATCGGCCGGGTGTACGGCGACTTCGGCCGGGGGCAACTTGAAGATGAGCCAGCCGCCGCCCGCGTCGACGCCGGGGAAGTCGAGGACGTCACGGATGAAAGCACGGTCCGCCTCGGCGTCCTGGCTGTAGAGGATGACATGTGCACCGCTGATCACGGCTAGCCCCTGTTCGTCGACGTGCTGACGGTCGTGTCCCGGCATCCTGGCACGCCAAGGTCAAGCAGATCCGCGGCTGGGTCGATGACACGGCGACTGAGTTGAACGTCAACGGACAGCGGGATCTGCATGGCTCTGCTGGTCACGGCTACACCGGCGAGGAAGCTCGACAGCTGCTTCGACATCGGTGGGACTGGGGGAGCCAGGAGACGTGGTTCGAGAATGACGCGGGGCGGCTCTTGGCCGTGGTCACCAACGGCGAACGCGCGACGGTCGTGTTGCTGGACGGGGAAGGCGACCCTGGTGAGCGTCTCGTCGATCCGCGCGGCGAAGGTTCCTCTGATGGCTACGTGCTGTCGAATGGCCAGGTCGACAGCTACGTCGACCGGGACACTGTCGCCTTCGAAGTCGCCGGCCATGCAGTGGCGTACTTCATTGAGCATGGCACCTGGCCCGCCGAGGTGCGAACAGCGGTTCTGGGACTTGGTGTGGCCTGACGTCGACGGGGTCGTCGCTGACGGGGGAGGTGGTCGAGGGCACCGTCGCGATTGATGAGCATGCCGGGCAGCGGGCGGTGACGTGTCCGGAGTGCGGTGTGTCGGCGTCGCGTGTGCACAGCACGTACAGACGGCGGTTGGCGGACCGCCCGATCGGGGGCCGACGGGTGGTTCTCCGGCTGACGGTCCGCCGGTTCTTCGGGATGCGTTCGATGCGGCCCTTGTCGTCGACGACCGCCTCACGCCAGTCCTTGCGCACCCCGCCGTCCATCGGCACGGTTTCGGCGCCGTCGTAGAAGCGGATCTTGCCGTCGGCCTCGGCGTACTTCTCCAACAGTGCGAGTGCGTCCATCACCGGCCGACAGGTGGTGTTGTTGCACTTGAAGCCCAAGGTCGTGAGCAACGGCGGCAGCATCTGCCGGTAGTACGAGCTGTACGAGGAGCGCAGAGTGGTGCGCACCTCGGCCTTGAAGACCTTCTCGTTCGCCTTTGCCTCGGCGGCCAGCTCGCGCAGCGTCTTCTCGCTCACCACGGGGAACAGGGCCCGCCGTACGACCTCGTCCGGCTTGTCGACCGCGGCTGTCGTCAGCTTGAAGAGGATGCCCTCCTTGCCCCCGGACCTTCTTCAGCTCGGACGTCAGCTGCTTCTCCACCCGCCGCTCGGCATGGGCATTGATCTCGTGGACCAGGGCGACCGGCAGCTCCACCAGCTTCTTCGAGCAGTCCGCGAACAGCCCCACGGGCAGCCCGAGCTTGCGCGCACTTCGGTCAGCTTGGTGATCTCCGTCAGCAGCGAGCCCAGCCCCACCGCGCCCGGGTCCCGCTTGAGTGAGGCCAGCCGCGCGGTGCCGTCCTCGTTGCCCTCCACGACCAGGACCAGCAGGCGCATGACGCATACCTCGCCCAGGCGCCCAGACGCCCGACCGTCACCGGCTCGACGATGCCGGGCTCCTTGGTCTCTCCCGCGCAGTCTTCGACTCCGGACACGTCCGCGCCGAAGAGGGGCGAACTCACAGGTCCGAGCCCCGTGGACCGGGGAAAGCCGGGTTCCGGGATGCACGTCCTGTCGGACGCGAACGGGCTGCCCCTCCTCGTCGGCATCTCGGCCGCCAACGCCCACGACAGCCAAGCGCTGAAGCCGATGGTGCTCGGTCACCAAACGAGAAAAGACCCCACCGCGGATGCCGCTTCAAGCCCCGACGCCTGCACGCCGACAAGGCCTACGTCATACCTGAACTGCGGAAATGGCTCCGCGGGAAGCGGATCGGTGCCCGCATCACCCGCAAAGGAATCGAGTCCTCCGAACGGCTCGGACGCCGCAGGTGGGTGATCGGGCGGACCACGTCCCGGCTCACCGGATACCGCAGTCTCAACCACCGCTACGAGCGTCATCGGGCCTACCAGTCCCATCAGGTTGCCGTCTGCGGCCGCTTCGCCGAGCGAGGTCCTTCCGCCGTTGGCGACGCCCTGGAACCGGGTTGTGGACCCGCTTGACCAAGACAGTGATTAGCTGCCATATTACTTACATGCCCCAGGATGCCGATCGCGACTTCGCCCAACCGACACTGGATCAGGCCACACGTCAGATCCGGCACTATGGGCTGACTGCCGATCCGCAAGCCGTTCTGGTTGCGGTCAGACTGATGGCCGCCGGCGCCCGGCTCGGACAGGCAAGCGAAGTGCACTTCGGCAGGTTCGGTCTCTCCGTGGGCCGCTACCGGCTGCTGGCCGACCTCGAGGACTGTGGTGGCGAGAAGTCGCCGTCTCAGCTGGCGGCCGGGCTCGGCGTATCGCGAGCCACGATCACTGGGCTGGTGGACGGACTGGAGCGGGAGGGCATGGTGGCTCGTCGCTCCTCCCGGGAGGACGGTCGGGGAACCGTCGTGGTGCTGACGGCGCGCGGCGCGCAGCGGCTTCGGGAGTTGGCGCCCGAGCACTTCCGGCGACTGGAAGCCATGGTCGGAGGACTTACCGAGGCCGAGCGCGGAACGTTTCTGGAGCTGCTGGAGCGGATCGCGCAGGGTATCGGCGCACTGGTGGAGGAGTAAGGTCGACGGAGTGACGCAGTCCCCGCCGCTGGTCGGCGGGCTTTTTTTCACCCATATAGTTAGGCAGCTAATCAATGGTTCTCAGGAGGATCGCATGACCAAGGCGAACCAACGGACGGGCGAACGGACCGGCGGTCCGCCGCCCTTCGTGCTCTGGCGCGAGGTCGCGATGGCCTACCTCGCGCCCGCGGCGACGGCGGGTGCGGGCGCGCTCGTCGGCGGGAACACCCAGCTGCTGTGGGCCGCCGGAACCTCGATAGCCGGAACCTCGGCCGTGGTCGCCCTGCTGGTCGGCGGCTGGTTGCAGTGCTTCGGTCGCCGCCGCCCAACCGGGCCGGCGCCTCGAGCCGCACTGTCACTGGCCGGGGCTGCCCTCGCGGCCGCTCTCGCCCTCGCCTGCGCCTGCGCGGCCCAGCGGTGGCTGCCCGGATGGACCGGATGGACCAAGTGGACTGGGATGTCCCGCGGCCCTGGGCTCGACCGCCTCTCCCTCGACCTACCGCTCTCCGCGGCGCTCGCCGCCACAATCGTCGGCTGGCGCTGGCGCGGCGGGTTCACCACTCGACCCTTGAAGGGGAACCGATGATCATCGTCATGGGAGCCACCGGAGCAACCGGCGGCGCACTGATGCGCAGCCTGGCCGACAGTGCGGTGCCCTGTCGAGCCCTCAGCCGCGAGCCGCAGCGACTGCGCTCCCGCCTCGGCGCGGCAGCCGGCCCACTGGTTGAGGTCCACGCCGCCGACGCGGCCGACCCCGCTTCGCTGCGCGCCGCGTTCAGCGGCGGCCGACAGCTCTTCCTCACCATGGAGAACGGCCCACGGCAAATCGAATTCGAGCTGCGTGCCATCGAGGCCGCCCTGGCCAGCGGCATCGAACACATCGTCAAGATCTCCTCCCCGGCCTCCGAGCCGGACTCTCCGGTCGCGATAGCCCGCGGACACCACACCGTCGAGACCCGGCTGCGTACGGCCGGTATCACCGCCACGGTCCTGCGTCCCTACGCGTTCATGCAGAACCTCCTGCTCCTCGGGCCGAGCGTGGCCCACGGTGGCCTGATGGTGGGAGCGATGGGCCAGGCGCCGTGCAACTACGTCGACTGCCGGGACATCGGGGAGGTGGCCGCCGCTGTCCTCACCCGGCCCGAACTGGCCGGCGACACGTACAGCCTGACCGGCGCAGAGACCTGCTCCTTCGGCCGGCTCGCCGAGCTGCTGAGCCGACTGCGGGGGCGGCCTGTCCGCTACCTGGACCTGCCGCCGGAGCAGTTCCGCGCCCAGCTGAGGGCGGAGCGTGGACTGCCGGGCTGGTTGGCGAACCACGTGGTGGAGATCCAGCAGCTCGCGGTCACCCGACCGGAGGCGCCGACTGACACAGTCGCCCGGCTACTGGGGCGCGCCCCGCGCGGGTTGGAGGCATTTCTGGCGGAGCACATCGATGTGTTCCGCTGAGAGGGCCGATGGCTACGGCGTCCGTTGGGGACACAACGGCCGCAGCACCGGCCGGGCGGCCACCGTCAGGGCCCATGCGGCTGCGGGGCTCGGCCGGGTACTGGCGGCCGTAGATCGTCACGACCGGCTGCGGCTGCGGACACCTGCAGGGGCCGCCCGCCCGTAGTGCGGCAGGGGAGGCGCTGTGCCTTGCGTGCCTGGCCTTGGCCATCGGGATGGGGGCGGTCGGCGCAGGGTTCCTCGAGTTGTCGGATCCCGTGGCGACGGTCCTCATCATGAGCGTCGGCCTGCTGGGGATGGCGCTGCTGTACCCGAGGACGTGACGCGGGGGATTGGGCCTCCCGGGCTGTGAAAATGGCGACCTCGCGTAATCGGTTGTCGCGTGTGAACCCTCTCGTTCTTCCCTCGGAGTAAGTTCAAGTATTTCCCCAGGCCCTGGCCTCGGCCGGGGGTTACGTCGGCCGACGTGAAGTTGCTGGGGTGGAGCTATCGGTATGTGGGACCGCCTGATCTGCGGGCCCTTGTCCGGCCGGAGGCCGAGGGCCAACGCATCCACTCGGCAGCGGACTTCGACGACTGGGCTTCGGCTCCGTCGGCAGTGGAGCCGGCCGAGCCTTTCACGTTCGTCATCGACTCCGCGGGTGTGCTGCCGCTCGCGCCGCGCCGGAGCGAGCACGTGGTCGACGTGGGTCGGGTCGCGGACCGACCAGGGCGAGGAGTCTCGGCGGGTGGCGTCGGTGGCGCCACTTGCCCCGGCGGTGCAGAAGGGCGCCTACGGTGAGCTGCGGGGCGGCGGATAGCGTGCGGGGATGGCGATGACGGAGAAGCGGCGGGTCCTGTACCGGCAGGGCAGCGGGTTCTGGCGGATGACGGCGAAGTGGGTTCTGGTCTTCGGGGTCCTGTACCTGTTGGACGGCGGGCTGCTCCGGTCGTGGGGCGACGCTCTGGTCTGGCCGATGATCGGGATTCTGCTGTGGGTGCCGTTCGGGATCGGCGTCGTCTGGTACCCGAAGAAGGACCAGCGGGTCGCGCTGACGACGCGTGAACTGCGGGTACGGCGCAAGCGGCTGCCGATGGAGAAGGTGAACCTGCTGCACGTGGCGCGACTGTGGCTGGAGGGGCGGTCGACCGCGGACGACCAGTCAGTACTGGAATGGACACGGTTCGACCGGGTGGTGTGGGTGCCGCTGCGGGACGGCCGGGCGTTCGGCGTTGAGTTCCGCGACCCGGCCGCGTTCGCCAAGGTTTTCGGCGCCTTCGCGGTCGCGGCGTGCGGCGGGCCGGACATCGTCCGAGCGAGGGCCGCAGCGGAGACCTACCCGGATCCGCTCCCGATGCGGCCCCGCCCCGCCGCCGACGACGGCTCTTGGCTGGACCTCCTGGACATCTTCGACTGAGACCCGGAAACGCACGGCAAGGGGAGCGGTCAGTCAGGGGCGCGGGGAACTGCACCGGGACGGTGTTCTCGACGAGAGCGTGTATCGAAAGTGCCGCCATGGGTCTGAGCTGTGCGCGATGGCTGAGCGCAACTCGGTGGCATCTGGAGTGGAACTGAGGAAGGCTCGCACGCATGGTTTCGGTATTGCAGAACGTGGCGATTGACTGTGCGGATGCCTACGAGCTGGCCCAGTTCTGGAGCAGAGTGACTGGCTGTCCACTGCATCGGGAGGACAAACCGGGTGACCGGGAGACTCAGGTGCTGCTGGCGGAGGGCCCGGTGCTGTACTTCAACCAGGTGCCCGAGTCTAAGAAGATCAAGAACCGGATCCATCTGTGTTTGCGCCCTGAGACATCGCGTGAGCAGGAGGTGGAACGGCTGCTCGGCCTCGGGGCCACCCTTGTCACCGATCACCGGAATCCCGATGGCTCTGGCTGGGCAGTCCTTGCTGACCCGGAAGGCAACGAATTCTGCGTTCTTCGGAGCGAGTCCGACCGAGCCGCGACGGGTTCCTGACGCCCAGTTGCCATCCTGGCCGGTTTGGTATGACCGCTGGTCACAGCCACTCATTGATGGCCGCTACGAGGACGGTCCCCTCGTAGCGGACTGCAAGCCGTCGGCGTGCCTCGCGCCAGGCGTGCTGGTCGCCGAGCAGAACGTGGACGGGCCGTTCCACGGCTTGCCGCCCTCGGTGCTGGCCTCGGCGCAGACCACGCGAAGCCAGTGCGGTCCGGCGGCCGACGACAGCGTCCGGCCCCGGAACCCCCACACCCGGCGGCCGGTGGCACGCAGGCCGAACTGGTCGGCGCCGTACTGCTGGGCGGCCAGCATCCGGTCCACGGGGGCAGGGGCGGGGGCGGGGGCGTCGACCATGGCGGTTCCTGCCTCAGGTGGGAGGCGGCGGCCGCATCCTTGGATACCAGCTCGGCGGCGAGTGCCGCGACCTGTTCCACCGTGAGGCCGGAGCGCTCGGCCAGGTCCCCGAGGGTGAGGCGGGCGCCGGACACCAGGGCCTCCAGCGCGGGGCGGACCGACGAGTGGAGCTCCCATTCGTGCCCGGCGGCGCGCAGCACGACGGCCCCCTCGGCACCCTCCAGCGCGGCCCGGGCGGTGGTGAGGGCCAGGACCAGGCCGGGGTCGCGGGCATCCCGGGAGGCGGCGAACTCCGAGACGATGCGGGGGTGGAGAGCCTCGGACACCTCCTCGGGCAGCTGCTCGGCGTAAAGCGGTGTGCTCGGCGGTGCCGGCCACGGTGGGCACGTTGGCCCGCAGGGTGGGGGAGTGGAGCACTGGCCCGGACATCGCGGCCGCCAGCACCCCGAGCCTGTCCCCGCACGTCACGGCGGTCGCCTTCTACGCAGTTGGACGACGTCGACCTGGGCAACCGGCGCATCACCGTCGACGGCCACGTCCGCCCGCTCGACGAGCTCATCCGCCGTATGGTGTCGGCCTGGCTCGACCACCGCCGCAACCGCCGGCCGAACACGGCCAACCTCCACCTGCTGATCATCCAGAAGACTGCCGTCGAACTCGGCCCGGCCGGCAAGCATCTGGTGCAGGGCACCTATTCCTGGCGTGCGGTATTCCCCGCCGCGCCGGCCCCGTACGATTCGTGGAAGATGGTGCGCTCCCGCGCACGCCGACCTGGATGGCGCCGGGCCTCCGCCGGATAGCCGACCGACACCAACAGGGCAATGGCCAAGTCGTCACGGCCATCGATCCCGATCACCTTCTTCACCCTCGCCTCGTCCCAGCCGTTCATGGGCGAAGTCGCCAGGCCCATCTCCGTAGCGGCAAGCATCACGAAGGACGCCGCGATCATGGCGTCCTTGACCGCGTACTCCCGGAGCAGACCCCGCTGGTCGAGATCCTCTTGGAACGCCCGTGACGCAACGGAGAACATCGCGACGAACTCGTCGTTCCACGCTCCGCTGCACCGCGCCTGCTCGTAGACGTCGCTGTGGTCATCACGCCAGGACTGAGGCTCGGCGACGAAGACCAGTACGACCGGGGCCTCTTGCGGCTGGGGCTGGCCCCCCGTGGCCCATGTCAGCCCCGCACGGCCCTCGTCGCCGGATACCGCAACGATCGACCGGTCCTGCAGGTTCCAGCTGGTGGGGGCCTCAACGGCGAGACCGAGAAGCGCGTCGAGCGTGGTCTTCGGGATTGGGTCGGGCAGGTAGTGGCGGACGGTGCGGCGGGTGCGGATCGCTTCTGCGACGGACATCGTGGGACTCGTCATGTCACTCACTATTGGAGAGTCACTCTCCATCGGGAAGAAGGCACTATTTTGTGCGTTACTCTCCCCGCATGAAGACCACTGTGGAATCGTCCGGGTTGCAGGCCGATGTCTACTCCGAGAAGTGCCCGACACGCCAGGTCCTCGATCACATCTCCGGCAAGTGGACCATTCTGGTCGTGGACGCCCTCCTCGAAGGCACCCTGCGGTACACCGAATTGAGTCGGCGCATCGAGGGCGTGTCGCAGAAGATGCTCACTCAGACTCTGCGTGGCCTCGAAGCCGACGGGTTCCTCGCCCGCACCGTGTATCCCACCGTTCCGCCCCGAGTCGAATACGACCTGACGGAGCTCGGCCGCAGCCTCGCGGAGCCGATCACCGCGCTCCGCCAGTGGACGGAGACCCATATCAACGAGATCGAGCGGGCCCGGGCCAGGTTGGAAGCTGGGAAAGCCCCCTGAGCAGGTGCAGCGAATGCAACTGGCACAGCGCGAGCGGGGAGTCGGCATTCCCCGACCCGGAGGAGCTCGCCGACGAGCAGCTGGCGTCGATCGACGCCGGCGTCCTGCAGCGGCACCGCGAACTCGCCGCCACCGAGACCGCTGCCCTGCACCGGGCCCGAGCCGAGCGCACCCAGCGGTCCGGGGCAGCGGTCTACCGGCCAGTCCAGGTGGCCGTGGCCGTGGCCGTGGCCGCGGCGGTGCGGCAGGCCGCCTGAGCCGTCAGGTCGTCGCTCACTGGAAGGTGATGGTCTGCCTGGGCCTTCCCGGCGGGCGCTGACACGCGAATACCGGCACGCGCCAAGGTGGCCCGGTCGGGGTCCGGGCCACCTTGGACCGATCGGATCAGGCGGGCTGCGGGGCGGGCGTTGCCGGAGCGGCCGCGACCTTGCGGGTCTCGCGCATCATCAGCAGGCCGTTGACCACCATCAGCGTCGCGGTCAGGCCGTGGACGCTGAGTGCGGTGGCCACGGAGCCGTGGTGGGTCAGCACGGTGGTCATGTCGCCGTACGCGGCGAGGGCCTCCACCAGCAGCACCCAGCCCAGCGCTCGGCGGTGGCCCGTCACCAGCAGGATGCCCAGGACCAGGGCCAAGACGATGTCGCGGATTCCCTTGGTGATCAGGAAGCCGCCGCCGTCGCCGGACGGCCAGCTCGGCAGGCCGAAGCCCGGCGCCGGCGTCTCCGGGCTCAGGATGAACTCCAGCCCGAACCAGAGGACGAAGAGGATGAAGGCGGCGGCCAGGACGGTGTTGACCTTCTTCAGCGACATTGTTCTTCTCCTTGCGAGTCTTCGTGAGCTTGGTGAGCCTGCTGATTCGTATGGGGCCTGGTCAGGCGGCGCGGACGCGGCTGATGTGGCGGCCGTAGCGAGGGCGGCCGATGACGTGCCAGATGTCGCGTACCGGGGCGGGGAGGGCGGACAGGAGCGTGGCGCGCTCTGCCGGGTTCGCGTCCTCCAGTACGAGGCCGAAGAGGGTGAGCTTGGGCGTGTTGGCCACCAGGTGGTCGCCCAGGGAGGCCCTTTCCTTTTCGGTGATGTGCTCGGCCGCGAGCGGAAGGAGGGTGGCCTCCTCGTCGTGGAGGTGTTCGAGCAGGACTGCCCGGTGATCGGCGAGGGGCTCCGAGGGCGTCGCGCTCGTCGGCTCCGGCGGTAGCCGCCCACGCCGGGACCGCGGCGTCCAGCCTGGTCAGGGTGGCCTCAATGCGCTCGTGCTCAGCCTGCACGCGCAGGACGATGTCCGCCTCCAGACCGACCCGGGACAGGAGCGTCGGCCACAGTAGTTCGGGCCAGCCGCGCACCCGC
The DNA here is from genome assembly GCF_055579465.1 of Streptomyces sp. NPDC032745. NCBI lineage: Bacteria > Bacillati > Actinomycetota > Actinomycetes > Kitasatosporales > Streptomycetaceae > Streptomyces > Streptomyces sp. NPDC032745. The sequence goes on along the minus strand of NZ_JBVING010000027.1, from coordinate 22,699 downwards.
CCGGACCATGTGCTGGGCGATAAAGACTCCCTTTCGGGGACGGGGCTACACGTGGCTGCAGCTGCTGTGTCATACGTCGATCTGCTCGAAGATGTGCGGGTACGAGACGATGTCGTTGGGGAACTCGGCCGCCATGCGCTGGAATTCCGGGCTGCCGAACGCCGTGGCGAGCGCCTCGGTCGATTCCCAGACCGCGACGTTCATCAGAAGCTGACTGTCCGCCGTTCCCTTGTGCATCTGGAGGGAGACGAATCCCGGCTGAGCCTTCATGAACTCGGCCTGCCTGCGAAAGAGAGCCAGGAACGATTCAGTCCTCTCCTTCGGTACGACGAAGGTGTTGGCCAGGACGATGGGCCCAGTCTTCTCCTTGAACTGCGCGAACATCGGCGTGTGCGGGTCAAGACTCTGCAGCTGGGCCATTTTCGGTGCGTCCTCTCGCTATCGGTCAGTGGGTGTCGCCGGGGCCCGCGTCCTGCGGATACCAGCTGAGTTCAAGGGTGTTGGTGTTGGTGTTGGTGTTGGTGTTGGTGTTGGTGTCGGGGTCCTGGACGTGGACGGAGGTGGCGGCGCCGTACTTCGGGCGCACGGCCGAGCGGTTGCGGCTGACGGCCGGGCGGGTGAGCCCACAGGCTCAGGTGAGGGCGGCGACCAGCAGGGCGAAGGCGGCGATGATGACGGCGACGCGGACGTAGTGGAAGCGGTCCCAGCGGTTCATCTGCTGCTTCCAGTCGGCGGGCCGGTTGTCAGGAGTCCACGTCTTGCCCCGGTTGTTGATCGGGACGAGCAGCAGGATCGACATGACCACGCTGAGGATCAGCAGCGCGCCGGCGGTGACGACGAGGCCGGTGCCGTGGCGGTGCCATCCGGCGATGGCCCAGACCGCGACGAGGACGAGCGAGGTGATGTACCAGACCGGCATCACGGCGCCGAGCATCCGGCCCCCGTGGGCGCGGCCGAGTTGGCCACTGTCCTCCGGGAGGGCGTTGAGGATCGGGTTGATGACGAAGGCGACGGAGAACTCCACCCCCACCATCACGCCGACGACCACGGTGGTGAAGACCTCGAGTGCGTTGAGCATGATGACCCCTCCCGGGATCTAGCGCCGCTAGATGATGAGGCAACGCTAGTACTGCTGCCGCTCGATTGTCTAGCGATGCTAGGATCGAATCATGTCGGTACAGGAACGCAAGCAGCGCGAACGGGCGGACCGCGAGCGCCTCATCGTGGCGACGGCCCGCGAACTCGCCGAGCAGCAGGGGTGGGACGCGGTCACCACCCGCCGGCTCGCCGAGTGCATCGAATACAGCCAGCCCGTCCTCTACAGCCACTTCCGCGGCAAGCGCGAGATCATCGGCGCCGTCGCCCTCGAAGGCGCCGCCGAGATGGCCGCGTTGCTGCGGGCCGCGACCCGTGCCGCGGACGGCCCGCGCGCCCGGGTCACCTCCCTCGCCCGCGCCTACCTCGACTTCGCCGACTCCAACCCGGCGGTCTACGACGCGATGTTCCAGCTCGACGGCGGCCTGGCGTTCGCGAAGGAGGACACACCAGAACCTCTGAAGGACGCCTTCGCCGCCCTGCTGGAGAACCTCGGCGAGGTCGCCGGGGACGGCGTCCCCCCGGGGCTGTTCACCGAGGTGTTCTGGGCGGCCCTGCACGGGCTGGCGACCCTGACCCGGGCGGGACGGCTGCCGCCCGAGGAGGCCGAGCGGAGAACGGAACTGCTGGTGGACCGGCTCGCCATGATCTGACGCACCGTCCCGACGGGCACGCAGGGGCCCTCGGGCGCGGCCGCCAGCCTGCGACATCACCTCCGGTCACTCGCGCCCACACAGAGCAGCCACAGATCGCCGGGCCCCGCACCCCCAACGGGGCGCCCGCCCCGGAAGCTGCGGCGCTCATTCGGGACGGAAGGCCATCTGCTTGAGGCGGCCCGGTGGTACTGCGGCCCCCAGAGCGCTCCGGATACCGGGCCTCAGCCGCGCACGCCCTATCAGCGCGGGCTGCCCGAACCCCGGCCAACGTCCGGCGGAACCACCCAGGACACCAGGGGCCTCGGGTGACGGGGTCCGCAGGCCGGGACGGCGGGGACTCAAGGCGTGCGGGGACCGGCTTAGGGCCTGTCCCGACGGGTCGCGTCACCGACCCCGCACCCGACACCACTGTCACCCGAATGGCGTAACAGGACGTGCCACCCACACGGGTGAAGATCAAGCTGGCTAGTGCCCCAACCGAGGCAATCCGTGAAAGGGAAACCAAATGCGCATTCGACGAATCCTCGCCGCCGTCATTGCCACGGCAGCCCTCGCCGGACTCGGCCTCACAGGCGCCGCCACCGCCGCCGCCACCGCACAGGGTGCCCCAACCTACGTCACCCCTTCTGAGTGCAAGCAGGGCGGCGGAACGCCCGCGATCAATCAGGACGGCAACTACTGCCAGGGCGGTACGCACAACGGGGAGCAGATCGACTGAACCCCTCAAGGCGCCCCGCAGCCACGCGCCGCGGGGCGCTGCCGCGCGAGCGTAGCCGGAGAGTCGCAGGGACTATGCCGCCCGTCGGGCACGCTATGGGTCGCCGGATGGCGAGCGCCGTCTTGTTTTCCAGCGGTGTAAGCGGCAAAAACAGTGCGTCTCCTCGTTGACCAGGGGCTGCCTGCCGACTGCAATCGGATGTTCGTGCGCGACCGGGACAAGGAGCTGTCTGTCCGCGAGCGAGTGGATCTTCGATCCGAACTTGTCCCTGTCGACAGGATTCGGACTTCTCATTCCAGGATGTCCGGGCTTCGCGGCTGTGTGCTTCCGTTGTCGTCGATGTGCGCCTGGGTGCACTCGGTCCGCGGCGGTACGCCGGAAGCATGGCGAAGCGACGTCCGTATGCGAGTGATCTGTCCGATGCCCGCTGGGAGTTGATCGAGCCAGTCCTTGCCGCCTGGCGGTTCGAGCGCCGCCTGGCCGAGTGGACCGAGGCCGGCGTCTGGCCCCGGCTGCACGAAACCCTTCTGGCCCGGCTCCGCGGGGCCGGCACCCTGGACTTCTCGCGGGCCGTGGTCGACGGCTCCCACATACGCGTGTTAAAGGGGGCTCCAAGACAGGGCGAAGCCCCGTTGACCGCGGCAGGAACGGCAGCAAGCACCACCTGATCACCGACGCCACAGGCATTCCGCTTACCGCCACCTTGACCGGCGGGAACCGCAACGACGTCACCCAGTCATCCCCTTACTCCAGGCCGTTCCCCCGGTCCGCGGCAAGCGCGGCCGGCCCCGCCGGCGGCCCGACACGGTGCTCGGGGACCGCGGCTACGACCACGACAAGTACCGGCGCCTGGCCTGGTCCCTGGGCGTGAAACCCGTCATCGCCCGACGCGGTGTTCCCCACGGATCCGGCCTCGGCACCGACCGCTGGGTCGTCGAGCGGACCTTCGCTCATCTCCACTGGTTCCGCAGGCTGCGGATCCGTTGGGAAGTACGGGACGACATCCACGAGGCCTTCCTCAGCCTCGCTTGCTCACTCATCTGCTGGCGGCGCTTGAAGTCATTCCGATAGCAGTTCTTAGTCTTCGACGTCCTGCAGATCGACGGCATCGAGCCGCTGACCCTGTCCTACGCCGAGCGCTGCCGACGCCTGGAGGTCCTCTTCGCGGCCCGCACGCTGACCGCTGTGCCCAATGACCACCGACCCGGCCAAGGCCGGAGTGGCTGGAGGACTGGACGGACGTCTCCGGCGTCGAGGGCATCCTGGAGCCAGAGTTTCTGACTGACCGATTGACCGGTCATCACGAGCTCGAGTGTAATCGCTCCAGCCACTGCCTGCCCTCGCCTTGGGTAGGCCTACTCCTCCCGAAACTCCGGCGAAGCGCTTCGGGATACGCCTGGCGCTTCTCGTGCTCGGGGAGTGCCCGGTAGATGTTGGCCAGGTCAGGGTTCTGGCCCTTGCGCTTGCCGGTGGGGATGATCACCCTCCTCGTTGGAAGGGCGGTCTCACGCCTCGGGCGGCGCACCACTGCCATCGCGCTGCCGCTGGCGGTGTTTGCGCATGGACACCTGAGAGCCGCAGCCCGTACTGCAGTACAGCCCTCCCCCATTGCGGGTGCGGTCGAAGAAACCGAAATGGCATGGGGGGTTCCGGCACGCCTTGATGCGCCTCCAGTCGCTGCTCTGCGCAAACGTCGTCACCGCAGCCAGTACGGTTCCGAACACGCGCGGCACCCCCGCCTGTGGGGAGGCCAGCTCTACACCGCCGGCCGTGACCACCGTCGCCAGCGGGTAGAGGGAACCCACGCGTCGCAGGTGCCGCTCGGCACGCAGCAGCGGCTCACCCAGGCTTTCCTCATCGCCCGAGTGTGCGAGCAGCACAGTCACCAAGGCATCACGCAGCTCGCGCGCGACCGCGGCGTCAGCGTCGGTCACCACGGTTTCGCCGCCGAACTCGTCGCGCTCCGCCAGCCACGCCGCGAACGAGTCCCCGTCCCCGAACAACTCTCGGCGACCCGATCCGTCCGCGCGCGTGTTCACGAACGCGAGAACGGTCTCCACCGTCGGCGTGACGGTGCGTGAGCTGGGTTTGGGGGATCCGGCTGCCGCAGTGATCATCCTCCCACAGTACATCAGTGTGAGCGGTACTAATCCAGCTAGCAGGCAACCTTCCAGTCGATCTAGGTTGACTCGTTGCGAACTAACGGCTTACGGTCGCAACATGAACGGAACATCCAACCCTCAGACCCGCCCCCGCACATGGCTGATCACCGGCGCGACGTCCGGCATCGGCCGCGAACTGACGCTCCAGGCACTGGAGAACGGCGATGCCGTCTCGGCTCTCGCCCGCGACACCTCCTACTTGGACGAACTGGCGGAAGCGCACGGTGAGCGCCTGCTTCTCATCCAGGCGGACGTACGTGACGAGCAAGCCGTCCGGGACGCGGTGGAAGGCACGCTCGCACGGTTCGGTCGTATCGACGTGGTGGCCAACAATGCGGGATACGGACTGTTCGGAGCCGTTGAGGAGGCCTCCGACACGCAGGTCCGTGCCGTGTTCGACACCAATGTCTTCGGAGTGCTCAACGTGCTCCGCACAACGCTGCCGGTGCTCCGCGCCCAGCGGTCCGGGCACATCCTCCAGGGCTCGTCGGTATACGGGCAGTCCGCCCATCCCGGCGTGGGCCTGCTGGCCGCCACCAAGCACGCGGTCGAGGGGCTGTCGGACGCGCTCGCGGCCGAGGTCGCACCGCTCGGCATCAAGGTCACGATCATCCAGCCCGGGCTGACCGCGACCCCCTTCCTTGCCAACCTCGATGTCGCAGCCGGCCTGGGCGACTACGACCAGACCGTCCGCGAGGTTCAGAAGGGCATCGGAGAGCTGCCGGCGTCCGCGTTCTCCGCCGCGGCGCGGATCGCGGCAGGCATCCGGACCGCGGTCGACAACCCCAACCCCCCGCTGCGCTTGGCCCTTGGAGCCTCCAGCGCGACGGGCATGCGCCCCGCTTTGGAGGCACGGATCGCAGACCTGGACAGCTGGCAGCGTGTGACCGACGCCGTCGACAGGTAGTAAGCGCGAATCCCGCCGCGAACACGGTCATGGCGGAGGCGGCCCGGCCCTCCTCACCGCCCGGCCATGACCAGTGGGTCTGGGCCGAAGCCACGGCAGATGGCTTCGACCCAGACCCCTGTACTACCACTGCCCCGCGCTCTCCTGGGCGGGCGTCGGCCGCGGTTCGTCCGCCCGCTGGCCCAGGATGGTCACAGCCGGGGGAGGTCGACCCGGTTGCTTATGCCGAGCTCGAGACATGGGTGAGGCGCTAGACCCACTTCGGCTCGGCCGGGACATCCTGCAGCAACAGGGCGTCGGCTGCGCGATCTGGAACGCGAGGGCGCCATCCGCGGCTACCGCGCCGTCGTCGACCCGACCGCCGTCGGCCTGAACTTCGAGGCGCTCGTGTTCGCCACCCTGCGCTGGGAGACCACCGATACGGTCACGGCCTTCGAAGAGGCTGTGGCAGCCGTCCCGCACGTGCTACAGGCGCAGCGCCTGTTCGGCGAGCCCGACTACCTCCTGCGGGTCGCCACTGCCGACCTGGCCGCGTTCCAGCAGTTGTACGACCGGCAGCTCGCACGCCTGCCCGGTGTCCAGCGTCTGACTTCCACCCTCGTCATGAAGAACGTCATCGATGACCGGCCCCTGCCCGAGAGCTAGTCACCACCGGGTGCGTCCTGCTGAACGGCGACAACCGCCACGACGCGATCCCTACGAGGAGCCACCCGTTCGTGGATATGAGGCTTCTGCTTATGAGCGGCGAACCCGCTGCGGGGTTCCAAGGAATTCAGCACGACGGCGCGAGTTCCCGCTGTTTGATGCTCGGGAATCCGCGAACCCGTGCGCTTCCGCGTTCGACGTGCTGCAGCTGGACGGGGAGGAGCTGTTGTCCCGCCCGTACCGGGAGCGCCGCGCCCTGCTCGAGGCCCTGCTCGAGGCCCTGTTCGCCGACCACGGTCTGACGTCCCCGTGGACGTTGTGTCCGATGACGACGGACCTGGCGAAGCCGCGGGAGTGGTTGGAGTCCTGGACGGACGTGTCGGGCGTGGAGGGCATCTTGTGGACAGGGTTCGCGGCTGACCGCTTGACCGGGTTCAGCCGATTGCAGCGGGGCCGGGCGGCCGGGCCCTGTCGTCAGCGGGCTCCGGCACCCTCCGGATCCGGGGTGGGCGGCGGGTTGTGGCAGGTCACGTCCTTCGCGGGCAGCCGTCCCGTCGACAGGTACGCGTTGACGGGTATGTTGGCGCAGGCCGTGGGGTCGGAGAGATACACACCATGCCCCTGACCCCCCAGCGCCAGCACCATCCGCGACCCCTTGAGCGCCTGGTGCAGCCCCTGGCCGGTTTCGAGCGGGGTCATCGGATCCCACTCGTTCTGCACAGTCAGGACATCGGCCCGGGTCTTCATGGGCGTGGCGGGCTCCAGCGGCCGCTGCCAGAAGGCGCACGGTTTGATGTTCGACGCGAAGTCCCCGTACAGCGGGTGCTTCACCTTGTCCCGCGCCGCGTCCCGCGCGTACTGCTCCGGATCGCGGGGCCAGCTGTCCGTGTCCCCGCAGACCACGGCCCAGTACACGGCGGTGGCGTTGCTGGCGGGAGTGGCGTCCGGACCTTCCGACGCCCCTCCCGCGTCGACGCCCGGGCCGGCGGCCCGGACGCCGCCGAGCGGCGACTGCGAGCCGGGCCCCTTCCTGTCGGCGCCCTTCCCGCTCGCGCCCGGATCGGTGCCACCCGGCGGCTGGGGCGCCTTGTCGGCCGATGCCTTGATGGACTTGACGACGGCCGAGGCACCGTAGGGATCGAAGAAGAGCGACGGGTCGGCCCTGATGTCGTCACCCGTCACCTTCTCCCCGTAGTGGATGATCGGGTCCCGGTCGGCCCGCGCCACCAGCGCCCAGAAGGTGGCCGAGACCGCCTCCGGCGTGGCGCCGAGCCCATAAGCGTCCGAGCGCTCCGCCGCCCACCGCGTCCACCGCTCGAAGGCGGGCTCGGCTCCGGTCCCCCACGCCTGGATCATGCCGCGCCAGACGCGCCCCGGGTCCACGCCGCTGTCCAGGACGAACCGGTCGGTGCGCTCCGGGAACATCTGGGAGTACACCGCGCCGAGGTACGTCCCGTACGAGTAGCCCAGGTACGAGACCCTCCGCTCTCCTAGTGCGGCGCGGATGACGTCCATGTCGCGCGCAGTGTTGCGGGTGGTGATGTACGGAATCACATCGCCCGACTTCTCACGGCACTTGTCGGCGATTCCGCGCGCCCAGGACACGTCCGAGGCGAAGGTCTCGGGCCGGTACGCCCCGCCGACGCCCACCTCTGCTTCGCTCAGGTCACCACAGCCGATCGGGCTGCTCTCGCCGACGCCGCGCGGGTCGAAGCCGACGAGGTCGTAGCGGTCGCGGACGTCCTTGGGCATAGCAGCATCCGTCCGAATCGGCCGGTAGAGACCCGAGGTCCCGGGGCCGCCGGGGTTGAGGAGGAGGACGCCACGCCGCTTGGCGGGGTTCTCGCTCTTCATCCGGGATATGGCGAGGTTCAGGGTGCGCCCTTCGGGACGCTGGTAGTCGAGCGGCACCTTGAGGGTGGCGCACTCGTACGCCGCCGGCCGATCGGGGCTGCAGCGGTGCCAGGCCGGCGTCTGTCGCAGGTACACGGGGGTCGGGGCGGCGGAGGCGGAGGCCGATGTCGCCGCCAGCCCGGGAAGGGCAGTGGCGAGGAGTCCGGCGGTGGCGAGCAGCGGTGCGAGACGTTTCATGCGGGTGGTCCCGTTCGTTCGTCGGGTGAAATCGCTTGCGCCTCCACTGTGTTCGACGAGCGGGTCGGACCGGATCCCTCCCAAGAACAACTTTTCGTCCCCCGCACGTACCACCTGAAATCCGGACACGTGGCCGAGACTCTTCCCCAAGATCCGCGTATCCGCCGGGGCTTCCGGGACGGACCCGCCCGTCCACTCGTAGTCCCCTCCCCCTTAAGGAGGACAACCGACGACAACCAGCGACAAGGGATCTTGTGGACAGGGTTCGCGGCTGACCGCTCGACCGGGTTCAGCCGACTGTGGGGGCGCCATCCCGGCCTGGGACTGGTAGGCCCGCATGGTCAGGAGTCGCGTATTCGTTGGAGCCGTCGGCCGATCGTCACCCTGTGTCGGTGCCCTGCGGCATGATGATCGGCGTGAACACCGAGATTCTGATAGACGTCTGGCAGCAGCTTCTCGCCGACCCTCGCAAGTCGTGGGTGCTGTTCGAGCATGGCACCTGTGTCGTGCTGACCGCTCCGGACGGGGAGCTTGCCGAACAGGCCACCGACCTCCTGCAGAAGTTCGGCCCGGCGCACGCCGGATCTTCGGCAGGAGACTTTGGGGTGATCGACCTCAAGGACGTCGAGGGATGGGTCGTCACCGGGCATCACAACGACGTCCTTACCTATGTCGGCCCCGATGAGCCTCAGGACCAGTCACACATCGCTGTAGGGCTGTTCGGACGTTCCAAGCGCCACCGGGACGGCACCGAGCTTCACGTCGTCCACGTTGAGGACAAACGAGGCTCGGCGGGCCCAGCCTGAGCACCACGCTTCGAGTTGATCGGGGACCTGCAATCCCTCGGTGAGGATGGGCAGCCGGTCAAACGGCAAACTGGGCGGTCAGCGTGGACGCCGGGGTAGTGGGGCGATGGAGCGTGCTTCGTGCGGTGCGGTTCGCAACCGGTCGTTGTCCACGCTGAATGGCGCTGAACGGCGGCGATGCCGAGTTCGAGCTGCTCGGGTTGGCGTTTGTCGGGGCGCAGGCGGGCATTGTCGGCCTTCACAGCGGTGAAGTTGTCGACGGCCTTCGAGGCGGTTGCCATCATCGGGGCGGCTGCCAGCTCTGCACAGATGTCGGGGAAGTTGCGGCGGAAGGTGGTGTTGGCGAGGCCAAGCCGGGCGGCCAGTGCCAGCACGCTCGGGCTGCGGCCGGTCTCCGAGGCCAGGGCGTCGGCAGCAGTGACTCGGACGTCGGCGCGGCCGGGCATTGGCCGGTGGTGGGCGCTCACTCGTTGCCTCCGGCGGCCTTGGGGAGGAAGGTGCGGATCGCGTCGCGGCGTCGTTCGAGGTCGGCGTGCAGCAGGGAAGGCAGGACGGGGCGGCCCCGAAGCCGGGTGTCGAGGCACTCGGCCTGGTTGGCGAGGGCCCGGGTGTTGTCGGTAGCTCCGCCAGAGTGTGCAGGTAGACGAGCGTAGTGATCACCGAACGATGTCCGAGCCGGCGCCGCACCCAGTCCAGCGGGTCACCGAACACCCTGGTGTAGTGCTCGCGCTGGCGCGGGTGCTGCTCGGCCAAAGCCGCCAGGTGCCCACGCTGCAGCTGCTCCAGCGTCACCACGGCGAAGGTGTGCCGCAGCATGTGCGCGTGACAGGCCAGTCGCACGCCCGCCGCCATGCACCGCCGGTTCGAGGCCGCGAACATCTCCTTCCACGCCGAGACCGACAACGGCTGCCCGCCCTCGCCGAGCCACGACATCGCCGGCTCCAGCCCGGCCGGGACTTCGACCAACAGCAGGCGCCGCTCGCGCGCGCCCGGCTGCTCCACCTTGACCCTGGACGCCGAGCCGACCCGGCGCGCCCACGGCCTCCCCGGCTCCTCCACCACCCAGGGCCTGCGCCACCGCGCTGCCGTGGCAGGCCCGCCCCATCGAAACCCCGCACCCCCACATCCCGCCACACCCGGTAGGAGACCGGCGGCAGCCACTCCACCCGCACTGCCCCGGTGTCCCGCGCGTATGTCGCCGGCCGCTGCTCGTCTGCCGTCCGGCGCGACAATTGCCCGCCAACCCGCGGGCGCCTGACCACCTGCGGGACCGGGCTCGTCGGCACGTGCCTGCACGCAACGCCCACCGATAGAAGGCATTCACCCCCGAGACTTCGCGATTCCACGTGGATCCGGCGATGCGCGGCCCGTCGTCGTCCCGGCGCCGCCAGGCCAGGTAGGCGAGATGGTCCTCATCGGCCGCGTCCCGCCAGCCCTTCCTGCGCCGCGACACCCACAGCAACGTCAGGAACGCCGCAAGGTCCCGGGCGTAGCCGAACTGGGTGTTCACCGCGTGCATCCACATCCCCGGTGGCTGGAAGAAGCGGTTCAGGACGACGTCGTACTCGAACACCGGTGAGACGAGGAAGGGTGTCCCTGCCTCCATGCCCACCTCACGCAGCCACTCCTCCCGTCCCTCCGTCAGCAGCCGTACATCGAAGGGCACTCCGTCAGGAGGGATGCCGAATTCCTCCGCCGTGGCCCGCACGCGCCACGCGTTCACAATCATGGCGCCAGGTATATGGTCGGTGACCGAATGTGCACAAGGTGTGGTGGTCAAGGGCATGAGCCAGCCCTACCGGCCCTCGGCGCGCGGCTGGTCAGTTGACTGCACTATGCCGTCGAGCGGTTCGACTCGGCGGCGGCTGGTGTCGAGGACTGCGGAGTGCTGATTCCGGGATGCCCAAACCCGCCATCAGCACGAATGATCGGCTCGAGTGATGTCGGGGCGGTTGTGGGCTCAGTCCTCCCCGACCTGGATCAGGATCGCAAGGTACTCGCCGTCGCTTCCGGCAACCACGCCATCGAAAGTGCAGGCAGTGACAGGATCCCAGGAGTTGCCTTGCCGGTTGGTCCACCAAGTCGCGCCGGGCCCGAGCCACTTCACGATGCGCGTCACCGTGTCGTGGGCGATCTCGCGGTTCATGAGTTTCGAGCCGGGCCATACCAGGTCGTCGGCGGCGAGCGTGGTCATCAGTTCCACGGCCGCGTCGGCGCTGAGTGGCTCCAGGAGAGCCTCGATCTGCGAAGCGCTCGGGGGCTCGGCCCCGCTGGGGAGGTATCGCTTCCACTTCGGGTGGAGTTCGGCGACGAGGTCGTGCACCTGGCCGGCAAGGGTCCCCAGCCCATGACCAGGCGTCGCGCCACCCGGGAATCGGCCGTACCGCACGGAGACGACGGGCCTGTTCGACAGCGATTTCAACAGGTCGCCGAGCTCAGACAGGCTCTCTGCACGTTCTCTACTCTCCACCCAGGCATCGTGCCATGCCGGGGTGGGCGAACGCGGCGGTCATGTGCCTCGCGGGCACTCGGTCGACCAGTCCGTCACACCCCGCGTGTTGGTGCAGAGAAGGTACGAGATCCGCCGCAGAGACACCACCGAAGCGATCATCGGCGCTATCACGGGCACCCTGCCCCGCCCCCAGCTCCTCGTCCTCGGCTGCCACGACCCCGCGGGCCAGCTGTGCGCGGTCGGCCGGAGGGTACCGCTGCGCCCCGACGCGTCCCGGTAGGTCGCCGAGCACTTGGCCGCGGCCGGCCCCGCCCACCCGTGGACGGGAGTGCGGTTTGCCGCGGCGTGGGGGTCCCGCGACGTCTTCTGCCGCGCTCTTGGTCCGGCCCGACCTGGTGGCGGAGACCAGCGCCGACCGGGCGGTAGACCGGGCGGGTCCGGCCGCGGCCGCTGGCCGCCCAGGACGCCGGAGCCTCCGAGGCCGAGTTTGCAGCAGATCGCCGCTGAGGGGCTGCAAGAGGTCTACTTCAATGAAAGCGGCGGCCGCGCCTAGGGGCTGCTGGTGGAGTTGACGGACATCGACTACATCGACGTGAACCTCTGATCCGAACCAGGTGGTGGAGAAGACACCACCCCGGTTGAGCCGAAACACGATAGTTGGCACTGGGGCAGGCTTTTCTCATCGACTGGGCGGCATGCCCAGTCGATGCGACCTTTTCGTGACAGGTGGAACCTGATCTTGGTGGTTTGAGACCACTTGCGTCTCGCGCGGCGCTAGCGTTGGTTCCATGATCGTATGGCTCAACGGCACCCACGGCGCAGGCAAGACGACGACCGGTGCACTCGTGCAGCAGCTGATCCCGGATTCACGGGTGTTCGATGCCGAAAAGGTCGGCGAGACGCTCATGGACATCAAGCCGGGGCTGCCCTGGACGGGCAACTTCCAGGACTGGTCGCCGTGGCGGCCGCTCGTGGTCGAGACCGCCCGCCGCGTACTCGACTACACCGGTGGCGCTTTGGTGATGCCCATGACTGTCCTGGTCGAGGAGTACTGGCGCGAGATCAGCTCGGGCCTCGCCCAGCATGCGATTCCGGTACGGCACTTCGTTCTCCATGCTGACCAGGACACCCTCCGCGGGCGCATCGAGGGGGACACTGACCTTGGTCCTTCCCCGTTCCGTCTCGCGCACCTCGAGCCCTACGCCGAGGCGGCCCGCACGTGGCTGCACGGTGAGGCCGAGGTCGTCGACACCACGCACCTCACGCCCGCCCAGGCCGCCCTGCAGATCGCGGAGGCCGTCAAGAGTTGAGGTCCGCACGTCGATCTTCGCCATGGAGAGCAAGATCGAGAAGCTCTTCGAGATCATCACCAAGGGGCTGTGCGCCTCACAGCCTGTCTTCCCAGGTCAGGACGGTGCACTCGTTCTGCAGGCTGGGTGTTGTGAGTACTTCGAGCGGGGCCGTCACCGACCGGTGACGGCCCCGCGTCGCTGTGTCCGAAGCCGGGTGCCGGCTGTCCTCCGGGCGGGTGAATCCGTCCTCGCGTACGCAGGCGCAGCCGGGGTGCATACGCCCCAACTATGGTTAATCAATGGATATTTGACACTTTTCGCAATCAATCAGCATTTTTCAGGTGTTGCCTAGGGGGGCCGTGCCGAGGAGGAGATCAGCTGTGGGAAGCGACTGGAGTGCGACGAGGGCCAGGCTGCGGGGCGTCTGCGGGTGACCCGGCCCGTGTTCCGGTGGGCCGTGCGCACGTGGGTGGTACCGACCCCGACGCCGGGCCGGGGCTGTGGTCCCGGGCCGCGATGGAGTCGATGGACGCCAATGCGATCCGGGCGGGGCTGCCGGATGACTCGCTGTCCGGTCGCGGGCGGCCGACGCCCTCGCGGAGGCCTTGGGGACCTCGAATCCGAGCGTGGGGGCGGGTTCGGCGGTGGTGACCGTGTTCGCGGTGCGGGAGATGGTGAAGGCCGGGTTTCTCACCGACCCTTCCGGCGATCCGGCGCAGCCGGCGCTCCAGCCGGACCCGGTCGCCGCCCTTGCCGCGCACCCGGATTTGGCCCGGCTGCCGGCCGAGGCCGTTCCGATGGGGCCGGACCAGGCCGCGCAGCGGCTCGGCGTACGGCGCTCTGACTGGGATCGCGTGGTTCGGTTCGGATACGTGTCGTTGGTGGGCGGACAGTGGCCGGGGCGGTGCTGGCGCTGGTGTTGTGCATACCTGCGGGCGGTGGTCCGCCAGCGCCAGGGCTTCCACCGATCCTTCGATGCCTGGCGTGCAGCGGCACCCATTCTCCGGCGTGGAGACCGAACCCATCGCTCGGACCGATCACGAACGAACAGGGGAGAGCGGTGCGTTGTGACCCGGCCCGAGGGGATATTCCCCTGGGCGTGATGAGGCCCCGCCGCAGCCCCCTCCCCCGGGCCGGGAAGCAGGGGTGTATCCGGGTAGCGTGCCCGGTTGCCAGATGCATTGGCCAAGGGTGCCCGGCCCGGCATCGTCGTCTGCATACGGGTTCGAGCAGACGGGCGAGGTGGTCATGGGGACTGCAGGTGGCGTGGAACGGGCGGAGCGCCCCAAGGCGTGGGGTGCGGCGATGGTGTTCACCGCGGTGGCCTTCGTGGCGGCCGGTGCACTGGGGGCGGTGCAGCCGGTTGCCGGTGTGCCGCCGGAGGTCGTGCAGTTGACCCAGTTCGGGCCTGCTGTCGGGGTGGGCGTGGTCGCGCTGTACTGGCGCAGGCAGACCCGCGAGTTGCTGCGGGGCGGGGGCGAACGGCGCGCCGGCCGTGCGGTGGCCCTCCTCGCGACGGCCGGGCTGATCGTCGCGGTCAGCGTCCTTGCGTACTGGCTGGCTTCCGGGGATGTGGGTTTCATCCACCCCGGAGCCCTGCACCACCCGTTCGTACTGATCGCGTCGGCGCAACTGGTGGGGGCGTGCGGTGAGGAGATCGGCTGGCGCTGCTTCCTCCAGCCGCTGCTGCGGACCCGGGTCGGGACGCTCGTCTCGTCGGTGACGGTGGGTGTGGTGTGGGGCGCCTGGCACGTGCCGGTCTTTGCGCAGGCCCCGGCCTACGCCGCGGGGTTCCTCGTCGCCACCGTGGCGATGTCGGTCGTGCTGGGTGTTGCGCTCGACGGCACGGGCGGTACGTACCGCTTGCTGCTCGCGGGCGGCTTCCATGCCCTCGTCAACCTCGGTCTGCTGCTCTGCATGGACGTGGAGTTCGGGGCCGTGCTTCCCATGGTCTGCTTCGGGCTCGCCTGCCTGCTCGCAGGCCTGGTATGGGCCGGAAGGCAGGCGTCGGCGCCGCCAGCACCGATGCCCTTCACGAAGCCCCATGCGTCCTGACGCGCTCGTGGCCAGCTGTCGCTCTGCGCGTCGACGATCCGGTGGAACGCTTCTGCCGCGTAGTCGCCGGCGGGCAGCATGCCGATGTGGCGGACCACGATCAGCTCGCATGGCAGGTATTCGGGACGGTACCTGCGGCCTCGCGGTCGGCTTTCGGGCTGCGAGGAGGCGGGGTGGTCACGCGCGAGGCCTCGGGGGCAGAAGGCGGGAACGCGGCAGCAGTGGCCTGGACCGGCCGCGGCCGCCAGGCCGCGGAAGAGCAGCCACGCTTGCCCGGCGACTGCCACTGCGGCAACTCCTGGGCTGCCTGTTCATACCTGGGTGCGGTGCCGGCGGCGGACACGGGCCCGGCCGACCGGCTGGTGCCGGTGGACGGGCCCGCGCCGTCGCTCATCACGGACTGGCCGACGGGCGGCCGCAGGACTCAGATCATGTTCTTGTAGATGTTCCAGCCAACGCCGAACTTCACCCGGGCGGTGAAGGTCGCGGTGCCGGCGTTGCCCGTTGAGGTGTACAGGTACATGTCGCCGTTCGGGAGGCGGCCGAGTACATCGCCCTTGCCGTCGCCGTCGATGTCACCCGGCACGAGCAGCGTGTCGTACACGTTCCAGCCGGTGGCGACCTGCTCCCGGGCGGCGAACGGCGCGGTGGACGTCCCCGTGCCCTTGTACAGGAACATCCGGCCGCTGGTGTCCCGGGCGAGCACGTCGGGGCGCCCGTCGCCGGAGTAGTCGCCGGCGCCGACGAGCGTGTCGTAGGCGTTCCAGCCGGTGCCGACCTTGATGCGCGCGCCGAGCTTGGTGTTCACCGCGCCGTCGCCCGGGTGCAGCCACAGCGCGCCGGCGGAGTCGCGGCTGAGCAGGTCGCCCTTGCCGTCGCCGGTGAGGTCACCTGGGCCGACCATGAGCGTGTAGTTCCACGTCGTGCTGACCTTCTGGTCGCGGATGTACAGGTCGCTGCCGATGTTCTGCACGTAACTGGCGTGGTTGTGGCTGTTGAGCCCGGTGGCGTAGGTGTTGCGGGAGCCGGGCGTCTCGGTGCCGACGTTGGTCGGCGGCGTCAGATAGGTGCCGTTGGCCAGGGCGTAGTACTTTGCGAGGGTGTTGTTGGCCTCGGTCATGAGGTTCTGTGACTTGCCGTACAGCTGCGTGGTGCCGGCGCCGACCATGAACTTGTTCCGTTCCCACCCACTGCCGTAGTAGGTGGGGGCGGCGAACTTGCCGCCACCGATCGACTTGTAGAAGTACTGCACGCCGTCGCGGTTGCGGGCGATCAAGTCGCTCAGGCCGTCCCCGTCGACGTCGTCCGGGCCGCTGATCACGTTGTACGTGTTCCAGCCGGTGCCGACCTTGACGCGGGGCTTGAGCGGGGCGGTGGCGCTGCCGGATCCCTTGTGGAACCACAGCTCGCCGGTCAGGGTGCGGGTGAGGACGTCGCCGAGGCCGTCGCCGTCGACGTCGCTCGCGCCGACGATCTGGTCGTACACGCCCCAGCCGGAGCCGACCTTGACCCGCGTGTTGAAGGGTTTGCTGACGGTTCCGGTGCCGGTGTACAGCCACAGGTCGCCGGCGTGGTCGCGGGCCAGCAGGTCGGGGTGGTGGTCCCCGGTCACGTCGCCGGTGGCCACGAGGTGGTTGTACTTCTGCCAGCCGCTGCCGGACCACAGAGGTGCGGAAGTGCCTTGCAAGCCGGTCTCGTAGAGCGTGAGCACGCCGTCGAAGGAGAGGGAGAGCAGCTCGGCCTTGGTCGTGCCGCCGACGTCGCCGATCGGCAGCAGGTCCTTGAACGAGGCCTCGCGGTCGGTCTTGTAGATCGCGTAGTCGCTCCAGGACGAGTTCGACGACAGGTAGACGGCCGTGCTCTGGTCGTACTCCATGACGATCATGTCGCTGATGCCGTCGCCGTCGAGGTCGTGCCGCGGCTTGGCGGCGGCGGCCGCCCCCGCGAAGGGCGTGGCGCGGCCGGGCATGACAACGGTCGGGTGCTCGCCGACGGGGCCCGGCGCGGCCTCGGAGGCAGACTCCGGTGCCAGGGCGGGCGAGGGCGGTGCGACGGCGGATCCGGGTGCGAGGTGCTGCGGTGCGGCGGAACTCGGTGCGGCGGAGAGGGCGCCGACGGCCAGGGCGAGTACGCCCCCGGCGGCCAGTGCACGCAGTCGTCCGCGGTGCGATGAAGTCAAGATCCCCCCTGAGGATCGAGCCGGGCGCGCCCGGACACGTCATGCTGTGTGCTCGGAGACACGCATCCATGCGTGAACGGTTCCCCCCTTCCGCCCGTGCAGCGTATGCCGCGCCTCTGAAGGAGCGTTTCCTCCGACAGGGGTGTTCGGTAGGTCTCTGCGGAGGCGGCAGGTCCGGGTCAGGCGATCAAGCTTGTGATTCCCCGCGAGGGACTGCGATGCGGGCGGGCCGGGGGAGGTCCCGATGACAGGTGAGATCTTGACCAGGCCCTGTGTGTAGCGGAAGGTTGGGCCGGTCGGCCCAGAGTGGGTCTCGCACCAGACCACCGAGGGAAGAGCCCTTTCATGCATGCACACGGCGAGGCGGTGTTGGTCCGCCCCGACTGGCGTCGCTTTCTGGTCCTTTCCGTGGCCGCCGTTCTCGTGGCGCTCACGCAGGGTCTCAGCGGCCACGGCAAGTTGCTGCCGAGGTCGGTCTGGCTTGTCCTCGGGGCCGCGTCCGCTGTCTTCTTCTTCGTCCTGTACTGGCTTGTCGCCGTCTCGGTGGCGGACGGGTGGGTCGTCGTGCGCCGGGGCTTCACGATACGGCGGCTACCGCTGTCCGGCCTCGACAGCGTCGACGTGGAGGACTTGGGGCGCCACGGGTATGTGATCCGCTGTCGTCAGACCGGCGAACCGGAGCTCAAGGTTTCGCTGACCGCAATGCGGCCGGGTGACCAACGCCTAGTGATCGAGGCTATCCGCGCTGCGGTCCGGCCGGGTGTTCTGCGAGAGAGTGCTGCCCTGCGGGGCTTCGCTGAGACGCTTTAGAGAGCATCTGATCTAGGCAGTTGGTGTTTTGGGATGCTCTTGTGACTGCGAGCGTCGGTGGTCGTTTTCAGGGTTATGACAGCCCGGCGTGCGTATCGCAGTGATGTCTCTGACGCCCGGTGGGCGTTGATCGAGCCGGTGTTCGCTGCCTGGCGGGCTGCCCGCTCAGGACCCGGGGCCGCGGCGCGGGTGCATGACCTGAGAGAGATCGTGAACTCGATCCTCTACGTCAACCGCACGGGGATTCCTTGGGATTACCTGCCGCACGATTTCCCGCTGTTCAAGACCGTTTACGACTACCACGCTAAGTGGGGGGCGGACGGAACCCACCAAGCAGGTCCACGACCTGCTGCGGGACAGAACCCGCCGGGCCAAGGCCCGAAACGTGGAGCCGTCCGCGGCGGTGGTGGACGCGCAGAGCGTGAAGACCTCGAGCAATGTATCCGAAGCCAGTCAAGGCATCGATGCCGGCAAGAAGACCAAAGGACGTAAACGGCACCTGATCACCGACACCCTCGGACCGGTCCTGGCCGTCCTCGTCAGCGCAGCCTCGGTCCACGACTCCGTCGGCGGCAAGCAGGCTCTGACCGAGTTGGCAGCAGCCCATCCGAGCGTGATCACGGTGTGGGCCGACTGGCGGGTACCAGACCAGCGCGATGCAGCATGGCGTCGGCCTCGGGATCGATGTTCAGGTAGTCCAGCGACCGCGCGTGAAGGGCTTCCAGCGGCTGCCCAAGCGGTGGGTGATAGAGCGAACTTTCGGCTGGTTGATGCAGCACCGCAGTCTGGCGCGTGACTACGAAGCCCTGCCGCAGAGATCCCGAACGGTGATCCACTGGCCATGGCTAACAAAATGAGCCGTGAGCTCACCGGAGAATCGTCACCAACCTGGCGAATTGAAACGGACTTCTCGTTCACAACCGCATGAACGTTGATCAGATGTCCTTTTGGTGCGCTCGAGTCAACTCCTGCACCAGTGCGCGAAGTCATGCCCGCTCGGCGCGATCCCTCGGTCTGCCGGTCTCTGGTCTTCCCAGAGCCACTTGGAGCAGCGGGTGGAGCCTGTCTTCCACTCCGAATCAGCCTCGCGGGCGTGCGACGGACTGGGCTGGTAGGGAAGCTATTGCCGCCTGTGGGCGGGCTGCATGAACCCTTCGGTCACCTGTCGGCGGAGAGGGACCCGCGTACGGCTCTGCGCTTCCGCCTCAATGCGTCAGCTGAGCACATTCACACTGCGAGGTTTTCGGGGCATCCGGCTCTCCTGAGCGCCTTCGGAGGCGCTTTGCCTCAGGGCATGGTCCGCGTCCGGACTTCTTGCCGGTGAGGTGGTCAGTGCACGGCTGCGTTGCGGAGTGTGAGGGTGGTCTGTGCGGCGTCGGCGAGGCGGGTTTGCGGCAGCAGCCGTACCGCGGCGAAGGTGGTGGCGTCGCTCCAGGCACAGATGGCCTGGTCGCCGTCCTCGCCTGGTGCGGAGCCGCAGCTCAGGCCCCCGCCGTACTGGCCCGCGTCGAAGGAGGTCACGCCGTGGGCTTTCGCGCCGGCGAAGAAGTTGCGGAACTCCTGCGAGATCGACTTGGTGGCCTTGTCCTCGTACATCTTGGGGTCCCACTCCGTACTGTGGACGGCGACGAAGAGGTCGACGTTCCCGTCCCCGTCCTTGTCGTAGTAGCCGGCCTTCGCCTCAGGAGGGAGCTTGCGGCCCCCCAACACCTCGGTCTCGGCCTGCTGCGCGGCCAGACCGGTCAGCTGCCGGAAGTCCGCGAAGCTGTCCGGCAGCACGACGCTGCGCGGTGCGCTGCCTCCCGCACCCCCGCCGTCTTCGGAGGCGGGGAGTTCCGGGTCGTACGAGGCAGTGGCCTTCACCCCGGCACCGACGGCGATCAGCACCGTCACCCCGATGATGAGCAGGCGCCGCTTGCTTTCCTCGCGGAGGGTCTGGGCAGGGTCACTGCCGGCCGGGGTTGACGGCGAGCGCCAGGAGCGGGTCAGCCGCCAGAGCAGCACGATGGCGACAACGGCAACGAGCAAGGTTCCGGCTACTTGGCCGGCAGCGTATGCGTGCGAGGTGGGGTCCACGGAAGCGGTGATCACACGAGGCATCGTATGAGTGATCGAAGATCTTGTGGATCACGATTCGGCCGCTCCGGCGTCCAGCACCTTGCGTGATGCTCACAGTGCCTCGCCGTGGGGGCGGTCGGTGTGATCCGGTGTCGGCCGTGTACTGGCCGTGGTGGCTGTGGGGGATCGGCGGGTTTGAGCGATCACTTGCTGGCTGTTGGGCAGCCCCTTCGTTGTGGCACCCGGCGGCAGGTCAAGTGCCGTATCGATGGCGAGATCCAGTGAGCGGGTATGGGGTCATACCCAAGCAGGGAGTAGCCGTTCCAACGAGCCACATCAACCCTCGACGGGTCTGAGGCAACACCCGCCTCGGCCGACTGCCGTGGCACTGAAATGGCGTCCACTCCCGTCCGGTAGGCGGCTTCTCGCGTGGTATTCGACGGCCGATTGGCACAGGCCGGGTCGCGCACTCGAAACGCAGTCGGCGTGCTGGTCCATGCGTGCGAGAATCTCACTTTGATCATTGGGGGTTCCGCATGTACGTACGCATGAGGTCTTCGGCGGTGGTTGCGGCGATCGCTATTGCGGCGGTCCTGGCGCTGGCGGGATGCAGCGTCGCGGGTGGGGAGGCCGGCGCGAAGCCGGCGGGCCCGGGCTCGTCTTCGGGATCCGGTTCGGGTTCCGGGAAGACTGATTTGGGGAAGGGCGGTGCGGTCCTCGGTCGGGATGCCGTGGACGGGGATTTCCGCAAGGCGCTTGCCAAGGCGGGCTTGGACCCTGCGAGGGGGATGACCACTTCCGAGCGTAACGGCGTGAAGCGCCCGGACATGGTCGACTGGTTCGCCGTCGTGAAGTCCGGCGAGGCGGAGCAGGCCCTTCCCAAGATGGGGGCCGAACTGGAGCGGGCGGGCTGGAAGCCGGGCCGGGTGGAAGGCAACATCCTCACCTATCGGAAGTCCGGCTGGAGCCTGCTGGCCTCGAGCTTGCCCGGCGGCGGTGATATGCCCAATGTCCCCGAGGGCAGCAGCATGATCCAGCTGAATGCCCACCAGCTTGTCGGAGATGAAGGCTGACACCGCCCACCGGATCTGCGGAGGTTCCGGGAGTCTGAGCCGTCTGACCTGCGGAGTTTCTTAGGCCCGAGCCTGGTTGCGACGCCGAGGGTGATTGTCTCTGGCTGCTGTGGTAGTTGTCATCGCAGGTTGTTGTCGTTCTTGCTGGTCAGGGGTGAGGTTGGCGCGGCCAGACCGAGCGGAGCCTGTCGGATCGGCACGTCGGCCGGAGTGACGTCTGGCTGGCCGACACGAGGGAGGCGGCGGCCAGGTGTCTTGTCCCGAGGCTGGTCAACCGCCGCCTGGTCGCCGTGTTCAGCAGCCCGCTGAGCCGCGCCATGCGGACGGCAGGGCTCGCCGGTCTGACCGGCGCCGAGCCCGATCCCGACCTGTTGGAGTGGGACTACGGTGGCTACGAGGGCCTGACCGCCGAGCAGATCCGCGAGTCGCAGCCGGGCTGGGATTTGCGGAGACATGGCTCGCCGACTGGAACGAACACCCCAGGCCCTTCGTCTGGACGAATCCCGCCGACGAGATCGTTGACAAGGTCGCCGCCTACTGCCAGCGAGTCTCTGGTTCGGATCATGAGCCCATGGCGGGTTTCTTCACCCATGCCTTCAGCCGGTCAGCGAAGCGATTCGGGCGAGCGACGAAGCGGGCGAAGTCCTCGGCGGCGCCGCGGGGCAGGCTGGCGACTGCTGCCTCCGGCAACGTCGTGATCACGGTACGCAGCAGCGCGCCGAGGTCTGGTAGCAGGTACCACGCCGAGGCGGGGACAATGACCGTGGCAAGCAGTAGGTCACCCTCGTAGAAGTAGGCGTCGACCAGCGGCTCCTCAAGCAACAAGCGCACCGCGAGCGGAAGGAGGTACGGCAGCGCCACCTGCTGCGAGATGAGAGTCCACAGATCCGCCGGACTGAGTTCACCCAGCGGAATACGCCGCAACTCATGCACCCTGCGTACCACTTTTCTCTCCGCAGTCCATTGGCCTGCAGGTCATTTCGCTGGTGGTGTCCGGTGTCCGGTGTCGGGAGCCAGACCACCTGCTGGCACGTCCCACGCCCGGCCGGTAACCTCCGTGGCCGTGAAGCGACGCCGCCAGAAGAAGCTTTCTCGCCACCTATTCGCAGCGATCATGCAGAGCGATGTTTCGCGGTTGCGTGCGGCATTGCGTTCCGGTGCCGACCCGCAGCGGCCAGGCACTGAAGGCACCACCCCGCTGTACGAGGCAGCGGTCAGCGGCAGGACGGAGATCGTCCGCCTGCTGCTGGAAGCTGGGGCGTCCCCGGACGCCGAGAGCCGGGGCGTCGGTGCGGACGGCACGCCGCTGTGCGCGGCTGCGTGCTGGGGAGACGTGGAGACGGTGCGCGAACCGCTGGCCCATGGTGCCGATCCGAACCTCCGAGAAGGCGACGGCGCAGGCCGTTCCCCGCTGAAGTGGGCGAACAACGGCCCCCACCCCGAGACCACTGCCCTGCTCACCAGGTTTGGAGCCGTCGGCCGGGCCGATTCGATTTCCCCCGACCGCTGAAGCCACCGCCAAGGAGACTGGGCAGCTCAAACCTCGGTTGCACAAGCGCGACCTTCGCTGGCACGGGACACTGAGCAAGATGGTTGGCCCTTGAACGCCTAGTAGTGCTTTGTTAGCTGGTCTTGTCACGGTGGGTGTCTGGTAGTTCGCTGGCTGTATGAGGGCTGGGGAACTTGCGGCGGTGCGGGCT
>NZ_JBVING010000026.1:0-64380 GCF_055579465.1 Streptomyces sp. NPDC032745 | reverse complement strand
TGTCGCAATCCACACCGAACCCGGGAGGCCCTCACCCGTTCAAGACGCCTCAGCCGAGACCTCCATCACCGTCCACAACCTCCCAGGGCAATACACCTAGGTCTGGTGCGCCCTGTACGTACGGAGCCTCTGCGCGCGCGGAGTATCCGTACCTGCAGGGCGCACTTCGCTCAGGACGACGGCTGCGTCAGGTGCTTGAAGGCGTCCAGGTTGTAGGTCGGCTCGCCGCGCGAGACGCGCCATTCGTACTCGCGGCGGATCGCGCTCGCGAAGCCCAGCTCCAGCAGGGTGTTGAAGGCGCCGTCCGCCGCCTCCAGGACCGTGCCGAGCAGCCGGTCCAGGTCCTCCGGGGTGACCACGGACAGCGGGAGCCGGGCCGTCAGGTAGACGTCGCCGAGGGCGTCGACCGCGTAGGCCATCCCGTACAGCTTGAGGTTGCGCTCCAGCAGCCAGCGGTGGACGCCCGCTTCGTTCTCGTCGGGGTGCCGGATGACGAAGGCGTTCACCGACAGGGAGTGCCGGCCGACCCGGACCGAGCAGGTGGTGCTCAGCTTGCGGGTGCCGGGGAGCTGGATCACGTACGAGCCCGGCTCCGGGCTCTCCCACGCGAGTCCGGCCTCGGCGAGGGTGCTCTCGATGATCGCGGTGGTGTCGGCGGTGTCAGCGTCAGCCATGGTGGGAGCGTACGCGACGGCGGTGATCATGCATGGCTGCGGTGTACACGTCCGCCGTGCCGCTCGCCGCCGTGTCCCAGCCGAAGAACTGCGCGTGCCGCGCGGCCTCGGCGCCCATCCGGCCCGCGAGCCCCGGGTCGTCCACGAAGCGCCGCAGCTCCCGTGCGTAGTCCACCGGGTCGTGCCCGGGTACGAGGATCCCGGTCACCCCGTCGTTGACGGCGACCGGCAGCCCGCCGACCTCGGCGGCCAGCACCGGGGTACCGGTGGCCTGGGCCTCGATCGCGACGAGCCCGAAGGACTCGCTGTACGAGGGCATGACCAGCACGGACGCCGCCCGGAACCAGTCGGCGAGCGCGTCCTGGCGGACCGGCGGGTGGAAGTGGACGAGGTCGGCGATGCCGAGCTTCGCCGCGAGCTTCTGCAGCCCCTCCGGCTTGGCGAGGCCGCTGCCGCTGGGGCCGCCGACGACGGGGACGAAGAGCCGGTGGCGCAGCGAGGGGTCCCGGTCGACGAGCTCGGCGACCGCGCGCAGCAGGATGTCGGGGGCCTTGAGCGGCTGGATCCGGCCGGCGAAGAGCGGGATGACGGCGTCCTGCGGCAGGCCGAGGCGGGCGCGGGCGGCGGCCCGGCCGTCGGCGACGGTGAAGCGGTCGAGGTTCACGCCGGGGTGGACGACGGCGACCTTGCCGGGGTCGGCGTCGTAGTGCCGGACCAGCTCGTCGGCCTCTTCGGTGGTGTTCGCGATGAGCCGGTCGGCGGCGGCCACGATCTGGGTCTCGCCGATGACGCGGGCCGCGGGTTCGGGCGTGTCGCCCTCGGCCAGCGCGGCGTTCTTGACCTTGGCCATGGTGTGCATGGCGTGGACGAGGGGGACGCCCCAGCGCTCGGCGGCGAGCCAGCCCACGTGGCCGGAGAGCCAGTAATGGGAGTGGACGAGGTCGTAGTAGCCGGGCCGGTGGCCGGCCCAGGCCTGCATGACGCCGTGGGTGAAGGCGCACAGCTGGGCCGGGAGCTCTTCCTTGGCGAGGCCTTCGTAGGGGCCCGCGTCCACGTGCCGTACGAGCACCCCGGGGGCCAGCTCGACCACGGGCGGGAGGCCGCCCTCGGTGGCGCGGGTGAAGATCTCGACCTCGATGTTGATCGCGGCGAGGCGTTTGGCCAGCTCCACGATGTACACGTTCATACCGCCGGCGTCGCCGGTGCCGGGCTGGTGCAGCGGCGAGGTGTGCACGCTGAGCATGGCGACGCGGCGCGGCCTGCGGTGGTGGCCGACGGCCGGCAGGCGCAGGCGGGGCGGATCGTGGCGGGTGCCGCGGGCGGCGGCGATCCGGCCGCTGAGGCTGCCGCCGAGGCGGGACACGTACTGGCTCAAGAGAGCAGTTCCTCTCGCTCGGACGGCGGCGTACTGGACGGGACGGACAGGGGCAGGGCACGGCAGAGGGAGCGCGCGGGGCACCCTCCAAGGAGTGCAACCCGGACGGCCGTCTCCCGCATTCCGGGAGTCGGTGATTTTTCCTCGGCGTTTGCCGCGCGGTCTGGCCTCTTTTCATCCGGCGGGGGCCCTCCGCTTACGCTCGGCGCATGTCCTCCCGCTCCGCCCCGCCCCCGCGCCGTCCTGTGGGCACGGTGACCCGCGGGACGACGAACCCGAACCGGTTGCGCCGGATGGACCGCTGGATCGCGGCCACGCACGGGGCGGTGCTGCGGCGCGCGCAGGCGCCGGTCGCGGTGGACCTCGGCTACGGGGCCGCGCCGTGGACGGCGGTGGAGTTGCTGGCCCGGCTGCGGGAGGCGGCGCCGCGGGTGCGGGTGGTCGGCATCGAGATCGAGCCGGCGCGGGTCGCGGCGGCGAAGCCGTACGAGCGCGAGGGGCTCAGCTTCCGGCACGGCGGGTTCGAGGTGCCGCTGGAGGGCGGGGCCCGGCCGGCGCTGATCCGCGCGGCGAACGTACTGCGCCAGTACGACGAGGAGCAGGTGGCGGCGGTGTGGGAGCGGCTGTGCGCGCGCCTGGCCCCGGACGGGCTGCTGGTCGAGGGGACCTGTGACGAGATCGGGCGGCGCCATGTGTGGGTTGCGCTGGGGCCCGAGGGGGCGCGCACGGTGACGTTCGCGACCCGGCTGGGCTCCCTCGAGCGCCCTTCGGACCTGGCGGAGCGGCTGCCGAAGGCGCTCATCCACCGCAACGTGCCGGGCGAGCCGGTGCATGCGTTCCTGCGCGACTTCGACCGGGCGTGGGCGGCGGCGGCCCCGTACGCCTCCTACGGGGCGCGGCAGCGCTGGATCCGGACGGCGCGGGCGCTGGCCGCCGACTGGCCGCTGGCGGACGGGCCGGGACGGTGGCGGCAGGGGGAACTGACGGTGCGCTGGGAGGCGTTGCGCCCGGCGGGGTGAATGTGGCGCGGCGGGGAACCGGTTGCCGGGGTGGCCCGTTGAGCCGTCGGGATGCGTGTGGGGGACTGGGGAAGATCGGGATGACGCCTGTGAGGGTGTTGGAATTCACCGACTCGTGGCACCATCCCGAAGGCAGCGCAAAGTTACTGATGAATAGTCAGATGTGATGGCGGATCCGGTGCGGATCCGGCGTCGGGTCGACTCGGGGCACCTTGGGGGGACCATGGGGACCGTGGAGCGTAGGCGGCGCAGCGGTGCGTCCGCTCTCACGCTGCTGTGTGCGACGGCGCTGCTCGCCGTGGCGGGCACGGGCGGTGTGGCGCAGGCGGCGCCACTGCCGGAGCCGGGCGTCAAGTCCCTTGAGCAGGTGCGCAAGGAGATCGACGAGCTGTACCGCCAGGCGGGCACGGCGACGGATTCGTACAACCTCGCCGAGGGCGAGGCCAAGGCCCAGTCCGCCAAGATCGTCGAGATCGCGAAGCAGGTGGCGGCGGGGCAGGACCGGATCACGGCCCTCAAGAACCGCGCGGGGGCCGCCGCGCGCGCCCAGTACCGCTCGGGCGGGATGCCGGCCGGCGCGCAGCTGGCGCTGAGCAGCAGCCCGAGCCAGTTCCTCGACGGGGCGGACCGGATCCGCCGGGGCGAGAAGGCCGCCACGGACCTGATGTCCGAAATGAACCGCACGCAGAGCGACTTGCAGCAGTACGCGAAGGACGCGAGCGCGCAGTGGGAGAAGCTCGAAGCCAACCGGATCAAGCAGGAGACCTCGAAGAAGCAGATCGAGGGGAAGATCAAGGCGGCGGAGGCGCTGGAGAGCAAGCTGGAGGCCGAGGAGAAGGCCCGGCTGATTCAGCTCGAGCAGGAGGCGCAGTACAAGGCGCAGTCGGCGTGGCTGTCGACGGGCGTGCTGAAGGAGATCAACAGCTCTGCGTCGGAGTCGGGGAAGAAGGCGATCCAGTACGCCACGGCACAGATGGGCAAGCCGTACGTGTGGGGCGCCGTGGGCCCGGACTCGTTCGACTGCTCCGGCCTCACCTCGCAGGCCTGGCGCGCGGCCGGCAAGGGCATCCCGCGCACCTCGCAGGAGCAGCTGCGGCTGCTGCCGAAGGTCGCGATCAAGGACATGCGGCCGGGTGACCTGATCATCTACTTCGACGACGCCAGCCACGTCGGTATGTACGTGGGCGACGGCGCGATCGTCCACGCCCCCCGGCCGGGCCGCAACGTCACCCTGACGGGCGCGGGCTCGATGCCGATCAAGGCAGTGGTCCGCCCGGACGCATAACCGCTGCCCGCGGGGCGGGAAAGGCCGTGGCGGAGGGAACCCGCGGGGGGTTCCGGACGTCTCGCTGGGCGGGACGGCGACGGCCTCCGTCGTGACGTTGGTCATTCAGTGGTCTTTCAGTGAGGCGCATTCCCCCGCGATAACGGCATATGACGGCGGCCCTGGCCCGGAACACCATTCCGTTCTGCGGCCACCGACCGCTAGGGTCGGCCGGACGCACCCTCGGGGGGAGGGAAGGAACCGGAGACGATGGCCGTACCCGTACCGCGGCAGAGGGAGACCCCCGCCACGGAGAGCGCCCAGGCCGCTCAGCTGCCCCCAGCGGCCCCGCACGCCACCGCACCCCAGGCGTCCCTGACCTTGCTGGTGATCGAGGACGACCCCGCAGGCGGACTCACCGTGCCCGAGATCCTCGACGCCGACCGGCACCGCATCCGGCTCCGCACCGCCCGCAACCTCACCGAGGCCGCGCGCCTGCTCACCCACGACGTGCACTGCATCCTGCTGGACCTCTCCCTCCCCGGGACGGGGTCCACCGCCGGCGGCGGCTCCCGTACCGCGGTCGTCGACCAGCTGGACACCCTCCGCGAGGTGCTCCGGATCGCGCCCGGCCACGCCGTCCTCGTCCTCACCGCCGAGGCCGACGCGGAGCGCGCCGCCGAGGCCGTCCGGGTCGGCGCACAGGACTTCCTGTTCCGCGACGAGCTGGACGGCCGCCTCCTGAGCCGGGCGATCCGCTACGCCGTGGAGAGAAAGCGGGCGGACATCGCCCAGTACAAGCTCGCAGAATCGAAACTTCGGGCCCAGGAGAACGCCCGCCTCGAGCGCGGCCTGCTCCCCAACCCCCTCCTCGAGGGGTCGGACCTCCGCTTCGCCGCCCGCTACCGCCCCGGCCGCAGCCGCGCCCTCCTCGGCGGGGACTTCTACGACACCGTCCGCACCCCCGACGGCACGGTCCACGCGATGATCGGCGACGTCTGCGGCCACGGCCCCGACGAGGCCGCCCTCGGCGTCGAGCTCCGCATCGCCTGGCGCGCCCTGACCCTGGCCGGCCTGTGCGGGGACGACCTGCTGGCCACCCTCCAGGAGGTCCTGGAGGTGGAGCGCCCCTGCGAGGAGATCTTCGCGACCTTGTGCACGGTGGACATCTCCCCCGACGGCCGCCGCGCGGGCCTGTGCCTGGCCGGCCATCCGGCGCCGCTGATATCCCGGCCGGGCCGCCGCGCGCAGCTGCTCCCGTACGAGAACAGCGGGCCGGCGCTCGGACTGCTGCCCAAGGCCCGCTGGCCCCGCCGCCAGGTCGAGCTGGGCGGCACCTGGAGCCTGATGCTCTACACCGACGGGCTGATCGAGGGCCGCATCGGCGACGGCAAGGAGCGGCTCGGGCAGGACGGCATGGTCGAGATGATCAACCGGCACCTCGGCGAAGGCCTGAGCGGCGAGGGCCTGCTGGAGGCCTCCGTCACCGAGGCCCGGCGCCTCAACGGCGGGGAGCTCACCGACGACGTGGCCGTGGTCCTGCTCTCCCGCGCGGAGGGTTAGCCCGGGGCCATCAGGGGGGCTCAGCGCCCGCCGTTGTACGGGCCGTACGGGCCGTCGCTGCTGCTGCCGCCCTTGCGCCGGCCGCCACCGCCGCCACCCGAGACCTGCTTGAGGGCCGGGCGTACGTCGACGAAGAACACGATGGTGGCCACGAGGCCGGCGATCTGCAGGAACAGCATCCCCAGGAAGAAGTCCACCAGCACGGTGACCCCGAGGATGACCAGCCAGAACGTCTTGGTCTGCTTGTCGGCGGCGCGGTACGCGTCCTCGCGCGCCAGCACCGCGAAGACGAGGGCCACCACGGCGAGTGCCAGCATGGCGAACCCGAGCAACGGGAGCACTCCGTTATCGAACCCGTTCATCAACATCGCCTCGACCGCCTTCTCACGCTTCTCACGCTTCGCACGCCGGATGCCGCCTGCCTCCACGCTACCGGCAGAGCGGCCCTCGCAGACGACAACGGGCCGGACACCCCGCTGGTGCCCGGCCCGCCGTCACGGAAACCGTTTCCGGTCCGCGATTCAGCTCTCGTCGCCCGCCAGTGCGGCGGCCTTCTTCGTGTTGTTCCTGCGCACCGAGTTCTTCCGGGCGGCGGGCTTCTCCTGGTCGGAGCCCTCGGCCGAGGCGTCGGCGGCGGGCTCTTCCGCCGGCTCGGGCTTCGGCTCGACGGCGACCGCGATGTCGACGATCTCCTCGGAGACCTCGCCCCGCCAGGTCCGTACGGCCTGCTCGCCGTGCTCGGCGACCTTGTCGTACGTCTCCTTGGCGCGCACGGCGTACTCGGCGGCCACGCCGACCCCGCGCAGCGCCAGGTCCTGCGCGGCCTCCCCGAACTTCTTCGGGTCGATCGCGGTGAGCACCTCGGCGAACTTGGCGGTGACCGCCTCCTGCGCCTCCCTGGCCTTCTCCTGCACGATCTTCGGGTCGGTGTTCTTCACGGCCTCGATGCGTGCGGGTGCCTCGGCGCGCAGCTGCTCGATGAGCCCGGGCACCTTCTTCGCCTGCTGCACCGCGAGGTCGGCTGTGCCGGCGGCGAAGTAGAGCGGAGTCGGGTCGGTGAGGGTCTTCTTCAGGTCATCGGCGATGGCCATGTGGCTGGTCCTCCCGGATCAACAGTTCAGTTCGTAGGGTGCATGTCGGTGTCGTCGTCCGCGCCGGCCGGGTCGGCCTCGGCCGCGTTCTCCTTGCGGAACGAGTCGTAGATCTGGAGCAGCACCTGCTTCTGCCGCTCGTTGATGGACGGGTCGCCGAGTATCGCGGCACGCGTCTCCACCTCGTCGCGATCCCGCTCGTCGAGGATCCCGGCCTGTACGTACAGCGTCTCCGCGGAGATCCGCAGCGCCTTGGCGAGCTGCTGCAGGATGTCCGCGCTCGGCTTGCGCAGCCCGCGCTCGATCTGGCTCAGGTACGGATTCGACACCCCCGCCGCGTCGGCCAGCTGCCGCAGCGAGAGCTGGGCCTGCCGCCGCTGCTCGCGGAGGTACTCGCCGAGATTTCCGACGTTGAGCGATGCCATGCCCCGATCCTGCCGGACTCTGCTAACTATTGCAAGCGCGTGCTTGCAAAATCACCCACCGGAGCGCGGCTGGTTGAAGCGCAGCATGTTGCCGGCCGGGTCGCGGAAGGCGCAGTCGCGGACCCCGTACGGCTGGTCGACCGGCTCCTGGAGCACCTCGCCGCCCGCGGCCCGGATGCGCTCGAAGGCGGCATCGACGTCGTCGGTGGAGAAGATCACGCCGCGCAGCATGCCCTTGGCGAGCAGCTCGGCCATCGCCTGCTTGTCGGCCGGAGAGGCGTTCGGGTTCGCGGCCGGCGGCTCGAGGACGATCTCCACGTCCGGCTGCGCGGGTGAGCCGATGGTCACCCAGCGCATCCCCTCGAACGCCACGTCGTTGCGGACCTCCATGCCGAGGGCGTCGCGGTAGAAGGCGAGCGCCCTGTCGTGGTCGTCGACGGCGATGAAGCACTGGGACAGCTTGATCTCCATGCCGTCGACGCTACGGGCGGGCGGCGGTTTCCGCTTCCCCGCCCGTGGCCGGTCCGCCGGGTCCGCTCCTGACCGGCCGGGTGTGGATCTTGGCGATGCATGCCGGGATGGCCGCGCCCGGGTCGTGGCGACGGGCCCGGTAGGCGCTCGGGGTCTCGCCGACCAGCTCGGTGAAGCGCGAGCTGAACGACCCCAGCGAGGTACAGCCGACCGCGAAGCAGACCTCCGTCACGCTGAGGTCGCCCCGCCGCAGCAGCGCCTTGGCCCGCTCGACGCGGCGGGTCATCAGGTAGCTGTACGGGGTCTCCCCGAAGGCGGCCCGGAAGCTGCGGGAGAAGTGGCCGGGCGACATGAGGGCGACGCGCGCCAGCGCCGGGACGTCGAGGGGCTGCGCGTAGTCCCGGTCCATCGCGTCCCGGGCCCGGCGCAGCCGTACGAGGTCCTCGAGGTTCACCCTGCCAGCCTAAGGCGGCGGTGGCGGCGGTGGTGGGAGACCGTGACCGCCGCCAGGAGGGGGCCCCAGGCGACGAGGGGGAGGTAGAGGAAGCCCGCGACCGTGGCGCCCGCGGCCGTCATGTCCGGGTGCGGGAGGTTCCACCACAGGACGAACGGGGTCCACAGGCAGATCAGCCCCACCGCCCCGGCGCCGGCCACCACCGTGACGTACCGCTGCGGGATCCGGCGGCCGCCGAGCAGCGGGACCCAGGACGGGAGCACCTCGCCCCAGGGCCGGACCAGGCCGAGCGTGAGCAGCGCCAGCAGCTCGGAGGCCACGCTGAGGGCGATCACGTAGACCCTGCCCCAGCCCGGCAGGCCCGCGGCCGCGTACCCGGCCTCGGTGTACCCGGCGAGGAAGCCGGCGCCCAGCAGGAGCCGCCAGATGCCCGACGGCAGGGTGAGGAGCGCGGTGACGTGCGCGGCCCGAACCGCCCAGCGGGGCGCGGCCGGAGCGACGGGGCGGAGCTGCTGCGTGTGCGTCATGCAACCATCCTCACGACCGCCCCGCACCCCCGCATCGCCCCCGGGAACGGGCCCCGCCCGACCGCCTCCCCCAACCGGGGGAGACCCTGTCGGCCGGTCAACCCGCTGGCCA
The DNA here is from genome assembly GCF_055579465.1 of Streptomyces sp. NPDC032745. Classification (NCBI taxonomy): domain Bacteria; kingdom Bacillati; phylum Actinomycetota; class Actinomycetes; order Kitasatosporales; family Streptomycetaceae; genus Streptomyces; species Streptomyces sp. NPDC032745. The sequence continues at coordinate 55,405 of NZ_JBVING010000026.1, read as the reverse complement.
CACCGCCGTGTTGTCCGTAGCCTCACGGGATGGCCATACCCGAGAGCGTCGAGGCGTGGCACCGGGTGGAGTCCCGCCCGGACCTCGTCGCGTACCTGCTCCTGCTCTCGGCCGAGGCCGAGGCCGCCCGGGCGCACCGGGGCGTCGACGGCTTCCTGTGGGGCTGGGTGACGGTACTGGACCGCCACCTCGACGGCACCGCCGCGCTCGACGGCGGCTGGCGCGGGCTGGCCTGCCAGCTGTACCGGGCCCGCACGGCCGAGCCCCGGCAGGACCCCGCGCTCGCCGAGCCCCCGACGGACGAGGACGCGGTGTCGAGCGCGGCGGACCTGCGCCGGTACGTGGCGACGCTGGCCGTCGGCTTCGCCCGCGACCGGCGGGAGATGCGCGCCCGCGCGGCCCGCGGCCTGTGGGCCGGCGACGGCGGGAGCTGGGCGCACGGCACCCCGCACGCATGGCTCGACGGCTGGGCCGCATGGCTCGCGGCCACGCCCTGGGCCCACGAACTCGAGCCCGTCACCTGGCGGTCGATCGCCGAACAGCTCTCGGCCGCACAGGTATACGAGTAGGAGCCCCCTCCGCTTGGCCAGGTCGTGTCGTCAAAGTAGCGTCGGCCGCCCGGAAGGGCGGGGCTGGCGGGGTCTGGTGCGTGCGATCGCAAGGCGGAGGAGGGAAGCGACGCGGTGGGGGCACCTCCCAGCGGTAGCTGGGGGACGTCGTTGACCGACGACAACGCGGCGAGCGTGCGTGCCAGACCCCGCCAGCCAGACGGGACTTTGACGACACGACCTAGGCCGCGCGGGTGCCGATCACCACCGTCGCGTGCAGCTCCTCCGAGGTGGTCGCGCGGACTGCCAGGCCCGCCGACGACAAGGCCGAGGCCGTGTGCGGGGACTGGCGGGCGCTCGTCTCGATCAGCAGCCGACCGCCCGGCGCCAGCCAGGGCAGGGCCCCCGCCGCGACCCGGCGGTGGACGTCCAGGCCGTCCGCGCCACCGTCCAGGGAGGTCAGGGGCTCGTGGTCGCGGGCCTCCGAGGGGAGCAGCCCGATCTCCTCCGTCGGCACGTACGGGGCGTTGACCACCAGCAGGTCCACCCGGCCGCGCAGCGAGTCGGGGAGCGCGGCGTACAGGTCGCCCTCGTGGACCCGCCCGCCGTACGGGGCCACGTTGAGCCGCGCGTACGCCAGCGCCGCGGGGTCGATGTCCGCCGCGTGCAGTTCCACCCGGGAGCCCAGCTGCGCCGCCACCGCCGCGCCCAGCGCGCCGACCCCGCAGCACAGGTCCAGCACCACCGCGTCCGGCCGGGCCAGGGCCACGGCCTCCTGCACCAGGAACTCGGTGCGCCGGCGCGGTACGAAGGCCCCCTCGCCCACGCGCATGCGCAGGCCGCAGAACTCCGCCCAGCCGACGACGTGTTCCAGCGGTTCGCCGCCGGCCCGGCGGGCCACCAGGTCCGCCAGGTGGCCGTCGTCCTCGGCGGCAGCCGTCAGCAGCTCCGCCTCCTCCTCCGCGAAGACGCAGCCCGCCGCGCGCAGGGTTTCCACAATCGAAGCCACGTAGTTCAGCTCACTCCTCGGTCGTGCACCAACAATCCCATGCCGTGTCATGCCTGCGGGATCAGAACATCGTCGGGCACCACGGGCGGCGGGCCGTGCGGAACACCGCGTCCGCCAGCGCCAGCGCCCCCGGCCGCTCCTCCGCGATCCGCCCCAGCGCCCCGAGCCGTACCGCCGACTCGTCGCCGAGGTACAGGGAGCCCAGCTCCGACACGTCGAGGCGCAGGTCCGCCGGCTCCTCGGTGACCGTGCACTCCCCCGTGCCCGCGTCGAGCCGGTAGCGGCCCGCGGCCGGCCCCGCCGCGTCCGTCACCTCGAGTACGAGGACCCCGGGCACGGCGTACGTCCGCGCGCTCAGGGCCCGTACGACGTCGATGACCCGCACCCACAGGAAGTCCGAGGCGGTCACGATCGTGGCCGCGCGCGGGTCGGGCAGCAGGTGCGGGACGAGGTCGTCGGGGGCGCGGTAGCCGGTACGGACCTTCAGCACCCAGTCGATGGAGCACAGGAAGTGCCACAGGGCGCGCTCCGCGTCCGGGGTGACCGCGATCAGCTCCGTGACCTGCACGGTGTTGAGCGGGAGCTTCCCGTCCGTCCAGTGGTCGTCGGACGTGTACACGGCGATGCCGGCCGGCTCGCCGTCCGCCGTCCGGTACACGGCGTGGAACTTGTCCTTGTACGGGCGCAGCGACGTCTCCTCCAGCCCGCAGGCCAGGCGCCACCAGCGCGCGTCCCGGCTGACCGTGCCGGGCGACACCGCCCGCAGCCGCTCGTGCAGCCCGGGGCCGAGCGCGTGCGCCTCGGCCACGTCCACCAGCTCGATGCGGCCGCCGTCCGCGGGCCCGGACCAGCGGGGGTCGAGCCCGGTACGGCTCACGTCGATCTCCCACTCGGCGACCGAGGCCGCGGAACCGTAGCCGTACCGCCCGTAGATCGGGTACTCGGCGGAGATCAGCGTGGACACCACGTCGCCGCGGGCCTGCGCGGCCGCCAGCTCGGCGGCCATCATCCGGGTCAGCAGGCCCTGGCGGCGGTGCGTGGGCAGCACGGCGACATTGGTGACGGCGCTCGCGGGCACGGCCCTGCCGCCCGGGACGGTCAGTTCCTGGGCGAAGGAGCGGAAGGTGGCCACGCAGCGGCCCGTGCCGGCTTCGAAGGCGCCCAGGGTGCGGTCCAGGTCGGTGTACTTGGCCCGCTGGGCGAGGTCGGACTCGGTGACGCGGTCGGGGCGCAGGAAGCCGGTGTTCACGGCTCGGAGCCACTCGGGGAGTTCGGATGCGGCGATCGGCCGGACGTCTGCACTCATAACCGGCCACGCTAACCGCAGCCCCCGGCCGAGTCGCCTGAATTTTCCTGCGCCCGAATTGTCTATGCCAGCAGGTCGTCCACCTGCGCCTCGCCTTCCCGGTAGCGCCGGGTGATCTCCGCGCTGCAGCCGTCCGCCGTGCGCTGCAGCTGCTGCCGGCGCCGCGAGACCTGTTGCTCGTAGCGCACCAACCGGCCCATCGCGTCGTGCAGTTCGCCGTCGGTACGGGCGCCCAGGTCCGACAGCTCCACGTCGGACAGCATCTCCGCGGCCAGCAGCCGGAACTCCTCGCTGTGCGGGGTGCCGAGCGTGACGTGCCGGGCGGAGGCGCTGCGGCTGGAGGGCGCGTCGGCGAGGATCTCCGATAGCCGGTCGACCACCGGCGGCTCCGGGGTCACCGGCGCCTCCGGGTCACTGCGCCGGGCCAGTTCGGCGCGCAGGATGTCGATCCGGCCCTGGAGGAGTCTGCGTACGTAGCTCAGATCGGCCTCGTCGCGCTGCGCATCGCGGCGCAGCGTGCGCAGTTCCGGCAGCCCGAGCGCGGTGGCGAGCGTGGCGGCGGGCGTGGTCGGCGCCTGCTCCTCGCCCGTGCGCTGCGCGGGCGGTCTGACCGCGCCTGCCGGAGTGGCCGCGGGTGATGCAGGTACGGGTGATGCAGGTACGGAGGTACCAGAAGTATTCATGTGAACGTGTCCGTCCCCTCGACCGGTGCATGGGGTCTCCCGGCCCTTGGGACCGGAGGGAAGCACCGCCTGCGTGCATCGTGCCACTCTCCGTGGTGCCGGTGCAGTCCCACGCCACCCGATCGGCCCCTGATGGGTGCACGCCTGATACACAGGTGGTATGCGAGCAGTGGTGCAGAGGGTGGACGGCGCGAGCGTCGTCGTGGCCGGTGAGACCGTGGGCGAGATCGTCGGCGAGGGGCTGTGCGTGCTGGTGGGGGTGACCCACGACGACACCCCGGAGAAGGCGGCGCAGCTGGCGCGCAAGCTGTGGTCCGTACGGATCCTCGAGGCGGAGAAGTCCTGCAGTGACATCGGTGCGCCGCTGCTGGTGATCTCGCAGTTCACGCTCTACGGGGACGCCCGCAAGGGCCGCCGCCCCACGTGGAACGCGGCGGCGCCCGGCGAGGTCGCGGAGCCGCTGGTCGACGAGGTCGTCGCACAGCTGCGCGCGCTGGGGGCGACCGTGGAGACGGGCCGGTTCGGCGCGGACATGCGGGTCTCGCTGACCAACCACGGCCCGTTCACCATCGTCATCGACATCTAGGGCACCGTTACGGCGCCACGACGACCTCCTGCGCGGCGGCCGTCTTCCCGGCCAGCAGCGGGGCGTCGAGCGGCACGTTCCGCTTGACCAGCGCAAGGGCGATCGGGCCCAGCTCGTGGTGGCGGACCGCGGTGGTCACGAAGCCCAGCTGGCGGCCCTCCTCCCCGTCTGCGGCGAGCCGGATCGGGGTGCCGTGCGCCGGGAGGAGCACCTCGGAGCCGTCCAGGTGCAGGAAGACCAGGCGGCGCGGGGGCTTGCCGAGGTTGTGGACGCGGGCCACCGTCTCCTGGCCGCGGTAGCAGCCCTTCTGGAGGTGCACGGCGGTGCCGATCCAGCCCAGCTCGTGCGGGATGGTGCGGTGGTCGGTCTCCAGGCCGAGCCGCGGCCGGTGTGCCTCCACGCGCAGGGCCTCGTATGCGAGGAGCCCGGCGGCGGGGCCGTGCGCGGCGGCGAAGGCCTCCAGCTCGGCGCGGGGCACGAAGACGTCGCGGCCGTGCGCGGTCTCCCGTACGGCGTACTCCTTGGCGACCTCGGCGATGGAGCCGGCCGGCAGGTGCACGACGGCGAAGTCGGCGGTGCGGTCGGCCACTTCGACCCGGTAGAAGAACTTCATCGACTCCAGGTAGGCGATCAGCGCCTCCTGCGTGCCGGGCTCCACGTGCGCCCACACGGTCTCGCCGTCGTCGACGAGGTAGAGGGCGTGCTCGATGTGGCCGTTGGCGGAGAGGATCAGCGCCTCGGTGGCCTGCCCGGGCGGGAGTTCGGTGAGGTGCTGGGTGAGCAGCAGGTGCAGCCAGCTCAGCCGCTCCGGTCCGGTGACGGTGACGACTCCGCGGTGCGAGAGGTCGACGAAACCGCGGCCGTCCGCGAGCGCGCGTTGTTCGCCGTACAGCTCTCCGTAGTGGGCGGCGACGCCCTCGTCGCGGCCTTCGGCCGGTACGGCGCCGGGGAGATGGAGCAAGGGGCTGCTGGTCATGCCACCAAGCCTACGACCCGGCCCGGCCCGCTCCTATGCCGGAGCGTCGAGCTGCTTGGCGGCGCACTTCTTGCAGAGCCCGAAGATCGCGAAGTGCTTCATGTCGGTCTCGAAGCCGAAGGTGGCACGCAGCTTCGCGGTGAACTCGGCGGCGATGTCCACGTCCGCCTCGATCACCTCGGTGCACTCGCGGCAGACCAGGTGGATGTGGTGGTGCCGGTCGGCGAGGTGGTACGTGGGGGCCCCGTGCCCGAGGTGGGCGTGCGAGACGAGCTTCAGCTCCTCCAGGAGCTCCAGCGTGCGGTAGACGGTGGAGATGTTGACTCCGGAGGCGGTCTTGCGCACGTGCGCGAGGATCTCGTCCGGGGTCGCGTGCTCCAGCGTGTCGACCGCTTCCAGCACGAGCTGGCGCTGCGGGGTCAGCCGGTACCCGCGCTGGCGCAGGTCGGTCTTCCAGTCAGCACTGTCGGTGTCTCCGATGGTCCCCACCCGGCCAGTGTAAGCGCGCGAAGGGGACCACGGGCCGGCCCGTGGTCCCCTTCTTGCACAGTCTGTGGAGAACCGCTCGGCGGCTCAGCGGCTCAGCGGAAGAAGGCGATGCCGTCGTCCGGCATGTCCGGGAGGTTGCGCGCCATCTCGGCGACCTCCTCGGGCGTGACGACCTTCTTGAGCTGGGCCGACATGTACGGGCGCAGCTCGACCTCGGGCGTGGCCTTCTCGCCGACCCACATCAGGTCGCTCTTCACGTAGCCGTAGAGCCGCTTGCCGCCGCTGTGCGGCCGGGCGGCTGCGGTACGGGCCACCGCGTCGGTGGCCAGGTCGATCTGGGGCTTCTGGTCGGCGAGCTCGCCGTACCAGATCTCGCAGACGCCCTGGTCGCGGACCATGACGATCTCGACCTTGCGGGTGTCGTCGATGCGCCAGTAGCCGGACTCGGACTCCAGCGGCCGCACCTTGTTGCCCTCGGCGTCGAGGACCCAGCTGTGGGAGGTGTACTCCAGGAAGTCCCGGCCGTCGTGGCTGAAGACGACTTCCTGGCCGAAGTTGCACTTCTCCTCACCGGGGAAGTCGAAGACGCCCGCGCCCTCCCAGGTACCGAGGAGGAAGGCGAGGGGGACGAGGCCCGGGTTCAGGTCGGACGGGATCTGGATCATGGTTGGCTGCTCAGGCGATCTGTGGGGAGGGGTTCCGGGTCCGGGAGGGCGGCCGATCGGGGATCAGCGCTGGCCCTGGTACAGCTTCTTCACTGCGAGGCCGGTGAAGGCGAGCACGCCGACGCAGACCAGAACCAGCAGGGAGGTGAAGAATGCCTCAAGCACGGGGTGCTCCTCGGAGTGATGTGGGCGTGTACGGGGCCGGTCCCCAAGCCTACTGGCCCGGGGACCGGCGCACTCCGTGAGGTAGGCCGCAGCCGCTGCCTGCGGGCGGTCAGCCCAGCAGCTGGCTCTGCAGGATCACCGTCTGGTGGAAGGGAACGGCGGCCACCTCGCCCTTGCGGGTCTGGACGATCACGGCCTGGACGTCACCCGCCTGGAGGCATCCGAGCTTGGTCTGCTCGTCCCCGCCCGCGGGCTTGGGCTCCTGGTACAGGCTGGTACCGCCGCTGCTGAGCGTGTGGCTGACGGCCTGCCCGTCCATGCTGGGCTGCGAGCTCTTGATCTTGTTCCAGGCCAGGTCCATCTCCAGGACCGGGGCGCCGGCCAATTGCGTGTTGGTGTCGCAGCCGCGGAAGGAGTTCACGAAGCCCGAGGAGTGGAAGCGCAGCAGGTAGATGTGCGTGCGCGTGCCGTCGGGGGTGGTCCAGCCGCGGGCGGCGATCTGGCGCAGCCCCTCGTACTCCAGGCCCTCTTTCAGCTTCGCCCGGCTGTCGGGGGCGTACTCCTCGAGGAACGCGTCGACGGACACCAGCTGGTCCTTGTCCGCCTTGAGCCCGGCATCCGGCCCGGCGCCCGCGGGAGCCGGCAGCAGCAGGCCGGTGAGCGGCGCGTAGTGCGTCTCGTCCTTGTTGTCCTTGCCCGCGGGCAGCGGGGCGCCGGCGGGCAGTGCGGGCTTCGCCAGGGCCGGGTAGGCCCAGCGGCCGTCGTCCTCGGTGGACAGGCCGGGGAGGTCGGTGCGTTCGGCCCGGGTGATCCCGTACGCGACCCCTGTGCCGACGGCGGCGAAGACCACGACGGCCGCCGTCCACCGCAGGGCGGCGAACAGCGTGCGGCGGTCCTTGGGGGCGGCCGGTGCCGGTGCCGGTGTCTCTGCCGGTGCCGCTGCCGCTGCTTCTGCCGGTGCCGGCGGCTCGGCGACCGGTACGAGCGTGTCGGCGGTGTTCTGCTCGGTCACACGGACTCCCCGGGGGACTTCAGGTGGTTCAGCTGCTGCTTGAACAGGTCTGCGGCGTCGTTCGCGGAGAGGGGCTTGGGCGCGTACATCCGGAAGCTCACCAGCACATCGCCCTGGAGGGCCTCGCAGTGGATGGTGTCGATCTTGTTCTGGTCCTCCGTCTTCTCCTTGCCGAGGACCGACAGCGCGCACTTGGCGTCGGGGAAGCCCTCGATCTTCGGCGCGCCGCGGTCGCCGCCGGTCAGCTCGAGGAGCTTCTTGCTGAACTCGGCGAGCTTCGCGAGGGCCTGGGGGTCGGCCTGGGTGAGCTGGATCTCCATCACCTGCTGGTCGCGGGACCGGTGGTAGCTGCGTCCGGCCACGCCTTTGAGCTTCAGGCCGGCCAGCGCCTTGTCCCGTTCCGCCCGCTCGTCGCCGGAAAGCCCGGTGCGCGCGTCCTTGACGGCCTGGAGCGCCCGCTCGCCCGACACGTAGAAGTCGTTGCCCTCGGCGTCGAGGTCGGGGCCGAGCTCGAAATCGGCGGTGACCGGCAGCAGCTTGCCCGTCAGCTCGTTCGGCGGCACGGTCGCGACCGGCTCCGGCGTACCGGTGGGCCTGGGCTCGGCGCCCGCCGCGACCCAGTACCGGGTCGGCGCGGTGCGGTCGGCGTCGGCGATCCGCCCTGCGGCCCAGAGGGCGCCGCCGGCGAGGACGGCGATGCCGAGCCCGCCCGCGATCAGCGCCACGGTCCGGCGGCTCCGCGCCCGCGGCGCGGCGGCCTGCGCCGTCTCGGGCGCGGTCGCCCCGGTCGCTGCGGCCGATGCCGAAGCCCCGGTCGCCCCGGTCGCCCCGGTCGCCTCAGTCGCCTCAGTCGCCCCGGTCGCCCCGGTCGCCCCGGTCGCCTCGGTCGCCCCGGTCGCCTCGGCCGCCTCGGCCGCCTCGGCCGCCTCGGCCGTCATGTCCTGGCCGTCCTGGCTGTCCTGCGGGTCGCTCACAGCCGCTCCCACTGTCGCTTGGCGATCTCGACGACGTCCTTCTCGTCGAGGACGCCGCGGTTGTTCATGTAGCTGATCTCCATGACGATGTCGCCGCGCCGGGCGAGGACCCGGGCCGACTTCGTCGGGAGGTAGCCCGGCTTCTCCCGCTGCCCGGAGTCCACCCACAGGTGGCCGAAGTCGGCGGGCACACCGGGCAGGTCCTTGCCCGAGTTGCCGGCGTACCTCTGTTCCGCCAGGTAGCCGTGGGCGTGCTGGTACCAGTCGGCACCGGAGCGGTCCCGGTACTGGAAGAGCCGGACGGTGACGAAGTTCCGGTCGTCCTGCGCCCACTCCAGCTCGGCGATCCGCCGTACGTCGTTCCGGAGCTGGCCGGCGAGGCCGCCGCCCGGCTTCTCGTAGTAGTCGGCCGAGAACTCGTCCGGGGACACCGTCCCCGAGGAGCGGACCTCCACCCCGGCCGGGGCCTCGATCAGCAGCTTCGCCAGATCGTCGTCCGTCTTGTGCCAGCGGTTGGCGTTGAGGGCGCGGGCGCTCGTCGACTCGTTCGGAGCCTGCGGCTTCGGCTGGTCGATCTTCTGCTGCGCCAGCGGCGGCAGCGGGGTGGGCTCGCGGTCGTACTGGATCGCGTAGCCGGTGACCGTGCCCGCGAGCACGCCGAGTACGGCGGCGCCGGCGATCAGGAGGACCGTACGGCTGCGGCCGCGGGGGCGGCGGGCGGCGGTCTCCTCCCCTTCCGGCTGCTCAGGAAGGGTCTGTTCGTGTTCCAAGGAAGTCCCCCCACAGGACGTGAGGCACTGGGTGGGTACCCGTGCGTACCCATGACCCGTCCGCGGGGGGAGCAGTTGTACGAATGCTTATTACGTTTTGATGTCCTGGGGTTTCAATCCTCGTGACGCCGCTTTCCGTCCAGTTCGTCCCACCACTCGTCGGACTTCGGGTCGCCCGAGGGGTCGTCCCACCAGCGGTCGTCCGGCCCGCGCCGGTTCGCGATCATCGCGGCGACCGGCGGGATGACCATGGCGACCACGCACAGGGCCACGGCCGCCTCCACCGAGAACAGCCGCACGAAGGACCAGGCGGAGACGAACAGGAAGATGCATCCGCCCATGAGGAGGAAGTAGACGCGGCGCCGCCGGGCGTACATGCCTCCAGGGTAGAGCCGCAGCGGACGGCGCGAAGGGCCGCACCCCGTTCCAGTGGCGTCCAACCCCCTGGGGTGCGGCCCTCCGGCCGGTTCGGCTACCGCTGCGTGCGCAGCGCGGTCGTCAGACCGCGATCGCCACGTCCGTCACGCCGCCCGCCTCGGCCACGACCACGGCGCGGTCCGCCTGGGCGCCGGGGACCAGCGCGCGCAGGGTCCACGAGCCGGTCGCCGCGTAGAAGCGGAACTGGCCGGTCGCCGAGGTCGGGACCTCGGCCGTGAACTCGCCGGTCGAGTCGAGCAGGCGCACGTACCCGCTGATGGGCTCGCCGTCCTTGGTCACCTGACCCTGGATGGCGGTCTCACCGGGCTTGAGCGTCGCGAGGTCGGGCCCGCCGATCTGTGCTCCACACATGTTCTCTGTCCTGTCCTAGAGAGGTCGTACGGTCTACGGGGCGTCGCGTGCCCGGGATCTACTTGTTGGCGCCGAGCTCGATCGGCACGCCGACCAGGGAGCCGTACTCGGTCCAGGAGCCGTCGTAGTTCTTGACGTTCTCCTGGCCCAGGAGCTCGTGCAGCACGAACCAGGTCAGCGCGGAGCGCTCACCGATGCGGCAGTACGCGATGGTGTCCTTCGACAGGTCGACCTGCTCGGCCTCGTAGAGGGCGGTCAGTTCCTCGTCGGACTTGAAGGTGCCGTCGTCGTTGGCGTTCTTCGACCACGGGATGTTGCGGGCGCTCGGCACGTGGCCGGGGCGCTGCGACTGCTCCTGCGGGAGGTGCGCCGGGGCGAGCAGCTTGCCGGAGAACTCGTCGGGCGAGCGGACGTCGACCAGGTTCTGGGCGCCGATCGCGGCCACGACGTCGTCGCGGAAGGCACGGATCGAGGCGTCCTGCGGCTGGGCCTTGTACTGGGTGGCCGGACGGTTCGGGACCTCGGTGCCGTCGACCAGGTCGCGGGAGTCGAGCTCCCACTTCTTGCGGCCGCCGTCGAGGAGGCGGACGTCCTGGTGGCCGTACAGCTTGAAGTACCAGTAGGCGTAGGACGCGAACCAGTTGTTGTTGCCGCCGTAGAGGACGACGGTGTCGTCGTTGGAGATGCCCTTGGCGGAGAGGAGCTTCTCGAAGCCCTCCTGGTCCACGAAGTCGCGGCGGACCGGGTCCTGGAGGTCCTGCTTCCAGTCGATCCGGACGGCGTTGGTGATGTGGTTCTTGTCGTACGCGGACGTGTCCTCGTCCACCTCGACGATCACGACGTTTGCGTCGTTCAGGTGGGCCTCGACCCAGTCGGCGTCTACGAGGACGTCGCTGCGGCTCATGGTGTTCTCCTCCGGGGCAGTGTGCGGCGGGGCGTGCTGTGCAGGTGCAGGTGCTGTGGAGCGGTCTGCGGGTGCTGCTGGTGCGTGCCGCTGCGGGCGGCGCCCTCGCACACTGCGCGGGGAGGCGTCAGCGGGAAGGAGGGGGCGGCTGCGGTGCGGTCACGCGGGAAGGGACGGTCGTCCGGCTGATGGAGCGGAAGCGCTCACAGGTCACATGGATCGACAGAGCATGGCGGCGACGCGACACAGGTCTACTGCCCGTCGCTTCGTGAGGTCCGCCTGCTGATGCTTCATAGCCATGGATCGTAGGGACGAATCGGCCGCCCTGTCACCGGCGTGTCATATTCCGAGACAGGATCGTCCGGATGTTGGGATGCATACGCCCCCGGGCGGCTGCCGCACCGCCTCCGGGGGCCTTCGGACGGCCCGCTCTTCTACGGATCGGACCGTACCGTCTCACGATCCGGCCAGCACCACGTCCGAGCCGGTCAGCGTGAGGTGGACGCCGGCCTCGTCCGAGGTCAGCGTGGTCAGCTTGAGCCCGGACGGCAGTCCGCCGTCGAGCCTGCGGTCGAAGTCGGTCTTCTTGCGGACCGCGCCCTCGATCCCGGGCAGGCCCTCGCCGGGCACCTCGTCGGCCCGGACCCGGACCACCTTGCCGCCGCCCGGGGCGTCCACCAGCGTGACGGTCGACACCACGCTGGGGGAGAGCCTGCGGCCGAGGACCTCCACGGCCGCCGTGACCTTCACCTTGCCCGGCGCCCCGCCGTAGGTGACCGTCACACCGGTCTGCGAGGCCTCGGTCAGGTCCTGGTAGGTGACGAGGGCCGTGCCCTCGGCCCGCTCGGCGGTGCCCCCGCTGTAGTCCCCGTTCAGCTTCACGCTGCGGAAACTGGCGTCGAGCTGCGAGAGCCGCGTCTTGCGGCCGTCCGAGACGGCCTCGACGCCCTTCAGCTTCACGTCGACGCGGTCGAGGTCGTGGCTGAGCGCCTGGGTCAGGAACGGGAACCCGTGGATGTCCACCTCCGTGCTCCCCGCCAGCCCCTGGCGGGCCTGGATGCGCTCGGCCAGCCGGTTCTCGGCATAGCCGACCGCCCAGCGGTCGGCGCCCGCGAACAGGGCGCCCAGCACCACTCCGATGATCACAACGACACGCAGGAACCGCACGTGCCCCTCCCCCTGTAGATCGGTACGTGCGTTCTAGTGGACCATGATCAGCCGTACGGAGGCCGTCAGCGGCGGTGTGATGCCCGCCGCGGCCGGCCCGCCGTACGGGAGATCCGGTCTCAGCCGACCACCCGTCCGATCAGGTAGACGGCGGGTGCCGCGGCCGCCAGCGGCAGCGCGACACCGGCCGTCATGTGGACGAACTTGGACGGGTAGTCGTACGCGGCCACGCGCAGCCCGATCAGCGCGCACACCCCGGCAGCCAGGCCGACCAGCGCCCCGCCCACCCCGACGGAGGTCAGTCCGCCGACCGCGATGCCGGCTCCGGTGGCCGCGGCCAGCGAGACGCCGACGGAGGCCGGCGTGGGCAGCGGGAGCGCGCGGGTGAACACGGCGACCGCGACGGCCGCGGCGCCGACACTGACGGCGGCGGAGTCGGCGGCCAGGTAGCCGGCGCAGACGATGGCGAGCGCGGCGGAGGCCACGGAGGCCATGAGCCCGTACATCCGCTCGTCGGGGTCGGCGTGGCTGCGCAGCTGGAGGACCAGCGTGAGCAGCACCCAGGCCCCGAGGGTGCCGATGATCGCGCCGGGGCCGTACGGGTCGCCCACGGCGAGCACGGCGCCGTCGGCGACGAGCGCCCCCAGGAAGGCGAGGGCGATGCCCTGCCGGGCGGGCCACATCCCGTTGAGCCGGAACCAGCCGGCCGCGGTGAGCCCCTGGAGGGCGACCAGCGGGGCGAGCAGCGCGAGCTCCCCCACGGCGGCGGCACCGGCCAGCAGCAGCCCGAGGGCGGCGGTCAGTATGGCCGGCTGCGGGCCGGGATCGATGATCGGCGACCGGCCCTCGGCGCGCGCCTGGGCGGGGTCGACGGCGCGCAGCGTGTTGCCGGCCAGGGTGGGCGGGGAATACGCGGGCTCCTCGCCCGGGGCCTCTGAGCCAAGGGCTCCGGCGGCGCCTACCGGGGCGGCGGGCCGTGCCGCCGGGGCGGGGGCGGCCGGGGCGGCCGGCTCCCCGGGGCCGGGGTACGGCGGCAGGAAGGCGGTCTGCTCGGCCGCGTCGCCCGCGGGGGCGGCGGCCTGCGGCGGGAGGTAGGCCGTCTGCTCGGCGGCGGAGCCCTCGCCCCAGGCCGCACCGGAGCCCCCGTTCGCCGCCCAGTCGGCAGCCGGGTCCTGGACCTGGGCGGCCGGGGCCCCGTCGCGGAGGCTGCCCGGCCGCCAGTCGGCCGCGGGGACCTGGGCGGCGGACGCCTCGTCGCGGAACCAGCCCTCGGGCGCCATGGGCTCCGCCTGCGGCTGCGGGTCGGCCGCATCGGGGCCGGGATAGGGCGGCAGGTACGCGGTCTCGGCGGCCGCCGGCGCCTCGGGGCCGGGGTACGGCGGCAGGTAGGCCGTCTGCTCGGCGGCACCGGCAGCCTGGGGCGGGAGGTACGCGGTCTGCTCGGCGGCGGAACCCCCGGCCCACGACGCACCCGGGCCACCGCTCGGCGGCCAGTCGGCCGCGGGGGCCTGGGCCTGAGCCGGGGCCTGGGCGGCGGGCGCCTCTTCCCGGAACCAGCCCTCCGGAGCGACCGGCTGCGGGTCGGCTGCCGCCGGCCCCGGGTAGGGCTGCAGGTACCCCGCCGGCTCGGCCACCAGCCCGGACCCGTCCGGCCACGCCGCACCGGCGCCGCCCTGGGACCAGCCCTCCGGCGCCTGGGCCTGGGGGGCCTGCGCCTCGTCGCGGAACCAGCCCTCGGGCGCCACGGGCTGGCCGGGCAGCGCGCCCAGCGGCGGCTGGACCGGCTGGACCGGCTGCACCTCGTGGACCGGCTGCACCTCGTGGACCGGCTGGTAGCCGGTGTCCCAGGTGTCCGACTGCCAGGTCTGGGTCCCGTACGGGTCCTGCCGGCGCTGCTGCTGGTGCTGTTGTTCCTCGGGAGTGCTCATCGGTTTCCGCTCACCCGCCCGCGAACGGCGGGAGCACCTCGACGGTGCCCCCCTCGGTCAGCGGAACGGCATCGTGCGGGCGCTTGCCCACGGGCTCTTCGTTCACGAGGAAGGAGCAGCGCTGCAGGACCCGGCTCAGCTCCCCGGGGTGGCGTTCCCGCACTGCGTCGAGCGCCTCGGCCAGTGTCTGCGCCGAGTACGGCTCCTCCGCCGTCTTGGCCGCGGCCTTGGCCGCCGCCCAGTAGCGGATGGTTCCGGTTGCCACTGCAGCTCCTATCGTCGGCTCTCTACCGTCGGCCTCCATGATGAACCCTCCGGCGCGCTGATCCTGTGCGCCTTCGCGCGCCCCGTGTGCGCCCGGGCGGCCTGCCGTACGTCCATCGATCCGGTGAAACCGGGGCATAAGCTGGGCATAAGGGTGGCAGGAACCACAGAAGAGGCGGAGGCCGAAGCCTCGGCCACGCACCCGCGGGTGGGCTATTCTGCTGGCGAGAGGATCCGGGCAACGTTGCCCCCGGGTCCTTTTGTGCTTTCAGCACGTTGAACGGACCGAGAACAGTGGTGCCGTCCGGACCTCAGGGCGCGGGGACCGGCAAGGCGCCACACGCACCACGTACGAAGCAGTACCGCGAAAGTCCTCGACGGGACCGAGGAGGAACCGACGTGATGGACCAGCGAACCGTGCAGAACCGCCCGACCTGGGCAGGTGGTCGGGCATGAGCTCTCTCCTGCTGCTGACCAATGCCCTGCAGCCGTCCACCGAGGTGCTGCCCGCCCTCGGCCTGCTGCTGCACAACGTCCGAGTGGCCCCCGCCGAGGGCCCCGCGCTCGTGGACACCCCCGGCGCGGACGTCATCCTCGTCGACGGCCGCCGCGATCTGCCGCAGGTGCGCTCACTGTGCCAGCTGCTCCGCTCCACCGGCCCCGGCTGTCCGCTGATCCTCGTCGTGACGGAGGGCGGCCTCGCCGCCGTCACCGCCGACTGGGGCATCGACGACGTCCTCCTCGACACCGCGGGCCCGGCCGAGGTCGAGGCGCGGCTGCGCCTCGCCACCGGCCGCCAGCAGCTGGGCTCCGACGACTCCCCGATGGAGATCCGCAACGGCGACCTGTCGGTCGACGAGGCGACGTACTCGGCGAAGCTGAAGGGGCGGGTCCTCGACCTCACCTTCAAGGAGTTCGAGCTCCTCAAGTACCTCGCGCAGCACCCGGGCCGGGTCTTCACCCGGGCCCAGCTGCTCCAGGAGGTCTGGGGGTACGACTACTTCGGCGGCACCCGGACGGTGGACGTCCACGTACGGCGGCTGCGCGCGAAGCTCGGCCCCGAGCACGAGTCGCTGATCGGTACGGTCCGCAACGTCGGCTACCGCTTCGTCACGCCGGAGAAGGTGGAGCGGGCGGCAGCGGAGGCGGCGGCCAAGGCCGCGGCGCAGGCCTCGGCCCAGGCGTCGGCCCAGGCGTCGGCCGGCGTCCCCCGTATGGAGGAACCTCCTGTGATCGTCCAGTCGGCAGGACGGCCTGCCCAGAGGTAGGTCACCCCGCGTAGACTCCCGAGCGTGGCCAAGGTGACGCGGGATGACGTTGCACGACTTGCGGGTACGTCTACCGCCGTCGTGAGCTACGTCATCAACAACGGACCCCGGCCGGTCGCCCCGGCCACGCGCGAGCGTGTACTCGCCGCGATCAAGGAGCTGGGCTACCGCCCGGACCGGGTCGCCCAGGCGATGGCGTCACGCCGCACCGACCTCATAGGCATGATCGTCCCGGATGCGCGCCAGCCGTTCTTCGCGGAGATGGCGCACGCGGTCGAGCAGGCCGCCGCCGAGCGCGGAAAGATGGTCCTGGTCGGGAACTCCGACTACCGGGACGAGCGCGAGGTGCACTACCTGCGGGCCTTCCTCGGGATGCGGGTCTCCGGGCTGATCCTGGTCAGCCAGGGCATGAGCGAGCGGGCGGCCTCGGAGATCGAGGCGTGGGACGCGCGTGTGGTGCTGCTGCACGAGCGGCCGGAGGCGATCGACGACGTCGCCGTCGTCACCGACGACATCGGCGGCGCCCAGCTCGCCACCCGCCACCTGCTCGAACACGGGCACGAGTACGTCGCCTGCATCGGCGGGGTGGAGAACACCCCGTCGGTCGGCGACCCGGTCGCCGACCACGTGGAGGGCTGGCGCCGGGCGATGCAGGAGTCGGGCCGCTCGACGGAAGGCCGCCTCTTCGAGGCCCCGTACAACCGGTACGACGCGTACCGCGTCGCGCTGGAGGTCCTCGCCGGCCCGGACCGGCCCCCGGCCATCTTCTGCGCGACGGACGACCAGGCCATCGGCGTGCTGCGGGCTGCGCGGGAGCTGCGCATCGACGTGCCGGGGGAGCTGGCGGTGGCCGGCTTCGACGACGTCAAGGAGGCGGCCCTGACGGACCCGCCGCTGACGACGATCGCCTCGGACCGCCCGGCGATGGCGCGGGCCGCGGTGGACCTCGTCCTGGACGACGGCCTCCGGGTGGCCGGCTCCCGCCGGGAACGCCTGAAGCAGTTCCCGTCGGCCCTGGTGGTCCGCCGCTCCTGCGGCTGCCACTAGCCTTTCACGCGGCCCTCGCACGGCTCGGCGCCGAGGCGCCTCGCCGGCTTCGGCCCGCTGCGACGGACTCCGTCCGTCGGGCACCGGCCGGGGGCCGTCACCCGCGGCGCCAAGCCCGCCTGTGGGGCCGCTGCCCGGGGCCTTCTCCCCGCCCCGGCCTTCCCACGTTCCCCGGAGCACGCCCCGGACCCGTAGCGTCTGCTGCGCCATGGCCGGGGGCCGGACCCCGGACCCGCGCCTCGAACGCCGGCGGGGCCAAGAGGGCCGGTTCATGTCGGGCTTACGCAGTTCTGTCGTGGATCTCAGGGGGGACTCAGGAAGCTCTCATCATCCGGGGACAGAGTCGTAGTCATGACCGAGAGCTTCCGCCGCGACGGCGAGTACCCGCAGGAGAACGGCCCGGCCCAGAGCGCGCCCCTCGGCGGGGCCTACCCGCCGCCGCCCGCCTACCCGCCCCCGGCGGCACCCGGCTGGCACGAGGCGCACCAGCCCCCGGCAGTCCCCGCACCCACCGCGCCCCCGGAGGGGCCCGCGCACGCGGCCCGGGCCAAGCGGCCCGTCGCGCTGCTCGCCGCCGTGGCGCTGGCCGCCGCCGTCGTCGGGGGTGGCACCGCCGCCGCAGTGCAGCAGCTGCTCGGCAGCCAGGGCGGCAGCGGCGGCGGCGTCACCGGCACCAACGTCTCGCAGTCCAGCAGCGGCACCGTCTCCGGAGTCGCCGAGCAGGTCAGCCCCTCCGTCGTGCGGATCGACACTCGCACCGGCTCCGGCCAGGGCACCGGCTCCGGCATCGTGGTCACCGCCGACGGCGAGATCGTCACCAACAACCACGTGATCGACGGCGCCACCGAGATCCAGGTGACGATGAGCGACGGCAAGAAGTACGCGGCCAAGACCGTCGGCACCGACCCCGACAAGGACCTCGCCCTCATCAAGCTCCAGGGTGCGAGCAGCCTCAAGCCGGCCAGGCTCGGCGACTCCGACGGCCTCAAGGTCGGCGACCAGGTCGTCGCCATCGGCTCCCCCGACCGCCTCACCGGCACGGTCACCAGCGGCATCGTCTCGGCCCTGAACCGCGAGGTCAACGTGCCCAAGTCCGAGCAGCAGGCCCCCCAGCGGCAGCGGAGCAACGGCGGCTGGCCGTTCTCGTACGACGGTCAGCAGTTCAACGGGAACACCGGATCGAACACCACCTCGTACAAGGCCATCCAGACGGACGCCTCCCTCAACCCGGGCAACTCCGGCGGCGCCCTCGTCAACATGAACGGCGAGATCGTGGGCATGCCCTCCGCGATCTACTCCCCCTCGAGCGACAGCTCCACCGCCGGCAGCGTCGGCCTCGGCTTCGCCATCCCGGTGAACACGATCAAGGCCGACCTGGCTTCCCTCCGCAAGGGCGGTACCGGTACCGGCAACAGCGGCAGCAACAACGGCGGCGGCAGCAGCGCCGCCGACGGCTTCGGGACCTCGTACTAGGCGTCCCGTGCGAGCCTGGTACGACCGACCACGACCCCTGGGGGACCGCAGATGAATCCGGCCGAAGGCGACCCGCACCGCATCCTCGTCGTCGACGACGAGCCCGCCGTGCGGGAGGCGCTGCGCCGCAGCCTCGCCTTCGAGGGGTACGCCGTGCAGACCGCCGTCGACGGGCTGGACGCCCTCGACAAGGCTGCCTCGTACGACCCCGGCCTGATCGTCCTCGACATCCAGATGCCCCGTATGGACGGCCTGACGGCGGCCCGCCGGCTGCGTGCCTCCGGCAGCACCACCCCGATCCTGATGCTCACCGCCCGCGACACCGTCGGCGACCGCGTCACCGGCCTCGATGCGGGCGCCGACGACTACCTCGTCAAGCCCTTCGAGCTCGACGAGCTCTTCGCCCGCGTCCGCGCCCTGCTGCGCCGCAGCGCGTACGCCGCCCCGCGGCCCGGCGGCGCGGAAGCCGAGGAGACGGACACCCTGGCCTTCGGCGACCTGCGCATGGACCTCGCCACCCGCGAGGTCACCCGGTCCGGGCGCCCGGTGGAGCTGACCCGCACCGAGTTCACGCTGCTCGAGATGTTCCTGGCGCACCCGCGCCAGGTGCTCACCCGCGAGCAGATCCTCAAGACCGTCTGGGGCTTCGACTTCGAGCCCAGTTCCAACTCCCTGGACGTGTACGTCATGTACCTGCGCCGCAAGACCGAGGCCGGCGGCGAGCCCCGCCTGGTCCACACCGTGCGCGGGGTGGGCTACGTCCTGCGCACCGCCGGGGCGGGCGACTCCGGAGGGCCCGAGTGAGCCCGGTCGCCCGGTTCCGTGCGCTGCCCCTGCGCTCGCGGCTCGCGCTGCTGGTCACGGTCGCGGTGGCGGTCGCCGTCGCGGCCGTCGCCGTCGTCAGCTGGTTCATGGTCCGTACGCAGCTGAAGGGCCAGCTGGACAGCTCGCTGCGCTCCACCAACGCCAGCGCGCAGGCCAACCAGACGCTGCCCCAGCTCGGCTGCCGGGAGCAGGTGCCCGGCGCCATCGTGAACAACCTGAGCGCGCAGGTACAGATCGTCCTGCCCACGGGCGGGCGCTGCTGGGTGGACGGCAAGAACACCCTCCCGGTGACGGGGTACGACCTCGAGGTCGCCCGGGGCGAGCGCGGGCCGGTGCTGTACGACGGCCACACCACGGACGGCACGCCCGTACGGGTCTACACCCAGCCGGTGAACGTCACCGGCCCGGTGGGCGGCAGTGTCGCCATCTCGGTCGCCAAGCCGCTCGCCGACATCGAGAAGCCGCTGTCCACCCTGGCCTGGGTGCTCCTCTTCGTCTGCGGGGTCGGTGTCGTCGGCGCGGGCGCGGCCGGCCTGTGGGTGGCCCGTACGGGGCTGCGGCCGGTCGACGAACTCACGGGCGCCGTCGAGCACATCGCCCGGACCGAGGACCTCACCGTGCAGATCCCGCACGACGGCGACGACGAGATCGCCCGCCTGTCGCGGTCCTTCAACTCCATGACGGCGGCGCTCGCCTCCTCCCAGGAGCGGCAGGCCCAGCTGATCGCGGACGCCGGCCACGAGCTGCGCACACCGCTGACCTCGCTGCGGACCAACATCGAGCTGCTGGCGCGCAGCGAGGAGACCGGCCGGGCCATCCCGCCCGAGGACCGCAAGGAGCTGCTGGCCTCGGTCAAGGCGCAGATGACGGAGCTGGCCGCACTGATCGGGGACCTCCAGGAGCTGTCCCGCCCGGACGCGGCCCCGCCCGCCAGGCTGGAGGTGGTGGCGCTGCAGGAGATCGTGCAGAGCGCGTTGTCCCGGGCCCGGCTGCGCGGCCCGGAGCTGGACTTCGCCTCCGATCTGGAGCCCTGGTACGTGCGGGGCGAGGCGGCGGCGCTGGAGCGGGCGGTGGTCAACGTCCTGGACAACGCGGTGAAGTTCAGCCCGCCGGGCGGCGCGGTGGAGGTCTCGCTGCGGGCCGGCGAGCTGACCGTGCGCGACCACGGTCCCGGTGTCCCGGCCGAGGACCTCCCGTACGTCTTCGAGCGGTTCTGGCGGTCCCCTTCGGCCCGGGCCCTGCCGGGCAGCGGGCTCGGGCTGTCGATCGTGGCCCGTACGGCGCAGCGCGCGGGCGGTACCGCCGAGCTGCGCGCCCCGGCGGACGGCGGCCCGGGCACGGAGGCCCTCCTGCGCATCCCGGGCGCCCCGGCCCCGCCGCCGGCCGGCCGGCCGGACCCGGCCGCCTAGCCGGGGCGGGCCGTCAGTTGTGCCGGATCAGTGAGGCGACCAGGCCGGAGCGGGTGTTCGGGAAGTCCATCGGGACGATCCCCAGCCCGGTCCGGCCGGCCAGCTCCCCGCCGTCGACGAAGGCGTGCACCTGCGGGTTCAGCCGGTCGGAGTTCCAGCGCGGCGGCATGTAGGCCGAGGTGCTGGTGTAGTTCACGAAGAGCTTGCCGGGCTGCTGGACGGCCCGGCGGAACTGGTTCTCGATCTTGCCGCGCTTGGCGAAGGGCTCGGCGTTCCAGTCGTCCTGGATGTCGAAGACGTTGCCGTCGCCGTAGCGCAGGCCGGGCAGGCCGCCGTTGTCGGCGAGCAGGACCACCTTGCCCCGGGCCTGGCCGAGGGCGGGAAGGGTGTCGGCGATCCGGAACAGCGGGCGCCAGCCCCGGTGGTCGAGGTAGTCGTCGAAGACGGCGCGGAAGGTGGCGTCGCTGTCCTCGGAGTACTCCTGCTTGAGCCGCATCAGCACGGTCTCGGAGGGGTGCGCGGCGAGGAAGTTCGCGCAGGCGACGAGCACGTCCCCGAACATCAGGCCCTGGTAGAAGGAGCCGTGGTGGATCGCGAAGGACCCCCCGGTGACTCTGCAGCGGACGTCCAGGAAGCGGATCCCCGAGTCGAGCTGCTCCGCGATCGAGGTGTTCTGGCAGGCGACGAACAGCCCGCCCTGGCGGGCGCCGGAGTCGTGCGTGCCGGGGATGGTCATGCGCTGCAGGGCCGTGGAGTCGCCGAGTCCGGCCATCCAGTCCTGCGTGCCGAGAGTGCCGCGGGTGCCGAGGGTGTGCGCGGAGGCCGGGGCCGCCGCTCCGAGGCCCACGGCCGCGCCCGCGCCCGCCGCCATCGCCCCGACCAGAAATGCCCGACGATCCAGTGCCATGTCCGCCCCTTTGCCGACCCGGTGATGGATTCCCAGCCACGGCTGGGACGTGCCCCCGGATTCTGGCGTGCGGGACCGGCCTTTACTACCCTTCGGTAGCCCTCAGCTTTCGAGCAACTCGGCCATGGCGCGCAGCCCTTGGGCGAGCTCCCGCCCGTTCGGCGCCTGCTCCGGGTCCGTCAGGGTCTGCACCATCACCCCGGTCAGCAGCGCGATGTGCACCGACCCGAGGGCCCGTACGTCCTCCTCGGCGACCGCGTCCTCGGGAACCCCGCGCAGCTGCGCGGCCACCATGCGCCGGGACCGGCGCTGGCCCTCGGCGAGGGCCGCGAGCAGCTCGGGCGAGGACTGCGCGTGGACGAAGGCCTCGACGTTGGCGATCCACAGCCAGCGCATGTCGCCGAAGTCCTGGATCTTGCGGTCCCAGGTGTCGGCGTAGCGCTCCTCGGTGGTGTCGCCCTGGCCGGCCAGCCGGCCGGACCCGGCGGCCCATTCGTCCATGGCTGCGAACAGCGCGAGGTTGAGCAGGGCTTCGCGCGAGCCGAAGTGGTAGCCGATCGCGGCCATGCTCACCTTCGACGCCGAGGCGATGTCGCGCACGGTCGTGCGCGAGTACCCCTTCTCCTCCAGGCAGCGGCGCGCTCCGGCCAGCAGGTCCTCGCGATTTCCCATGCCGGGATCGTAGCCGCGCACCCTCTTGGGGCTGCACACCCTCTTGGGCGAGTGCCCAAGACAAACGTATTGCGCGCTTGCCCAAATCCTGGCAGGCTCGGATACGCCACCGTCACCGCAGGACACACAGGGGAGAGCGGAACCATGCGCCACACGCTGACGATCGACGGCCGCACGTTGTCGTACCGGGACTTCGGCGGCCCGGGCCGCCCGCTGCTCGCCCTGCACGGGGGCCTGTCCGAGGGCCTCGCCTTCGCCGGCCTCGCCGACGCCCTGGACGACGCGTGGCGGGTCATCGCCCCCGACCAGCGCGGCCACGGCGACTCCGACCGGGCCGCCGACTACGGCCGCGCCGGATACGTGTCCGACGCCGTCGCGCTGCTCGACCACCTCGGTCTCGACGCCCCCGTCGCCGTCCTCGGCTACTCCCTCGGCGGGCTCAACGCCGTCCACCTGGCCGCCGCCCACCCCCACCGGATCTCGGCGCTCGTCGACGTGGACGCCACCGTGGAGGTCCACCCCGTCCCCGAGGGAGCGGTCTTCGACTTCCTCCGGGACATGCGGTACACCGCTCCCACCCGCGAGGAGCTCCTCGCCGCGGCCGGGCCGGTGGGCTCGCAGTTCGTCGAACGGGTGCTGCGCCCGCTCCCCGCCGGCGAGGGCTGGCGGCTGCCGTTCCACCCGCAGGACATGCTCGACTCCATCGAAGGCTGCCGCGGCGACCACTGGGACGCCTGGCTCGCGAGTACCTGCCCGGCCGTGCTGATCCACGGCACCGGCAGCCGGTCGCTGAGCCAGGACACCGCCGACGCGATGGTCGCCCGGCGGCCCGGGACCTCGTACACGCCCCTGGAGGGGGACCACTTCGTGCCGTTCACGGACCCGGCGGGCTTCCACGAGGCCGTCGGGAAGTTCCTCGCGACGCTCTGACGGCCATGGCCGCTCCGTCACGGGGGTACGGGGCGAACGCCGAAGGGGCGGCGGGCCGCAGGGCCCACCGCCCCTTCGGGCGTGCTGTACGCAGGTTTCGTACGCAGGTGTTACTTGACGACCGTGATGCGGTCCGCCGCCGGCGGGGCGATCGGAGCGGCCTCCGTCGACTTCGCCAGGTAGGCGTTGAACGCCTCCAGGTCGGGCACGCCGACCAGCTTGTTCTTGTGCTCCTTCAGGACGGTGAAGCCGTCACCGCCGCCCGCGAGGAACTCGTTCATGGCGACCCGGTAGGTCTTGGCGGGGTCGATCGCCGCGCCGTTCAGCTTCACCGAGTCCACGACGATGCGGTCCGCGCCCGTCTTCGTCATGTCCAGGGTGTAG
Source organism: Streptomyces sp. NPDC032745 (assembly GCF_055579465.1). Classification (NCBI taxonomy): domain Bacteria; kingdom Bacillati; phylum Actinomycetota; class Actinomycetes; order Kitasatosporales; family Streptomycetaceae; genus Streptomyces; species Streptomyces sp. NPDC032745. The sequence continues at coordinate 32,255 of NZ_JBVING010000026.1, read as the reverse complement.
GTGAAGCCCTTCGAGACCTGGAGGATCTTCGGGTTCGGGCCGTTGACCGTGCCGCTGACCTGCTGCTGGAGCGCGGTGATCAGCTGCGCGCCCGTCAGGTCGACGATGTTCATCAGGTTGTTGAACGGCTGGACCGTGTAGGACTCGCCGTACGTCACGACGCCGTCGCCCTCGGCGCCCGCGGCCTTGTAGGCCAGGTCGGCACGGATGCCGCCCGGGTTCATGATGGCCAGCTGTGCGCCGCCCTTGGCCGCCGGGGCCGTGGCCTCCAGCTGCGCGTCGGCGATCAGGTCGCCGAGCGGCTTCTCGGGCGCCTCGGAGCCGCGGCCCGCGATGTCCGCCGAGATGTAGCCCATCGGACGGCTGGCGACCGGGGCGGCCAGCGCGTTCCAGCGGGTGATCAGCTCGGTCATGTCCGGGGCCTTGGGCTGGGTCCGGGTGACGACCTTGTTGACCGGCTTCGGGGCGAGGGCCGCCGTACGGACGATGTCCTTGGTCTGGCGGTCGTACGTCAGCGTGGTGTCCGTGAACAGGCGGCCGTAGGAGGCGGCCGAGGTCACCATGCGCGGGTTGCCCGCCGGGTCCGGGATGTTGCAGGCGTACGCCTGGTGCGTGTGGCCGGTCACCAGCGCGTCGACCTTCGGGTCCACGTTCTTGGCGATGTCCACGATCGCGCCCGAGACGCCGGCGCCGGCGCCCGGGACGTCGCAGTCGTAGTTGTAGGCGCCGCTCGCGGGCAGGCCGCCCTCGTGGATGAGCGCGACGATCGACTTGACGCCCTGCTTGTTCAGCTCGGCGGCGTACTTGTTGATCGTCTCCACCTCGTCGCCGAACTTGAGGCCCTTGACCCCTTCGGCGGTGACGACGTCCGGCGTGCCCTCCAGGGTGACGCCGATGAAGCCGATCTTCACGTCCCCCTTCTGCCAGATGAAGGTGGGGTTCAGCATCGGACGCTTGGTCTTCTCGTCCGTGACGTTCGCCGCGAGGTACTTGTACTCGGCGCCCGTGAACTCCTTGCCGAACTCGAAGCAGCCCTCGACCGGGTGGCAGCCGCCGTACGCCATGCGGCGCAGCTCGGTCTTGCCCTCGTCGAACTCGTGGTTGCCGACGCTGCTGACGTCCAGCTTCAGCTTGTTCAGCGCCTCGACGGTGGGCTCGTCGTGGAAGAGACCGGACAGCATCGGGCTGCCGCCGATCATGTCGCCGGCCGCGGCCGTGACGGAGTACTCGTGGCCCTTGCGGGCCTCGCGCAGGCTGGTCGCCAGGTACTCGACACCACCGGCGGGTATCGCCTTGGTGGTGCCGTCCGCCTGACGCTCGCTCACGGTGCCGGAGGAGCCCTGCGGCGGCTCCAGCGTGCCGTGGAAGTCGTTGAACGACAGCATCTGCACATCGACGGTGCGGCTCTTACCGGCACCGCCACCACTCGCGGCACCGGCCGGCAGTGCGGCCGCGACCATCGCTCCGGCCCCGGCCGTGACGGCGAGAGCGGCGAAGGTCAACCGGCGGGTTCGGCGGTGCCGTTGTGGCGTCGCTGACATTTAGTCCCCTTTTGGACAGCGGTAAAACTCGGGAGGTCGGCGGCAGCCTATGGTCAACGCGCGTAGCACGACAGGGGGTACGGGTGTCGGCCTGGTTACACGTAGGAGACGGCTCACCGTCGGCCCGCTGCACGCACACCACCGCAGGCGCCTTCCGCGGTCGTACGCTCGACGCATGACTGACGACGCAGCAGCGGCCCTGGAGCCGGGACGCCAGATTGAGACCCTCGACGAGCTGACGGAGGAACAGGCCGCGGCCGTGCTCGCCCTCATCGAGGACGCGGCGCACACGGACGGCACGACCGCCGTGTCCGAGCAGGGCCGCCTCCAGCTGCGCGGCGGGCGCCGCGAGGGGATCCGGCACTTCCTGCTCACCGAGCGGGGCCGGCTCGCCGGATACGGACAACTGGAGGACACCGACCCGGTGGAGGCCCCCGCCGCCGAGCTCGTCGTCCACCCCGCGCTGCGCGGGCGCGGGCACGGGCGGGCACTGGGCTCGGCCCTGCTGGCCGCCTCCGGCAAGCGGATCCGGGTGTGGGCGCACGGCGGCAAGTCAGCCGCCCGCCACCTCGCGCAGGTCCTCGGCCTGACCCTGTTCCGCGAGCTGCGCCAGCTGCGCCGCCCGCTCGGCCCGGAGGGGCCCCCGCTGCCCGAGGTGGTGCTGCCGGCCGGGGTGACCGTACGCACCTTCGTGCCCGGCCAGGACGACGCGGCCTGGCTCGCGGTCAACTCGGCCGCCTTCGCCCACCACCCCGAACAGGGCGCACTGACCCAGCGGGACCTGAACGACCGCATCGCGCAGCCCTGGTTCGACCCCAAGGGCTTCTTCCTCGCCGAGCGGGACGGGGAGCTCGTCGGCTTCCACTGGACGAAGGTCCACGCCGAGGAGCGGCTCGGGGAGGTCTACGTGCTCGGCGTCCGCCCCGGCGCCCAGGGCGGCGGCCTCGGCAAGGCCCTCACCGCGATCGGCCTGCACCACCTCGCCGGGGCGGGCCTGCCCACCGCGATGCTGTACGTGGACGCCGACAATCCGGCGGCCCTCGCCGTCTACGAGGGCCTCGGCTTCAGCACCCACGAGGTCGACCTGATGTACCGCACCGAGAGCTGATCCGCAGCCCCGGGGGAAGCCCGTACGGGTGCGCCGGGAGCGCGCGGAGCCCGTACGGGTGTATACCGGGCGCGGAAAAGACGTACTCGTGCACCACCCGGAGCCTGGAAGCCATACGCCATTCACCGGACCTTAAGACGCGCTTGCGATTCTCCCGGCATGCAGCCCCGACTCCGACTGACGGCGACCACTTCCGACGCGCCTGTCCTGCCGCGTGCGCGGAACAATGGAGTCATGAGCCACCAGCCCAGCGCAGGCCCCACCGAGGTCCCCGCCCAGCACCCGTCTCACACGTCCCCCGCCGCCTCCCCCGGCCCGGCGGCCAAGCCCGCGCGGATCGGCTCCATAGCCGCGCACCGCCCGCATTCCGGCCTCGAGCCCGGGCTCGCACCCGATCTCGACGCCGACCTGGACGCCTACGACGACAAAGAGGGCGGCGAGCTCCCCCCGGGGCGCTTCCTGGACCGCGAGCGCAGCTGGCTGGCCTTCAACGAGCGGGTGCTGGAGCTGGCCGAGGACCCGGCGACCCCGCTGCTGGAGCGCGCCAACTTCCTGGCGATCTTCGCGAGCAACCTCGACGAGTTCTTCATGGTCCGCGTCGCCGGCCTCAAGCGCCGCATCGCGACCGGCGTCGCCACCCGTTCGGCCTCCGGGCTGCAGCCCCGCGAGGTGCTCGACCTGATCTGGACGCGCTCGCGCGAGCTCATGGCCCGGCACGCCGCCTGCTTCCAGCAGGACATCTCCCCACAGCTCGCCGAAGAGGGCATCCACCTCATCCGCTGGCCGGACCTCACCGAGAAGGAGCAGGCCCGCCTCTTCACGCTGTTCCGGAACCAGATCTTCCCGGTGCTCACCCCGCTGGCCGTGGACCCCGCGCACCCGTTCCCGTACATCTCCGGGCTCTCCCTGAACCTGGCCGTCGTCGTACGCAACCCGGTCAGCGGCCACCGCCACTTCGCCCGCGTCAAGGTCCCGCCGCTGCTCTCCCGCTTCCTGGAGGCCTCCCCGCAGCGCTACGTCCCCCTCGAGGACGTCATCGCCGCGCACCTGGAAGAGCTCTTCCCCGGCATGGAGGTGCTCGCGCACCACATGTTCCGGGTGACCCGCAACGAGGACCTCGAGGTCGAGGAGGACGACGCCGAGAACCTGCTCCAGGCCCTGGAGAAGGAGCTCATGCGGCGCCGCTTCGGCCCGCCGGTGCGCCTGGAGGTCGAGGAGTCCATCGACCCCGGCATCCTGGACCTCCTCGTGCAGGAGCTGAACGTCTCCGCCGCCGAGGTCTACCCGCTGCCCGGCCCGCTGGACCTGACCGGCCTCTTCGGCATCGCCTCGCTGGACCGGCCCGAGCTGAAGTACCCCAAGTTCGTCGCCGGCACCCACCGCGACCTCGCCGAGGTCGAGTCCGCGTCCGCGCCCGACATCTTCGCCGCGCTGCGCGAGCGGGACGTGCTGCTGCACCACCCGTACGACTCCTTCTCCACCTCGGTGCAGGCCTTCCTGGAGCAGGCCGCCGCCGACCCGGACGTCCTCGCGATCAAGCAGACGCTGTACCGGACCTCCGGCGACTCCCCGATCGTGGACGCCCTGATCGACGCCGCCGATTCCGGCAAGCAGGTCCTCGTACTCGTCGAGATCAAGGCCCGCTTCGACGAGCAGGCCAACATCAAGTGGGCCCGCAAGCTGGAGGAGTCCGGCTGCCACGTCGTCTACGGCCTGGTGGGCCTGAAGACGCACTGCAAGCTGTCGCTCGTCGTCCGCCAGGAGGGCGACACGCTGCGCCGCTACTCCCACGTCGGCACCGGCAACTACCACCCCAAGACCGCCCGCCTGTACGAGGACCTCGGCCTGCTCACCGCCGACCCGCAGGTCGGCGCGGACCTCTCCGACCTCTTCAACCGGCTGTCCGGGTACTCGCGCCGCGAGACCTACCGCCGGCTGATCGTCGCGCCGCGCTCGCTGCGCGACGGGCTGATCGCGCGGATCGACAAGGAAGCCGCCCACCACCGGGCCGGCCGCCCCGCGTACGTGCGCCTCAAGATGAACTCGATCGTCGACGAGGCCCTGATCGACTCCCTCTACCGGGCCTCCCAGGCGGGAGTGCCCGTCGACATCTGGGTCCGCGGCATCTGCGCCGTGCGTCCCGGGGTCCCCGGGCTCTCGGAGAACATCCGGGTCCGCTCGATTCTCGGCCGCTTCCTGGAACACTCCCGGGTCTTCGCCTTCGGCAACGGCGGCGAGCCCGAGGTGTGGATCGGCAGCGCCGACATGATGCACCGCAACCTCGACCGCCGCATCGAGGCACTGGTCAGGGTCGCCGACCCGGCCCACCGCGCGGCACTGGACCGGATGCTGGAGACCGGGATGTCCGACGCCACCTCCTCCTGGCACCTGGGCCCGGACGGCGAATGGACCCGGCACAGCACGGACCACGAAGGCCAGCCGCTGCGGCACGTTCAGGAGATGCTCATAGACGCCCGGAGGCGCCGGCGTGGCTCTGCCAAACCATGACCTGACAGCGCGTGGAGGGGACTCCGCGGGTGACGTGCTCGGCACGTACCTGCGGTCCCAGGCCACCGCCTTCCTGCGCGGGCTCCGCCTCCACGAGGAGAGCGGGGCCGACGCCGCGGAGGGCAGCGATGCGGCGCGCAGCCTGCGGGGGGCTGCGCGCCGCATCAGCGGGTCCCTGACCACCTTCCGGGTGGTGACCGAGTCCTCCTGGGCCGACGGGCTGCGCACCGAGCTGGTGTGGCTGTCCTCGACCCTGGCGGACGAACATGCGTACGCCGCCCGGCTGACCCGGCTGCTGGACGCCCTGCACCGGCTGTCGGGCTCGCCGGAGGTGCCCGCGCCCCGCGGCGCCTCGGGTGCGCTGACGGTGGGCTCGGCGCGGGCCGCGGCCCTGCTCGAGCGGCAGCTGACGCTGGCCCGGACCCGCGCCCACTCGGCGACCCTGCAGGCGCTGGGCTCGTCCCGGTTCCACGCGGTCGCGGACGCCGTGGCCGTCCTGGCCTCCGAGGTGCCTCTGGACCCGGTAGCGGCCCGGGGCCGGGTCGACGCGGTCCTGGTCCCGCTGGCGGAGGTGGCCCACACCCGGCTGGCGGCGGCCGTCTCGGCGCTGCCGCACGCCGCCGAGGCCCACCCGTACAACCCCGACCACGACGGCTCCTGGCACGAGGTGCGCCGGCTGCTGCGGGTCCACCGCTACGCCCGGGAGGCCCTGGGCGAGGACGTGGTCCGGCTGGCGGCCGCCGGCGACGCCCTGGACCGCCACCGCGACGCCGCCGAGGCCGCGGCCGCCTCGGCGACGGCGGCCCGCACCCCGCGGATCGCCCCGGCGACGGCGTACGCGCTGGGGGTGCTGCACGCAGACCAGCGGCACGAGGTGGAGGCGGCCCGGTTCACGTTCCAGGACCTGTGGCAGCCGGCGGCGGCCCCCGCCCTCTGACCGAAAGGAATCAGCCACTCACGGGCCGGTCACATAACGGTAACGGCGGGACAACGGCGGATGACACCCCGGAGCAAACCCGGCCATCCACACCAGGCCGTCCGTCATGGTTCACCGTCCGTTCATTTGCCCCGGTCGGCCGCTTCACCTGATCTGCCTAATTTCAGTGGTGCACGGAGCGCGTCGCCCACCAGATCGAATGACACGCCGTGCAACCGACGTAGTCCTCTTCGCACGCCGCCCCGATACAGAAAGCGGCCGGCGGCTTCTGGAAGGAACACCCGAAAAGTGAAGCTTCAGCGCAAGAACATGCTTCGTGCCTCCGCCCTCGGGGCGCTTGTCGTGTCCGGCGCCCTGGTCCTCACGGCGTGCGGCTCGGACGACAACACGAAGGATGGCGGCGCCGCCAGCGGCAAGCCGTCGGCCGCCGCCGCGGGCGACATCAAGTGCGACGACGCCAAGGGCAAGCTCCTGGCCTCCGGCTCCTCCGCCCAGAAGAACGCCGTGGACCTGTGGGTCAAGGCCTACATGGCCGCCTGCCCCGGCGTCGAGGTCAACTACAAGTCCTCCTCCTCCGGTGAGGGCATCGTCGCCTTCAACCAGGGCACCGTCGGTTTCGCCGGCTCGGACTCCGCGCTGAAGCCCGAGGCCGTGGAGGAGTCGAAGAAGATCTGCACCGGCGGTCAGGGCATCGACCTGCCGATGGTCGGCGGCCCGATCGCCCTCGGCTTCAACGTCGCCGGCGTGGACAAGCTGAACCTCGACGCCACCACGATCGCCAACATCTTCAACGACAAGATCAAGAAGTGGGACGACGAGGCGATCAAGAAGCTGAACCCCGGCGTCACGCTTCCCGGCACCGCGATCCAGCACTTCCACCGCTCCGAGGACTCCGGCACCACCGAGAACCTGGGCAAGTACCTCAAGGCTGCCGCTCCCGAGGCCTGGACGTACGAAGCTGCGAAGAAGTGGCCGGCCCCGGGCGGCCTCGGCGCCAGCGGTTCCGCGGGTGTCGCCACCCAGGTCAAGCAGGTGGACGGCTCGATCGGCTACTTCGAGCTCTCCTACGCCAGCGCCCAGGGCATCAAGACGGTTGACGTGAACACGGGCGCCGCCGCTCCGGTCAAGGCCTCCTCCGAGAGTGCTTCCAAGGCCATCGCCGCCGCGAAGATCGCCGGGACCGGCTCCGACCTGGCGCTTAAGCTCGATTACACGACCAAGGCCGAGGGTGCCTACCCGATCGTCCTGGTGACGTACGAGGTCGTCTGCGACAAGGGCAACAAGGCCGAGACGCTCCCGATCGTGAAGTCCTTCCTGAACTACACCGCCTCGGACGCGGGCCAGAAGGTCCTCTCCGAGAACGGTTACGCGCCGATCCCGGCCGAGATCAACACCAAGGTCCGCGAAGTCATCAAGTCGCTGTCCTAATCACTGACCCGAAGGTGCCGGGCAGTTCCCGTCCGAACTGCCCGGCACCCGAGGACCCTCCCCTCCACCCAGGGGATCCGGTGCACCGCCGCCAGGGGGCCTTCCCCCCACCCAGACCGGAAAGATCATGGCTTCCACCACACCCACCCAGATAGACCAGGCTCCGCCTGTCTCCAAGAGCGCAAGGTCCACCGGCCGCGCCGGTGACAAGATCTTCGCCGGGCTCTCCAAGGGCTCCGGCATCCTGCTCCTGGTGATCATGGCGTCGATCGCCATCTTCCTCACCTACCGTGCCTCGATCGCACTGTCGAAGAACGAGGGGAACTTCCTCACCACCTTCGACTGGAACGCGTCGGCCAACCCGCCCGTCTTCGGCATCGCCGTCCTGCTCTTCGGCACCGTCGTCAGCTCGATCATCGCGATGGCCATCGCGGTTCCGATCGCTGTCGGCATCGCCCTGTTCATCTCGCACTACGCGCCGCGCAAGCTGGCCGCCCCCCTCGCGTACGTGGTCGACCTGCTGGCCGCCGTGCCGTCGATCATCTACGGCATCTGGGGCGCGCTCTTCCTCGTCCCTCAGCTCGGGGGCCTGAACCTCTGGCTCGACGAGTACATGGGCTGGACCTACGTCTTCGACAAGACCCAGGTCGGCGTCGCGCGCTCGCTCTTCACCGTCGGCATCCTGCTCGCGATCATGATCCTGCCGATCGTGACCAGCGTCAGCCGCGAGGTCTTCCTGCAGGTCCCGCGCATGAACGAGGAGGCCGCCCTGGCCCTCGGCGCGACCCGCTGGGAGGTCATCCGCATGTCGGTGCTGCCCTTCGGCCGCTCCGGCGTCATCTCCGCCTCGATGCTCGGCCTCGGCCGCGCCCTCGGCGAGACCATGGCCGTCGCCACCGTCCTCTCCCCGAGCTTCCTGATCAACGGGCACATCCTGGACCCGGGCGGCGGCACGTTCGCGCAGAACATCGCCGCGAAGTTCGACGAGGCCAACGAGTTCGGCCGCGACGCCCTGATCGCCTCCGGTCTCGTGCTCTTCCTGCTCACCCTGCTGGTCAACGGCGCAGCCCGGCTGATCATCGCCCGTCGCAAGGACTTCTCGGGGGCGAACGCCTGATGAGCCACGCACTCCAGGACCAGCGCCCCACCGGCGCCCGCAAGTCCGTCGCCCCCGCCCGACTCACCCGCGGCGGCCTGCCCCGCTGGGCCCCGTCCGGCATCGCGGTCCTCTCGATCGCCCTCGGCTGCGGCATCGGCGTCGTCGCCGACCTCCACAGCAAGATCCAGTGGGGCCTGATCGCCTCGATCCTGTTCGTCGCGATCACGTACACCGCCAGCGCGATCGTCGAGAACCGCCGCCAGGCCAAGGACCGCGTCGCGACCTCCCTCGTGTGGGTCTGCTTCGTCCTCGCGGTCATCCCGCTGCTCTCGCTGATCTGGACCACCATCAGCCGCGGCATGGAGGCCCTCGACGGGGACTTCCTCAGCCACTCGATGAACGGTGTCACCAGCTTCGAGGAGGGCGGCGGCGTCTACCACGCGCTGCTCGGCACCATCGAGCAGGTCGCCCTGGCCGCCCTGATCGCGGCGCCGATCGGCCTGCTGACCGCCGTCTACCTGGTCGAGTACGGCAAGGGCTCGCTCGCCAAGGCCGTGACCTTCTTCGTCGACGTCATGACCGGCATCCCCTCCATCGTCGCGGGCCTGTTCATCCTGACGACCTGGAACCTGGCGCTCGGCTTCGGCCCGTCCGGCTTCGCCGGCTCGATGGCCCTGTCGATCCTGATGATGCCCGTGGTGGTCCGCTCCACCGAGGAGATGCTCAAGCTCGTCCCGAACGAGCTGCGCGAGGCCGCCCTCGCCCTCGGTGTGCCGAAGTGGCGCATGATCCTCAAGGTCGTGCTCCCCACCGCCATCGGCGGCATCGCGACCGGCGTCATGCTGGCCGTCGCCCGCATCGCCGGTGAGACCGCGCCGATCATGCTGCTGGTCTTCGGTACCCAGCTGATCAACCCGAACCCCTTCGAAGGTGCCCAGTCCTCGCTTCCGCTGTACATCTGGGAGCAGTACAAGGTCGGCAGTGACGCCTCCTACGACCGGGCATGGGCCGCAGCGCTCGTCCTGATCGCCTTCGTCATGATCCTCAATCTGGTGGCCCGCGGCATCGCCCGCTGGAAGGCCCCGAAGACCGGTCGCTGACGCGACCACATGAAAGCGAAGTGACCCCTCATGGCGAAGCGAATCGACGTCAGCGGACTGTCCGCCTTCTACGGCGCCCACAAGGCCATCGATGACATCTCGATGACCGTGGAGCCCCGCTCCGTGACCGCCTTCATCGGCCCGTCCGGCTGCGGCAAGTCCACCTTCCTGCGCACCCTGAACCGCATGCACGAGGTCACCCCCGGCGGCCGCGTCGAGGGCAAGGTGCTCCTGGACGACGAGAACCTGTACGGCGCCGGCGTGGACCCGGTCGCGGTCCGCCGCACGGTCGGCATGGTCTTCCAGCGCCCGAACCCCTTCCCCACCATGTCGATATTCGACAACGTGGCGGCGGGCCTGCGCCTGAACGGCAGCTTCAAGAAGTCCGAGCTCTCGGACATCGTGGAGCGGTCCCTGAAGGGCGCCAACCTCTGGAACGAGGTCAAGGACCGTCTGAACAAGCCGGGCTCCGGCCTCTCCGGCGGCCAGCAGCAGCGTCTGTGCATCGCCCGCGCCATCGCGGTCGAGCCGGAGGTCCTGCTGATGGACGAGCCCTGCTCGGCCCTGGACCCGATCTCCACCCTCGCGATCGAGGACCTGATCGGCGAGCTCAAGGAGCGCTTCACGATCGTCATCGTGACGCACAACATGCAGCAGGCCGCCCGCGTCTCCGACCGCACCGCCTTCTTCAACCTCTCGGCGGTCGGCCAGCCCGGCAAGCTCGTCGAGATCGACGACACGGACCGGATCTTCTCGAACCCGTCCGTGCAGGCGACCGAGGACTACATCTCGGGCCGCTTCGGCTAAACCGAAGCCCCCGGATGTGAACAACGTCCTGCGGTGCTGCATGGCGGTGCCACCGCAAGGCGAAAGAAAAAAGGGCCGGCTCCCCCTGGGTGGGGGGAGCCGGCCCGCTTTCGTTTCCGACCGGCCTGGCCGTCGTACGACTAGCCGACGAAGGCCAGGTCGACTCACAGGGCCGCGTCCCAGCTAGCCGACGAAGGCCAGGTCGACGATCCAGAAGCTGAGCGCGGCGACCAGGGCAGCGGCCGGCATGGTGATGAACCAGCCCATCACGATGTTCTTGGCGACGCCCCAGCGGACCGCGTTGACCCGCTTGGTCGCGCCCACGCCCATGATCGCCGAGGTGATCACGTGGGTGGTGGAGATCGGCGCGTGGAAGAGGTACGCCGAGCCGAACATGATCGAAGCGCCAGTGGTCTCGGCGGCGAAGCCCTGCGGCGGGTCCAGCTCGATGATCTTGCGGCCGAGGGTCCGCATGATGCGCCAGCCGCCCGCGTACGTACCCAGCGACAGCATCACGGCGCACACGATCTTGACCCAGACCGGGATCTCGGAGCCTTCGGTCTGCAGCTCCGCGATGGTCAGGGCCATCATCACGATGCCCATCGTCTTCTGCGCGTCCTGGAGGCCGTGGCCGAGGGCCATGCCGGCCGCGGACACCGTCTGCGCGATACGGAAGCCGCGCTTGGCCTTGTGCGGGTTGGCCCGGCGGAACATCCACAGGATGGTCAGCATCACGAGGTAGCCGACGAGCAGGCCGACGACCGGCGAGACGAACATCGGGATGACGACCTTGTCGACCACTCCCGACCAGATCACCTCGGTGCCACCGGCCAGCGCCGCACCCACCATGCCGCCGAACAGGGCGTGCGAGGAGGACGACGGAAGGCCGAAGTACCAGGTGATCAGGTTCCAGACGATCGCGCCGACCAGCGCCGAGAAGAGGATCCACATGCCCCGGTTGCCCGTGGGCGTCTCGATCAGGCCCTCGCTGACCGTCTTGGCGACGCCGCTGCCCAGGAAGGCACCGGCGAGGTTCATCACCGCGGCCATCGCGAGGGCGGCGCGCGGGGTCAGCGCGCGGGTCGAGACGGAGGTCGCGATCGCGTTCGCCGAGTCGTGGAAACCGTTGGTGTACGTGAAACCGAGCGCGACACCGATGGTCACGATCAGAGCGAAGGTGTCCACGAGGTTCAGGACTCCTTGACCGCGATGGTCTCCACCGTGTTCGCGACGTGCTCGAACGCGTCGGCCGCCTCTTCGAGCACGTCGACGATCTGCTTGAGCTTCAGCACCTCGATGGCGTCGTACTTGCCGTTGAAGAGCTGTGCGAGCAGCTTGCGGTGGATCTGGTCGGCCTGGTTCTCGAGGCGGTTGACCTCGATCCAGTACTCGGTCAGGTTGTCCATCGTCCGCAGGTGCGGCATGGCCTCGGCGGTCAGCTCGGCCGCCCGCGCCAGCACCTCGATCTGCTGCTCGACACCCTTGGGGAGCTCTTCCACCTGGTACAGGACGACCAGGTCGACGGCCTCCTCCATGAAGTCCATGATGTCGTCGAGCGACGAGGCCAGGTTGTAGATGTCCTCGCGGTCGAACGGCGTGATGAAGGAGGAGTTCAGCTGGTGGAAGATCGCGTGAGTGGCGTCGTCCCCCGCGTGCTCGGCTGCCCGCATCCGTTCCGCGATCTCGGCCCGGGCGGAGGAGTCCGCTCCGAGCAGTTCCATAAGGAGCTTGGAGCCCGTGACGATGTTGTCCGCGGATGCGGCGAACATGTCGTAGAAGCTCGTCTCCCTGGGGGTCAGACGAAATCGCACGTGAGGTCCTCGGGGTGCATTGGATTCGGTCAGGCTGATGCTAGGCGCATCCCCCGGCCACGGCTAACCGGCGGTTCCGGGCGGTTCCCCAGTGTCCTCCATCAGGCAGAGTGAGGACCACGGGCCCCTGTCCCTTCGGCCAGGGCCCAGTACCCTATACCCATGAGGGGTATGCACCCCTCAGGTCCGGACCACGGGAGGACGCATGACTGCCATCGAGGCGGAAGGCTCCGGAGCCGACGTCGCCACCACCCCCGGCGCGGTGCACGGCTACCACCACCAGAAGGACGAGCACCTCAAGCGGCTGCGCCGGATCGAGGGGCAGATCCGGGGTCTGCAGCGACTCGTCGACGAGGACGTCTACTGCATCGACATACTCACCCAGGTCTCGGCGAGCACGAAGGCCCTCCAGTCCTTCGCGCTCCAGCTGCTCGAGGAGCACCTGCGGCACTGCGTCGCCGACGCGGCCGTCAAGGGCGGGGACGAGATCGACGCCAAGGTCGAGGAAGCGACGAAGGCCATCGCGCGCCTGCTGCGCACCTGAGCCCTTCGGCCCGCGCTGCGGATGCGGCTACAGCCCGAGACCCATCAGGACCTCGTCGATCCGGTCCTGGCTGAGCCGCTCCTCGTCCGCCGCGGACGCCGCGATGATCAGCTCGCCGCACAGCTCGATCTCGGCGAGCGCCACGTGGTCCTGCACCGTCGTAGCGCCAGCGGGAGTCACGCGTGTCACCTCAATCTGCCGTCATCGGTCATCGGATCATCGGTCGTCGGCGCTCGATTTCTCAGCCTAGGGAGAACGGGGCGCTGTGCGCATGACACGGATGGACCATTTCCGGATACCGGGCCATGGCCCGATCGCGCCGCCCCGGGACCGTCCGGCCGGCTATTCGGCGATCTTCCCGGCGTAAATGTCCCTGCTTGCGGGCAATACGACGGTCACCGGCGTCCCGAACCCGTAGAGCAGCGTGGTGGAGGAGACATCGATCACGCCATTGTTGACGTAGGTGAAACGGTGCCGGACCTTCCGCAGCCGGCCCTCCTCGTCGATATAGACGTCGAAGGGGACCGCGCTCTTGCTGAACCCTTTCGCCGCCGCCTCCAGTGCCCCGCGGACCGCCGGTGAGGCCCTCTTCGCGGCCTGCCCGATGTCGGTGGTCCCGCGGTAGTGCCGCACCTTCGTGCCCGCCACCTCGGTCTCGCCCACGTACGTCGCCTCCTGTACGCCGCGCAGCAGCTCGGCAGCGGCCAGCGGGTCGGTGGCCCCGCCCGTGACGAGGTTCCCGTCCGCGAGGGTCGTCGTGTCGACCCGGACCCACTTGTCGGCGGGCACGCCCGCGCCCCGGTTCTTCATGTAGAGGGCGCCGGGTACGAGCAGCTCGGTGATGGGCCGGTGCTCGTCCTTGCCGGCCGCGTCGGCCGGGAGCATCACCAGGAGCTGGCCCATCCGGTTCTTGAAGTCGACCCCGCCCTCGCCGCGGATCGTGACCCGGGTCCCGCCGGTGGCCATCTCCATCGCCGTACGGGCTTGCGCACTGCCGGTCTTCGCCAGCAGGTCGGCGACCCCCCGGACGGTCGCGGCCGGGTCGGCGGCGGGCCGGTCGTCGCCCTTGTCCGCGCCTCCGCACCCGCTCATCGCGGCCGCGGTCAGGGCCATGCCCAAGGCGAGCACCGCCTCACCCGCACGCCCGCGCCGCCACCTGTGCTGGTGCACCACCATCGCCTGCCAACCCCCAACGCATGACCGCTGTTTGCCCGAGGCCCCCACCCGCTCCGGTTAACGAGGTCCGGGGTTTCCCGTCACGGGCCGCCGAGGTCCCGGACCCGTGCCGGACCCAGTACCTTGGTGATGTGGATCCGCACACCAAGGCGTCGCTCGTCCCTCCGCTTGAAGCCGTGCCGCTCCCCCGCCCCACCGAGCAGCCACCCGCCGGGCACACCACGAGCACCGCCGAGCGCGGCTCGTTCTGCCTGGCCCTGTGCACCTGCGGCTGGAAAGGCCCGGCCCGCCGCTCCCGCGACCTGGCCCGCAAGGACGCGTACCGGCACACCTCCGGCTAGGTCTTCTCTCTGCGACGACAGGGGGCCGGGGGCAGGGGGCCAGAGGGGCCGGGGGCAGGGGGGGTCTTCTTGATCGCCCGTTCGGACGGCCCGGCTGGCCGACGCCCCTGCGAGCGGATGCCCTGGATGCATGCCAGGACCCGCACCCCGCGTCGCCGCCCTCCTCTGGGCCCTGCTCTTCGCGCTCACGCCCGCCGCCGCCGCGGCCTCGGCGCGCCCGACGGGCTCGGCGGACGGCCCGGCCGATGTGGCCCTCGCCATCGGGGCGACCACCACCGCGGCCGTGGCCACCGGTCTGTGGCTGCGCTCCCGCTACCGCCGCGAGGACGACTCGGAGCGCCACGGCGCGGAGAGCGGCGACCCGTGAGCCCTCGCCTCCGCCCGAGGGCGGTCCGCCTGTGCTTCGGCGGAGCGGTCCTGTGCCTGCTGGCCGCCGTCCTGATCTGCGTATGGGACGCCTACGCCCGGTCTTGAGCTACGCCGCGAGGTCGCTCTCGTGCGTCAGGCAGCCCGGCGGCGGAGTCTGCGGCTGGGCGAGGTCCACCGGGAGCGGCAGCGCGCGGCGCCTGGCGCGGACCAGCCGGCCCGCGCGCGGGGCGCGGGCCACCGCCCGCACGAGCGGGTTCAGCAGCGCCATCGCGAGCGGCGCGAACACCAGCACGACGGCGGTGCCGAGCGCGAAGCCGCCGATGACGTCGGTCGGGTAGTGGACCCCGAGGTACACGCGGCAGACGCCCTCGGCGAGGGCCAGGCCGATCCCGATGAGCCCGAGCTTCCGGTTCGCGATGAACAGGCCGACGCCCAAGGCCATGGCGAGGGTGGCGTGGTCACTGACGAAGGAGAAGTCGCCGGGGCCGGCGTCCGGTGCGAGCACGTCCAGGCCGCTGTGCTCGACGAACGGCCGCGGCCGCCCGACGAAGGCGCGCAGCGGGACGTTCACCAGGAGGGCGAGCGCGGCGGCGAACGGGGCCCACACCAGCGCGGCGAACGACTCGACGGCCGTGGACTCGTCCTGCCGGCGTGCACCGTGCCAGCACCACAGGACGAGGAGCACCAGGGCCAGCGGGATCCCGTACGCGCTGACGAGGCCGACGGCCCGGTCGACTCCGGCCGGGGCGTGCCGGGCCAGTCCGTTGATGTCGTACAGCAGGCTGACGTCCACGTTCGGCCCACTACTTGTGAGTCCAGCCATGGCGATGCGGCCCCTTGCCCTTGCTCGGTTCCCCTCGGGCGCACGCCTGTGTGCGCCCCTGAACCCCCCCGGTTGATCAAGCCTGCGTCCATGGAACGCCCGTTCTGAACGCCACGTTCCACTCTCCACCGAATGATCACGGCAACGTTATCGAAGAGTGACTCATCGTCGCAGCTCAGGGCCTTGGGTTGACGCAGCGTGGCGAACGGGGCGGCTAGGGGGACTTGGCGTCGGCGGTGCGGACGGGAAGGGCCTCGGCCCCGTCCTTGGTGACACGCGTCGCGCCGAAGTAGTCCGGGGTGTCGATCTTGTCGAAGCGGATCACGGCGCCGGTGTACGGGGCGTTGATCATGTATCCGCCGCCCACGTAGAGGCCGACGTGCCGGATCTCCCGAGAGTTGGTCAGATCATCGGAGAAGAACACCAGGTCGCCGGGGAGCAGTTCACCGCGCGAGGGATGCGGCCCGGCGTTGTACTGGTCGTTCGCGACGCGCGGCAGCTCGATCCCCACCGACTCGTACGCGGCCTTGGTCAGCCCCGAGCAGTCGAACCGCCCGTCCTGGTCCGGCGTACCGTTGCCGCCCCACAGGTACGGGGTCCCCAGCTGCTTCTGCGCGAAGTAGATGGCCCCGGCGGCCTGCTGCGAGGGCGCGACCCGCCCGACCGGGCGCTCGAAGCTCTTCGCGAGGGTCGTGATGGTCTTCACGTACCCCTGGGTCTCCTTGTACGGGGGCACCCCGCCGTACTTGATGACCGCGTACGCCCCCGCGTTGTAGGCCGCGAGCATGTTGCTCGTCGAGTCCCCGGGCACCCCCGCCACGTCCTTGGCCAGCTCGCAGTCGTACGAAGCGGCCGAGGGGATCGCATCGTTGGGGTCCCAGATGTCGCGGTCGCCGTCACCGTCCCCGTCGATTCCGTGTCCGGCCCACGTGCCCGGGATGAACTGGGCGATGCCGCGGGCGTCGGCCGGGCTGACGGCGCTCGGATTCCAGCCGCTCTCCGAGTACAGCTGGGCAGCCAGCAGCGCAGGGGTCATGGCCGGGCACAGGGTCCCCCACTTCTGCACCAGGTTCTGGTACTTCGCGGGTACGGCCCCCTTGGCCAGCCCGAGCACACGCCCCCCGGCCGCCCCGGCACCCACGAGGCCGGCCGCGGCGGAGTACGTACCCACCACGATCAGCACGAGGAAGCTCAGACAGAGCCCGATCCCGATCCCGCTCGCCATCCAGAATCTGCGCACCCGTCAACACTCCCCCATCCCCGTCGCTTTAACGTGTGAATCGCTCGTGTCGCCAGGTCCACTACGCCACTCGGAAGCCCGTGCAGTGGATGCTCGAGTATTTCGTAGGGTCATCCTCGACGTGGTAGAAGACCACCGTCCAGTCCCCCGGGTCGTTGGCCAGGGGCACGCCGGGGTACGTCTTGCCGTTCACGTGCTCCGCGAAGTCGTCCGGGTACCTGAGCGTCAGGAATTCGCCCGTCTTCCATTTGCTGTAGATGTCGACGGGCTTGCTGGTGAAGCCCACGGCCCGGTTGTCCATGGGGAAGGGCATTCCGGTGGACGGGCTGAGGTCGTGCGGGGACCTGACCGCCACCGACACGTAGTACGGATCGGGTTTGGTCTCGCTGTTCTCGGCGTACTTGATGCGCATGCTGATGGCCACGGACTTCCCCGAGACCTCGGCTCCGGCCTGCATGCCGGCACCGGGCGGTTTCTGCTCCGGCCCCAGGTTGCACGCGCCGGTGCCGTGCGCGGCGCGCTCCGGGTCGGTGGAAGGCAGCCAGAAGTAGTGCGAGATCTGGTTGCCCTCGATGTACTCGGCGGGCGGCTTCGCGGCGGCACCCTTGGACGCCGAGGGCGTGGCGCCCCCCGCGCCCGGCGTCTGTCCGGGCGTGCCCGTGGCACCCGCCGCACCGTCCTTGCCCCGGCCCTCCGCGCCGTCCCCGTCGAACGGAAGCAGCTTCCAGGCGGCCAGCGACAGGGCCGCGACCACCGCCACGGCCGCCACCCACACGCCCGTCCGCCCACGCCTCGGCGCGATCACGGCCGAGTAGTGCGTCGGCGTGTAGCCGTGCGGCAGGCCCGGCCCCTGCGTCCGCATCTCGTGCACCGGCACCGCCTCGCCCAGCGCGCCCAGCCCCACGTACACCTGATCGTCGATCAGCGCGTCCCGTACACCGCACCGGCCGATGACCTCGGGCAGGGCGGGCCGGGCCGCCGGATCCTTCGCCACGCACGCCTCGATCAGGGCCGCCAGCCCCGGCTCCACCCCGGCCACGTCGATCGGCTCGTGCACCGCCCGGTAGCTCACGCTCGTCGCGGCGCCCGTACCGAACGGCGGCCGCCCGGTCGCCGCGTACGCGAGCGTCGCGCCCAGCGCGAAGACGTCCGCGGCGGCCCCCGCCCCGGCCCCGAGCAGCACCTCGGGCGCGGTGTACCCCGGGGTCCCCGGGGCCTGGCCGTCCTGGGTCAGGGCCGTCTCGCCCACGCCGCGCGCGATGCCGAAGTCGATGAGCTGCGGGCCCTGCGCGCCCAGGATGACGTTCTGCGGTTTGAGGTCCCGGTGCGTCACCCCGTACGCGTGGACGCTCGCCAGCCCCTCCGCCAGCGCCGCGAACAGCCGGCGGCAGGTGTCCGCGGGCAAACCACCGCGCTCCGCGACGGCGTGACCGAGCGTCGGGCCCGCCACGTACTCCGTGGCCAGCCAGAACGGCGGCGCCGCCAGCGAGGCGTCGATCAGGTTCGCCGTGTACGCCGACCGCACCGCGCGCACGGTCTCGGCCTCACGCCGGAACCGGGCCAGGGCCTCGGGGTGGCCGGTGATCTCGTCCCGGATCACCTTCACGGCGACCAGGCGCCCACCGGGCGAGCGCCCGAGGTACACCTGCCCCATCCCTCCGGCGCCGAGCCGGGCCAACAGCGCGTGCGCCCCGATCCGGGCGGGGTCGACGTCTCTCAGGGGCTCCATTGAAACGAGCCTGCCACACCGACTGCCGCGCCACGAAGCCGGGTTGACCAGGAACGCGGTGCCGGAAACGCGGTCACGGGGCCGCGGGTCCGCCGGACACCCCCTAGGAGCGTGGTGCGACGAACAGGCTCTGCGCGCTCCGCCCGATCGGCCCCTTCTCGTCGTGCAGCCGGGCGTCCGCGAGCCCGATCCCGCCCGCGTCCACGCTCGTACGGGCCTCCACGCAGGCCCACTCGCCCACCGGGTGGCGGTGCAGGTGCACGGTCAGGTCACTGTTGATGAACACGTACCGGCCGAAGTCCATGACCGAGCTGATCCCGTTGCCCGAGTCGGCGGCGATCAGGACCCGGTCCAGTGGCCGGGTCTCCTCCCCGGCGACGAGCGGCACCTTCATCCGCATCCAGCAGGTGCCGGGTCCGAGCGATACGAACGCGCCCTCGGTGAACCGGGTCTCCATCGCCGAGTGGTAGCCGGTCTCCCACGGCACCGGGAAGAACGGCGTCACCTCCACCTCCCCGGGCGGCGGCAGCTGCGGCCCCGGGGCCACACCGGGTACGGCCTCCTCGGCCACCCGGATCCGCAGCGCCCGCGCGAGCATCACCGGCGCGGCCCCGGCCGGGGCGAGGGCGGCCTCGACCACCTCCGTGCTGCGGCCGGCCCGGAGCACCGACGTGGTGATCTCCAGCGGGCCGATCGGCACCGGCCGCAGGATCTCGTACGTGATCCTCGCGATCCGCATGTCGGCGCGGGCGCCCGCCCGCTCCTCCACGGCCCGGCCGAGCAGCGCGGCCGGCGGCCCGGCATGCTGCGAGCCGGGGTCCCACGGCCCGCGTGTGTACTCGGTGGCCAGGAACCGCCCGGCATCGACCCGCTCGAAGAACGCCTCGGAGATCGCCATGACCGGCACGCTACCGACAGGTAACCCGCCTCGCCAGGCCTTCGCGGAACAACGGACCTCAGCGGGCGAAGCCCAGCCCGACACCGAGCCCCACCAGCACCGAGCCGATCGCCCGGTTCAGCGCCTTCTGCGCCTTCAGCATCCGGTCGCGCAGCCGGGAGTTCGAGAAGAACAGCGCGACCGCGCCGAACCAGCCCAGGTGCGCCGCCGACATGAACAGCCCGTACCCGGCCTGCTGCCACACCGGGGTGTCCGGATTGACGACCTGCGTGAACGTCGACACCACGAACAGCGTGGTCTTCGGATTGAGCACGTTGGTCAGGAACCCGGACCGCAGCGCACCCAGCCGGGTCAGCTGCGGCTTGGACTCCAGGTCCACGCTCAGCTCGGCCCGCGCCCGGAAGGTCCGGATCCCGATCCACACCAGGTACGCGGCGCCCGCCAGCTTGATCGCCGTGAACAGGGCCGTGGAGGAGGCGATGAGAAGACCGACCCCGAGCATCGTGTACGAGACGTGCACGAGCACGCCGGCCGCGACACCGGCCGCCGCGAACAGCCCGGTGGGCCGCCCGTACAGATAGCTGTTCCGGACGACCATCGCGAAATCGGCGCCGGGGCTGATCACGGCGAGGAGGGTGATGACGGCAACTGCGATCACTTCTGTCATGTACGGATGCTCACCGCACCGGCCCCCGCGATCAACCGGGTTCCGTACCCGAATACTTGAGACATGAACACGACACCCCCCTCCCCCTCCCCCTCCCCCTCGCCCCTCACCTTGCGCCCGTTCCGCCCCGCGGACGACGCCGCGGCCCTGCACCGCTGGATCACCAACCGGGCCGAGCTCGTCACCTGGGCGGGACCCGCCTTCACCTGGCCGCTGGACGACGCCCAGCTCACCGCCTACGCCGCCGACCCGGACCGCCACACCTGGACCGCGGTATCCCCGGACGGACAGCCCCTCGGCCACGTCTCCGTACGCGGCACCCGCCTGGGCCGCGTACTGATCGCCCCCGAGGCACGTGGCCGGGGCCTCGGCGAGACCCTCCTCACACTCGCCGTCGCCCGCGCCTTCGACGAGCTCGGCCTGCCCTCGCTCGACCTCGGCGTTTACACCCACAACACCGCGGCCGTACGCCTCTACGAGAAGCTCGGCTTCCGCACCGAACAGGTACTGGAGGACGTGGAGGAGGTCGACGGCGTCTTCTGGTCGGCCCTGCAGATGCGGCTGACCGCTCCCGACCGGTGACAATGGACGGGTGTCCGCCACTCCCGCCACTCCCGCTGACCCCGCCCTCCCCGCCCTCCCCGTCCTCCCCGTCCTGCAGGCAGACTGCTCGAACTGCTTCGCGCTCTGCTGCGTCGCCCTGCCCTTCGCCAAGTCCAACGACTTCGCGGTGAACAAGGCCGCCGGAACGCCCTGCAAGAACCTCCAGCAGGACTTCCGCTGCGGCATCCACACCCGGCTGCGCGACAAGGGCTTCCAGGGCTGCACCGTCTTCGACTGCTTCGGCGCGGGCCAGCAGGTCTCCCAGGTCACCTTCGGCGGCCGGGACTGGCGCACGCACCCCGGCACGGCCGCGCGGATGTACGAGGTCTTCCCGGTGCTGCGGCAGCTGCACGAGCTGCTCTTCTACGTCACCGAGGCGCTCGCCCTCCCGGCGGCCGCCCCGGTCCACGCGGACCTGCGCCGAACGCTGACCGAGACCACGCAGTGGACCGCAGCCGACGCGGACGCCCTCACCGCCCTGGACGTGGGCGACCTCCGCGGGCGCATCAACACGCTCCTCCTGCGCGCCAGCGAGCTGGCGCGCGCCAAGGCCCCGGCCCGCAAGAAGAACCACCGCGGCGCCGACCTGATGGGCGCCCGCCTCGCGGGCGCGGACCTGCGCGGCGCCAACCTCCGCGGCGCCTACCTCATCGCCGCGAACCTCAGCGGCGCCGACCTCCGCCTCGCCGACCTGATCGGCGCGGACTTCCGCGACGCCGACCTGCGCGGGGCGGACCTCCGCGACGCCCTCTTCCTGACCCAGCCCCAGCTCAACGCAGCCCGGGGCGACGCCGGCACCAAGATCCCCCCGACGCTGGCCCGCCCCGCGCACTGGTCCGCGTAAACCCGCCCGCGGAGCCCGGCCTCACCCCCCGGACTCCGACGGCCGGGACTCCGACGGCCCGGACTCCGACAGCCGAGGCCCCAACGGCCCGGCCTCACCCCCGGACTCCGACGGCCGGGGATCCGACGGCCCGGACTCAGACGGCCGGGACTCCGACGGCCGAGGCCCCGACGGCCCGGACTCCGACAGCCGAGGCCCCAACGGCCCGACCTCACCCCCGGACTCCGACGGCGGGACTCCGACGGCCCGGACTCAGACGGCCGAGGCCCCGACGGCCCGGCCTCACCGCCGGACTCCGACGGCCGGGGATCCGACGGCCCGGACTCCGACAGCCGAGGCCCCAACGGCCCGGCCTCACCCCCGGACTCCGACGGCCGGGGATCCGACGGCCGAGGCCCCGACGGCCGGGGATCCGGCAGCCCAGGGCTCCGGCAGCCCGGAGCTCACCCGCCGATCGCCCCCAGCGCGGCCTCGACCCGCCCGCGCAGCAGCTGGTACTCCTCCCAGCGCCGCGGCAGCCGCCCCTGCGGCCGCGGCCCCATCAGCCGCCCCTCCGTCACCACCTGGCCCCGGCGGAACTGCTCCCGCGTCAGGTCCACCTGTATCCCCCCGGGGAGCACGTTCCACGTGTGGAACCCGTCCTGCTCCCCCTCGAGCCAGACCTCCCCGACCATCAGCCCGCCGCCCATCAGGTCCTGCACCACCAGCGACGTGATGTCGCAGTGCCCCCAGGCAGGGTTGTCGGCCGTCCAAGGCGCCCGCTCGACGTCATCGGGCGAGCAGGTCTCGGCCGACCACCCCGCCCGGATGGCCGCTTCGATGTCCGTCAGGGTCCAGGGAGTTCCAGTCGTCATCCCTCCACTCTGACGCGCGGCACTGACAACGCCCCTGGGGGCCTGATGATGGCCGTCCACCCCGACGGACAGGTGAGCACGCCGGTCCCCGTGTACGCGCACTGGTTCTCGAACACGTCGCCCTGGGTCGTCAGCACCTTCACGTACACCGTGGGGCCCACGGTGTTGACCGACACCCCGCACGCGTTCCGCGGATGCCCAGGGTTCAGCGGCGTGGTGAGGTCCCGCCAGGTGTACGCCCCGACCGGCGCCGTGTCGCGCACGCCCAGGAACGTCCTGCCCCGGTGCAGGACGGCGCTGAACTCCAGGTCGCTCTCCCCCCGGGTCGTGTCGATGTCCTGGCACGGCCCCGGCTGCCCGTGCGGCCCCGCCGGCCCGCGGTCGCCCTTCGGCCCGCGGTCGCCCTTCGGCCCGTGGTCGCCCTTCGGCCCGTGGTCGCCCTTCGGCCCGTGGTCGCCCTTCGGCCCCTGGGGCCCCCGGTCGCCCTTGGGCCCCTGCGGCCCCCGGTCACCCTTCGGCCCGGCACACGGATTGGGCGGCGCCGCCTTGCCGGCCTTCCTCATCTTGGCGGCCCTGGCAGCCTTCGGCGCCGACGCCGGCAGCGTTCTCACATCCGGCTCCGGACACCTGCTGCCGCCCCAGCCGGGCGCCACCGCCGCAGCCGTCCCCTCAGCGGCAGCCGCCGCCGGAACGGAGGCACCCATGAGCACGATCGCCAGCGGCACTGCGAACCCGCCGGCCAGCCACGCGCGCCGTCCGGCCTTCACTGCGGAACCCATCCGTCACTCCTCGCGTCGTCCTACCGAACGGCCTGGAGCATCTCCCGCAACCCGCCGAAAGGATGGAACGACTGACGGAATGTCGGACGAACGTCAGCGGCTCGGCCCAACGACACGCCCGCACACTGCGCCGAACGGCGGCCCCCCGAGCAGCCCCCCGCAAGCCGAGAGGGCAATCGTTGCCCGGGGTCACCCCCCGTGGTACACAGAGTGACCATACGTTCTTTCGCATACCCACCGCCCGTGCCCAGGTCAGAGCGCGCGAGCGGGCCAAGGGCCGGGAGATCAGGTAAAGAGAGCCGTCAAGTCGACGTACGACCGCGGTTTCATCAGCGAAGATAGTACGTGACCCCTGCCGTCGGGCACGGGCTACCGGAACTACCCATACAGGGGCGGTGAGTTACATGATCCTGGCAGCCGAAAAGGGCGACATCACCACCATCATCGGCGGAATCGCCCCGAACTGGGGGCCGTTCGGCAGTCTCGGCAACGAAGCGAAGGTCATGATCGAGGTGGTCATGGCCGTTGCGATCCTCCTCTGCCTCGGCATCGCCATCTGGGGCGCGGCCAAGCAGCGCATCGGCGCGACCGCCCTGCGCGACACGTTCAGCGCGGAACAGGGCAAGGGCCTGATCGTCGCCGGCCTCACCGGCGTCTTCATCATCGGCTCCCTCGGCACCCTCTTCACCATCGTCTACGGAATGGCCGTCTAGCCGGGCCGCCCACCGGCTGCCGGACCTGATGAGGAATCACCACACCACCGTCGTACGACGCAGAGGGGGCGGACACGGAATGAGCAACGAAGACCAGTACGGCGGTGGCGTCGGCAGCGGGTACGGCGAAGTCGGCGGCACGGGCCAGACCCGCACCCGCCTCCCGGACGCCCCCTCCGACCCGTACGGCACCCCCCGCCGCACCCCCCGCGCCTCCCGCGGCCTGGTCACGGTGGTCGGCGTGGTGGTCCTCCTGGTCGCCGCGATCGCGTTCGCGAACCAGTCCTCGGACAGCCCCAGAACCCCCGACGACCAGACCCCACCCGCCGCCACTTCCACATCAGCCACAGGCACCCGCCCGGTGGACGGCAAGAACGGCGCCATCCCGAAGGGCTTCGCGCACGACGAACAGGGAGCCCAGTCGGCCGCCGCCAACTACGCGGTCGCGCTCGGCTCCGACGTCATGTTCAAGAAAAACAGCCGCCACGCCCTCGTGGACGGCATCTACACATCCGATGCGGCGGCGCGGCTGAAGGGCCCACAGGACGAGGCGTACTCCGCCGCCTTCCTCGCCAAGCTCGGCCTCGATGCCAACGGCAACCCTCCGCAGGACAGCACCTTCGTCACCCGTACCGTGCCGGTCGGCACCCGCGTCGACAACTACAGCCCGACCAGCGCGAAGATCTCGGTCTGGTACACCGGCCTGATCGGCATGTCAGGCCCCAAGTCCACCGACCCGGTCCGGACCACCTGGAGAACGTGGACGTTCGATCTGGCCTGGACCGGAAGCGACTGGAAGGTCAGCTCCGAGGCGTCGCAGGACGGACCCGCGCCGGTCCCCGGCGACGTCCCCGCCGCCACGTCCGATGACATCAGCAAGGCAATCAAGGAGTTCGGAGGGTTCACCTATGCCCGCTAGCCTCCGGCTCCGGCTGGGACTCATTGCCTCCGTCCACATGGCCGTCGTAGCGCTGGCGACCCGCGCCTACGCCGCACCCGGTCCCACTCCGTCGGCGTCTCCGTCGCCGCAGGCGAGCACCGACCCCTGTGCCGCACTCAGCGGCCCCTCCAAGCAGTACTGCGAACTCGGGGATGGCGCGGCCAAGGGCGGCGCACCCCGTCCCGGTGTCTCCAACGACCCCTCCGACGCCCTCAACCCGCTCAACTCCCTCGCAAGAGGCTGCGCCGACGCCGCCGCCTGGATCGTCACCGAGCTCAGCAAAGCGATCAACGGCACGGCCAACGTCGACTTCACCAACGGCGCCTTCCTCAAGCAGTACGCCATCGTCTTCGCCGCCTCCACCATCCTCACGCTCGTCCTCTGGCTCTTCGCCGTCGCCAAGCGCGCCATCCGCGGCGTCCCCCTCACCACCGCCATCTCCGAAGCCGTCGGCTTCCTCTGGCTCACCGTCCTCGCCTCCGCCTTCACCCCGCTGATCCTCTACACCGTCGTCTCCGCAACCGACGGCGTCACAGAAGTCATCGCATCGGCGAGCGGCGGCCAGACCGACGTCTTCTTCGGCTCCTTCATCGAGGCCCTCAAGAAGGGCGACTCCATCGGCGGCGGCCCGATCATGCTGATCGTCGTCTCCCTGGTCACCGTCCTCGCCGCCGGCGTCCTCTTCCTCGAGCTGTTCATCCGGGCCGCCCTGCTCTACGTCGGCGCCCTCCTCGGCGTCGTCGTCTACGCCGGGCTCGTCGACCGGAACCTCTGGGGCCACGTCCGCCGCTGGGCCGGCATCATGATCGCCGTCATCCTCGTGAAGCCGGTCATCGTCATCGTCCTCGGCCTCGCCGGAGCCCTCGCCGGCGAGAAGGGCCCCAACGCCTTCTCCGCCGTCGTCTCCGGCCTCGCCATCATCCTCCTGGCGATCTTCGCCTCCGCGATGATCTACCGCTTCGTCCCCGGCTTCGGCGACGAGATCGCCTCCGCCCGCTCCAACCGCAGCAAGGCCACCGACGGCGCCCAGGCCGCCGCCGTCATCAGCTCCCCGGCCTCCCTCGTCTCCCAGGGCATCAAGACGCACAGCAGCCGCGGCGCCCACCGCGGAGGCGGTGACGGCGGCGGCTCCAGCGCCCCCCGCCCCGCCAACCCCCTCTCCGGAGGCGTGGCCGCACACAGCAGCCGCCCCACCTCCGGCGGCGGGGCCGGCGGCGGATCCGTCCCCTCCGCCGCACCCCCGCCCCGCACGAGCTCGAGTACGAGGAACACAGGAGGTGACGGGCGTTGACGACCCAGTCACACCAGCTGCACCCGGTCGCGCCCCGCCGCACGTATCTCATCGGCCGGGCCCGGCCGAACGCGATCGTCGGCAAGAACCGCGAGAGCGGCGAGATCGCCCTGATCATCGCCGGCGCCTTCCTCGGCATGATGAGCGGCCTGCTCGTCCCCGAACTCACCCTGCGCATCGTCAGCCTCGCCGGCTTCCCCATGGTCGCGCTCGCCGCCGTGTACGTCCCGTACAAGGGCCGCACCTTCTACAAGTGGTTCGAGATCAACCGCAGCTACAAGCGCACCCTGCGCCGCGGTACGACCTACCGTTCCAGCGCCATGGAGGCCGGCGTCCGCGCCGCCGACGGCCGCGAGGTCGAGGTCGGCCCGCCCCCCGGCATCGGCCGGATCAACTGGCTCGCCGCCCCCTTCGGCCCCGACGAGATCGCCGTACTCCTCCACGCCGACCGCAGAACCGTCACCGCCGCCATCGAGATCGAGGGACCCGGCGTCGGCCTGCGCGACAGCGAGGACCAGGAAGCCCTCGTCGACCGCTTCGGCACCCTCCTCAAGCACGTGGCCAACGGCGACGGCTTCGTCACCCGCCTCCAGATGCTCGCCCGTACGCTCCCCGCCGACCCGGACGCCCACGCCAAGGACGTCGCCCAGCGCGGCGACACCAAAGCCCCCGTCTGGCTGCGCGACTCGTACGACCAGCTCCAGTCGATGGTCTCCACCTCCTCCGAGCAGCACCGCGCGTACCTCGTCGCCTGCATGCACTACACGCGCGAACTCGCCGCCGAGGCCCACACCATCGCCCGCGCCGGCACCCCCCACAAGGGCCGCAAGCTCGACCGCGACGCCGGCCTCGCCATCGTCATGGCCCGCGAGCTCACCGACATCTGCGCCCGCCTCGCCGAGGCCGACATCCGCGTCCGCCAGCCACTGGGCCAGGGCCGCCTCGCCTCCCTCGTGCACTCCATGTACGACCCGGACCACCCCATCGACCACATCCAGGCCATGACCAAGCGCAACGCCTGGCCGGCCGAACTCGACGCGGTGGAACCCACGTACCTCCAGGCCAAGACCCGCGAGTCCTCCACCCGCGCCCCCTGGTGCCACGCCACGGCCTGGGTGAAGGAGTGGCCGATGACCCCGGTCGGCGTCAACTTCCTCGCGCCCCTCCTCGTCCACACCCCGGACGTGATCCGCACCGTCGCCGTCACCATGGATCTGGAGCCCACCGAGGTGGCCATCGAGCGCATGCTCACCGAGAAGACCAACGACGAGGCCGACGCCAGCCGCGCCGCCAAGATGAACCGGACCGTCGACCCCCGCGACATCGCCGCCCACGGCCGGCTGGACCAGAGGGGTGAAGATCTCGCCAGCGGTGCGGCAGGAGTCAACCTGGTCGGGTACATCACGGTGTCGTCGCGATCGCCGGAGGCCCTCGCCCGGGACAAGCGCACCATCCGCGCCTCGGCGGGCAAGTCGTACCTGAAGCTCGAATGGTGTGACCGCGAGCACCACCGCGCCTTCGTCAACACCCTGCCGTTCGCCACCGGCATCCGACGCTAGCTGGAGGGAAGTGCCGCCCATGCGAGATCCCATGTCCGCTCTGACGGACGCCTTCACCAGCTTCCTGTTCGGCAAGGTCGAGACCACGCGCCTGCCCGTACGCACCTCCACCGGGCAGGCGCAGGCCGTCTACCTGCCCACCGCCGCCCCCGGCCTCGGCGACTCCGGCGTCATCATCGGCCGCGAGGTCTACAGCGGCAAGGGCTACATCTACGACCCCTTCCAGCTGTACGGCCAGCAGCTCCCGGCCCCCCACTGGCTGGTCCTCGGCGAATCCGGCAACGGCAAGTCCGCCCTGGAAAAGACGTACGTGCTGCGCCAGCTCCGCTTCCGGGACCGCCAGGTCGTCGTCCTCGACGCCCAGGGCGAGGACGGCGTCGGCGAGTGGAACCTCATCGCCCAGCAGCTGGGGATAACCCCCATCCGCCTGGACCCCATCGCCGCCAACGACGACGGGATCCGCCTCAACCCCCTCGACCCGGCGATCACGACGACCGGCCAGCTCGCGCTGCTCCGGACCATCATCGAAGTCGCCATGGGACACGGCCTCGACGAGCGCTCCGGCTTCGCGCTCAAGGTCGCGCACGCGTACGTCGTCGACACGATCCGCGACCGCCAACCGGTCCTCACGGACATCGTGGAACAACTCCGCCATCCGGAGCCCGAGTCCGCGGAGGCCATGAACGTCGACATAGACGATGTCCGCGCCTGGGGCCTCGACGTGGCCCTCGTACTCGACCGCCTGGTCGACGGCGACCTGCGCGGCATGTTCGACGGCCCCACGACCGTCGGCATCGACCTCGACGCCCCGCTGATCGTCTTCGACCTCTCCCACATCGACCGCAACTCGATCGCGATGCCGATCCTGATGGCGATCGTCGGCGTCTGGCTGGAACACACCTGGATCCGCCCGGACCGCAAGAAGCGCATCTTCCTGGTGGAGGAGGCCTGGCACATCATCAACAGCCCCTTCGTGGCCCAGCTGTTCCAGCGCCTCCTGAAGTTCGGCCGCCGCCTGGGCCTTTCCTTCGTAGCCGTCGTCCACCACCTGTCCGACGTGGTCGACGGCGCCGCAGCACGCGAGGCGGCAGCCATCCTGAAAATGGCGTCCACCCGCACGATCTACGCCCAGAAGGCGGACGAGGCCCGAGCGACAGGCCGGGTCCTGGGCCTGCCCCGCTGGGCTGTGGAAATCATCCCGACCCTCACCCCGGGCATCGCGGTCTGGGACGTCAACGGCAACGTCCAGGTGGTCAAACACCTGATCACAGAGGCGGAACGCCCCCTGGTCTACACGGACCGCGCCATGACGGAATCCTCATCCCAGCCCCAGCTCCCCGACGACCTACTGGCAGCCGAACTGGAGGCGGAGGAGAGAGCCCTCCTCATGGAACGCCACCGCAACGGCGGCCCGGGCTCGGCAACAACGGTGGCGTAATGCACGAACCCAACGGGAAGCCAGGCGGCATCCCAGACGCCCTCCTCCTCACCCTCCTGGCGTTCCTGCTGGGCCTGGCGGCCCTGGTCTGGACATCCACGGGCCTGGCCGCGCTCTTCGCCAAGGGTTCCTGGCCGTCCACGGTGACGTTCACCCGCACCCCGGGGGCGGTCCGCGCCCTGATAGCTCAACCCCACGACGTCCCGGGAGCCTGGCCCGACACGGACCCGACGGCCCTCTCGGGCTGGGGCCTCTTCTGGGGCCTGTTCATCAGCCAGCTGCTGATCCTGCTCGTCCTGACGATTTTCGTGATGGGTGTGTTCGCCCGCACGAAGTCCCGCCGCACCAAGCCAGCCGCGGCGCCCAACCCACCCCCGGCGCCCAACCCAGCCGCGCCGCCCAACTCGGCCCCGGGGGCAAATCCAGCCCCGCCGGGGTTCGAGGCGCGGGGGCACGGGGGCAGCGCCCCCGGCAACGGCGGCCCCACGATCCCGACCCCGGCCGAGCCGCACCACGCACCCACGCCGCCGCACCACGCACCCACGCTGCCCATCCCAGCCCCGGCGGCACATCCAGCACCGCCGGCGTTCGAGGCGCGGGGGCACGTGGGCAGCGCCCCCGGCAACGGCGGCGGCAACGGCGGCGGCAACGGCGGCGGCAGCCCCACCGGCATGGCCTACGGCTCCCCGGCCCAGCGCCACCCCCTGGCCCTCCAAGCCCTGGCGGCAGCAGAAGGTGCGGCCCTGGTCCTCACCTCCTCCCCCGCCCTCTGGGCGGAGACCAAGGACGCCCGCGCCAAACTCGGCCCGGTCCTCCTCTACGACCCCTCGCACCTCTGCGACACCCCGGCCCGCATGCACTGGAACCCCGCCGACGCCTGCGCCGACCGCGACACCGCCGCCGCCCGCGCCACCGCGCTCCTGGCCCCCGTACGCCCCCAGGCCCGCATGGACGCAGCCGTCGCCGACACCGCGGAAACGCTCCTGCGCAGCTGGCTCCAGGCCGCCGCCCTCGACAACCGTCCGTTCAAGCAGCTGCACCGCTGGGCCCAGGGCAACAGCGCCCAGGACCCGGTCCGCATCCTCCGCACGCACCCCCAGGCCGCCCCCGGCGCCGCCGGCGAACTCGAGAGCGCCCTCACCGCCCACCCCGAACGCCGCGAGCAGGCGCAGCACCTGACGGCCCGCGCCCTCTCCTGCCTCACGTCCATCCACATCCGCGAGGCCTGCAACCCGAACCGAACAGATGCACTCACCCTCGCATCGTTCGTGAACGAAGGGGGCACCCTCTACATGGTGGGCGAACCGCTGGAAGACCCCCGCACCCACCCGGGTGCGATGCCCCTGCTCACCGCACTCGCCGCGAGCGTGGTCGAGCACGGCCGCCGCATGGCCGCACGGTCATCCCACGGCCGGCTCGACCCACCACTCACGCTGGTCCTCGAGGACGTCGCGGCCGTGGCCCCGATCCCCCAGCTCCCCGAGCTGCTCCAGGATTCGCCGCTCCCCCTGCTCGCCCTGTGCCGCAGCCGCGAACAGGCCCGCGCCCGCTGGCCCGAGGCAGCCTTCGAACCCACCCACAGCTGACTACGGCCGCGCAATGACGTACTCGAACTCCTTGGCCCCCGCATCCGCGGCCACCGGCATCGTCACCGGCACCGGCACGACCTGCCCGCTCGCCCGGAACCCGAACCGCCGGTAAAAGGCCCCGGCCCGCGGGTTGTCCTCGTGCACGAAGAGCCGTACACGCTCCAGCGCCGGCCCCTCCAGCGACCAGGCCCAGTCCAGCGCAGCCGTGAACAAGGCGTCGGTCACCCCGGTGCCCCGCTGCTCCGCCCGTACGAACACGCCCACCACGTGCCCCTGGGTCTGCTCGACGGCCCGCTCGAAGAAGTCGGTGGTCCCGCCCTCCTCGACCAGGACGGTCACCGACCCGACCCACTGCCCGTCCGGCGCCTCGGCCACGAACTGCCGCGCGCTCCGCCCGTGCGAAGCCCCCCGAGCCCGGTCCTGCCAGAACTCATCGGGCCTGGCCTCCGCTTCGGCCAGGGTCTCCAGGAAGGCCACCGGCGCCGCCGGGTCGTTCAGAGCGGCGATCCGCAGCTCCTTGACCTTCTCCCACTCATCCGCCCGCACCGGACGCATCACATGCTGGTTCATGATCCCGTATCCCATCACATGGCTGATGCACACTGCATCCATGAATCCACACGTCCGGGCTCTCCGACACGTCACCGATCTCTCGTCGGGCCCCCCGCTGGACCCGGCCCTCACGGTGACGCTCAACTTCCACCCCGACCGCGTCTTCGGCGACCGCCCGATCCTCACCGCGCTGGCCGAGGACGGCGTGTACCGCTCGCAGTTCGTCACGGGCACCAGCAACGGCGGCCTCACCGCCCATGCAGGCGGGGCCCGTTGGCACTGGGAGAGCCGCATCTTCGCAGGCGCCTACGACGACGCACCGGCCGAAGCCCGCCCCGTCTACGGGGCCTTGAACTTCCGCCGCAGCCCGGCCGGCGCCGCACCCCGCTTCGGCTCCGCGCACTTCCGCCTCACCGCGGAGGTCTTGACCCGGACCACGTTCTGCTACCCGGACAGCTATCTCGAGCCCGAATCCTTCGGCGTCGCCGACCGGATGTCCCTGATCGCCCTCGCTGAGGCCGACGACCAGGACGCCCTGGACGACTACATCGAGGCCCAGATCCACGCCCCGGTCCGCCTCGACCGCGACGTCGCCGCACTCGTACTGGACCCCAGCTATCGGGACACCGAGGTCGAGGCGGCCGCCGAGAAGCTCCCCTGCGCGCTCGAATGGCACGGCGGCTTCCACCTCACCGTCGACGAACTCCGCCGCCACCCCGATTACCGGGGCCAGGCATACGTCGACCTCGGCACGGCCATCGCCGTGGCGGGCACCCTGACCCCCCGCATCATCGGCGAGGCGGCCCGCACCGGCCGGTACGACGAACAGGCCCTGAAACGGGTCTGGCACTACCTGGCCCGTTTCGGCCAATGCCCGTAAACGCAGAAAAGCCCCGTACCGGATACCCGGTACGGGGCTTTCTACAATGATTGTTCGGCGGCGTCCTACTCTCCCACAGGGTCCCCC
>NZ_JBVING010000025.1:0-65681 GCF_055579465.1 Streptomyces sp. NPDC032745 | reverse complement strand
ACATCGCGAAGCGACGCGACCGCAGGGAGCGCCCTTGAGGGACCGGCACGACACGGAAGGACAGTGGACTGACGGGACGCCCCCGGACACACACCGACGCCGGTCGGCCGGCACCCCGACCAGGGCGTCCCGGCCGACCCTCCCGGCGCCGGGTCGGCAGACCCCGGCCCCTGGCCTCCGACCAACTCCACCGGCGCCGGGCGCACGGACCCCGCCCCCCACCCCCGTCAGCTCACCCGACCCCCTCATTCCCCGCCCCTCATTCCCCGCCCCCTCACCCCCCGCCCGGCCACCTCTGCGTCCAGGCCTCCGCCGCCTCCGCCTGCGCAGCCAGCGCCAGCAGCAGCGGTTCCGCTCCCTCCGGGCCCAGGAGCTGGGCTCCCATCGGGAGGCCATCGGCCGTGAGGCCCGCCGGGACGTTGACCCCCGGCCAGCCCAGGACGTTCCACGTCCAGGCGTACGGGCAGGCCGCGATCATCGCCCGGTCCGTGGCCATCGCCCCCAGCCCGGACAGGGCCCCGATCCGGAGCGGCGCAGTTGCCGTCGTCGGGGTCAGGACCACGTCGAACCGGCCGAAGATCTCCCCGATCCGCCGCCGCAGCAGCACTTCCGCCCGGCGGGACACCCGTAGCGGCAGCCCGCCCAGGATGCGGCCCGTGCGCATGGCCTCGTGCGTGCGCGGGTCCAGCAGGGCGGGATCCGGCACCCGGGACGCCCAGTCCCGTACGCCCCGGGTCGCCCGGGGGACGAAGGTCAGGCCGATCTGCCCGTAGCGCGGGTCCTCCGGGACCACCTCGTGGCCCAGCGACTCGAGCCGCCCGGCCAGTCGCTCCACGGCCGAACGGACCTCCGGATCGAGGGACTTCGGCGTCGCCGTGAAGGCCATCCCGAACGACAGGGCGATGCGCAGCCGGCGAGGGGTGCGGCCGGTCGCCTCGACCGCCGAGACGGGTGCCGGGTGGTGCCGGTCCCCGGGGTGCTGGCCGCTCGCGGCGTCCAGCAGGAGCGCCGCGTCGGCGACGGTGCGGGCCAGCACGCCGTTGACCGTCAGCCCGTGGAACGACTCCGGCTCCGGCCAGGTGGAGATGCGTCCCCGCTGCGGCTTGACCCCCACCAGATGGGTCCAGGCCGCGGGGATCCGTACCGAACCCGCCCCGTCGGACCCGAGCGCCGCCGGGACCAGTCCCGCGGCCACGGCGGCCGCCGAGCCGCCGGAGGAACCGCCGGGCGTGTAGGCCGGGTTCCACGGATTGCGGGTCACGCCGAACGCCGGGCCCTCCGTGAAGGGCCACTGCCCCAGTTCCGGCGTCTGGGTCTTGCCGACGATGATTGCGCCGGCCGCGCGCAGCCTCCGTACGGCCTCGCTGTCGGCGGTCTTCGGCGGGAACTCCCCGGCGCAGCCGAAGGCGGTCGGCTCCCCGGTCACGTCCATGTCGTCCTTGACGGCGACCGGTACGCCGAGCAGCGGGAGCCGCTCGCCTGCGGCCAGCCGCCGGTCGGCCGCGTCCGCCTCGGCGAGCGCGGCCTCGGTCCGTACGATCCGGAAGGCGTTGAGCTCGGGCTGCGCGGCTGAGATCCGCTCCAGGGCCTCCTCGGTCAACCGGCGTGCGGAGATGCCTCCTTCGGCGAGTGCCCGCGCCGTGTCGACCAGCCCGGGACAACCGGAAGGGTCCGCAGGAGGGACAGTTGAAGCCTTCGTACCTGACGTCACCGACATCGGACCTCCCCGTTACCGCTCGGTAGGACCGACGGTAACGGGCAGGGGCCGAGGGTGGCTAGAGCGGTTGGATCCAGCCTTCCAGCGAGGCCATGAACCCGTCGAAGTCGTCCCGGTGGATGGTGTGTCCGGCGCCGGTGACCGACCGCACCTCGAATCCGCGCTCCTCGAGGTGCGCGGCCCGTTCCGGGGAGATGAGGAAGCTCGGATCGGCGAGCTGTACGAGCGAGGGGACCACCGGCGCCGGCGGCATCAGGTCCGTACCGAACAACGGGGCCAGGCTCAGCGCCGTCGACTCGTCCCACAGGGCCAGGGTCTCCAGCTCGACGTCGACGTCGGCCTCCTCCCAGCGCGGGTTCATCGCCTTGATCTGCTCCCTGGGTGCGGACTTGAACTGCACGAACACCTCCGGACCCAGGTCCTCTGCCGGGCTGGCCAGATGCCAGGCCGGGTCGGAGAACACCGCCCGCTTCGGCTTCAGCCGGTCCGCGGCCAGGGAGAGGGCCAGCCCGCCCAGCGAGTGGCCTATGGCGAGGTCGGCGCCGGTCGGCAGGGTCTCGACCACGTCGTCCGCGAAGAGCTTCGGGCTGTACTCGCCGCGCCCGCTGGCGCCGTGACCCCGCAGGTCCACGGCGATGACGCGGTAGCCACGCTCGGCGAGTGCGGGACCCACCCGGCGCCAGGTCCGGTGGTCGGCCATCATGCCGTGGATCAGGAGGGCGACGCGGTCGCCCTCGCCCCAGGTGTGGGTGTGCAGTTGCACGGTGATGCCTTTCTCGGGAAACGGGGTGCACGGCAAAAGCGTGGGAGGGAAGAGCCGGAGGGGGAGTGGGGCGGGGAGAGGTCCCCGGAATCGAAAGCGGCGGTGCCCGCCGGCCCTCACCGCACGCTGCGGATCGGCTTCACCGCCAGGGCGCCCGCCACCGCCAGGGCCGCCGCTACGACGAACAGCGCCGTGTAGCCGCCGCTCAGCGAGACGATCACCGAGGCGATGAACGGCGCGATGATCTGCGGTCCCGCGTTGGCGATGTTGAGCACACCCATGTCGCGGGCCGCGTCCTCCGCCTTCGGGAGCACCATGGTCACCAGCGCCGTGTCCACGGCCATGTAGCAGCCGAAGGCGAGCCCGTTGACGGCCGCGAAGGCCAGCATCGCCGTCCAGCTGGTCGACACGGCGGGGATCACGAGCGCGACGGCCGACAGCAGCGCGGAGGCGCCCACGAAGAGCTTGCGGCGGTCGAACCGGTCGGAGAGGTAACCACCGAGGACCGTGGAAACGACCATCGCCACGCTGGTCAGCGGCATGAGCACCGCCACCGCGGCCTCCGGCTCCATGCCGTCGGGCAGCACCGTGTGGTCCTGGAGGATGTACAGCTGGTAGCCGCTGACCGCGAAGTACCCGAGGACCAGCAGCGCCCGCCCGATGAAGGCCCACCGGAAGTCATGGTCCCGCAGGGCGCCGGTGAAGGCGGCGAGCTGCGCCCTGACGGGCATCGGGGCGCGCGCCGGGAGCCGCTCCTCGCGCGTGCAGGCGGTGAACAGTACCGCGGCGCCCGCCACGATCGCGCCGAATACGAGGTACCCGGTGCGGTAGTCCTCCGAGAAGGCAGCGCCGAGCAGCGCGCCGAGGGCGGAGCCGAAGGGCAGGCCGAGCCCTACGGCCGCGGAGGCCTTGCCGCGGGCGGACTTCGGGACCCGGTCGGGGACCACGGAGGTGAGGGCGGCCTGGTAGACGTTCATGACGGCCTGGCCGAGGCACCAGGCGATCGTGATCAGCAGGATCGTGTCGGCGACGCCGAGCAGGAACATCGCCGGTACGGCGGCGAGTCCGCCGCCGAGGATCCAGGGATTGCGCCGTCCGCTGCGGTCGGACAGCGCGCCGGCGACCGGGTTGAAGACCGTGGCGAAGATCGCCGAGACCCCCGCGATCAGGCCGAAGTTCGAGACCTTGTTCGCCGGATCGATGTCTTCGACCTGCAGGGCGAGCAGGACACCGGCGACGCCGATGTAGAGCGCGTACATCGCGCTGTTGCCGAGGAGCAGCAGCGGGAACAGGCCGCGTCCGGGACCGCGCGCGGCGGTGGCGGCGGATGCGGCGGACGCGTCGTCAGGGGTGGCTCCGGCGGTGCCGGCGCCGGGGGAGGAAAGGGCCACGGTGCCCTCCTGGGCGGGTTCATCGGGCGGATGAGGGTGGGTGAGGGTGAGGGGCGCAGGGAGGTGTGGGGACGGGGCGTGGAGGAGGGCTCGGAGGGAGTGCGGGGAGGGTGCGCGCCGCCCTGTCGTGACGGCGGGGGTGCGACGGAACACGACAGGGCGACGGCACGGCGGGACACGGTCGGACACGTGCTGCGCTGCCCCGGGGAACGGGATGTGACGCCAGGGTTACACGTGTCAATGAATCGTGTAACCACTGTGTAGCATTCGTTTCCGGCCATCCGCTAGCCCCCGGACGCAATCGGTCTGGAAAGATGCGACGGCAATGTCACAGTCATCGAAATCGCCGAAGCCGGCCCCCGTGCCGACCAGCGCCGACGTGGCCCGGCTCGCCGGTGTGTCGCGCGCGACGGTCTCGTACGTCCTGAACAACGCGGAAGCCGTACGCATCAGCGAACCGACCCGCCGCAAGGTCCGCCAGGCCGCCGAGGAACTCGGGTACGTGCCGCACGCCGCCGCCCGCAGCCTGCGCGCCGGGCACACCCGGATCGTGCTGCTGCCCACCTCGCACGTGCCGATCGGCCCGCTCTACAGCGCCTTCCTCAACGAGCTCCAGTGGTCGCTGCGCCGCCTCGACTACACCGTGGTCCAGTACGGCAGCCTCGGCCTCAGCGGCGACGAGGCCGCCCGCGCCTGGGCCGAGCTGCGCCCGGTCGCGGTGATCTCCCTCGGTGAGATCGCCCTGTCCGCGCACAACGTGGCCACGCTCAAGCGGGCAGGCGCCCGCGCGGTGATAACGATGGGCCCGGTCGGCGTCCCCGGGGCCCACGCCCTCGTCATGGACCAGAGCGAGGTCGGCGCGCGGGCCGCCGCCCACCTCGTAGAGCGGGGCCACCGGCGGATCGGGGTGGTCGTCCCCGAGGAGGAGGGGCTGGAGCTCTTCTCCACGCCCCGGCTGGAGGGCGCCCGCTCGATCGGGGCCGCCGCGATCGAGCCGCTCCCGATGGCCTACTCGGAGGAGTCGGCCGCCGCCCTGGCCGCCCGCTGGCGCTCCCTCGGCCTGGACGCGGTGTTCGCGTACAACGACGAGTACGCGATGCTGCTGATGCGCGCCCTGCTCGACGAGGGCCTGCGGGTCCCCGAGGACGTCGCGGTCATGGGCGCGGACGACCTGCTCATCGGCCGGCTGCTGCGGCCCCGGCTGAGTACGGTGCAGATCGAGCTGCCCACCGGGGACCACCTGGCCGCGCTGGTGGACCAGGCGGTGCGCGAGCCGTCCGAGATCACGCAGCGCCACGACCTGATCGCCGCCGTGGCCGTCCACCGGGAGTCGACCTGACGGCGGGCCCGTACGGCAGGTCGTGACGGCAGGCCTGTGACGGCAGGCCTGCGGTCCGCAGGCCCGGGACGGTCCGCCCCGGCCGGCCGAGCCGTCCGCGCATGGCCGGCAGAGGGTCGTTGACAGGCGGTGACCTGCGGACGGAGACTGCGGGCGCGCCCCACCGGGCGCGCCCGGCGCCGTACCGGGTGCCGACCCCGGCACCGCCCCGGCGCCGCCCGTACGGACCGCCCAGGAGAGCCCCGATGAGCATCCGCACCGCCCGCGACGGACGCAGTGTCCGCGACGTGTACGTCGTCGACGCCGTCCGCACCCCGATCGGCAAGTTCGGCGGCGCCTACGCCGGGGTCCGCCCGGACGACCTCGCCGCGCACGTCGTGCGGGCGCTGGTGGACCGTACGCCCGACCTCGACCCCGCACGGATCGACGACGTCGTCTTCGGCGACGCCAACGGTGCGGGCGAGGACAACCGGGACGTGGCCCGGATGGCCGTACTGCTCGCCGGGCTCCCGGTGTCCGTCCCCGGGGTCACCGTCAACCGGCTCTGCGGTTCGGGTCTCGAAGCGGTGATCCAGGCCGCCCGGGCGATCGCGCTGGGCGACGCGTCCGTCGCCATCGCGGGCGGCGTGGAGTCGATGAGCCGTGCCCCCTGGGTGGTGCAGAAGCCGGAACGGGCCTTCCCGGCCGGCCACCAGCAGATGTGGTCCACCACCCTCGGCTGGCGGATGACGAACCCGCGCATGCCCGCGGAGTGGACGGGCTCGCTCGGCGAGGGCGCCGAACTCATCGCGGAGAAGCACGGCATCACCCGCGAGGCCCAGGACCTCTTCGCGCTGGAGAGCCACCGCAAGGCGGCGGCCGCCTGGGCCGCCGGGCTGTACGGAGACGAGGTCGTCCCGTACCCCGGGGCGGACCTCGTACGCGACGAATGCATCCGCGAGGGCTCCACGCCCGAGGCGCTGGCCCGCCTGAAGCCCGCCTTCCGGACGGACGGTACGGGCACGGTGACGGCTGCCAACGCCTCCCCGCTCAACGACGGCGCGGCGGCGCTGCTGCTGACGGACGAGGAAGGTCTGGCGGCCACCGGCCGGGAGCCGCTCGCCCGGATCAGTGCCTCCGCGGTCACCGGTATCGAGCCGCAGCTCTTCGGCCTGGGCCCGGTCGACGCCGTGCAGCGGGCGCTCGCCAAGGCGGGCCGGAGTCTGGCCGACCTGACCACCCTGGAGCTCAACGAGGCTTTCGCGGCACAGGCGTTGGGCTGCGTCGCGGCCTGGCCGGAGCTGGACCCGGCCGTGCTCAACCCGCGCGGCGGTGCCATCGCGATCGGCCACCCGCTCGGCGCCTCCGGGGCGCGGCTGGCCGGCTCGGTGGCGCACCAGCTGGCCGCGGCCGGCTCGGGCACCGGCATGGCGACGCTGTGCATCGGGGTCGGTCAGGGCATCGCCCTCGTGCTGGAGCGCTGAACGCGCCCCCTGAACTGGCGTACGCCGCCCGGCCGTCGATCGTTTCCGGTCACGGCGGACTGCCAACTGCCCAATAACTGAACAGATGTGGTGCCTCCGGTCTGGCACGATGGCGCGTGCTGCCGCCCCCCGCCCCGCCCATCCCCACCGGAGGCCCCGCGCCATGCCGCTCCTCGAACCGACGCTCTGGCAGGACGGAACGACCCTCACCGGCGGCGCCGCCCCGGTCGTCGAACCCGCCACCGGCCATACCCTCGCCACCCTCGTGCTGGCCGCCCCCGCCGATGTTGCGGAGGCCGCCGTACGGGCCCGGGCCGCCCAGGAGGACTGGGCGCGGTCCGGCCACATGGAGCGGGCCGCCGTCCTGCGCAGGGCCGGCGACCTGTTCGCCGCCCACGCCGAGGAGCTGCGGGAGTGGCTGGTGCGGGAGTCCGGCTCCATACCCGGCAAGGCCGACTTCGAGCTGCACGTCGCCGCCCAGGAGTGCTACGAGGCCGCCGCGCTGGCCTCCCGCCCGGCCGGGCAGGTGCTGCCGAGCGAGGCGCCGCGCCTCTCCTTCACCCGGCGGGTCCCGGCCGGGGTGGTGGGCGTGGTGGCCCCGTTCAACGCCCCGCTGATCCTGGCGATCCGCTCGGTCGCCCCGGCCCTCGCCCTCGGCAACGCGGTGGTGCTCAAGCCGGACCGGCGGACCGCCGTGTGCGGCGGCCTCGCGCTCGCCGCCGTGTTCGCCGCAGCCGGGCTGCCCGGCGGGCTGCTGCACGTGCTGCCCGGTGGCGCCGAGACCGGGGCCGCGGTGGTCGCCGACCCGCTGGTACGGGTGGTGTCGTTCACCGGGTCCACGGCCGCCGGACGGGTCGTGGGGGAGCTGGCGGGCCGTCACCTCAAGCGTGCACACCTGGAGTTGGGCGGGAACTCCGCCCTCGTCGTCCTCGAGGACGCCGATGTCGAGGCCGCCGTCGCACAGGCTTCGTGGGGCTCGTTCTTCCACCAGGGCCAGATCTGCATGACGGCCGGCCGGCACCTCGTCCACGCCTCGCTGTACGACGAGTACGTCGAGCGGCTCGCCGCGCGGGCCGAGGCGCTGGCGGTGGGGGACCCGTACCGCGACCGGGTGCACCTGGGCCCGCTGATCGACCGCGGCCAGCTGGAGCGGGTCCACGGCCTGGTCGGGGCCAGTACGGAGCAGGGTGCCAAGCTCGTCGCCGGGGGCACCCACGAGGGGCTGTTCTACCGGCCGACCGTGCTGGCCGGTGTCGCCGACGACACCCCCGCCTACGCGGAGGAGGTCTTCGGCCCGGTGGCGCCCGTACGGTCCTTCGTGACGGAGGAGGAGGCGGTCGCCCTGGCCTCGGCCGGCCCGTACGGCCTCTCCCTCGGGATCGTGACCCGGGACGCGGCGCGCGGGCTCGAGCTGGCGGGGCGGATCCCGACCGGGATCGCGCACGTCAACGACCAGACGGTGAACGACGAGGCGGTGGCCCCCTTCGGCGGGGTCGGCGCCAGCGGCACCGGAGCCCGCTTCGGCGGCGAGGCGAACCTGGACGCGTTCACGGAGCTGCGCTGGACCACGGTCCGCTCGACCCCGGCGGGGCACCCCTTCTGAGGCCCGTGGGCCCCGGACCCGCCGCCCGCGGGTCCCGGGCCCCGCGGGCGGAATGCTCGGGGCCGGCCGATCGTTCAAGCTGCATAAGAACCACTCAGGAGGTCTGGAAACCGTGGCTACTGTCGAGCTCACCAAGGACAACTTCGACCAGACGGTCAGCGAGAACCCGTTCGTGCTGATCGACTTCTGGGCGGGCTGGTGCCGGCCGTGCCTGCAGTTCGCCCCGGTCTACGAGAAGGCCTCCGAGGCCCACCCCGACCTGGTCTTCGCCAAGGTGGACACGGAGGCGCAGCAGGAGCTGGCCGCCGCCTTCCAGATCACCTCGATCCCGACGCTGATGATCGTCCGGGACCAGGTGGCCATCTTCGCGCAGCCCGGCGCACTGCCCGAGGCCGCGCTGACGGACCTCATCGGGCAGGCGCGGGCGCTGGACATGGACGAGGTGCGCGCGAAGATCGCCGCGTCACAGCAGGACGGCCAGGACGGCCAGGACGGCCAGGGCGGCAACGGCGGCACGGCGGAGGCCTGAGCTCCGGCCCGCCGCCGGCCCCCGCCCGGTCACCGACCGGCGACCGGAGGGCCGACCGCACCCGCCGCCCCTT
Source organism: Streptomyces sp. NPDC032745 (assembly GCF_055579465.1). Lineage (NCBI taxonomy): Bacteria > Bacillati > Actinomycetota > Actinomycetes > Kitasatosporales > Streptomycetaceae > Streptomyces > Streptomyces sp. NPDC032745. The sequence goes on along the minus strand of NZ_JBVING010000025.1, from coordinate 56,803 downwards.
CGCGGGAACGCGTCGCCGCGCGTCTCCCGCGTCTCCCGCGGTCCCCACGTAAGGTGACAGGGACATGAGCCCCTGGAGCCCCGGAAGGTGACTGTGTCGGAAGCGGTGGAGTACGACGTCGTGGTGCTCGGCGGGGGACCGGCCGGCGAGAACATCGTGGACCGGACCCGCGCCGCCGGGCTGACCACGGCCCTCGTGGAGGCCGAACTCGTCGGCGGGGAGTGTTCGTACTGGGCCTGCGTCCCGAGCAAGGCGCTGCTGCGCCCGGCGCTGGCCAGGGCCGACGCCCGCCGGGTGCCCGGCCTCGCGGGCTCCGTCGGGGGGCCGCTCGATGCAGCGGCCGTGCTCGCGCACCGCGACTACTGGACCGGCAGCTGGAAGGACGACGGCCAGGTCGACTGGATCGACTCGATCGGCGTCCACCTCTACCGGGGCCACGGCCGCCTGTACGGCGTCCGCAAGGTGGCGGTCACCAGCCCCGAGGGCGAGCACCACGTGCTCGCCGCCCGGCACGCGGTGGTCGTCGCCACCGGCACCCGCGCGATGGTCCCGGACGTGCCCGGCCTCGCCGGGGCGCGGCCGTGGACCAGCCGCGAGGCCACCTCCGCCCAGCAGGCGCCGGGCCGGCTGCTGATCGTGGGCGGCTCGGTGGTGGCCGCCGAGATGGCCACGGCCTGGCAGGCCCTCGGCTCACAGGTCACGGTCCTCGTACGCGGCTCCCGGCTGCTGCCGCGGATGGAGCCCTTCGCCGGAGAGCTGGTCGCCGAGGCGCTGCGCGAGGCCGGCGCGGTGGTCCGTACGGACGTCTCCGTCGAGGCGGTCGTACGGAACGGCTCGACCGGGCCCGTCCGGGTGGTACTGGAGGGTGGCGAGTTCCTGGAGGGCGACGAGCTGCTGATGGCGACCGGCCGCTCTCCGCGCACCGAGGACATCGGGCTGGAGACCGTCGGGCTGACGCCCGGCGACTGGATTCCGGTCGACGACAGCTGCCGGGTCGAGGGCCATGACTGGCTGTACGCCGTCGGCGATGTGAACCACCGCGCGCTGCTGACCCACCAGGGCAAGTACCAGGGCCGGATCGCGGGCGCCGCGATCGCGGCCCGCGCGGCGGGCAGTACCGGGCTCGACACCGGCCGCTGGGGTGCGCACGCGGCGACCGCCGATACGCAGGCCCTGCCGCAGGCGGTGTTCACCGACCCGGAGGCGGCGGCGGTGGGCCTCACCCTCGCCGAGGCCGAGCAGGCCGGCCACCGGGTGCGTGCCGTCGACTACGACCTGGGCAAGGTCTCGGGCGCGGGCCTGTACGCCGACGGGTACCGCGGGCGGGCCCGGATGGTCGTCGACCTGGACCGGGAAGTGCTCCTCGGGGTCACCTTCGTCGGCCCGGGAGCGGCCGAGCTCGTGCACGCGGCCACCGTCGCGGTCGCGGGGGAGGTCCCGATCGACCGGCTGTGGCACGCGGTCCCGGCCTTCCCGACGATCAGCGAGATCTGGCTCAGGCTGCTGGAGACGTACCGGGGATAGCCGAGTCAACGACGCCGGCCCGGCGGTAGCTGCTGCCGTCCCGGGTGCGGGTCAGCAGGCCCGATGTGATCAGGTAGCGCCGGAGCGCCGAGCAGTCCTCGTGCACGGTGCGCAGGGCGTCGTTCACCTCGGGCTCGGTGTACGCCCGGTCCTCCGTGAAGAGGGTTTCGGCGAGGTGGGCGAGCAACTGCTCGCGGCGGGCGACCTTGCGCGGGATCGAGGTGAGCCGGCCGCCGGAGAAGAGGTCGGCGACATGGCGCGCGTTCTGGGACATCGCAGTCTGGGACATGGCAGCGAGCCTGTCGGACACCCCGCAGTTCCGGCAACGGATTTATACCCTCGATGCCGATGCCGATGCCGATGCCGATGCCGATGCCGATGCCGACGCGGACGCCAACTGAAAAGTGACGGTCGTTCATCTTACTGAGTGGTAGTTCCCGCCAGTACCCTCCCCCGTGACCGGTTCCTGCCCCCCACGGAGGAGCACGTATGCGACGTCCCACCGCTCGCCTGAGAACTGCCGTCGCCGCCGGGGTGGTCGCCCTCGGGGCCGCCCTGCTCTCCCCGCTCGCACCCGCGGCGGCCGCCGCCAGCGCCGACATGCCCGTGCCGCTCCCCGTCGCCGACCACTGCGGCGGCCGGTGCGCGGACATCCTGCCGCCCGGACAGAACGGCAACGCGACCCTCGCCCAGATCCTCCTGCACAAGGCGTTCGGCACGATGCCCGCCCACGCCTCCGACCAACTGGCCCGCTACGACTCGCTGGTGGCCGGATATCCCGGCCTCACCGACGCCAAGGTCAACGACTTCTTCAACGACGCCTCCTTCGGCGTCCCCGCCGACCAGGTCGAATCGACCTCCAGCCCGCGCTCCGACGTCACCATCACCCGCGACAAGAAGACCGGCGTCCCCCACATCAAGGGCACCACCCGCTACGGGACTTCCTTCGGCGCGGGCTTCGCCGCCGCCCAGGACCGGCTCTGGCAGATGGACCTCTTCCGCCACGTCGGCCGCGGAGACCTGACCCCGTTCGCCGGTGGAGCCCTCGCCAACCAGGGCCTGGAGCAGCAGTTCTGGCCGCAGGCCCCGTACACCGAGGCCGACCTCCAGGCCCAGGTGGACCGGATCCGCACCACCGAGGGCGACCGCGGCCGCCTCGCGATGGAGGACGCGCAGGCGTACGTCGACGGGATCAACGCCTACCGCATCCAGTCCAAGAACGGCCGCTACTTCCCCGGCGAGTACGTCCTCACCGGCCACATCGACTCGATCACCAACGCCGGTGAGATCCAGCCCTTCAAGGTCACCGACCTGATCGCCCTCGCCTCCGTCGTCGGCGGCCTGTTCGGCGGCGGTGGCGGCGGCGAGGTGCAGGCCGCGCTCTCCCTGCTCTCCGCGCAGCAGAAGTACGGCCTCGAGGAGGGCACCCGGGTCTGGGAGTCCTTCCGCGAGCGCAACGACCCCGAGGCCGTGCTCACCGTCCACGACGGGACGAGCTTCCCGTACGCGCAGAAGCCCGCGAGCCCGCAGGGCACCGCGCTCCCGGACCCCGGATCGGTCGTCGCCGAGCAGCTGGTCCACGACCGTACGGGCGCCGCGGCCGCGCCGGCCGCCGCCGACCCGCCGAAGCCGGTCAGGCAGAGCATGTCCAACGCCCTGCTCGTCTCGGGGGCGAAGACCGCGAGCGGCCATCCCGTCGCCGTCTTCGGACCGCAGACCGGCTACCTCGCGCCCCAACTCCTCATGCTCCAGGAGCTCCAGGGCCCCGGCATCAGCGCCCGCGGCGCCTCCTTCGCCGGCGTCAGCATGTACGTCCAGCTCGGCCGCGGCCAGGACTACGCCTGGAGCGCCACCTCCGCCGGGCAGGACATCACCGACACCTTCGCCGTCGAGCTGTGCGAGCCGGGCGGCGGCGCCCCGACCACGGCCAGCGCCTCGTACCTCTACCGCGGCACCTGCACCCCGATGGAGAAGCTGGAGCGCACCAACGCCTGGAAGGCCTCGGTGGCCGACCCGACGCCGAACGGCTCGTACCGGATGCAGGTCTGGCGGACGAACTACGGAATCGTCACCCACCGCGCCACCGTCGCCGGCAAGCCCGTGGCCTACACCGCGCTGCGCTCCACGTACCGCCACGAGGCCGACTCGATCATCGGCTTCCAGATGCTGAACGACCCCTCGTACGTCAAGGACGCCCGTACGTTCCAGCAGGCCGCCCAGCACATCGGCTACGCCTTCAACTGGTTCTACGCCGACTCGCGCGAAGCGGCTTACTACAACAGCGGGTTGAACCCGGTCCGCCCGGGCGGAGTCGACGCTGCGCTGCCCGTGTACGCCCGGCAGCAGTACGAGTGGCAGGGCTTCGACCCGGCGGCCAACACCGCCGCCTACACGCCGCCCGCCGAGCACCCGCAGTCCATCGGGCAGGACTACTACATCAGTTGGAACAACAAGCAGGCCGAGGACTACAGCGCGGCCGGCTTCGGCATGGGCTCCGTGCACCGCGGTGACCTCCTCGACCGCCGCGTCAAACCGCTCGTCGCGGCCGGCGGGGTGACCCGGGCAACGCTCACCCAGGCCATGGCCGAGGCGGCCCTCACCGACCTGCGGGCCGAGAACCTGCTGCCCGAGCTGCTCGCCGTGCTGCGCAGCGCTCCGGTCACCGATCCGGCGGTGGCGGCCGCGGTCGACAAGCTCGCCGCCTGGCAGGCAGCCGGCACCCGGCGCAAGGAGACCGTGCAGGGCTCGAAGACGTACGCGCACGCCGACGCCATCCGGATCATGGACGCCTGGTGGCCGCTACTGGTCGAGGCCGAATTCGAACCGGGCCTCGGCGCCCCGCTCTACGACGCCCTGCGCGCCTCCCTCACCGTCGACGAAGCGCCCAACGCGGGCCACGGGCCCACCGGTTCGCATGCCGGGTCGGCGTTCCAGTACGGCTGGTGGAGCTACGTGGACAAGGACCTGCGCACGGTGCTCGGACGCCCGGTCGCCGGTCCGCTGGCCCGGGCGTACTGCGGCGGTGGCTCGCTGTCCGCGTGCCGTGACGCCGTGGCGGCCACGCTCAGGCAGGCGGCCGCCGCCACCCCGTCGGCCGTCTACCCGGCCGACGGGACCTGCGCGGCCGGCAACCAGTGGTGCGCGGACGCGATCGTGCAGCGTCCGGTGGGCGGGCTGAGCCATCCGCAGATCAACTGGCAGAACCGGCCCACGTACCAGCAGGTGGTGGAGTTCCCGGCGCACCGCTGAGGCCCCGTAGGCCGTGTCGTGCGAAAGGCCCGCCGGCCCCGGATCGCTCCGGGCCAGCGGGCCTCCTCGTACCCGGGCCGCCGCCGCCCGTCAGGGGCCGACGGTGATCTGCTGCGCAGGGTCGGTCGTGTCGGTGACCTTGTACACGGCGTTGAAGACGGACGAGGTCGCGCTGGTCGGGCAGCCGAACCCGCCGGTCACCGTGACCGGCACGGAGGCGTTGGCGAAGGTCAGGCTCGGCGGGGCGCCGTTCACCCAGGTCCCCCCGACGTTCGCCGGGGCGGAGGGGGCCGCGGTCACCGTACAGGTGGCCAGGCCGGAGGTCTGAACGACGAGCCCGCCGACCGGAACGGTCATGGTGGCGGTGATAGGGGAGCCGTCCTGCATCGACACCGACCAGGAACCGCTGGTGGTGACCGTCGGGGTCACACCCCAGACGCTGGACGTGCAGGAGCTGTACGTCGGCGGCGAGATCGGCGACGAGACGGGCCCGGCGGGGTTCTGGTTCCCGGGGGCGGCCGGAACCGTGCCGGTGGACACGGAGACCGTACAAGTCACCGTGACCGAACCGGCCTTGAGGGTGGCCTTCCCGCTGAGGGTGGCCTTGAAGGAGTGTCCGGCCGGGGTGACGGTGGTCGATCCGGCCAGGGGTGAGGGCGCGGCTGTGGCGGTGACCGAGGCCACCGACAGCGCTCCGGCGGCGGCCAACCCGAGGGCGAGCGCGGTACGCGTGCGGCTCATGGCTGTGCTCCTTGGGGATCGGGGTGCGCAGTGGTGCCGGTTGGGGTGGGGGACTGCGGGGGTGCGGGGGACTGCGGTTCGGGGGAGTGTTCTTCGGGCGAGTGGCGCGGCGCGGCGTGCGGCTGCCAGGCGAACATCAGCCCGCCGCCGAGGATCCCGAGCAGGGTGCCGATCAGGAACCCGCCGAGGTTCGACAGGACGAGCGCGGCGGTCGCGATGAGCGTGGTGAGGACACCGGCGAGGCTGCGCTGTGCGGGCGAGAACCAGGCGGTGAGGCCGAGCACGATCATGACGATGCCCATCAGGACGGACGGGATCCCCGCTATGCCCTGCTGGAGCATCACCTTCAGCGGTGCCAGCGGCAGGGCACAGATCTCGGCCCCGGCGAGGATGGCGAAGAGCCCTCCCCAGAACGGCCTGCCCCGCCGCCACCGCCGCCAGCGGCTCAGAAGCATTCCTTCTTGCCCTTGCTGATGTTCATGCTGAGCCCGGAGAGCTTGAAGGTGCCCGCGTTCGTGGCCCAGGCCGTCTGCTGCAGATCGGTGATGCTGACGGTGTCCGCCTGCTGGGCGAACAGGTCCTGCATGCCCACGGCTTCCGCCGGTCCCTTGTCGAGGGTCGAGGCGTCGCGGCCGATCTCGATGTTGGTGAAGACGGCGTTGCCGGAGAGCTGGGTGGCGTCGACGAACAGGTTGCTGGCCTCGACGGGGGTCTTCTTGCCCGCGGTGAGGTTGAGCGAGATGTCACCGACGACCGGGAGCGTGGTCACCACCGACTGGCAGAGGCTGTGGAGCTTGGCCTCCTTGATGGCGGTGACCGCCACCGGGATGAGCTCCTCGCGGGCGTTGACGTCGATGCTGCCGTACTGGGCGAAGCCCTCGCCCTCCAGGCTCGTCGCCGACACCTTGAACTGCTGGCCCGACACGGCGAAGGAGGCGGCGAGCGCGCCCTGCGCGAGTGCGATGCCGAGGCCCGCGGTCACGGCGATGGCGGGGACGGTCAGGACGGCGAAACGGCGCCAGCGGACGCGGCCGCCTCCCTCGTCGTCTCTGCCGGGCGGGGCGGAGGAATCCGATAAGTTGGGGGAATCTGCCATGAGATCGTCCCTTATTTCGGCTGTGCACCGTTGTTACCGACGAGTTGAATGTAAGAGTGCCAATGGGGGTTGGCAAGGTTGTTCGACCGCGCCTTTTCGGCCGACTCCTACTGATCGGTTACTGCTTCTTCCGCGTCCTTGCGCAGCAGTTCGGAGACCTCCGCCTGCACCCGCCGGGCCATGGCCCGGGCGAACTCCGCGGCCACGACCTCGCCCGCCACCGGACGCAGCGCAGCCGCCGCGTCCGAGATGTGATCCAGTTGGCTGGCCGAAAGCTGCTCCAGCCCGTCCGGGCCGATCACATGCCGCCGGAACAGTCCGACGAACCGGTCGGCGAGCGCGGCCGCCTGTGTCTGTACGAAGTCCCCCGCATCGAGGATCTCGGCCAGCGGCACGCCCTGCCGTACGAGCGTGAGCGTCGCCTCCAGCAGCCGCCGGCTCCGGTGCGTGACCCGGTCGCCCTCGATCCGTACGTAACCCAGCTCGGCGGCCCGCCTGGTGTCCTGTGCCGTCGCGGACGGGCCGAACAGCTCGCGCAGTTCGGCCAGGGTCATGGTGACCGGCTCCTCCTGGCCCCAGTCCCCGGTCATCGCCCGCTCCAGGCCCAGGAGTTGGGACAGTCCGCCGCCCGCCTCCCAGGCGTGCAGCAGTTCGGCGATGCCGTTGACGGTGTACCCGCGCCCCAGCAGGTCGCTGATCAGCCGCAGCCGGGTCAGGTGGTCCGCGGAGTACCAGGCGATGCGGCCCTCGCGGCGCGGCGCCGGGAGCAGCCCGCGCTCCTGGTAGTAGCGCAGGTTGCGCACTTTGACGCCGGCCGCGCGGGCCAGGTCCTCGCGGCGGTAGCGCTCGCCGCCCGGACCGCGGCCCGCACGGTCGTCCGCACCGCTGCCCGGACCGCCGCCCGCACGGTCGTCCGTACCGTCGTCCGTGTCGTCTTGTCGCACCAGGCTGCTCACGCGGCCGAGTGTAGGACGTACCGCAGGTTGTACCGACGGGTATACCAGCAGGTCACATGGGGCGCGGCCGCATCTCCTGCTTGACCGCCCGCAGCACGACGAACTTCGGCTCGCTCGCGACGACTTCGCTGTTGCCGAAGAGGCGCCGCAGATGCGTGTGGTACCCCATGTGGCGGTTGGCGATCACCCACAGCTCACCGCCCGGACGCAGCACCTTGCGCGACTGCGCGAACATGCGCAGCGCCGTCGCGTCCGTGGTCGCCTGATGGGAGTGGAACGGCGGGTTGCACAGCACGAGGTCGACCGAGGCCGGGTCCAGCATGGACACGCCGTCGCCGACGAGGAAGTCGGCCCGCTCGCGCTCGCGCTGGACGTTGGCGCGGAACGTGGCCTTCGCCGAGGCGACCGCCTGGTACGACTCGTCCGTGAACACGATCTCCGCGGCGGGGTCCGCGACCGCGACCGCCGTGCCGACGATGCCGTTGCCGCAGCCGAGGTCCACGACCCGGGCGCCGTTCGTGTTGTTCGGGATGCTCTGGAGGAAGAAGCGGGTGCCGACGTCGAGCCGGTCCGCGCAGAAGATCCCGGCGTGGTTGACGGCGGTCAGGCCGGAGCCCGAGCCCGCTTCCGCGTCCAGCGTGTACGTCACCGGCCAAGGGTCGACGGCCCGCGTCGACGTGGCGCCGGGCGTGCAGAAGATCAGGCGGGCCTTCTTCTCGGCGAGCGAGGTCTTCGTCGGGCCCAGGATCCGTTCGAAGAGCTTCAGCGTGGAGGTGTGGATCTCCTTGACCATGCCCGTGCCCACGATGACGGTGCCCGCGTGCACGTGCGGGGCCAGCCGGTACAGCTGGTCCTCGAGCAGCGCCAGGCTCTTCGGCACCCGGACGAGGAGTACGTCGATCCGATCGGGCGGCGCGTCCTGCGTGGTCAGCAGCCGCACCGTGGTCTTTGCGGTGCCGATCCCGGCGCGGTCGAGGTTCGCCGCGGTGCCGGCCCGGGCGAGGTAGGAGTCGGTGATCTGCGTCGGGTGGTACGCGGCCAGCGCCGTCGTCAGCGCCCCCCAGCGGTCCCCGAGGATGGTGATCTGCCCGGCACCGGCCAGGTCGACCGGGCCGTGTTCCCCCGTACCGGACTCGAGGTGGCGCAGCAGGTACTCGTCGGCGGCGTCCCAGGCGCGGAGCTGGTCGCGCGGGTCTTCGGGGAAGCGGGTGAGCTCGTAGGAGCCGAAAGGCGTGGTCAGACGGTTCATCGTGCCCCCAGGCTAACCGAGGGGCCGCCCGGCTCCGCACGTACGGGGCCGGTGGCTGCGCTACTCGGGGAAGTCGCCGGCCATGGCGGCGGCCATCCGCAGGTAGGGGCGGGCTTCGGTGGCCCGGCCCTGGCGCTCCAGCGTCCGGCCGAGCATCAGCTGGGCGTAGTCCTCCACGGGCCAGCGCTCCAGGATGGCGCGGAGCTCGTGCTCGGCGCGCGAGAGCTGGGCGGAGTGGTAGTAGGCGCGGGCGAGCAGCAGCCGGGGCGCCAGCTGCTCGGGGGCCTCGTCGGCCAGTGCGACCAGGATGTTTGCGGCCGTCGTGTACTCCTTCGCATCGAAGAAGAGCCGGGCCCGGTCCCAGCGCTCGGCTGCTGTCCCGTGCTCGAAATACGTCGTCGGCGCGTTCATCGGGTCCCTTCCGCCGTTCAGGTGGTCCATCCGCCCCCTCCAACACGTGACAGCAGCCGGACATTCCACCGAACGCGGCGCTGGTGGCGGTACTAAGTTGTGCGGTATGAGCAATCTCGATCGCCAGCCCGCTCTCTCCGCCTGCGGCGGCCGCGGATTCGTCGTGGCCGAACCCGTCCGCGAGCTCCTCAGCCCGCGCACGGTCAAGCTCGGGGAATCCACCGAGGTCCGCCGACTCCTGCCCAACCTGGGACGCCGCATGGTGGGCGCCTGGTGCTTCGTCGACCACTACGGCCCGGACGACATCGCCGGCGAGCCCGGCATGCAGGTCGCCCCGCACCCGCACTCCGGACTCCAGACCGTGAGCTGGCTGCACGACGGCGAGGTGCTGCACCGGGACAGCGTGGGCAGCCTCGAAACGATCCGCCCGCGCGAGCTCGGCCTGATGACCTCGGGCCGCGGCATCAGCCACTCCGAGGAGAGCCCCCGCTCGCACGGCCGCCTCCTGCACGGCGCCCAGCTGTGGGTGGCCCTCCCGGAGGCCCACCGCCATGTGGAACCCCATTTCCAGCACCACGCGGAGCTCCCGCACGTGACCGCCCCGGGCCTGACCGCCACGGTCATCCTGGGCACCCTGGACACGGCGACCTCGCCTGGCACGGCGTACAGCCCGATCGTCGGCGCTGACCTCGCCCTCGCGGCGGGCACGCAGACCCGGCTCCCGCTGAACCCGGACTTCGAGTACGCGGTCCTGTCGATGTCGGGCGAAGCCCACGTGGACGACGTCCCGGTCCTCCCGGGCTCGATGCTCTACCTCGGCTGCGGCCGCACGGAACTCCCCCTGCGCGCGGCCTCGGACGCCGGCCTGATGCTGCTGGGCGGCGAGCCGTTCGAGGAGGAGATCGTGATGTTCTGGAACTGGATCGGGCGCAGCCAGGCGGACATCGAGGAGTTCCGCCAGGACTGGATGGAGGGCACCCGCTACGGCGAGGTAAAGGGCTACGACGGCCCCCCGATCCCTGCCCCGGCACTCCCGCCGGTGCCCCTGAAGGCGCGTGGAAGGGTGCGCTGACCTGCACCTTTCTGAAGTGGGTCGGCCAGCCGAGACCAGCCGAGGAGAGGCCACATCCCGTGCGGAGACCGTTCCGGCGGGCGGAGGGCCAGAGACCCCGGGAGCTCCTCTCCGGGCTCTCGATGTTTCCCAGGTATGACCAGCTGGGGTCAGCTTTGACAGGACCAACGCTGACCCAATGCTGACTTTGGTGATGGTTCGTCAGGTCACTCGATGGCTTCAGGCAGTAGAGGAGAGGCCGGGATCGGCTCCCTCGGCTGGGCGCGCCAGGTTGTACGGAGCGTAGCGAGGGGGTGTTTCACCAGAGGCTCCCGGTTCTGGGGCCGCGCAGCGCCGAACCGCCAACGACCCGAACCCCCTCATCGCTGACGGCCGCCCGCCAGGGCGTCACCCGGCCGCTGGATGCGACCACGATGTACGAGAGGCCGGACTCCCGGGCCAGTTTGAGGTGCTCCCTGGTCTGCGGCATCTCGCCCTCGTCGGCGGACCCGACGAGCATCGCGCCGGCCAGCTTCGGGCGCTGGTGATCACGTTGGTGACGTAGTCCGCATCGCTGGGGCAGTCAGTGTGCGCGCGCGTAGCGGTAGGACGCGGTCTGATATGCGGCCTTCGCCATGTGACGCCTCCTCAAATTCGCGACAGGGCGGCTCGCTCGTGCGCGCCTGCCCCGCCCATGCCTTCCGAAAGGGCAACCCGCTGGAGCCGCCGCTGGAGCATCCAGCCCCCTCTGGTAGGCAGGCGTAGTCAAGTGGTCACGTAAAGCGATCATGACGAGCTCGCACTTCAGCTGAAATCCCTGCGACCAACCGGGTGACAGATTCAGGCAGTTCGACGGCAAATCTGCCACTGTGTCTGGTGACCCAATCGATCTTTGGGGTTCCTGCGAATCGAGAGGTAGCCATGACTGAGACCGAGACCATGGAACTGTTCGAGCAGATCGACACCGACGGCGACGGACAGATCAACATCGTCGAACTCGCCAACCACTTCAAGCGCGAGGGTTACACCGGACAGCTCAGGGACAAGGTCAAGGCTGCCATGGAAGCGGACGAGAACCGCGACCGCGTACTGGACTTCAACGAGTTCCAGAACATCCTGAAGTAGCAGTCGGCCTGAACCCTCCCTATCGGCCCGCTGCCGCGGTCGGCAACGGCGCTCACTCACGGGGACGGCAGGGAAGGGCCGCCATCACATCCGGTGGCGGCCCTTCGCTGTCCAGCTCAACCCGCACGCGCAGGCGTCACGCCGACAGCCTCCCCGGCTGGGGCGGCGCTGTTCTTCGGATGCGGCCAACAGGCCCAGCCGGCCTCGTCATTCCCGTGGGCGGGAACGACTGGTGGTTGTTCGACGACAGGGTCCTGGCCGTGGGGCACTTCGACGAGCACGGTCGAGTCCTGGGCTCGGAGCTGATCGAGGACCCCGAAGCCGTGGACTGATGCGTTCGCGTTCGTGAACTCCTGTGGGCTGCTGCTGTGCCCCACCGCGAGTACAAGCCGTCAGCTTGCGGTCCCGGCTCTCCAAGTCTGCACGCCGCTCCTGGTGGAAGCGGCCATCGAGCGTCGCGACGGCCAGCGCGTTGCCCTACGGCCTTGCGGCGTCCAGGCCCTGGGGCGCCACGCCCTAGTCTTCCCAGTCGATGACGGCCTGCTCGACGTGCTGCGTGTGGGGCCTGGGCGCCCTCGTGGAAGGCATCCAGGCCCGGTCCGGCGGCCGATGGTCCTCGCCGTGCCCCCGTCACCCCCGGCGCGACGGCCGCGAGGTACACGATGGTGGCGCTTTCCCCTACGTGTGGAGGGTGTGTTGCTGAGGCGTGGCAGGTCGAGGGACTGTCGCCTTGGGGCGGCGCGTGAAGTGTTCGAGTTCGGCGAGGTAGGGCAGATCCTCAAGGGATTCGTTGAGGAGGAACCTGCGGGTGAGGTCGAGATGTTCGCGGGCGCGGGAGAGGAAGACCCAGTGGTCGGCTTCCTTGATGCTGGCGAACACGGCTTGGGAGGAGAGGGCGGCCAGCGCCCGGCAGGTGGCAGGTCGGGTGGCGATGTCGTGCTCGCCGGTGACCGCCAGCAGGGGAGCCGACAGGCCAACAGGCCGGGACACGTTGCACAAAAGTTCGAAGCATTGCCTCCACAAGACGACGGCGCTGTCGTCGGCCGAAGTGAGGGAGTCAGTGAGTACCCGGCGCATGACCTCGCGGCCGCGTACTCGCCGGCTCGGGTCGAGACACAGCAGCGCGGAGATGATCTCGTCGGCCACCTCGTTTCGTGCGGGGCCTCTCAGCAGGGCGAGAAGGCCCGCGGGGTTCGTGCCCCGGGGGAGGGTCGGGGGGTGTCCGGTGGCGCCGGTGAGGACGACACGCTCCATGCGTTCGGGATGCCGCGCGGCGAGGTGGTAAGCGATTTCCCCTCCGTGCGAGATGGCGCAGACGTTGACCTGGGGCAGAGCGAGTTCGTCCAGGACCGCTGCCAGTCCGTCTGCGACATCACTCAGGCAGGATTCCGGGGGCAACGTGCCGGCGGTCGAGATGCCGCCGATGTGCACGGACACGATGTCCGCCAGTGGCAGGAGCGCCTTGGCCTGGGGCTCTGTGACGGCCTCGCGTTCGGCGAGCGCCCGGACGGCCAGGATGGGGGAGATGCGCGGTGAAGGGCTCGCCCGCGTCTCGACATGGAAGTCGATGCTCCCCCTGCGGATCGTGCGTGTGCTGGCCCCGTTTTGCTCCATCGGGCTGTCCGCTCCTCTACTGCATCGTGGTGCTGGCGAGGTGGGACCGTGCGGCCACTCGACGAGCTGTCTGCCGAGCCAGGAGCCTGGAAGGCGCGAGAGCGCCGCTCGCACGAGCAAGTGGACGTGGTCGGGCTGCGCTTGAGGCGGCCCGGGCCGCACGGGGTGTTGCCAGCGTGATGGCCCCTTTCTAGCAGTGGAGGCGGGGGCGGAGGGCTTGCGTTCGTACGAACGGGTGAAGACCACATCGGTCCCGCCACGGTCATGGTTCGCCCCTGCCGGGAGATACGGCGGCCGGAGCGGTCTTCCTCCCCGCGCCGATCGCAGAACAGTCGAAACGGCCTTGTGAGGAGCGTTTCTCCTTTGTGAGCGGCTCGTTGATCACGGCGAACGGATCTTGATCGGTAACGGGATCACAAGGCGGCCGGCTTCGGGGCCGGCACTGGTGGAGGGAAGGAATTCCATGGCGGGCGGGGTCTACGAAGCGCTGGTCGGCATCTTGCAGGAGACGTTCCAGGTCGAGCAGGAGCTGATCGCTGCCGATGCCTCATTGAACGACTTGGAGCTGGATTCGCTTGCTGTGGCCGAACTCGCCGTCATGGTCCAGGAGGAGTTTCACGTCACGGTTACCAGTCAAGAGGTGGGGAAGGGCTCCACGCTGGGCGAGTTGGCCGCACTGATCGACGGCAAGAGGATCTCCGCTGTGACGGCAGTCCGTTGAGCGGGACGGACATCGCCGTGACCGGCCTGGGCATGGTCACCCCGGCCGGGGCGGGCGTGGACACGACATGGCGCAGGGTCTGCGAGGGAGGCTCCACCGCTGCGGCCACGAACCCCGCGCTGGCAGGCATGCCGGTGGACTTCGCCGCCTCGGCAGCCGCGTTCGACACCGGCGTGGTGGGGCGACGCAACCTCTACCGTCTGGACCGCTTCGCCCTGTTCGCTGTCGTGGCCGCGCACGAAGCGCTGGCGGATGCCGCACTGAGCGCCGCGGACTGGGACGCGACCCGCGTCGGCGTGGTGATCGGCTGCGGCATGGGAGGCGTCGCCACCTGGGAGGTGCAGCACGCCAGGCTCTTGGCGCAGGGTCCGCAAAGCGTCTCCTCGGTGCTGATCCCGAAGATGACACCGAACTCGGCGGCTTGCGAAATCGCCCTGGCCTGCAAGGCACAGGGCCCTAGCTTTGCGGTGTCGACGGCCTGTGCATCCGGCGCGACCGCTATCGCGGCCGCCCGCGACCTCCTCGCATCCGGTCAGTGCGACGTCGTGATCGCGGGCGGAACGGAGGCCGCGATCACCCCGTTGACGCTCGCCGCGTTCGCGAACCTGGGGGCGCTCTCGCGCCGGTGTGCGGACCCGGCCACTGCCTCCAGGCCCTTCGACGCAGACCGGGACGGGTTCGTGATGGCCGAGGGCGCGGCGGTGCTGGTACTGGAGCGGGCAGAGCACGCGGCGGCCCGCGGCCGGCGCCCCCGCGCCATGCTGGCCGGCTGCGGCTCAGCCAATGACGCCCACCACCCCACGGCACCGCACCCCGAGGGTGTGGGCGCACGACAGGCCTTGCAGGCCGCTCTGCGGGACGCCGGACTCGTCAGCCAGGACATCGACCACGTCAACGCCCACGGCACCTCGACCGTTCTGAACGACCAGGTCGAAGCCGACACCATCAGCCACCTGCTGCCCCATGGACCGCACGTCACCTCAACCAAGGGGGTGCTCGGACACCTGCTCGGCGCGGCCGGCGCCGTCGAGGCGGCACTGACCGTGCTGGCCATCCAGCAGTCGACGATCCCTCCCACGGCCAACCTTGACAGTCCCGATCCCAGCCTGGACCTCAACCTCGTGGCGAAGACCGCCTTGCACAAGACCGTCACGGCCGCGTTGTCCAACTCCTTCGGCTTCGGTGGTCACAACGTCGTCCTGGCCTTCCGAGCCGCGTAGATCCCACGGAACAGGAGCCGCCGCCCATGGCCGACATCACCGCCCCAGCGGCCGCGCCGCCCGCGCCGATCGGCGTCATCCGCCGACTCCAATCCCGCCTGGGCCGAGACAACCCGTTTCCGCTCTTCGAGGAGATCCGCAGCGCCGGGCCCGTCGCCGGCCTTGGCCCGCACGCCCTGCTGGTCACCGGCTACAGCGAATGCCTGCAGATCCTCACCGACCGTAACTGGCACGTGCCCGACCAGCAGTGGCGTGCCGCACGCGGCCTCGATACCGGCCTTGTGACCTCGAAGGTCATGCTCACCCTCCCACGGCTCAACCCTCCCTGGCACGGTCCGGTGCGCCGTCTGCTGTCGGGGCCCTTCACGCCCGCCGCGCTGGAATGCCTGCGGCCCACGGTCCGGGCCCTTGTGCGTACCCACCTCGACACCCTCGAGGCCGAACTGGACCAGCACGGTCGCACCGACTTCGTCGACACGGTCGCCCGCGCGCTGCCCACCGCCGTCATGTGCGAGATCCTCGGCCTGCCTGCCGCCGACCGGTCTCTCATCGCCCGGTACAGCGTCCAGACCGCCCCTCTGACCGAGCCCTTCGCCACGCCCGGCCAGATCGCCGCCGCCGAGGCCGCGGGTGTGGATTTCCACTGCTACCTCCTCGCCCTCTTCGATGAGCGCGCGCACGCCCCCGGCCCTGACCTCCTGTCCCAGTGGGTCGCGCGAGAGCAGTCCGGTGGCCACGCGCTCGACCGCGACGAACTCGCCACGCACATCGTGTTCCTCGTCGGCGCCGGCGTCGAGACGACCTCGTCCCTGTTCG
The DNA here is from genome assembly GCF_055579465.1 of Streptomyces sp. NPDC032745. NCBI lineage: Bacteria > Bacillati > Actinomycetota > Actinomycetes > Kitasatosporales > Streptomycetaceae > Streptomyces > Streptomyces sp. NPDC032745. The sequence goes on along the minus strand of NZ_JBVING010000025.1, from coordinate 41,030 downwards.
CCACCGCTGTCCAAGCCCTGGAGCAGCACCCCGATCAGGCGCGCTGGCTGGCCGCCCACCCCGAGGCCGCGGCACAGGCCGTGGAGGAACTCACCCGCTGGGACCCTTCCGTGCAGAACGCCGTCCGTGTCCCGGCCCAGGACACCACCCTGGCAGGCGTCCCCGTCCCCGCCGGCACGCTCGTCCACGCGCTGATCGCCGCAGCCAACCGTGACCCCGCACACTTCCCCGACCCCCACATCCTCGACTTCCAGCGCCCCCCACAACGCAATCTCGCCTTCGGCGCCGGAATCCACTACTGCCTCGGCGCACCCCTCGCCCGCCTCAACGCCACCGAAGCCCTCCCGGAGTTGATGCGCCGCTTCCCGACGCTGCGCACCGACGGCCCCGCCATCCGGCCTCCCGGTCTCAACCTCCGTACCTTCACCGCCCTGCCCGTCACGCGCTCGACTTCGGCGGACAGCACAGGGTCAGCACCTCCCAAGGCCAGGGTGCCCCACCCGCGTTGAACGCCCGCGCGCACCGCATACGGCTAGATCTGCATCTCTCCAGACCGTCACCACAGCAGTTGGAGCAATCAATGACATCGTCTGCGTCCACCGATGTACGGGAGCCCCGGCCGTCCGGTGCCGGCCGCCGACACATCGCCGTGTTCAACGTGCCGCAGCCCGGGCACGTCAACCCGACGCTGGGACTCGTGGCCGAACTCGTGGCCCGCGGACACCGCGTGAGCTACGCGTTGACCGAGGAATTCGAGGCTCAGGTGAAGGCGGCAGGCGCGAGCCTGGTCGCCTACAGTCCTACCGACACCGATGTGGAGCCCCCTGAGGATCTGGCCGCCGGGGCCGTCCTCTCTTTCCGCCAGGCCATGAGCGCCTTGCCCGAACTGGCGGTCGCCTTCGCCGATGACCGCCCTGATGTCGTGCTCTACGACGTGTCCGCCGCCGCGGGAGGACTCCTGGCCGCGTACTGGCAGGTGCCCGCCGTACGGCTCTCACCCTCACACCTGCCCTACGACGGCGTCCTGCCCGAGATGTTCGGCGTCCCCGACCTGACCCACGTCCCGGAACTCAACGCGGCGAGGCCCCTGCTCGCCGCGCACGGGCTGAACGTGACACTGGAGGAGTTGCTTCTCGCTCCCGAGCACGCCGTGGCGTTCCTGCCGCGCGCCTTCCAGCGCAAGCCCGACACCGTCACCGCCCGTACCGTCACCTACGCGGGCCCCGCGCTGGCCGACCGTTCCTACCAGGGCACTTGGACGCCGCCCCAGGACGGACGACCCGTACTGCTGGTCTCCCTCGGTACCCAGTTCACGCGCCGCCCCGAGTTCTACCAGGCGTGCGTGGACGCGTTCGCCGACAGCCGCTGGCACGTCGTCATGTCCGTCGGTCCCACCATCGACCCCGAGAGCCTCGGACCTGTGCCGTCCTCGATGGAGATCCACCGAAGGGTGCCGCAACTCGCGGTGCTCGCCCACGCGGCGGCGTTCGTCACACACGGCGGAATGGGCAGCGTCATGGAGGCCCTGGCCCACGGCGTGCCACTCGTCGTCGTCCCCCAGATGTCCGAACAACGGACCAATGCCCTCCAGGTCGAGCTCCTCTCACTCGGCCGGCACCTGCCCCGGGACCAGGCCACCCCCCAGGCGCTGCGCGACGCGGTCCAGCACGTCACCGCCGACCCGGACATCGCCCGCGGCGTCGACGCGCTGCGCCAGGCGATCCAAGAGGCGGGTGGCGCCAAGGCGGCGGCGGACGCCGTGGAACAGGCATTCACTCCCGTCCTCACGGCGTAACAGCTGTTGAGACCAGGCCGGCGGCAGGTATCGCTTCGAGAAGAAGGGGACGAGCGCGCGGGGGTGGGCGAAACAGTCTGCCCTCGCAGGCCGGCTACGACATTGCGGCCGGTCTGTACCGATCCCAAGGCGCCTGAGCCCTGGCCCCCACGCGTGAGACGAGACGATGCCTGCCCCTCACACCAGCCGTAACGACCCCGCAGGCGGGCCCCGGCCCCACAGGCCGGACCGCGACGCACCCGCACGGCCGTCGCTCGGATTCCCCGAGCCGAAGGGATCTCGGCCGGGTGCCGTCGCGGGATGGGTACTGCGCCACCCGGCTCTCGTCCTCACTCTGACTCTCCTCGCCCTGGCCCTCGCCGTGATCACCGCTGCCTCCGGCACCGAGCGCCTGACGCACGCCGGTACCGCGCCGGCCCACTCGGAGTCGGTGCGCGCCGAGTACACCCTGTCCACGGCCTTCCGCGCCGGCAGCCCGACCGTGACACTGGTGGCGACCGCGCCCCGCTCGGTGGATGACCCAGGTGCCGACCTCGCCGGAAGGCGCCTGACACAGCAGGCACAGCAGTTCGCCAAGGTCGTGGCCGTCGACTCCTACTGGACCCGGCGCTCCCCGGCGCTCCGCGGAGACCACGGCCGTACGGCCTTGATCCACCTGCGTCTGGCGACCACCGAGGACACCCTCCGCCAGGACCTCCAGCCCATCCTGGACGCACTCACCGGCCGCCGCGGACCCCTCGAAGTGCAAGCCGCAGGGCCCGTCGCCGTCGGCCTGGCCATCGAAGACCAAGCCCGCTCCGACCTGCTGCGCACCGAACTCCTCGCCGCGCCGGTCACCGCCGTCGTCCTCGTCCTGGTCTTCGCGGGCGTCATCCCGGCCGCCCTGGCCCTGCTGATCGGCTGCTCCACCGTGGCGGCAGGTGCCGCCGTGCTGACCGTCCTGGCCCGCTTCACACCCGTACACGTCATCGCCCTGAACCTCACCGCAGCTCTGGGCTTCGCCCTGGCCGTGGACTTCAGCCTCTTCATCATCACGCGCTACCGGGAAGAACTCGCCGACGAACCGCACTGCCACCGCCGCGCACTCCTCAAGGCCCTGCGTACCGCCGGCCGCACCGTGGTCTGCTCAGCCCTGACCGTCATCGCCAGCCTGGCAGCCCTTCTGGTCTTCCCTCTCGGCATGCTCCGTTCCATCGCCTACGGAGGCATCTGCGCCGTTGCCATCGGCATGACCCTCTCCCTCCTCGCCCTGCCGGCCGCGCTCCTGCTCCTCGGCCCCCGCATGACCAGGCGTACCCGCAGCCGACGACAGCCCGCACCGAGCCCCGAAACGCCTGACGCCTGGTACCGCCTCGCCCACAGGGTCATGAGCCGGCCCCTGCCGGTCGCACTCACGCTCACCATGCTGCTCGGAGCCCTCCTACTCCCGCTGATCGGCGCGAAGTTCGGATCCTTCGACGACCGGGCCCTGCCCCCATCCGCCGCCGTGCACCGGGCGACCACGACCCTCCGCCAGGACTTCGATCGCGCAGCACTCCACCCCGTACAGATCGTGCTCCCCACTGTCCGGCTCCCGCGCGATGCCGGCGAACTCGACGCTTACGCCCGCGATCTCAGCCGCATCCCCCATGTGACCCGAGTGGAAACCGCCACCGGCAGCTACCTCCGAGGCGCCCGCGCCAAGCCCCCACTCCCAGGACACCTCTACACCTCCCCGGCAGGCGTCTGGGTAGCAGCCCTCACCGACGTCGGACCCGAAACATCGCAGGGCGCAGACGTGGTACGTGCCGTCCGAGCCACACCCTCACCCGTACCCGCCCTCGTCGGCGGAGCCCAGGCGTGGCTCGCCGACCTCCAGGACTCCATCTCCGACCACCTGATCACTGCCCTGCTCCTGATCGCCGCCACCACGCTGGCGCTCATCGGCTGGTACACCCGCAGCATCGCCCTGCCCGTCAAGGCACTCCTCACCAACGCCCTCAGCCTCTGCGCCACGCTCGGCGTGATGGTCTTGATCTTCCAGGACGGTCACCTGCACACATGGCTGGGCATCAGCGAAGTCACCGGCGTAACGGACACGATCGCCCCTGTCCTCATCCTGTGCATCGCCTTCGGCCTTTCCATGGACTACGAGATCCTCCTGCTGGCGAGAACCGTGGAAGAGCACGACCAGGGCGTACCGACACACGAAGCGGTCGCCCGCGGGATCCGGCACACCGCCCGTCTGTTCACCGCCTCCGCCCTCATCGTCATCGTCGTCATGTCCGCCCTCGCGGCCTCCGGACTGGTCGTACTCAAAGCCGTCGGGGTCAGCGTCGCGGTCGCAGTCTTCATCGATGCCACCGTCGTCCGACTGCTTCTCGTACCGGCCTTGATGGTTCTCCTTGGCCAATTCAACTGGTGGCTCCCGTTCCGGCGGCACAAGAAGGAAGAAGGCCAGCCCGCCGACCACGTGCGGAGTCAAGAAGCTGCCGTCCCGACGACGACATCGCGATAGCTGCGGGACCGTGAAAGAAGCGAGGTCCCTCCGATCACGCGGGATTGACGCGATCACTTCCTGGGCCCGGAGGGGCGTTTGACGGGTGAAATGCCGCGCGGCGTCACCGCTGTCCTGGGTTCAGCGGGGATGGTTGTCCCTTGGTAGGGATGGCGAGACGACAGGAGGTACCGGTGATCGCTGCCGCAGGAGTGGGAAGGGTCACCCCCTGGGACAGGCCGGAGGCCGCGGCGTCGCTCCAGTACGGGCCGGAAGACACCCTCGCCGGGCTTCGGAGCGGATGCCGGCATGGTTCTTGACCTTCTCCTGATCGGCCTGGCGATCACCCTGGAACCGATCCCCGTGACCGCGTTCATCCTCCTGCTGTCCGCCGATCGCGGCGTACGCAAGGGGTTGGTCTTCATCCTTGCCTGGCTCGCCTGCCTGGTCGTCGTGCTGGCCCTGGTGGTGTTCGCGACCGGCGGCACCCCTCCTCCGGCCAAGAGCGCCCCGTCGACAGCGGCCCTCGCGGGCAAGCTCGTCATCGGCGTCGGGCTGGTCGTCTACGGGGAGCACAAACGCCGCTCGCTCCGGGGCCCCCGCACCCGGCCCCGCAAGCCCCCGGCGTGGGCCGCCCGGCTGAACGAGGTCTCGTACTGGACCGCCGCCGGGCTGGCAGTCCTCGTCCAGCCGTGGGGCCTGGTCGCGGCGGGCTGCGCCACCGTCGTCGACGCCGACATGTCCCAGGCCGCCACGGTCCTCACGCTGCTCGGGTTCTGCCTGCTGGCCACCGCCACCCTGCTCGGCATGGAGCTCTACGCGACCTTCTCCCCGCAGGCCGCACAGGACACTCTCGGCCGGTTGCGGGCCTGGATGGAAGATCATCAGGATCAGACGATCGTCACCATCTCGCTGCTCATCGGACTCTGGCTGGTGGGCAAAAGCATCTATCAGCTCACCACCTGACGCGGAGTCGGAGTCGGGCCGGGACGAGACCGGTGGACGCGGTGGACGCGGTGGCCGGGCGGCTGGGGTCATGCTCCGTGTTCACTGCCGGGCCATGTGCATGCGCATCTCGCTGTCCGCATCGGTGATGAGTTCGCCCGACAGGTCGACGGTCACGGTGTGGAGTTCGCCGGTGAACCGGAAGGGCGACGGGTAGTCGGGGGTCACCGGCTGGCCGGGGTTGGCCCCGCAGGTCATCCCGCCGGGATTGAACATGACGGGGGTGGTCACCGGGAACTCGGCCGCTGCGACGAGGTGACGGTCGACGTAGAGCTCGGCACGCCCCGGTGTGCCCTTGCCGGCGGCGAGATCGGGCTTGCCCGTCGGTTCGAACTCGAAGCGCAGTTCATGCCGGCCGGCAGGTACCGGATCCGTCGTGGACACCGTGTAGAGGGCCCGCGAGACGTAGTTGTGCACGTACGTCAGCTTGCCGTCCTTGATGTAGAAGCTCCAGCCGCCGGCCATCGAACCCTGGCTCATCAGTACGCCTTCGGCGCCGTCGGCGGGGATCTCCACATCGGCGGTGATGCTGTGCGGACGGTTGAGCACCCGGGGGGCGACGGAGGGCGGCAGCGACTGGGTGCCGGGCCGGAACGTGTAGCTGGTCCGTGCCTTGCTGATCTGCGGACGTTCCGTTGCCATCCGCGCCAGTGCGCTCCCGTCGATCGGCAGCACTCCGTACTTTCCGGCCTCCACGTACCACAGGGAAATCAGCTCGATGGTCTTGGCACGATGGTCCGAGGAGACATCACGGGTCTCCGCGAAGTCCTCGTCGATGTGGTACAACTCCCAGGCGGTGGCGTCCAGTTCGGATAGCTTCTCCGAGCTGATGGGCGTCCCGAACGGCTGCTGCGCCTCGGTGAACGACGGACCCGGCCAGGGGCATACGGCGCGCCAGCCGTCGTGGTCGATGGCACGGTGCCCGAGCATCTCGAAGTACTGGGTGCGGTGGAGGCTGGGCGCGGCAGGGTTGTCGAAGGTGTGGGCGAAGCTGACACCGTGCAGGGGGGACTGGGTGACGCCCTTGATGGTGTCCGGCGGCTCGACCCCGAGGATGTCGAGCACGGTGGGCACCATGTCCACGAGGTGTGCGTACTGGGTGCGCACCTCTCCTCGGGCCTTGATGCCGGCGGGCCAGTGTACGAGGAACGGGTCGCTGGCGCCGCCGCGGTAGGTCTCCCGCTTCCAGCGCCGGAACGGCGTGTTGCCCGCCCAGGTCCAGCCCCAGGGGTAGTGGTTGAACGTGGTCGGACCGCCGAGGTCGTCGATCGCCTTCAGGCTCTCCTCGATCGGTTCGGGAGCGTTGTTGAAGAACTGCGCCTCGTTGGCCGTCCCGGTGACGCCGCCCTCGGCGCTCGCCCCGTTGTCGGAGACGACCATGATCAGCGTGTTGTCCAGTTCGCCGATCTCCTGGAGGAAGTCCAGCAGCCGCCCGATCTCGTGGTCGGTGTGGGACAGGAACCCGGCGAAGACCTCCATCATGCGCGCGGCGAGACGGCGGGCGTCGGGGGACAGGGACTCCCATTCGGGAACGTCCGGGTCGTGGCGTGAGAGAACGGCATCGGCGGGTACGACACCGAGCCGCTTCTGGTTGGCGAACGTCACCTCGCGGTAGGCGTCCCAGCCGTCGTCGAACTGCCCGCGGTAGCGGTCGGCCCACTCCCGCGGCACGTGGTGCGGCGCATGGGTGGCCCCGGGGCAGAAGTGGAGGAAGAACGGCTTGTCCGGGGCTACCTGCTTGGCGTCGGAGATGAAGAGCTTGGCCTTGTCCGTCAGGTCCGGGGTGAAGTGGTAGCCCTGTTCCGGCGAGGCGGGGGGCTCGACCTGGTGGTTGTCGTACACGAGCTCCGGATACCACTGGTTGGTGTCGCCGCCGAGGAAACCGTAGAACCGCTCGAAGCCGCGGCCCAGCGGCCAGCGGTTGTAGGGTCCGGCGGGTGACTCCTGGGCCGAGGGCATCAGGTGCCACTTGCCGAGCATGTACGTGCTGTATCCGTGCTCCAGCAGCATCTCGGACAGGAACCCGTTCTCGAACGGGATGTTGCCGTTGTAACCCGGGTAGCCGGTAGCCAGCTCGGTGATCGCCGCCATGGCGTTGGCATGGTGATTGCGACCGGTGATGATGCACGAACGCGACGGCGAGCACAGTGCCGTCGTGTGCATGTTGTTGTACAGCAGTCCGCCCGCGGCGAGACCGTCGAGGCGGGGCGTCTGCATCGGACTTCCGTAGCAGCCCAGCTGTCCGTAACCCGTGTCGTCGAGCACGATCGTCAGCACGTTGGGTGATCCCGGCACCGCCCCCGGCGGCTCGGGCCACGCCGGGCTGGACACGTCCGTGGTCCGCCCGATCACTCCGGAGAAGGCGCTCCCCGGCTTGTACTCGTTCACTGGCATCGTGCTGGTCCTCCCTTCCCGCCGACCCGCTGGACGGTTCGGCAGATGGGCCGATGTGCGCGGAGCGACGGCGCCCGCGCCATCAGCGGCTCGCGGAAAGCCCGACGAGACGAACCGTTTACGGGGCTCAGAAGTCAGAATTTCAGTGGCGCGAAACCGCGCGAGGTTGTGCTAATCCGACCCTGCGGTCGACGTCGACGCCCAGTTGCTGGCCTGCCGTGCGCAGAGCACCATGAATATGATAGTTCCATCAGCAGATGGCTGCCACTGGGCCTTCCGAATATTCGCAGATGGCTGCGCAGGTTCGAATTCCAGCGGCGTGTGCCGATGCAGTCCGGCGTCTCGTAATTCAAAGGAAGAGAACATGACTACGCCTGCTATCGAGCCTGGCCTGAAGGGTACTCTGCCACCGGAGGAGTACACGACGAAGACGATGCCTCACTGGGGGCAGACCTACGACGGGGCGATGGCCGGTTACAAGGGCATGGATTATGTTTCGGTAGCCTTTGCGACCGACGCCGAAAAGGCGGCCGCGCTGATCCCGAAAGAGTTGGAACTCATAAAGATTCCCGCTTTGCCCGACCAGGCATCGGCGAACCTGGTATTCGCCAAATATCGAGAATGCGATCTCGGCCCGTACATGGAAGTGATCATATCCATCTCGGTACTTCATCAAGGTCGCCCTTACGGGTACGTCCCCGCCATCTACGTGGACAACGACGCGGCTTTGCTCGCCGGGCGCGAACTGGGCGGCTACCCCAAGAAGATGGCCCGGATCACGATCCGTAACCACGGAAATCTCTTCCTGAGCCAGATGTCTCGCGGCTCGATCCAGACGAAGACCGTGGATCCCAACTTCAACGATCTGGCCTCCTCCAGCGTCACCAAGGGCGAGAAGCTGTTCTCGGTACCCCTGCCGGCCGACAGGACGGACGAACTGCCCTACCCCTACAACCTGTTGCTGCCGCTGCCCCCTGCGACAGGAGAACCTCAGGACTACGTGCTGCCGACAGTGGCGCTGAAGCGCTTCCCGGGCGTCGGGCCCGGACCGAACGGCCACGCCGGAGCCGAGGTGCTCCAGCTCGTGGGCACCCCCTGGCACATCACTCAGGCAGACGTCTACGCCGGCGACGCCCCCAGCATGGAGATCTACCCGTCCGAAGAGGACCCGATCGGCCGACTCCTGCCGTGCAATGCCGTACTGGGCGCATTCGTCCTGCAAGGCTCCATGTACACGAAATCCGACGAGTGGATGGTCCTTGAAGACCTGAAGAAGAACAATGCTGCATAACCAAACCCTCCCCCATGCTGTTAGGGGCATGCGTTGATGCACGTGTATCCACGTAGAGCGGCATGCCTGCCGATCTGACACGAGATCGCGCCTACCTCGATCCGCACTCCAGAGGGAGGACGCACCTAATGGCTCGCCACTGGTACCCGCTCACCGACAGCGGAGACAGCTTCCTGGTGTCTGCGCCCTTCCGCTACGAACACTCCGTAGAGACCACAGCACCGGCCGAGCGGATTTGGGAGATCCTTACCGGCGAACAGCTGGTCCACTGGGTGTGGGCATTCACCGACCTGAAGTGGAACTCACCCCGCCCATTCGGTGTCGGCACGGTACGCGATGTCACCTTGCTGAAATTCTTCACCGCACGGGAACGCTTCTTCCGCTGGGACGAAGGGCATCGGTACACCTTCAGTGTCTACGAGGCATCTCGCCCCGGCCTCCGCCACGCGGCGGAGGACTGGAGCGTCGAGCCCACACCCTCCGGCTCACGCCTCACCTGGACGATGGCGATCCAGCCGACCGCCCTGGTCACCCCATTGATATGGGCCAGCGGCCCGGTCATCAGACTGGTCCAACGCCGCGCCCTGCGTGCCGTCCGGACGCACGTCCGCAGCTGACTTCCGGCCTCCCGCCCCGGGTGTGCACCGCCCACTCGAACGCGTACGCCGCTCTGTGAGCGGCGACATAGCGAGAAGCCGGACTGCGGGCATACGATCTGCGCACTTCACCCCCCTTTGATGCAATGCAAGGGGTGGGAGAGCCCGTGCCGACGAAGAGGCCGTCGACGGGAGCCGCCCACACCGCGGAGGGCTCGAATGCTGCGCCCGGCATCCCTGACGGACACCCGCGTGCGCGCGGTGGCCAACGCCCTCAGCCCGTACGAGTGGCGAAGGCTCACCCCCGAAATGGTCAGCCGCCGCGCGCTCGCCGCGATGGACAACCCCGAAACGGCGGACCCGGTACCGGTGCCCCGCCATGACGAGCGGATCGATCTGCTCGTCGAGTCTCTTGCGTGCTGCCGGTGGCGTTCCCTCACCGCCGATGCAGTGAGCCGCCGGATGGTGACGGTCCTGGACGCATGGCGTCAGGAAAGCCAATGGCTCGAGATCGAACTGCGCTGGCTGTCGGACGGGGACGGCTGAGACACGGCGTTCTCATGTGTGACCGGCTGGGGTCAGCTTTGCCAGGAGCAATGCGGCAGTCGATTTCAGTCGGGGCCCGTCCAGTCGAAGGTGATGTGCTTGCTGGACTGGCCTTCGCGGCTCCAGCGGAAACCGAAGGCGTCGGCGCGGTCCGCCGTCGAGCGGCCCCAGGTCGCGATCTGTCCCGGCCCGGTCTCGCAGCCCGGAAGGTTGGTCGACTGGACTCGGGCGCCTTCGGGAGTCGTCGGTCCGGTGAGCGCCTGCGCGCTCGCCTCGACCCGGTCGGGAATCGTGGCCCGCCAGCCCCCGAGGTCTTCGTCGACCTCGATCTCGATGGGGGCGAAGTCCATGCCCCGCATTTCGGCGTCCATCATGCTCACCATTTCGGCAGGCCAGCTGCCGGCCTGGCCGCCGAAGATCATCTGTAGTGCTTCGCGCTGCGCGCCGTCGGCTCGCTCGTCGAGGAATACCGCCGCGAACGTATCGGTGTGCTCGGCCCACACATTGCCGACGAAGGAGCTGAGCATCAGCACATTGAGGCCGTCCAGTCGTACCTCGCCGTAGTTGCCCTCGCGTATGTGCCAGGCCAGGACGCCGTCGCATTCGCCGTAGGTGGGCGCCTGGGCGAACGAGCAGGGGCAGGGAACGTTGCACCTGCACGTATCGAACCAGTCGCCGGCCGTGTGCCATCTCGGAACGGTCGCTGCCGTCTCAGACATCTCCTCGCCTCCTCGCGGCCCGTACGGACGGGAAGCACGGTCGGAGATTGCCCCGCCGGACGTCAGTACAGGCGCTCGGCCGTACGGGTCATATCAATTCTCCTCCCGCTGCCGCGTGGGCGAAAGCTCGGGCCGCCCGCGAACGCAGCCACCGCGGCCGCGCACCGGTCGAAGGCATGCGGTGATGTGTACACCTTCCGTAGGCACGCCCAGCCTGGAAGGAGAGAACTCCCGGGGTCCGCGCAACAACCGGTTTCGTTGGAACGCGGGGGGAGGCCCGCTGTACGGGTCGCTTCCCGCGGGGCACGCAGCGACGGCTCACCCTGTCCAGCCGGCCATCTGGTCCATGGGGGGACCGGATGTCTCCAGGCCGGGCAGCAGCCAGTCCTGGAAGGGCGCGAGCACGGCGAGGACGAGGAAGACGAGGCCGACAGCCCAGGCCAGCCAGGGTCCCTGCCGCCAGAGCTTCTCCAGGAAGATCACGGCCGCCAGCCCTGCCATCGCGGCGACGTTCATGACGCCGAGCGGGATCAGGACGATCATCAGGCCCCAGCAGCATCCGACGCAGTAGAGCCCGTGGTGCGTGCCCACCCGCAGGTCTTTCGCCCAGGGGCGGTAGCGCGAGTACTGGAGCAGCTGGAACATCGGGTTGCGGCAGTGCCGCAGGCAGACTCGTTTCAGAGGCCCGAACTGCTGAGCCGCCGCGACGAGGAACACTGCGGCGCCTATCCAGCGGCCCGCCCCGGGATTGCTGTCCACCAGGTGCCCGGTCGCGGCCAGGGCGCCGTACGCGAGCAGCCCGAATGCGGTCCAGGCCAGGAGGTAGCCGCTGACGAACCCGGCGATCCTCAGGGCGCGGGCGGGGCCGGCCGAACGGCGGTTGATCCCGCGCACCCAGGTGATGGCGACGGGTGCGACGGACGGCAGCATCATCGCCGCCATCATGACCACCCACAGCAGCAGGAAGAGGGGGAGCGCCAGACCCATGGTGCCGGGCTCCATCCCCATGTGGCGGGACTGGCCGATGGTCAGCACCCACGCCAGCGCGGCCAGCAGCACCATCAGGAACCACGCGACCGCCAGGTCCCGCGCGGGCAGCAGGACGCCGGGCCGCGTGGGTGCCGGAGGGGCCAGACGGAGGTGCGGCACGGGAACCTCCCAAGGTCGCGAGTTGCCCCGGCCGCCTCGGTCACCCGTGCCACACCGCTGGCGGTGGTACACCGCGGACAGCCGACGGTCCGACGACATCTCCAGATCTCCAGCAGATCACAGAACCGGAAGGCCCAAAACCCGGGAGGCCGGCCGCCAGCACGGTGGGCCGATTCCCGTTGACCTGCCCCCGGATCAGCGATGCAGGGGCAGGAAGTGCCGCAGTCGCAGGTTGTGGAGACGACGAGCACCGAGGCGGCAGCCGCCGACACTCCCTGCGCATCGACGGCGCCCGGCGAGTGCGCCCTGAGGGCCCCCAGCTGGTCGCGAAGGTCCGACGCCGCGCGCGTACGGTGGACGTAGGGCGACGGGTAACGCCGGTGCAGGCACTGACGGCAGCCGCTGCGGGCGACCGTCCGCCGCGATGCGGTGTTCTGCTCCCGCACAGGAGGGAAAGGCAAATGCCCGAGCACAGAGTCGGCACACAGGAGGAATTCGAGGCTGCGCGAGCGGAGCTGCTCGTGGAGGAGAAGGACCTGACCCGGCGCGGTGACGCGCTCGCGCGGAAGCGGAGGGAACTTCCCCGGGTGCGGGTCGAGAAGGACTACAGGTTCGAGACCGAGGGCGGGACCAGGCCGCTCGCGGACCTCTTCGACGGGCGCTCGCAGCTGCTGGTCTACCACTTCATGTTCGGACCGCCGTACGAGGCCGGATGCCCTGTCTGCTCCTCGATCGCGGACACCCTCGATCCCAACGCGGTCCACCTCAAGGCCCGTGATGTGACGCTGATCTGCTCCTCGCGGGCGCCGCTCGACAAGCTCCTCCCCTACCGGGAGCGGATGGGCTGGAGCTTCGACTGGGTCTCCGCCGGCGGCAGCGACTTCCACCGCGACCTCGGTTTCACGTACACGGCGGAGGAGCTGAGACCGTTCCTGGAGGCCGGGGTTCCGCCGACCGTGAGCCAGATGGCGCGGGCGTGCGGCACGGACGTGCTCGGGTACGTCACCGAAGGACCCGGGTTGAGCTGTTACGCGCTGTCGGACGGCATCGTCTACCGGACGTACGTCACCACCGCGCGCGGCCTCGAGCCCGCCATGGCCTACTACGGTCTCCTCGACCGGACACCGCTGGGCCGCCACGAGGAGGGCGAGGAGACGCACTGGCTGCGCCGCCACGACGAATACGAGAAGACCTGAGAGATGCGGCTGCCTGCTGCGGCGCCGCCCGCAGTTCCGTGCGGACTGGATGGACGGCACCCGCTACGGCGAGGTGGCGCCTACCGATCTCAAGGCCGAGTCTCATGTGAACGCCGCCCGGCAGAGGAACGTCATGCCGAGGGGGCTGTTCCCTGGACTCTTCGGCTGCCACGGACAGCTCCAGGTGAGCTCTTCTCCGAGGCCGCAGCCCGCTGTCGGTTTGTCGCGGAAGGCGGTGCGCGATGTCGTGGACAGTCAACAAAGCGCGGTGTTGAAGCTGCTGCCGACCGGAAGCGCGGGACCGACCCTCAGCAGTCAGTTCTTCTTCAGCTCCTCGGCGAGCATCACAATGATGCCGCTGGGGCCGCGGACGTACGAAAGCTTGTAGACGTCCTCATAGGTCGCCACACCGCGAAGCGGGTGGCATCCGTGCTTTGCGGCTGTCTCAAGGGCTTTGTCGATGTCGTCGACTGAGAAGGCGACACGATGCATGCCGATCTCGTTGGGACGAGTGGGGTTCGTCTCGATCGCTTCGGGGTGGATGTACTCGAAGAGCTCAAGGCGACCGTGACCGTCTGGCGTCTGGAGCATCGCAATTTTGGCGTGATTGCCATCAAGGCCGACGGCGGTGTCGGTCCACTCACCACTGACCGTGTCACGGCCGACGACCGTGAGCCCGAGGTCGGTGAAAAAGGAGATCGTTGCTTCGAGGTCGCGAACGGCGATACCGACGTTCTCAAGTTTGATGGCCATGCGTTGCATGCTACCGAGCCGGGCCGATCGGGTACTTCCGGCAAGGACGCAGCCGAGTATCGGGTTGGGCAATTCACCCGGCCTGTGTCGAACCCACAACAGGTGGAAGCACTGGTCGAGGCAGATGGCCGTCTGGGGGCGGCCTGTTCGGCGGCCACGCTTGCGGCCGGGTTGCCCTATACGCAGTTGTCGGTCCGGATGACGAGGGGGCCCGGCACGACACTCCCATGTCCCTTGAGTCCCTCACCCCGGACAACACCACTGTCGTCCTGGTCGAGTACGCCGTCGGCTTCGCCAGCGTGCTTGGCTCGCACGACCTGGGCCAGCACGTCAACCACGATTCCGCGTCCCTGGCCGTCCTCGACGGCGGCGACGTCCGCTACGGTCGCCGCCCTCAACGTCGCGAGGCACAGCAGCCGCCGCACGGCGGCCGACTGCTTCCCGACCGATTCACCCCGGCCGACTCGTTCCGTCCGGGCAGACTCCGATCCGACGCGCTGGTCGTTCCCAGAGCCGCATTCGCCGAGTGCGGCTCTGGGAACTGTCGTCTCAGCTGACCGTGACGTAGTTCCAGGTGTCGAGGGTGAGGGCCGTGCATTGTTCGGCGGGGCTTGCCCGGTGGCCCCTCTGGTCCCAGGACCAGCTGTCACGCAGGGTGCTGCCGTCGGTGAACACCAGGTCCACGCCGGCGCATGTGCTGCTTCTCAACCCCTCGGCGACCGCGGCGGCGGTGACGTGGCTCTGTGGGTAGATCCAGTAGCTGAGGGCCTTTCTGTCAGGCACCGCGGTGCCGATGGCCAGCGGGCTGCTGCTCAGGTCGTAGATCTTCATGTACGCGGCGGCGTGGTCTGTGCCGGTCCGGGCTGATCCGGTGTGGTCATGCTCCGGGTCGGTCCGTCACTGATGCAGGCGGGCTGCCGTACCCATCGGCCGTTCTCGTCGAGCTTGTCCTCAGCGACACCCGAGTCGTACATCATGGTGGCCCCCGAACCGGCGGGGTAGGTGACGGTGATCTCGGCGTCGGTGGAGTAGGTCCACTCGTCCCAACTGCCCTTGGCGAAGACGAACCGGCCGGTGTAGGTCTTGCTGACCGGGAAGGCCTTCACCCAGGTCGTGGAGTGTGCAGGCGCCGCGGGGACCACGGCGTGGTAGGTCTTCTCCTCCGTGTTGGTCGTACCGGTCTGGACCGAATGGGTGATCAGCTGGGATGCCTCGACCGCGAAGTCGGCGTGCCAGAAATCACTGGAGGAACCCAGCTTGACGGTGATGGTTTCCTTCGTGCCGTTGGCGATGGAATCCGTCGTGATGGTGGAGGTGCTGTTGGTCACCTTGTAGTCGACGGTGGTCGACGGGATCGCTGCGTCGGTGTGCTGCGCCTGCAGGCACAGGGCCACCCCTGCATCGTTGCCGGTCACCGCCGCCTGCGTCTGGCTGTAACTGCAGTACGGGTAGGCCGAATGCGCAAGGACGGCGGCATCACATTTGGTCAGCGCGTACTTGGCGGCCCAGTCAGTGGTGAAGTCCTTCCCGCCGCCGAAGCGGGAGCCCCACAACTGGTTCTCCTTGCCGTGGCACGGCCACATGTTCAGGTAGTCGGCGTGGCCGGCGAGCCAGCTGCTCGCCACGTCCATGCATTGGTCGTCGACCACGTTGCGGATCATGAACTTCGTTCCCGTGCCTTTGAACTGACCCGGCTCGAAATACCAGTACTGATACTTCTGGGAGCCGTCGCACCGCTGCTGCTCCACAGGCCGGATCCGCCACGTGGAGTCCCACCATCCCGGCATCAGACACAACCCGGAATTCGTCTTGATCTGGAAACTTCCGTCACCCTGCGGTTGCAACGAGAACACCTGGTTGGAGCCGTCGTGGCGGTCATAGGCCTGCAGCCACGCCCCGGAATCGGACGAATTCCAGGGCACATCCATCGCCCGCTGGTCCTTGGCGAGCATGAAGACACAGTCCTCGGCGTTCTTGCCGTCACCGGCGTAGCGGCACTGGTGGGACGTCTCGCCGGCCGCCTGCGCCTGCTGGGCCCCCGCCCCCAGTAGGGCGGCAACCAGTGCGAAAATCGTCGACACCAGGATCCCGATGGGTACCGGGGGTCCGGGTCGCCGCCTTCTGGGCACGTGAGCCCGAACGGCATCGCTGCTGTGCATCTGCCACTTCCTCCTTCGTCGTGGCACCCTGCACGGTGCGTCTCCGCCTCCGGGGGATCAGCAGCCGCCCCAGGACTTCGCCGCACTGCGTGAGGGTCCATTCGTTCGATCCGACGGTCCTGCGAGGAGGGAGCCGTCGTAGCACCGCCAAAGTAGGAACGCGCAGCTGCCGATACATCCGTCACCTGACGTAGGAATGCTTGGGGGGTCGGCGGGTGTCCGGGCCAGGGCGGTCGGGTGTGGCAGGCCGACGCCGGAGAAAGGCGCCCCGGATTGGCTGTCCGACCTCCGAAGCCTCTTATGAAGCTCAAATGTGCGCCACCCGGTACGTATCGGAACGGGGCTGCGTCTATTGTCTGCTGTCGTGGAGTCAGCTCTACGAGTCGCAGCCCGGCGGGCGTGACCGGTAGAGGTGAGGACTTGGCCGAATTGCGGGAATGAGACCGCCACCACCTGCTGTGGGGGGAAGAGCACTCAGCCAGAGGCCGTCACCTCTCGTCGGGCAGCTGACTCTTCTGGACCCGACACCGCGGCACCGCCGGCCGGGTCCGGCGCAAGGCTGCCTGGTTCAGCAGGCAGATGGCATCACTACGGGAGAGACGGCCGTGCAATTCTTGGGGCCTCGCCTCGTCGGACGCGATGCCGAAACGGCGATCCTCACCACTCTGGCGGTACGTGCCGCGGGCGGCTCGGGGCAGGCCGCGTTCATCGCCGGCGAGGCCGGGGCGGGCAAGACAGCGCTGCTTCGGTGCGCGGCGGCAGACGCCGAAGGCGCCGGCTTCCAGGCGTTGTGGGGATCGGCTCAGGAGCTGGAGGCGCATCGCCCGTTCGCGTTGATATCGGCCTGCCTGGGGATCGATGACGGGCCTACGGACCCGCTGCGGGCGCGGGCCGCCGAAGTCCTCTTGGGGCAGGCTCGGTACGGGCTGCCGGGCACGCCGGGAGGCGCGGATTTCGCCACCGTGGAGGCCATGTGCGTTCTGGTGGAGGAGATCTGTGCGCAGGGGCCCGTAGCGCTCTTCCTCGATGATCTCCAGTGGGCCGACCGGGCCAGCGTGCTGGTACTGCAGCGGCTGGTGCAATCGGTGGCTCAGTTGCCGCTGCTGATCGTCGGGGCGCTTCGACCGGTTCCCCGGGTGGTCGAGGTCGACGTACTCGCCCGCGGGCTGCGAGGCGGCAATCGCACGGTGCTGCAGCTCGGTCCGCTGGCCTCCTCGGCCGTGCCCTTGTTGGTGGCCGACACGATCGGGCATGAACCCGGCCCCCGGTTGCTTCGGCTGTGCGAGGGGGCGACAGGCAACCCGCTGTACCTGGGGGAGCTGATCGCTGCCCTTCAACGGGAAGAGGCGATCACGATGCACGGGGCCGTCGCAGAGGTCACGGCCGATTGCCCCGTTCCGGCGATCGACACGCTGATCACTCACCGGCTGGCGTACCTGCGTGACGAGGTCTTGCACATGCTGCGCGCGGCGTCCGTGCTGGGAGCCGGCTGCACGCTCCACGATCTGGCAGCAGTACTGGAGGCGCCGGCCCACGTCCTGCTCACCAGCGTCGCTGATGCCGAAGCGGCCGGAATCCTGACTCCCGACGGCCCACGTGTCGTCTTTCGTCATGACCTGGTACGCAGAGCCCTGCACGACGCCGTGCCGAGCTCAGTGCGCTCGCTGCTGCACATCCGGGCCGCGCAGGCTCTGACCCGTGCCGGTGCGGCGCCCGAGCGAGTCGCCGGACATCTACTGGAAGCCGCTCCCCCGGACGGGGAGTTCTTGGTCCCCTGGATAACCGGGTCCGCAGCGCAGCTCACCGCGCGTGCGCCCGGTCTGGCCCTGCGGCTGCTGGGCACGGCGCTGGAGATCGCCGATCCCGCTGACCCACGCTACGAGCAGTTACGTCTGCACCGTGTCGTCGCACAACTGTCATCAGGTCTTCTGGCCGAGGCCGAAGAGAGCGCCCGCATCGCTCTGGCCAGACCTGCCGATTCCGGTCTGGAAGATCTGTTCCGCTGGATCATCGTGCAGGCCGCGTTCGCGCGCGGCCGCCCTGACGTCGCTCTGGCAGAAACCCGTCTTACGTGCGGAACGGCGGGCACGGTGACAATCGATGCGGTCCGGTTCCAAGCATTTGCGTCGGTGTGCCTCTTCGCCCTGGGGCGGCTGCCGGAAGCGGGAGCCGTGGCTGCCGCTGCGCGGCGAGCGGCTGCCGAGCTGGGCGACGCGACGGCCTTGGCCTATGCCCTGCAAGTGCTGGCCGCCAAGCATTTTCTGGAGGCTCCGGGCCTTGAAGCACTGGAGCTCGCCCGCCAGGCATCGCGTCTGACACCCGACACGATCCATCCGGCGCAGTGGCTCGGGCTGCAGCTCGCGCTGGCCAACTGCTACATGGAGCTGGATCTGACCCCGGACGCGGAGCGCACCTTGGCGAGCGTCCGCCCGAGCGCCGAGGACCTCGGGGGTGTGTTCCTGCCGTGGTACCACCTGTCCTGTGCGCTGCTGGCGTTCCACGCCGGGCGGTGGGAGGACGCGATCGCAGAGGTGGACGCCGGCCTCGACCCCGGCGTCCACTTTGCAATGAGCCGGGCGTTGAGAGCGCTGGCGGGGGCAATAGCCGTCCATCAAGGCCGGCGGGACGACGCTGAGACCCACATGAACCAGGCAGCAGCGGCACAAGACAGCGGAACGGTCTCCTGGTTCTACGAGTACGTCCTCTTGTGCACCCAGGCCCTGCTGGACGAGGCGCAAGGGCATCCCGAGCGCGCCTTCCGCCGCCTGGCGCACAGCTTCGATGCCGGAATCGGGCATCTGCCCGGTCAGCTGATCCTCAGCTTCCTGACACCCGATCTGGTCCGACTCGCGCTTGACCAGGGCGACTCGCCGGCAGCCCGGCGTTACGCGCAGGCGGCGCGCTCGCGTGCCGCACACAGCAGCGCTCCCTATCATCTGGGGGACGCCTGCCGGTGCGAGGGGCTCATCGCGCAGGATCCGGAGCTGCTGCTGGAAGCAGCCCGTCACTACCGTGAAGCCACACGGCCGCTGAACCAGGCGCACGCCCTCACCGACGCCGCCGAGCTGCACGCGAGACGCGGCCGGCCCTCCGACGGCCGCGCCCACCTCGAGCGAGCCATGGCGATCTACGCAGGCCTGGGCGCAGTCTGGGACGCGGCACGTGCCGCCGCCCGCCTTCGCGCGGTCTCCGTGAGCCGCGGCACCCGCGGCCCCCGCAGCACCGCCCGCTCGGGATGGGAAGCTCTCACCTCCACCGAGCGCATCATCGCCGGTCACGTCGCTGCCGGACACTCCAACCCCGAAACAGCCGCCCGCATGTGCATCTCGCGCCGAACCGTCAGCACCCACGTCTCCAACATCCTGCGCAAGCTCGGACTGACCTCCCGAGTGGAGCTGGCCACCGAGGTGATCCGCCGCAACAGCCCGCCCGAACACCGGCAGCCTTGAACCGTCAATCAGCAGTGTTCGAGCTCGCGGAGGAGTTCCTCCGCCCCCGGCCACGGGCCATGGCCGGAGGCGGGGTTGAGGTGGCCGACATCGCCGAGTTCCACGAGGCGGCCGCCCCAGTTCCGAGCCAGCTCGGCTACTCGCCCGACGGCGGCCAGAGGGTCGTTCGAGCTGGCCGCGACGATGCTGGGGAAGGGCAGCGGCGAGCGGGGCACCGGGTTCCAGCCGTTCTCGTCGAGCACGTCGGTGGTGGGGTAGCCCTCCGGCAACGGCTGCTCGAAGTCCGGCGGAGTCACCAGCAGCGCCCCCCGTACCTGCACCTGCGCCGGGTGCCGCCGGGACCAGTGGACGGTGGTGATCACACCGGCGCTGTGGGCAACCAGTACGACGGGCCCCGCGATCTGCACCATCACCTTGTCCAGTGCGGCGACGCCTGCCTCGCAGCTCAGCCGGTCCTGCGTCAGCGGGGGAACGGTGCGGACGCTTCGCCCGGCCTCGGTGAGCCGATCCGCCAGCAGGGTCTGCCAGTGCTCCTCGACGTGGTCGCGCAGACCGGGGACGATCACCACCACCGGCTCGGTGGTACGGCTCATGAGGACACCTCCGGCTCCGCAGCCCCCGGGGCGAGCCCGGTCAGACGGCGCACATCACGGTCGTAGGAGTGGCGGCCGATCAGGAACGCCGCGGTGGCCCCGACCGCCACGAGCGGGACGAGCTGGAACGCGCCGAGCAGACCGAGCCGGTCCGCGAGCATCCCGGTGACCGCGGGGCCGGGGGCGAGGCCGAGCAGGCTCTGGGCCAGCGTGAGCGTGGCGAACGCCGTCGCGGCGATGGCCGCGGGGGTCAGGTTCGCCACCATGGCGGCCCCCGGCCCGGCCGTTCCGGCGCACAGCAGGGTTCCCAGCCCCAGCACCAACAGCTGTACGGGGCCGGCCGGCAGGCGGAACGCGGTCATCAGCAGGACGAGGGAGCCCACGCTGCAGCTGATGGCGACGGCCCACTTGCGGATCGGGGCGCGCCGGCTGATCCGGTCCGAGGCGATGCCGCCGGCGATCATGCCGATTCCGATCATCAGGGCGAAGAGCCCTGCGGTCGCCCCGGCCTTCGCGGTGGGCATGTCGTAGTAGCGGTTGAAGTAGCTGGGCAGCCAGGCGATCAGGGCGCCCGCGATGAACAGCTGCAGACCGCTGCCGATGTAGGCGCTGACCACCGAGACGGAGGAGAACAGCCGGGGGAGGAGCACGCGGAGCCGGTCGCGTTCATCCGTGCCGGCCCCGTCCTCCGCCGGATCCTGCCGCGGGGCCAGCCGCTTCTCCGTGACCACCACGGCGTAGATGCCCGCGAGCACCAGGCCGAAGACGCCCATCACGCCGAACGCCCAGCGCCAGCCGTACGCCTGGGCCACGGCGCCGCCGATGGATATGCCCAGGACCGAGCCGAAGGCCCCGCCGGCGATGAAAGCCCCCGAGAGCGTCGCCCGCAGGGCGCGCGGGAAGACGCTGAGGACCACGGCGATGCCGACACTGCCGTAAGCGGCCTCACCGATCCCGACGAAGAGCCGGCCGGCGAACATCTGGTCGTAGCTCGCCGCCACCGCACAGCCCAGGGTTGCCAGGCTCCACATCGTGGCCGCGATGACCAGGGATCTCACCCTGCCCCATCGGTCGGCCAGCAGCGAGAGCGGGAGGGTGAGCAGACCGACCGCCAGCGCCACGATGCCGCTGAGGGACCCCAGTCGGGCGTCCGAGAGCAGCCAGTCGGCCTTCAGCATCGGGAAGACGGCGTTGAGGACCTGCCTGGACATGTAGTCCGAGAGCAGGAGTCCGAAACTCAGTGCAAAGACGACCCAGGCGTAGCGCCGGGACACGGGCCACTCCGAGGAACCGGAACCGGTTCTGCCCGGGGCGGGTTCCGCAGTGGTGAGAAACCCCATTGTCATCACCTCAACTGCTTCGACGGAAAAGGGAAAGGGTCAGAACGGTCTGTCGCCGACGATTCCGGCGCGCTCCATCTTGCGGACGGCGGGCCAGTAGTCCTGGACGGCGTAGTGCTGGGTGGAGCGGTTGTCCCAGATGGCGACGCTGTTCGGCGTCCAGCGCCAGCGCACCTGGTACTCGGGGACGGCGGCCTGGCTGATCAGGTAGTTCAGCAGGAGGCCCGCGCCGGGGGCGTAGTCCAGCCCGAAGCGCACGTTCTCGGGTGTGTGGAAATTGACGAAGTGCGTGGTGAAGGCGTTGACGAAGAGGATCTGTTCGCCCGTCTCGGGGTGGGTGCGCACCACCGGGTGCTCCGCGTCGGGGAACTGCGCCCCCAGCGCCTGACGTTTGTCCTGCGGCATGACGGCGCCGAAGGTGGCCTCGATGCTGTGCCGGGCCCGCAGCCCCCGGACCTGTGACTTGATGTGCTCCGGCAGTCGGCGGTGGGCCTCGGCCATGTTGACCCAGATCGTGTCACCGCCCACCGGGGGTGACTCGATGCAGCGCAGCACGGCGCCCATGGACGGGTTGGCACGCCAGGTGCCGTCGGTGTGCAGCGCGTTCTCGTAGTGCTCCGGAGAGCTGTCCAGATCCTTGTAGATCCGTACCAGGCCGGGGTTGTCGGGGTCGCTGCCGGCTACCGGGTGGTCCTCCAGCGGGCCGAAGCGCTCCGCGAAGGCGACGTGTTCGGCTCGCGTGATGTGCTGTTCCCGCAGGAACAGCACCTTGTACTGCAGGAGCAGGGCCTTGATCTCGGCGAACAGCTCGTCGTCGCGGACGGCGTCGCCGAGGTTCACTCCGGAGAGTTCGGCGCCGATGGTACAGGTCAGCGGTTCGGCCTTGATCGAGCCGCGGGAGTGGGCGCGCACCGACGCGGGTGCGCCTTCCAGCGAAGAGACGGTCTTTTCCATGGTGCTTCCTCCTGGAGAGGGTGGAGACGCGCGTGATGCGGCAGGGGCTCAGAGGACGAAGACGGACGATCCGGTGGTCCGTCCCGACTCGAGCTCGCGGTGCGCCCGTACGGCGTCGTCGAGCGCGTAGCGCTGGTTGATCTCGATGGCGATGCGTCCGGAGGCGACGTGGCCGAAGAGCTCTCCCGCCAGCGCCGCTCGCTCCGCAGGGTCGGCGATGTAGTCGGCGAGAGCCGGCCGGGTGACGAACAGGGAGCCGCTGACCGCAAGTTGCATGGCGTCGATGGGCGGGACGGGCCCGGAGGCCGTACCGAAGCAGACCAGCAGACCGCGGCGCCGTAGCGAGGCCAGCGAGGCGGCGTAGGTGGTCCTGCCGATGCTGTCGAAGGCGACCGGGACGCCGACGCCGTCCGTCAGTTCGCACACCCGCTCGGCCACGTTCTCGCGCTGGTAGCGGATGACGTGGTCGCAGCCGTGGGCGCGGGCGAGCTCGGCCTTCTCCTCGGTGGAGACGGTGCCGATGACGGTCAGCCCGAGCAGCTTGGCCCACTGGCAGACGATGAGGCCGACACCACCCGCCGCCGCGGTCAGCAGGATCGTGTCCCCGGCCTTCAGGGGGTGGATCCTGCGCAACAAGTAGGCGGAAGTGAGGCCGCGCATGGTCATCGCGGCGGCCGTCTCGAAGCCGATGCCGTCCGGCAGCCGGATCAGGGAGTCGGCGGGCATGACCCGTTCCGTGCTGTAGGCACCGAGCGGGCTTCCGGTGTACGTGACCCGGTCGCCCTCGGCGACATGGGTGACGCCTTCGCCCACCGCCTGGACCACCCCCGCGGCCTCGACGCCCAGCCCCGCGGGCAACGGTGCGGGATACAGGCCGCTGCGGAAGTAGGTGTCGGCGAAGTTGAGTCCGACGGCTCGGTGCCGGATCCGTACCTCGCCCGGGCCGGGATCGCCGACGACGGCCTCTTCCAAGCGCAGGACGTCGGGACCGCCGGTCTCCTTGAAGCGAATGGCGTGAGCCATGGGCGTGCTCCGTTGTTCGGGGGAGGTGGGGAAGGGAGGAAGGGGCTGCCGGTGCCGGGGGCCCCGGCAGCCCCGTGGGTCCGCAGCGGCGCGGTGGCGCGGTGGTCCCGTGCCGCGGTCAGACGACGCGCAGCATGGGGCCGCGCTGACCGGGACGGCGGTTCGGCACCATGCCGAGACGGGCCAGCGTCTCGGCGGCCCCGGAGTAGTGCTCGCCGAGCTTGTAGATCTTCTTGGCCTCGGCGCCCGTCGCGATGTCGCGGCCGAGCGTCTCGGAGATCTGCACCATCTGCTCGATCTGCTCGACGGTGGTCATGCGCTCGCCCTTGCGCCGCCACAGGTTGTCCTCGTTGCCCACGCGCACGTGGACACCGAGCGCGATGCCGATCGCGTTCATCGGCGCCACCGCGCGCATGGAACTCTCGATGGTGAGGACGGCGCCGTCCGGCGTGCGACGGACGAACTCGATCAGGTCTGCGGGGTGCCGGCCCGCGAAACCGCCGCCGATGGCCACGTAGTTGAGGATCAGCGGGCCGGTGTGGACGCCGGCACGGATGAGCCGCTCCACGGTTTCGAGCTGAGCGAGCGTGGCGAGCTGGAAGTGCGGCTGGATGCCGTTCTCGCGCAGGCGCTCCAAGTGCTCCAGGTAGAAATCGGGGCCCGCCTCGACGACCATGTCGCGGTAGGCCTTGTAGTACTCGGGCTTCGCGATCGAGGTGCCTGCCAGGTCGTCGTCGGTCATGATCTCGACGATGTTCATCTGGCTGGTGTTGATCGCGATCGTCACCTGGTCCGGCGCGGGGTCGAGGTCGGCCAGCAGGTGGCGGGTGTCGTAGCTCAGCCACTTCGCCTCGCTGCCCTCGTCCTCCGGAGCGAACGAAATCGAGCCGCCGATCTGCAGGACCATGTCCGGCACGGCCTGGCGCAGCCGGCCCAGCAGCTCGTTGAACATGGACATCCGCTTGGAGCCCTTGCCGTCGAGCTCGCGTACGTGGATGTGGAGCACGGTGGCCCCGGCGTTGTAGCAGTCCACGGCGGCCTGTACGTGCTCGTCCATCGTCAGGGGGAGGTCGTCGGCGTCGCCGGGCAGCCACTCCGGCCCGTAGGGAGCGGCCTGGATCACCAGCTTTTCCTGGTTCTCCGGGAAGAGTGAGTCGTCGTGGAAATGCACGGTCCGTCTCCTTCGTGCGATCGGTGATCACTCGCCGGAAGCATCGCCGCGTGCGATGCGAGGGGCTGGGATGTCCGGCGAGGATGGATGCGGGTCACCGGGGGACAGCGGGCGCATGGCGGCCCTCGTACGATCGACCGGTCCGGAGGAAGCGTGCATAGGGGAGCCCGCTCCCGTCCGGCGGCCGACCGCGTCTCTGCGGTGGTGCCAAGGTAGGGGCGGGCAACGGCGATCGCTTGACTCTCAGGGACAGATAATTTGTCATTTGGGGACATCGCATGGGCCGTGCCGAGTGGGCCGGCACGACTCGGCCGAGCCCGTCCCGCCCGCGGTGTCAGTCCTGGCCGGGGAGTCGGTGTCGGCTCCTGGCGCTGCGCCACGCCCTGGGGCTGCACCCGAACTGCTCGTGGAACCAGCGCGAGAAGCCGCTCAGCGACGAGAAGCCCAGCAGGTCGGAGATCTCCGTGAGTGAGCGCCGTGGGTTCGCGACGAACTGCTCCGCCAGGTGCCGACGGGTGGCGCCCAGGAGCGAGGAGAACGTCTCGCCCGAGGAGGCCAGGTGCCGGTGAACGGTCCGCCGGTCGACGCCCAGGCTACGGGCGACCTGCTCGATCGAGCAGCGCCCCGTCGGCAGCAGGACCTCGATCAGCTCGCGCACCCGGTCCGCGGCGCTGGTGTCCCTGGGCACGGTGATCGCCTCGAAGTACTGGTGGGCGTACTCACGCAGCAGTGGATCCGCCATCGCGTTGGGCGCGTCGAGATCGCCCGCGTAGAAGACGATGCCGTCGAACTCGCGGTCGAACTCCACGATGGGGCCGAAGGCGCGCCGGTGCGTCGAGGCGTCCGCCGGTGCAGGGTGCCTGAACCATACGGAGAGCGGCTGCCACCGGGTGTGCAGGAAGTCGCGCAGGATTCGGTGGTAGGCGGCGATGGCCAGCTCCGTGGCCTGCCGGGTGTCCATCGATTCGCCGAGCCGCAGGTCGACCTTCAACGTGGCCAGCCCGTCGCCCTCGGACAGTCGGGTGTCCAGGACCTCGTTGTACATGTGCTGGTGGCGGATCAACAGCCCCAGTGCGCTCCGCACATCGGGTTCCTCACGGACGACCAGACTGATGGGGCCGAGGTTGGAGAAGCGCCGGAACTCCGCCATGAGCAATCCGAAGTCCTCGTGACCCGCGGCGGCTGCCGACAGTTCCAGCACCTGGACCGCGGCGGAGCCGGAGATCCACCGGTCCTGGACCGCGAGGGCGGCGGTGTCCAGGCCCACGCGCTTCATCAGCGGCTGAGGGTCGATAGCGAGCGATCGGCACAGCTCGACGTAGCCGCTGAGGGCTGCGGTGCGGACCAGGGGCCTCATGTGCACGCTCCAAGACTGTCCCGAAAAGAAAAGTCTCATGTCACGCCAGGACAAGCACGGCGATGAGTGGGCAACCTAGCATGGCGCCGTTCACCGGCCCGGTCCGCTCGTGGCGCCCGAGACGAACACAGGGAGATTGCCGACATGACCAACCTTGCCGCGTACCTCGTGGACTCCGCCGGGGCCCAGGGCGATCGCATCGCCGTCCGCCATGACGGCAGTACGCTCACCTACGCCCAGTTGGACGACGCGAGCGCCAGGGTCGCCGCCCTCCTGCGCGACGGCGGCGTCCAGCCCGGCGATCGCATCGCGCTGACCATGCCCAACGTGCCGCTGTTCCCGGTCGTCTACTACGGCATCCTGCGGGCCGGCGGCGTGGTCGTGCCGATGAATCCGCTCCTCAAAGCCCGTGAGGTGGCCTTCACCCTGCGCGACTGCGGGGCGCGGATCGCGCTGGTGTTCCCTCTGTTCGCGGACGAGGTCGTGAAGGCCGCCGCCGAGACCGGAACCGAATGCCTGGTGACCGAGCCCGCGGACTTCGACGACATGCTGCGGGCCCACGAACCGCTGCCCGGCGTCGTCGACCGTACCGATGACGACGCGGCCCTCATCCTCTACACCTCGGGCACGACCGGGACGCCGAAGGGGGCCGAACTGTCCCACCGGAACCTGGCCACCAACACCGTCACCGCGGCCGAGACGCTGCTTCAGGTCGGACCTGACGATGTGCTCTTCGGTGGCCTGCCCCTGTTCCACGCCTTCGGCCAGACCTGCGCGCTGAACACGGCCGTCGCCGCCGGCGCCACACTGACCCTGCTGCCGCGGTTCGAGCCGCAGCGCGCCCTGGAGATCATGGCCCGCGACGGGGTCACCGTGTTCCTCGGCGTGCCGACGATGTACGCGGCGCTGCTCCATGCCGAGCTCCCCGAAGGCTTCAGCGCCAACGGGCTCCGCCTGGCCGTCTCGGGCGGCGCCTCGCTTCCGGTCGAGGTGCTGCACGGATTCGAGCGGCGCTTCGGTGTCACCGTCCTCGAAGGATACGGACTCTCCGAGACCTCACCGGTCGCCGCCTTCAACCACCCGGATCGCCCGCGCAAGGCGGGCTCGATCGGACAGCCCGTCCGCGGAGTGGAGATGAAGCTCGTCGCCGAGGGCGGCGGCGCGGTGCCTCCGGGAGAGGTCGGCGAGATCGCGATCCGCGGCGAGAACCTCATGACGGGCTACTGGAACCGCTCCGAGGCCACGGCGGAGGCGGTCCGCGACGGATGGTTCCACAGCGGTGATCTGGCGCGCGTCGACGAGGACGGCTTCTACTTCATCGTCGACCGCAAGAAGGACCTGATCATCCGCAGTGGCTACAACGTGTACCCGCGTGAAGTCGAGGAGGTGCTGTACGCGCACCCGTCTGTCGCCGAAGCCGCCGTCGTCGGCGTGCCGCACTCGTTCCACGGCGAGGAGATCGCAGCGGTGATCGTGCTCCGGCCCGGTGCCGAGGCCACGGCCGAGGAGATCCGGGAGTACGCCAGGGACCGGGTGGCGGCGTACAAGTACCCCCGGATCGTCACCTTCACGGCCGAGCTCCCCAAGGGCCCCACAGGCAAGATCCTCAAGCGCGAGATCGTGGTCACCGGTCGGTGAAACCTCCGGACGGCCTCGGCCTTGCTCCGTCTACTACCGTACGACGCTGCGTCATACCGGTTCTGGGGTGAAGGTACACAACTCGTCGGCCCCGGCCCGTACGACGCCGTAGCTGCTCTCGGGTACCTCGTTCCAGGCACCGGGCAGATCGCCGAGGGGTTCGGACACCACCAGGCGGGTTTCGTCGGACACTTCCTGAAGGAAGGTGACTTCGGGGTGCAGCTTGCGCAGCGAGTCCACCCGGCTGCTGTAGAAGAGCGACCGTGAGGCGCCCTGGCTGGAGTAGCGGAAGGCCCACAGGGTCGTCCCGTCACTGACGGCGACCGTCATCTGCATCGGATACTCCACGCCGTGTTCGCGGCCGACGCGTTCCACCAGCCCCACCATCTTGGCGACGGCGCCCGGCGGGTCCTGCTCCAGGCCGAAGGTGAGCGCAAGGTAGAACATGGTCTCCGAGTCCGTCGTCCCCTCGATCTCGGGGTACAGGGCGGGGTCGACGAGCAGGGTGAGGTCCCGCCGCATGGCGTGGAAGCCGGCGACGGAGCCGTTGTGCATCCACATCCAGCGGCCGTGCCGGAACGGGTGACAGTTCGTCTGCTGTACCGCCGTACCCGTCGACGCCCGGATGTGGGCGAAGAACAACGGGGAGGTGACGTGGTCCGCGAGCTCCCGCAGGTTGCGGTTGTTCCAGGCGGGGCCGACGTCCCGCATGAGGGCGGGGGTGCCGTCTCTGCCCTCCGGGTACCACCCGACGCCGAATCCGTCACCGTTCGTCGTCTCGACACCCAGCTTGGAGTGCAGGCTCTGGTCGATCAGCGAGTGGGCCGGTTTGTAGAGGATGGTGTCGAGGAGCTGGGGTGTTCCCGAGTAAGCGAGCCATCGGCACATGAGCGATCACCTGTTTCCCTCACCCGAACCTGCGGGAAGACCTCGTCGCGCTCGCCCCCGGCTTGCCGGAGTCTGCAATGAGTTCGCCGGTCATCTCGCCACCGCCTCCACTGCCCTGCTTTTCGAGCGCGCTGAGAGCGGAGTGGCGCTTTTCCCCGTGCTGTGGGCGAGGCCGTGTTCGCTGATCGGGTGGCTCTTATTCCGGTCACCCTATTTTCGCCTCCTTCGCCGCGCATCGCCATGCGGAGCGGATCGGAGGGCGATCGCTCCGCGCCGGGGCGATGGAATCAGCCGGGCTGTCCGTTCCACCGTCGGGGCTGTGTACGTTCGGCCGCACGACCGCGAGCAGGGCGAGTGCGGCGAGCAGGATGAGGACGGGTGGCGGAATCGTGCGGAGGGGCGGGTGGTTCCCGGCGCGGCTCATGGCGGAACCGACAGGCGCCCACCGGCCTTCCGGGTCCACCGGATCTGTCCGGCCCCACAATGCCCCGAGCCGGTCCGACGCGCCCTGATCCTCAATCCCGGCAAGCTCACGCGGTAGTGGCTCCTGCAGTGATCAGCGCACCGACCGCCGGCAGGCCGGCTTCGGCCAGGGCGCGGCGCTGACGGTCGGCCGACGTTCCCCGCCGGAGCAGCCGGTGGACGAGCGAGGTCACCTCGCGGTGATCACCGTTCTCTTCGAGGGCGGGGCCGATGTAGCGAAGGAGCGCGCCCAGCACGTCCCCGCTGCTCCGTAGCCGGCCCGTCGGGTCCACCAGCGTGCTGCCCAGGCCGTGTCTGGCCGCATGCCACGTCGCGGCCTGCAGGAGCTCCGGTCGGCATGGCGCGAGAGCGACTCCCGCCTTCTCCTCGGCGACCGCGGTGACGGCGAGCCCGCGGACGACACCGGCGAGTATCACCGCGTCGTCCGCCTCCAGCTGCACGTCGCAGCAGCGCACCTCGATGGTCGGGTAGCGCTCGGAGAGCCGAGCGTGCCAGTACAGCTGCCCCCGGTCCGGGATCACCCCGGGTTCCACCAGTGCATCGGCCCGCGCCTCGTAGTCCGAGAGCCCCGCGAAATGCGGTGGCGGTCCGCTGACCGGCCAGCGGCCGAAAATGATCGTGCGCCAGCTGGCGAACCCGGTGTCCCGCCCGTCCCAAAGAGGCCCGTTCGCGGACATCGCCAACAGCGTCGGCAGCCAGACGCGCAGCCGGTTCAGGACAGCCACCCCGGTCTCGCGGTCGGGCATCCCGACATGGACGTGCATCCCGCAGATCAGCTGCTCATCTACCAGCAATCGGGCCTCTTGCCGCATCTTCACGTACCTCGCCGTGCTGGTGATGGGCACGGGTACGGCATCCCTGACCGGCGAGGTGGCAGTGACAGCGATGCGGCAGCCGTTCGCCTGCGCGGCAGAGGCGACCGCCTGGCGCAACCGCAGGAGATGGCCTCCCAGCTCCACGAGCGTCGTGCACACAGGGGTGGCGACTTCGATCTGAGCCTGCAGCAGCTCGTCCTGGACCTCTCGCTCCTCCGCGATGGGTGCCAGGCGGGCCGTGGCACGCACCTCCTGCACGAGCGGGGTAGGAACGAGAGTCTCCGGGTCGACCAGCAAATACTCCTCTTCGACCCCAAAAGTGATCATGCTGGGAGTTACCCCGAACCAGCTGTGATCACCCACGTGAGGGGCAATTGGCGCACAACGAGGCGCAGACCGGTGCCTCTCGCGTGAGCTGTGATGCCGGCCGCCAATCGATGCGTCGGAGTGCGGCAGGGGCCCCCGGTACCGAAGATGAGGGACGGTGCCGTGGCGCGTGCTCGTACGACCGGGGTCCTGTGGGCTTCGCCGATCCGTGGGGGCGCCTGCTTCGTCCGGCTCGGCGCGCCCGGCCTTCATCGGGCCGGTCCAGCCGAGCCGAGTGCGTTCGGAGCAGTATCACCCAGTGGGTGGATGCGTAGGGCCGCTGCCTGGTCTCTGCGTGTGGCGAGATGGGCAGCCTGGGCACCGCGGCACGCGTGCCGTGGCACAGCTGTCCGGGCGACGGCGGATGCCTGGTGTGAGGAGAGCGGATGAGCGGATGGGCCGTCGTTATCGCCGGGGGCGTGGTCGTCGGCTACGGAGCCCTGTCGCGGCGGTTGTCGACCACGGTCGTGTCGGGGCCGTTGGTGTTCATGCTCGTCGGCCTGGTGATCGGACCGGTAGGCCTGGACCTGCTGGACGAGGCGCGGGATACGGAGGCCGTCCAGGTTCTGCTGGAGAGCGCGCTGGTTCTGCTGCTCTTCGCGGACGCGTCGGGGATCCGGGCCCGGGACCTGCGCCGGGAGGAGTTCTTGCCACTGCGGCTGCTCGCGGTGGGCCTGCCGGTCACGATGGCTCTGGGATGGCTGGCGGCATGGCCCCTGCTTCCGGGCCTGAGCGTGTGGGAGCTGGCCTTGGCCGGCATCATCCTGGCGCCGACGGACGCCGCGCTCGGGCAGCAGGCCGTCTCCAACAAGCGGGTGCCGGCGCTGGTCCGCGGTGGCCTGTCCGTGGAATCCGGTCTGAACGACGGTCTGACGCTTCCGTTCTTCGTGGTGGCTCTGGCGGCGGCGGGTGAGGGCCACGGTCATCCCGGTGTGGCCGAGACGTTCCTGCGTGCGCTGCTGCTGAGTGGCGTGATCGGTATCGCGGCCGGCTGGGCAGGGGCGAGCCTGTTGCGCTGGTCGCTTTCCCGAGGGTGGAGCAGCTCCGACTGGCGGCAGTTCATGGCGCTGGTCGTTCCGGTCATCGCATACGTGCTGTGTGTCATGGGCGAGGGCAGCGGTTTCATCGGCGCCTGGGTCGCCGGCCTGGCCTTCGGCGTTCATCTGCGCCGTGCGCCGACCGACCCGGGCGTCCGTGTCCTGGAAGAGGATCCCACGCAGAGCACGAGGTTCACCGAACGCCTCGGGCTGCTGCTGGCCTCGCTGAGCTTCCTCGTTTTCGGCGCCGTCCTCCTGGGACCGGTGCTCCAACACCTGACGTGGCGGTCCGTGGCCTACGCGCTGATCAGCCTTACCGTCATCCGGATGCTGCCGGTCGCCCTCTCACTGATCGGCACCGGCCTGCGCCCTGCTTCCGTGGCCTACATCGGCTGGTTCGGTCCGCGCGGGCTGGCATCTCTCGTGTTCGGCCTGATCGCGTTCGAAGAGCACTTGCCCGGGGGGACCTTGCTGGGCGAGGTCATCGCCGTGACGGTGGGCATGAGCATCCTGCTCCACGGGGCCTCGGCTCCCTTCCTGGGCAACCGCTACGCCGGATGGTTCACCAGAACACTCCGCGTCAAGTCGAACCTGCGGGAGAACGCACTCGCCGACGACGAAGTGCCACCCTGAGGCCCAGGTCGCGGCGCGGGCGACACGTGGTTGCTCCCGGATCACGTTGATGGGGCCGTCACCGCGCAGGGCCGGTACACAGCACGGATCGCGAGCCGGGGTTGTCGCGGGTTTGTCGCCCGGTTGGCGGCGGCCAGGCCAACGGCTTCCTCTGCGGCCTCCAACGCCTCCTCGTCGCGGTCGGCTTCGTGGAGGCGAACGCTGAGGTTGCCGACCGTGAGGGCGGGACCCGCCGAACCCCTGATGCCGCTCGGTGTGACGCGTCGTACCGGGCAGCGAGGCTTCGGCACGGCCCGAGAGGAACGGGGGCTGAGCGACTCCTGGCGCCGGCAGGTCCTCAAGCCGGTCCACGCAGCGCTGGCGATGCGGGGCGCCGACACTCATGGTCCGCGCCCCGACCGCCCTCGACCCCGTCGGGGCGACTCTCCTCCGCTACGCCAGGGCCTCGGGGTTCAGGGGCGCGGGCCGGAGCCCATGACGATGACGTCGCGTACGTCGTCCGTCGGGGTCGGTTCGGTCACGTCGCGTCGCCTCCGGCCTTCGGCCTGGCGTCGATCTCGGCGATCAGGCCCTCGATGAGGCCCTTGATCTCGTCGCGGATGGGGCGGACGGCCTCGACGCCCTGGCCGGCCGGGTCCTCGAGCTGCCAGTCGAGGTAGGTCTTGCCGGGGAAGTACGGGCAGGCGTCGCCGCAGCCCATGGTGATGATGTAGTCGGACGCCTGGGCGGCCTCGGGGGTGAGGACCTTCGGCTTCTGGTCGGAGATGTCGATGCCCAGCTCGGCCATGGCGGCGACGGCGGAGGGGTTGATCTGCTCGCCGGGCACGGAGCCGGCGGAGCGGACCTCGACGCGGTCGCCCGCGAGGTGGCGCAGGAAGCCGGCCGCCATCTGGGAGCGGCCCGCGTTGTGGATGCAGACGAACAGGACGGAGGCGGCTGGGGGTACCTCCCAGCCGCCAGGCCGGGGGAGAGTGGAGGGCATCTGTTCTTCCTTGCGGTGGGGAGCGGTGGGGCTTCAGGGGGCGGGCTGGGCGAGCAGCTCGGTGATGTGGGCGTCGATGGCGTCGCGGATGTCGCGGACGACGGCGATCGGCGCTCCGTCCGGGTCGCCGACGGGCCGGTCGAGGTGGCGGCGGCCGGGCATGACGGGGCAGGCCTGGACGGCCTCTTCGGTCAGCGGCTTGGGATAGGCGTCGGCCAGGTTCACGTCGGCCTCGGCGAGGGCCTGGGTGAGGGCGTCCGGGCGTTCGGCGGTCAGTCGTTCCGCCGGCACGACCAGGTGCGTACGGATCCGTGCCTGCTCGGCGAGACGGGCGGCCCCGGCGGCCGGGCGTTCGTCCGGCGGGAGGGGCGAGGAGGGCGGGGGCATGGCGATCCCGTTCAAAGGAGCCAATAAGGTCAGCTTGGGCTGGTGTCAGCCTCGACTGATGTGACAGTATCAGTCCATGATGACGTCAGTCGACACTGATCTGATCCGGGTTCTGGCCGACCCGCTCAGGCTCCGGATCGTGACCCTGCTCGCCCGCGAGACGCTCTGCACCACCCACCTCGTGGAGGAGACGGGTGCCAAGCAGACGAACCTCTCCAACCACATGCGGGTCCTGCGGGAGGCCGGGGTCGTGGACACGGAGCCGTGCGGGAGGTTCGTCTACTACCGCCTGCGCCCGGAAGTCATCGAAGCCCTCGCCGGTCAGTTCGCCGACCTCGCCCAGACCGCGCGGGCCACCGCCGAGGCGAACCTCAAGCGGTCCTGCCCATAGCTTTTCGCGCTCTGCCTCACCCGCCCGAGGAGAACCCGCCTTGACCGCCACCAAGCCCGTCGGCAGCCCCATACCCGCCGACGTGCCCCAGCCCGCACCCGGCGCGACCCCGCCCCGCACCCCGCTGATCGCCCGCGCCGCCGCCGAGCTGGTCGGCACCGCAGCCCTCGTCGCGGTCGTCGTCGGCTCCGGCATCCAGGCCACCGAGCTCACCCAGGACGTGGCCCTGCAGCTGCTGGCCAACTCCACCGCCACGGTCTTCGGGCTCGGCGTCCTCATCGCCCTCCTCGGCCCGGTGTCCGGGGCGCACTTCAACCCGGTGGTGACGCTGGCCGAGTGGTGGACCGCCCGTCGCGGCGGCGCCGGTGTCAACGCCCGCGAGCTGGCCGTGTACGCGCCCTCGCAGGTCGTGGGTGCCATTGCGGGCGCGATCCTCGCCGATGCGATGTTCGGCGAGCCGCTGGTGAAGTGGTCCACCCACGACCGATCCGCCGGGAACCTCCTTCTCGGCGAGGTCGTGGCGACCGCCGGCCTGATCCTGCTGATCTTCGGCCTGGCCCGCACCGACCGCCTCCGCTTCGCCCCCGTCGCGGTGGCCTCGTACATCGGCGCCGCGTACTGGTTCACCTCCTCCACCTCCTTCGCCAACCCGGCGGTCACGATCGGCCGCGCCTTCACGGACACGTTCGCGGGCATCGCCCCGGCCTCGGTCCCGGCGTTCGTCGGCGTGCAGTTGGTGGGCGCGGTGGTGGGCCTGGCGCTGGTGGCGGTCATCTTCATGCGCGGCAAGACGGACAGCGGGACGCCTGCGGCATGACGCGGCGCACGGATGTGGTGGTGGTGATCGGCCGCCGCCCACGTGGTCGGGTACCTCGCCGACCACCTGGACCGGCGCTGGACGGAGGCCGCACCGACAACGGCGGCGTCCCGTCCCTCGGCGACATCGTCGCCGCGCCGCCCGTACGAGCCGCCCGCGACGCCCGCCTGCTGACCGCCGAGCGAGATCTCCGCCCTCCTCAGCTCCTGACCTGCCGCGCCGCATGCGTGTCGGCCATCCCGGCGTCCGCCTGACCGTACGGCGTCGCTAGCATCACGGGCATGTCCATCCGTTCGGCCCGGCGCCCGCAGCCGGCACTCACCGCCCTCCTGGCCGGTGTGCTGCTGCTGTGCGCGTACCTCATGTCCGGGCCCGGACATGCGCAGACGATGCGCATGCCCGCCTCGATGGGCAGCACCGTCACCGGTTCGGGCATGGCTGCCACGGCGAGCGGCTCGGACCCTTCGCACGGGCCCGTCATCTCCGGTACGGGCGGTGACGGATGCCCGGTGACGGCCATGGAGTGCCCGCTGGCCTCCGCCCACTCCCCGGCTCCCGTGATCTTCGCCGCCCCCGGCCCCGCCGTCGTAGCGGAGGCCCCCGTCGTCGCCGCACGCTCGGCGCGGCCCCCGGGCGCCTCCTGTGCCTGGCCGCGGGCACCGGATCCCGTCGCACTCCTCTGCGTCAGCCGGACCTGAGCAGCCCGGCACCCCGCCCCCACGCCCACACGGGCCCTTGGGCCGGCGGGTGCCTTGCCATGTCCTCACTCCGGCTTCCCCTTCCTCAGAGGAGAGCTCTTCCTCCATGGCTTCCACCAGCACCCTCTTCCTCACCGGTGTCACCACCGGTCTCTTCGCGGGCGGCGCCTCCTGCGCCGCCGTCCAGGGCGGTCTGCTCGCCGGCGCCGTCGGCCGCCGCGCCACCGCATGGCCGGCCGAAGCGTGGGAGCGCAGCGGGCTGTTCGCGCCCGTGGCCGCCTTCCTCGGCGCCAAGCTCGCCTCCCATGCGCTGCTCGGTGCCGTACTCGGGCTCCTGGGCGCCGCCGTCCAGCCAGGCCCGCAGGCCCGCGCGGGTCTGCTCGTCGCCAGCGCCGTTCTGATGGTGGTGTTCGCGCTCGACATGCTCGGCGTCCGGGCCGTGCGGCACCTGGTGCCGCGACTGCCCGCCTCCTGGGGGCGGCGGGTGCGCCGCTCGGCGAAGTCCACGGCCGTCACCACCCCGGCCGTCCTCGGCTTCCTGACGGTCCTGATCCCCTGCGGGGTGACCTTGAGCGTGGAGCTGATCGCCGTCACCTCAGGCTCTGCTTACGCCGGGGCAGCGGTCATGGCCGGCTTCGTCCTCGGCACCGGACCGCTCTTCGCCGTCCTCGGCTTCTTCCTGCGCTCGGCCGCCAAGCTGTGGCAGGGCCGCCTGACGTGGGTGACCGGCGTCGTCGTCCTGCTCGTCGCCGTGTGGACCCTCGGATCCGGACTGCGCCTGGGCGGCTGGTGGCCCACCGCCACCCCCCGGCCGGTCGCGGCGAGCGTTCCCGCGGAGACGGTACGGACGGCTGCCGACGGCACGCAGACGATCACCGTCCAGGCCCGCACCAACTCCTACACACCCGCCGCCGTCACCGCCCGGGCCGGGGTGCCCACCAAGCTCGTCGTCGCCACACGCGGCACGAACGGCTGCGTACGCTCCTTCGTCGTTCCCGACCGCGGCGTCCAGGAAGTCCTGCCCGTCACCGGCGTGACCGTCATCGACCTCGGCACCCCCAAGACCGGCACCCTCTCCTTCACCTGCGGCATGGGAATGTACGGCGGCCAGATCACCTTCCACGACCCCGATCAGGCCCCGGAGGCCGCCAAGTGAGCACCAGCCGTATGACCTTCGCCATCACCGGCATGCACTGCAACAGCTGCGGCCTGCTCATCGACGACGAAGTCGAAGAGCTCCCCGGCGTCACCGCCAGCACCACCGACGTACGCACCGGACGCACGGTGGTCGAGTGCGCGACGCCCCTGGACCCGGAGCAGATCATCGCCGCCATCACCGAAGCCGGATACCAGGGCCGCCACCTCAGCTGAACCTTCCACGGCCTCGTCCGGGTGCTGCGGCATCCGGACGAGGTCATGGAAGCGCGCGTTCAACATGAGATGAGTGCATACACGTCGCGCGGACCGCCCCGTCGAGGTCGTGCGCGAGACGACCGACCTGCCCATCTAGGGTGTGGCGCATGGAGTCGTACACCATCGGCCAGGCTGCCGACTTGCTGGGCGTGAGCATCGACACCGCCCGGCGCTGGGCGGACGCCGACCGGTTCCCCACCCGCCGTGAGGGCAAGCGGCGCATCGTCGACGGCCCCGACCTCGCCGCTTTCTGCGTCGAGTTCGCCCAGGAGAGCGCGGAGGACGAGGACGCCCCGTACACGTCGGCCCGGAACGCCTTTCCCGGCATCATCACCGGCATCAAGGTCGGCGATGTCGCCGCCCAGGTCGAAATCCAGGCCGGCCCTCACCGGGTGGTGTCTCTGCTGACTCGAGAGGCCGTCGAAGAACTCGGGATCGAGATCGGGATGCGGGCCACCGCACGGGTCAAATCGACGAGCGTGCACGTCGAACGCAGCTGACCGTGGAGTGGGGGACAGGACAGGACTGGCCGGGCCGGCCGGGTCGGCCGCAGGACTGCTGATCGCCCTGCTCTCCGTGACCTTCCCCCCTGGTCCCTACCCTGGTCCCTCGCCTGGTTCCGGAGCCGGTCACGGCCTCCTGAGGATGGTGCAGATCTCGCCTTCGGAGCAGGTGTCGGCGTCGGTGGCGGCGGCCCGCCGGGCGAGCTCGCACAGCGCGGTGCGGGTCTGGCGGAGCTCGGCCATGCGCTGCTCGATGTCCGCCAGCCGCTGATCGATGAGGCTCGTGACGTGTTCACAGGGAGCCTGCCCGCTGTCGCGGATGTCCAGGACGGAACGGATCTCGGCGAGCGTCAGACCCGCGCCCCGGGCGTCCCGGATGAACGCCAGCCGGCTCACGGCCCCCGGAGCGTAGTCGCGGTACCCGCCCGTCGTGCGGGGCGGAGCGGGCAGCAGCCCAGCCTGCTCGTAGAAGCGGATGGTCTTGGCCGTCACCTGGCCGGCCGCTGCGAGATCGCCGATGCGCATCCCTCCACGCTACGCCTTGACCTTCCAGTGCACTGGAAGGTCTACGGTCGGTTCACGAGCGACCTGGAAGGACAGCGGGATGCGGATCACGATCCTCACGGTGCCGGACTGCCCGAACGCACCGGTCGTAAGGGATCGGCTCGTGGCAGCACTCCACGGCCGTGCTGCCGGGATCGAGCTGGTCGAGGTGTCTGCGGAGGAGGACGCGGCTCGGTGGGGCATGACCGGGTCTCCTACCGTCCTCCTCGACGGAATCGACCCATTCCCGATCCCCGGTGCTCCGCCGTCGGTCTCGTGCCGCCTCTACCGCGACGCCGAGGGCCGCACCGACGGTGCGCCGAGCGTCCAGGCTCTGCGGGAGGCACTGGCGGGAGCGCACAAGCCCCAGCAGGCCGACGAGCAGGACTGCTGAGAGACGGACCCCCTGGACTCGATCGGCCGGGCAGGACTGCCTGACCCTCGACGCATCGGGCCGGATCGAGGCCGCGTACCCGTTCTCGGCAGAGGAGACACGTCACGAGGTGCAGCTCGCCAACGCGTGACCGTGGGCGATGTGTGCGATCGACGCCCTCGGCATCTCCGCGATGCTCGGCCAGGACGTGACCGTCTCCTCCACCGACCCCGTGGACGGCCGGCCGGCGACGGTCTCCTTCACCAACGGCGCGGCGGCGTGGGAGCCTGCCGCGGCGGTCGTATTCGTCGGGCGCCGCGAGGGCGAAGGCCCAGCCGCCGCGGTGTGCTGCGACGTCCTCAACTT
The DNA here is from genome assembly GCF_055579465.1 of Streptomyces sp. NPDC032745. Classification (NCBI taxonomy): domain Bacteria; kingdom Bacillati; phylum Actinomycetota; class Actinomycetes; order Kitasatosporales; family Streptomycetaceae; genus Streptomyces; species Streptomyces sp. NPDC032745. The sequence continues at coordinate 2,731 of NZ_JBVING010000025.1, read as the reverse complement.
CTTCTCCAGCCGGGCCTCGGCCGAGCAATGGCAGCTGGCACACCCCGCGGTGCGCGGTGAGATCGTCAGCCAGGTCCAAGCCATGCAGATCGGGCAGCGTACGTTCGGCCCGCTCCTCCAGGACGGCTGACGTCCGGACTCCGGCCGCCGCCGTCTTCCCCCGTTGATACCGGCCTGGTGGATCGCCGGCACCTCAGTCGCGTGATCGGTCGGCGACGGCTCTGTTCGCTCCGCCGTCACGCCGACTTCGCGGCGCCGACCAGCAGCGCGCCCATAGCGGCGAGCACGGACGGCTCGACCCGGTAGTACACCCACGTCCCGCGCCGCTCGGAGGACAGCAGCCCGGCCTCTTTGAGTTTCTTCAGGTGGTGCGAGACGGTCGGCTGGGAAACACCTACGTCGGAGATGTCGCACACGCATGCTTCTCCGCCCGCGTGGGAGGCGACGGCGGAGAACAGGCGCAGCCGGACGGGGTCGCCGAGGGCCTTGAACATCTTCGCCGCGACCTCGGCCTCGTCCGCAGACATGGGGCGTTCGTTCAGCGGCGGGCAGCACGGCGCGACGGCCTGATCGGCTTCCAGGAGCGGCAGAACCTTCGCATTCGACATGGGTCTATGTTGACACGTATCGAACCAAGGCCGGCAGGGAGTGCCTCGGAAATGGGCGAGATGCCCGATGGCTACGGGCGGCGCGCGCGGCATCCCGGCCGGCACCGCGCGGGGAGTTCGAGGACGGGTCGCAGGGCGTGATTGAGGGCCGCATCTGTCCGCAACTGCGCCCGCTGGGACCTGGGCCTCCTCCCGGTTCCGCTGGACGATCGCCGAGCCCCACCCCGAACTCCCCGCCGGTCAGGCCCGAGCCGAACTGGCCACCGCCTACCTCGCCGCCTTCGGTCCGGCCACCACCGAGGACCTCAAGTGGTGGACCGACTGCACGCCCACCGACGCCCGCGAACCCCCCCGCCGTCCTCGAGCCGTCCGCGGCTCTGCTGCCGGCCTCCGATCCGACCCCATGGGCTGGCGCCACCTGCTCGGGTGACGCGGGCGGGGCGTGGGCGCCAGTGCGGATGTCGGGCCCGCGGCCGTCTATATTGACGGTTATCGAAGCAAGTGCCATGCTGGCAGTGCGAGCCATCGACGGATGTCGAAACAGCGAGGAGCTGACCGTGAACGCGCCCGCCATCACCGACCTGCCCGTCGTCGTCATCGGGGCCGGACCCGCCGGACTCGCGGCCGCCGCCCACCTCGTCGACCGCGGCATCGAACCCCTCGTCCTGGAGTCCGGCCCCGCCGCAGGATCTGCGGTCCGCGAGTGGTCGCACGTACGGCTGTTCTCCACCTGGGGAGAGGTCGTCGACCCGGCCGCCGAGAAGCTCCTCGCCCCCACCGGCTGGGCGAAGCCCGACCCGGCCACCTACCCGTCCGGCGGGGACTGGGCCGAGCTCTACCTCCAGCCCCTCGCCGACGTCCTCGGCGAGCAGGTCCGCTACGGCGCGACCGTCACCGGCGTCTCCCGTACCGGCCGGGACCGCATCGTCGACGCCGACCGCGACGCCCAGCCCTTCCTCGTCCACTACGAGACCGGCGACGGGCGCGAGCAGCGCGTCCTGGCGCGGGCCGTCGTCGATGCCTCCGGTACCTGGTCGACCCCTGGCCCAGCCGGCGGCAGCGGCCTGCCTGCCCTCGGCGAGAAGGCGGCCCAGGACCGGATCTCCTACCACGTCCCAGACCTGAAGGACCCCGCCGTCCGCGCCCGGTACGTGGGCAAGCGCACCGCCGTGATCGGCTCCGGGGCCTCCGCCTTCACGGCCCTGGCGTACCTCGCCGGCCTGGCCAAGAACCAGGAGGAAGGCGCGGGAACCCATGCGGTGTGGATCCTGCGCCGCGGGATCTCCAGTTCCACCTTCGGCGGCGGCGAGGCCGACCAACTCCCCGCCCGCGGCGCCCTCGGCCTCGCCGCCAAGGCCGCCGTGGACGGCGGGTACGCGGACGCGGTCACCGGCTTCCGCACCGACGCCGTCGAGCGCGACGGTGACGGCCGCATCGTCCTCGTCGGCGAGGACGGCCGCCGCCTGGACCCGGTCGACGAGGTCATCGTCCTCACCGGCTTCCGCCCCGACCTCTCCTTCCTCGACGAGCTCCGGCTCAGGCTGGACGAGCGCCTCCAGGCCCCGATCGGGCTCGCCCCGCTGATCGACCCCAACCAGCACTCCTGCGGCACGGTCTACCCCCATGGCGTGAACGAGCTGTCCCACCCGGAGAAGGACGTCTACCTCGTCGGCATGAAGTCCTACGGCCGTGCCCCGACCTTTCTGGCCATGACCGGCTACGAGCAGGTCCGCTCCATCGCCGCCCACCTCGCAGGCGACCGGGAAGCCGCCGAGCGCGTCGAACTCACCCTCCCCGAGACCGGAGTCTGCGGCGGCGCAGGCCTCTTCGACCAGCCCGAGACCGCGGAGGAGACCGGCGGCGGCTGCTGCGCAGCCCCGACGACCCTCACCATCGGCGCCCCGGCCCGCTCCGGCGGCTGCTGACCCCGGTGACCGACCTCCACGCCCGCGGGGCCGCGACAGGTACGGGGGACCGGTCGCGGCCCCGCGCCGTGCTGCCCGCGTTCTGCGCGTCGGCATCAGGCCGCTAGTAGTGCTTTGTTACCTGGTGTCGTAGGGCTGCCATGGGGCGGGTTGTTGGCAGGTTGGGCAGGTGCCGGTCCAGGTGGCGAGTAGGTGTTG
>NZ_JBVING010000024.1:0-72209 GCF_055579465.1 Streptomyces sp. NPDC032745 | reverse complement strand
TGAGCCCGCACCGCCGCAAGTTCCCCAGCCCTCATACAGCCAGCGAACTACCAGACACCCACCGTGACAAGACCAGCTAACAAAGCACTACTAGGCGGCGGGCGTCCATCGCGGCCTCCAGCAGCGCCCTTACGGCCGGGCTGCCCTGTTCGTAGCGGCGCAGGAGCTCGGCTCCGCCGGCCAGGTCCTGGGCCAGGCGGCCGTGGCCGCAGGTGCGGGTGAGGGCGTCGGCCAGGAACGGGTCGCCAGCCCAGGCGAGGGCCCGGGCGGCGGTGAGGGCGTCCTGGTCGAAGGTGTCCGGGACGGTGAGCGTACGGGCGGCCAAGAGCTCGCGCGCCCGGCTGTGCGGGTCGGGCCCGCCGGGGGTGGGCAGCGCGGTGTAGGCGGTGGCGTACTCGAGCCACAGCGTGCCCAGGACCACCACCGGCCCGCGCCCGGGGTCGCCGAGGAGGGTGTGGAGTGCGGCCGCGACGCGCTCGCCGGACTGCGGGTGGCCGAGGTAGTGCTGGGCCTCGTTCAGCCACACCACCGTGCGCGGCCCAACCCGCTCCAGATCGGCGAGCGCGGCTCCGGCCCGGGTCGGGTCGTGCGGGTGCCACAGCCGCCATCCCTGCTCGGCGAGCGGCTGCACTGCCTCCCAGCACGCCCGCGTCTTCCCGGTCGAGGAGGAGCCGACGAGCACCAGCATCCGGCTGGCGCCTTCGACCGCGTCCTGCACCGCCTGGGCCAGGACCTGGTCGTGGGCCCGGCGCACGTACCCGGGCAGCACCCAGCGTGCCCGTGCACCGGACCCCGCCGGTGCGGCGGCTGCGGGGCCGGCGGGACGGACTTCCAGGCTGTGAGGATCCCAGTCCCGGATCGGCCTGCCCAGCAGCGGCGCTGGCACCGGATCTGGTGCCGTGGCGGGTGCGTCGCCAGCAGCCGCGGCCCGCCGCAGCTCCAGCAACTCCTCCGACGGCAGGCGCAGCTCACGGGCCAACGCGGCGACCGTCGCGCCGGACGGAACGGGCCCGCCGTTGCTGAACGCCTTGTGGAGGGTCCCCCGGCTCAGTCCGATCCGAGCGGCGAGATGAGTGATGCCCAGTCCCGAACGTGCCAGCCCATCCTGCAACTGCCAGCGCAGTTCGGTAAGTGCCGCCTCGCGCCGATCGCCTTCCCCACCCACGTATACCCCCAGCCCGTGCCTGTTCAGCAGTGCCCATTTCCGTCCAGTGCACTGCGCTGAACACCGTTTCCGGGACCTTCGGTGACGTCAGCATCCCACCTGCTTCGGGGAGATCACCGTGAACCGCATCGCCGTTGTCCTGCTCACCGCCGCCCTGGCCGTCGTGCTCGCGCTCCTGGCCGCGGCGGCCGCCGGCACCCTGGCCCGCCTCGACGGCGCCACCTACCCGGCCGCCCTCATGCGCGCCGCCACCGCCTTCGCCGCGGTCCTTACCGTGGCCGCCGCCGTCACCGGAGCCTTCGCCGCCTTCCTGTGACGCTCTTTCGGGCCGCAGGCGCCTGAACCCTGCTGCCTCCTGCCGGACAAGCCGATGGCCGCTGCCCCTCACGTGAGGGGCAGCGGCCATCGGTGCTTCTCAGGGCGCTGGCAAGGCATTCCAGTACTTCTTTCGGTGCCTCGGAATCAACGCGGAGCAGGTACGCATCGACAGGATCTTGGACGAGGCCCGGGCGACCGCTGATCCGGTACACCTGATGACGGTCTCTGGGATCGCCGAAGACACGGCCATGGAATACCTCGCGTCAGCCCACCCCGAGAAGTTTCACACCGACCCCATCGCGCCGTAGGTCCGCTCCGCCCGACAGCTGGTGTGCTGCGCCAGGCAACGGTTGCCCTGTAGTTCGCGGCGCGCTTGATTTCCAGGCGTAGCCGGAACCGTCCGGCGCGTCGGGTCACGTGCCCCGCGGTGTGCGAATGAGTGTGTCGAGGCGCTGCCATGCCGGGGACGAGGGGGAGGGAAAGGAGAGGGCTGCCGGGGTAGGGAGTTCTCTTTTGACAGCCTCTCACCAGGCCGTCTGACGCGTGTTTGGCCCGAATCCGGGCGCGGCCGGCGGGGTCGGTCTCGGGTCGGTGCACTGCTACTCACCACCGGTCAGCACTCCGGTGAGGACGCCCGTTGTCGGATCGTAACCGTACGGGTCAGGTCTTGTGTTCGCCAGTATGCGGTGACCAGCAAGGTCCGGTCTTCCAACGCAAGGCTCCACGGCCGACCCTTGCGGACCGAGTCCGCACCTGCGCAACGCAGCACCGTCACCAGCTTCCCGAAGGCGCGCGGGCCGACGACTGCGAGGGGAAAACGACAACGGCTTCAAGCAGATGAACGAGCCAACCCTGGAAGGGGTGATCGACGGCTGGGGCGGCAACGGCACCTTCCGCCTCGGCGACATGGGCGGCACGGACGTGGCGATCTGACGAACGGCCAGTGGGCCCGGCTGGAACCGTTGTTGCCTCAGGGCATCAAGCCGGGCCGTCCGCCGGTGTGGACGCGGCGGCAGCTGATCGATGGCATACGGTGGCGGACCCGGACCGGTGCCCCGTGGCGCGATGTGCCGGAACGCTACGGGTCCTGGGACCGGGTCCATGACCCGTTCCGACGCTGGCAGCGGGACGGCACCTGGGTGAGGATCTTCACCCAGGTCCAGGCCGAGGCGAATGCGAAGGGCCTGATCACCTGGTAGGTGAACGTCGACTCCACCGTCTGCCGGGCCCACCGGCATGCCGCCGGAGCGGCGAAGAGAGGGGGACCTGTACAAGGAGCCGCCCAGTGGCATTGCCGTCGAGCAGGTTCAGCGGCCGTTGTCCGTGCTGATCGCGACTGGCCGGCGGGGCGACTCAACGCAGTTCGAGCCGATCCTGGAGGCGATCCGGGTACCACGGATCGGCCCTGGTCGGCCTCGCAGGAGACCGGTCAGGGTGCGGGCCGACAAGGCGTACGACTCCCGCCGCAACAGGGCTTGCCTGCGTAGACGCGGGACCAATCGGCTCACGGGCCACCGGGCCGTGGCAACGAGGTACGACAGGCTTGCCGTCCGCTACCAGGCGAGCGTGCTGGTCGCAGTCCTCAACGAGTGGCTGTGACCAGCACTTTCCCAACAGATCCCAGGCCGCTCCTCAGAAAGTGTCCGAGTCCGTGCTCGCAGGGGTGGCGGAATCCATGCCGGTTGCTGTCGGCGGCTCGAGATAGGTCTCGCCGTCGGGGCCGGTCGTCTGAGGGAACTCCGGCAGGTACTGGCTGAGGAAGAGCGCCGGCCTTCCCGTGCCTGCCCACCGGGAGGCGTGAATGATCGGGACCGACCTGTGGATGACGGAAGCGACCTTGGACACCGGCATGCGTCCTCGCTTCGTCAGGGCACTCTGTACGGCGGCCCGCGCCGCTTCGACCGCGGAGGGGGCGACCGATGTGCCGCCGGCCGTGGGCAGTCGGAGAATGGTGACGCCCTTGCGGGCGGTGACCTGAGGGAAGTCGGGCAGGAACCGGGTGAGGAAGTTCCCCAGTTTGCCGGTACCTGCCCACCGGGACGAGGCGACGACCGGGACGGCACCTCTGATGACGACGCCGACCGCGGGCAGCGGCATCGGTCCTCGTAAGGTCAGCGCACCGTGGACGGCGGCTCGTGCCATCTCGATGTCCGCAGGGGTCGGGCCGCCCCGGCCGTCCGGTGTGGGCGGCGCCGACGGGAAGGGAGCCGGTGAGCGGGGCTCCTCCTCCGCGGTGACCGTCGCCCCCGGGCGGGCGAGGTAGACATCGCCGACGCTGGAGACGCGGAGGAACTCCTGCAGATACCGGGTGAGAAAGCGAGCGAGGCTGCCGGTCCTCGCCCACCCGGTGGCGAAGATCTCCGGTGCGGCAGCGAGGATGAGTGAGCCCGCGGCGCCCAGGGACAGCGTGTTCTGCCGTGCCAGTTCTGCCACCACGGCGGTGCGCGCCCGCCGGACCTCCTCGTCCAGCCGTCCGGCCGGTGGTGCTTCCACCGACCGCTCAGGATCCGCCTTCGCCGTCACCTTGCGCACCGGATCGGGCTGCGGCTCCGGCTCCGCGCCGAGCGAAACGCCCGGCAGTCCGGTCGCCGGCGCCTCGGTCTCCGACCGTCCGGTCGGCGGCGTTCCTGCCGTCCGCCCGGTGTTCGGCGGCGCCTTCCTCTCTTGCTCGGGCAATGGCTCCGCACCGGGCGTGACGGCCAGCAGATCGGTCGCGCGGGCTCGCAGGAAGGTGTGGTAGATGGGCACGGCGGTGCACAGTTGGTCTCTGCCGTGGACGTAGGAGAGATAGGCGCGGTCGATCAGTTCGTTGACTGCCGCCTCACCCCCGACGCGCAGGGCCTCGGCAGCGGGCAGCGTCTTACGGGAGGCCGGCATGACGGCGAACAGAGCAAGGATCCGGCGTTCCTCGACGCTGAACAGGTCCCGTCGGCGTCGTTCGTCTGGGTCCAGTTCGGCGCCGTCGTCGATGACCATGTTGAGGTGGGGGTCCTCGCTCACGAGCCGGTCGAGATGGTGACGGAGATCGGACTCGGTGATCAGGCGGGAGCCTGTCCGATCGTCATGGATGTGCCCTTCGAGATCATTGCGGAGGCGGGCCCAGAAGTACGGCCGCAGACCGATACGAGGAACAATCTCCGTCGCGAAGTGGCGCGGCGTGACCCCGGCCCGGCGCAGCCACTCCACCCGCGGTCCCGCCGTGCGGTCGGCGAGTGGACCGAGGAAGTACGTGATTCCGTCGGCCCAGGACAGGTCGGCGGGGCACTCGACGGACTGCCAGGTCTTCAACTCGTGCACCGAGCGGTGGAAGCGCTGGACCGTGCCGATGAGTACGAGGTTGTGGCAGACGAGGCTGCCCAGTCGCCCCGCTGTGCGCCGGCCATCGCTGCCCTGTTCTGGAAGCAACAGAACATCCAGTTCGTCGAGGACCACGGCCACCGGTGCACCGCCGTCGCACGCCTGGTCCAGGTCCGCAAGGAGTTCGACGAGGTCCTTGCCGTCGGTGTCGAGACTGATGCGGAGGTGGCGGCGCGCCTGAACGGCGAGCACACGGCAGATCGCCCGGTTCCATTCGGCGAAGTCGTTGACTTTCTTGCGGGTGTTGCTCATGTCGATCCACAACTGTCCGCGCAGGCGCGGGTCCTGGCCCGCCTGGTAGGCCAGGGAGGACTTGCCGGCCCGGCGGGTACCGAAGACGAGGCTGCCCGCTCGGGGGCCGGAGCCGCCGATGATCCGGCTGAGCCGGGCCAGTTGTTGCTCCCTGCCCCGGAAGAGGTCGGCGGGCAGGGCCGGCAGGGTCACGTTGGTGCCCGTCGCCAGTGGCACGGGGGCTGCGTCCAGTGACACCGCGCAGGAGCCGAGCAGGGCCTGGCTGTCACGGGAGATCGGCACCGGATTGGTGCAGTAGTTGAACGCTCCTTCCTGCTCGATGGCGCAGGTGGCGAGTCGTGTGTGCTCGCCGTCGAGGTGAAGGTAGAGGCCGGTGTGTGGCGAGAGGTTCACCAGCAGTGCCTTGGGCGACTCATGGTCGTCGACGCGTACGGCCAGCATGTGCTCGGCCGCCGTCTCGTCCTTGATCTCGGCTGTCACTCGTTCTTCCACCGCCACCCGCACCTTCGGCGGCAGCGTCAGCGCCTGCACCATGCGACCGCTGAGCGCGGGGTCATGGAGCAGCGGGCTGAGCGCCTTGGCCAGGGAGTCGAGCAGCGGGGGCGTGAGCGCCGGATCGGCGATCTGGTACAGCCGCGTGAACCGGCCGGGCAGAGACTGGATCCGTACGCTGGTGTCCGGGCTGTGGCGCCGTTGATCCGACACCACGGGGGTCTGCCGAGGCCGGAGCAGAACGAGCAGGTCCACCAGACCGGCCGGTGAGAGGGCGATTCCCCCTTTCGGGTCGAGGGACGGTTCGGCGAGCCACCGGATCCAGGGCATCCGCTGTGCCAGCTCTTCCCACAGCGTCCGCGCCGAGCCGGGAACGGACGTGATCGAGGGTGACCGCGTCTGCCGCAGTCGGCGCCCCATGAGGTATTCCCGCGTGTACCTGATGATGCGCTGCCAGGCCCAGGGTGCCGTCTCGGGGGACGCTTGGTTGAGCGCCAGCAGATAGGTGGTCAACGCGTCCGCGAACACCCCGGCATCAGCGGTGCGGGGTTTGGTGAACCGCTTCTCCAACTCCCTTTCCATCACCAGGAGCGCCACGACCTGGTGCCCGTACCGCCGCTCCTCGATGTCTGCGACACCCACGCGGGAAAGGGCCGGTTCGAGGGAGGGCAGCAGTGCCGCATCCGAACGGATCCGCAGTACGGAGTCCACGACCCGGTCGACGCTGTCGCGGTCGACCGGCTTGCGGCCGGGCCCGAGCCAGGCCTCGGCCCGCATCCGGGTCACGGCCGCGGCGGCGGCCGAGCCCGGCTTCCGCTGCCGGGTGGCGGCCACTGCGGCCGCCATCCCGGATGCTCGCCCGTCCAGCAGGGTGACGGCCTGACCCTTCAGGCCCGCGGTGACATGGGACAGCCTGACAACGGCGTCCAGCACGTCTACGCGTGGTGCGGCCTCGTACACCATCATCTGACCGCGGTCACACAGCGCCAAGCGCCGCACCTCGCCCCGGTTCGGCTCGCTCTCACGCCCGGCCCGCAGGACCACGTTCCAGCCGGCGCCGGTACGGGTGACGGATGCTCCTGGAACCGGTGACCAGCCGTGCTCGTCGTCGGTGACGGCGAGCACCGCGCTGTCGTCGCCGGAGAGCGCGGACGGTGTCGGCAGGCACTGTCCCGCCGCCAGCAGTGCGCCGACGGTGAGAACCGGCGTGCCGTCATCGAGCCCTCTGTGAACGGGGGCGAGTACCGGCGCCCCCGCGTCGACGACATGCGTCTTCCCGCCGACAGGGCGCCGGTCCCAGACGAAGGCCGCCGAGTCGTCGGTGCGCACGAAGGTCGGCGCGCTCTTGGGCATCCCTGAACCCAGCTGGCGGACGACGTTCCCGGACTCGCCCCGTACGGTGACCACGCCCAGCGGCTGGCCTTCGAGCAATTGGTCCAGGACGGCCGACGGGGCCGGCGAGGTCCTGGCGACGACGGTCAGCAGTTGGAGGAGTTCGGCGGCGGCGTCGGCGGGTGTCGACGGCGTCTTTCCCTGTTGTTCCCCGGCCGAGCAATGGTATTCGACGGTCCAGGAACCACCGCTGTCGTCACTGGCCTGAACCGTCACCGTCAGGGGAACGCCCGGGCTGGACCATTGCGCCGACGCGGGCACCGGTGTCGGTGGGCGACCGGCGGACCGGAGGGGCGCTGTGATCGTCTCCGTCGCCAGCCGGGCGGTCCAGCCGTTGCCGGCCCTGGTCGTCACGGCAGGGGGCAGAACGCGCAGCCGGGCCAGGACCTCCTCCCGGGGTACCGGGTCGGAGCCCGCGGTCACCTCGGTGAGGTACGGATGGTCCGATTCGACCAGCACGAGCCGCGTCTCCGTCCTGCTCCAGAATGCCATCACCGAGACGCGCTCCGGCTGCAGTTCAGCGGGGCTGGGCTGGCACGAGTACCTCCCGTGCCGGACCACCGCCAGCAGGTGGGCATCCTGCTCCGGTCCGCTGCCGCCCTTCACCGCCGTTCACCGCGTTCCTGTGCACGGCGTGCCGCCGCCAGCTCGGCCGCCGATACCTCCGGTGGTCGGGGGACGGGGAACGTGTGCTCGAGCAGACGCTCTGCCTCGGGCAGTCGCCGGCGCAGCTTGCCGGACGCCTGCCACGGGGTGCACACAGTGACCTGATCGAGGGCACCCACCAGTTCGAGGATCAGCGGAGCGTCCGCGTCGCCGGAGGCGAGCACGAATCTGGCCAGCGGGTTGCGCTCGGCGCGCCGCGCGACTTGCGCGGTCATCAGAGCGTCATCGCTGCCGTCCCCGGTGCGCCGTGCCTTCTCCCGGAGTTCCTTGGGCAGATAGAGCCGCTCGCCGCTGGTCTGCGCGCCGACCGTGGCGTCGATACGGTGGTGCGAGCGGCCGACCAGCCACACATCCTGTTCGGACACGTCGTACTTTTCGCGCAGTCCGCGCAGCCAGGCCTGGACGTGGGGCTGGAGGAAGGTGTCCAAGCCGTCCGGGTAGCGGTCGGGGTGGACCTCGGCTTGGCGCTGGAACGGCATCCGCAGGTTCTCCGTGTCGACGACCAGGAACGCACGGTTCAACAGTTGGTGCACCAGTGGCGCGGGACGGTGCGGGTCATCGAACGAGGAGGGCAGACCGAACGCTTCCGGCGCCCTCCCCCGGGCCAGCTCCTGCCTGAGGTAGTCGATCGGCTGGGTCTGGCGGACCCTGACCTCGGGGCGGGCGGCGAGGCAGGGCATCAGCCCCGCGTCGAGCAATCCGGGCAGCTGCCGCTCCTGAACCTCCTCCACCGCCTCCGGGGTCCACCCGCCGTGATCGCGCACCGCCGCCGCGGCCTTTTCCAGCAGCCAGGGCCAGCCCCCGCACGCCCGGGCCGCCTCGTCCGCCTCGGCTGCGGGAACGCCCAGCTGAGTCAGCAGTGCCGCGCTCTCCGCGTGGTCCAGCATGGGGAAGCGGTCCTGGGTCAAGGACCGGGTCACCAGCTTGGACAACCGCTCGAAGGTGGGGCGCTGCACCGTCCGCGTGAAGTACTCCAGGTCCGCCGCATCGGGCAGCGACGTCAGCAGAACAAGCCCCAAGCATGCCAGCCCGCTGCGTGTTGTCGCCTGGCCCAAACAGAATCTGATGAGCTGGTCGAGGACCTCATAACAGGCGTCAGGGACCGTCACGCCCCGGCCGTCGACGGCCGCGTCCCAGTCGTCGATCACGACCACGGGCCCGCGATCGAGCGTGTCGAGGTGGTCCTCCAGGTCCTCCAGCGGATCGCCCTCCGGGCCAGGGGCGATGCCCATCTCGTGGAACAGGTCGGCCCAGACCTCGTCCACAGACCCGGCCCGGGCGACGCGGCGGACGTTCCAGAGCGTCACCTCCGTCGGGCTTTCCTCGGCCAGCCGGCGAAACCAGGTGGTCTTGCCGACCTTGCGGGCCCCGATGACGACGGTATGGATGTACTCACCCCGCCGGTTCGCCGACGCCCACCACTTCGCCCTGCTCCCCGCCCATGCGATCGACACGCAACGCCCTCCAGTGACTGCGCCCGCTGTCCAGAAGGCACATCACGCTACTACAACGGATGTCACCATACGGATGAAACAGTCATTCCCCTCTGTTCCCTCCTCGACCGCTGATAAGGTGCGTGCCATCGCCTGGCACGACGTCCTTGACGGCCTGGGATCTGTTGGAAAAGTGCTGGTCAAAGCCACTCTGGGATGTCGTTCAGGAGACCGTCGCATCGTTCCTTGGCGAAGACGAGACGGAGTGGCGAGTCACGCTGCGGTTCCTGAAAGAGCAGCTTCGACTCGATGTCCCCGAAGTGACCAAGGTGGTTGTCACCACACCTGGCGCGACGACGGCACCGACCAGACCATCCACGACCTGATGCGCTGGCAGGTGCGGGAGAAGATGGGCCGGAAGGCGGATCCGAGCCTGGTGGTGCTCGATACCCAGAGCGTGCACGCGGCGGCCGGAGTACCCGCCGAGTCGACGGGACGTGATGCGGCAAAAAAAGTACCGGTCCGCAAGCGCGGCCTGGCCGTTGACGTTCTGGGGCTGGTGATCGCAGTGGTCGTGGTGGCCGCGTCGGCGCACGAGAACGCCGTCGGTATCGCGCTGCCTGGACAAGGTCGCCGCCGACACCGACGCTGTGGAGAAGGCCCTGGTCGACCGGGGCTTCAAGAACGCGGTTGTCGCGCACGGGCAGAAGATGAACATTGAGGTGGAGGTCTTGGAGCGCAATCCCGCGCAGACCGGGTTCGTTCCCCAGGCCAAGCGGTGGGTGGTGGAGCGCGCCTATGGGATCTTGATGCTGCACCGCAGGCTGGTGCGCGACTACGAACACCGGCCCCGCAGTTCGGAGTCACGGGTGTACTGGGCGATGACCTCGATGATACTGCGCCGGTTGACTGGGGCGACAGCGCCGGCTTGGCACACCGCATGAGTGGCGGGGAGCTGACGCTCGGGGCGGTGCTGGCGCGGCTGGAGGAGCGGGAGGGAGAGATCACCGTGCGGGCCGAGGCGACGAGGGAGCAGATCGCGCAGCTGACCGCACGGCTCGACGAACTCGACCGGGCCGCCGAGGAAGTTCGGATCACCCGCAAGACACTGCTGGAGCTGCCCGATCCACAACCGCCCGCACCCCCGGCACCGAACTTCCGGACCATCCGGCCTACCAGCAGATCATGGAGGTGTTCACCGCGGCCGACCATCCGCTGCGGGCGCGACAGGTCTGCGAGGCGATGGAACTGACGGTCGCGCCCAACAACATCAACAACACCCGCCTGAAGCTCAAGCGGCTGGCCGACCGTGGGATCCTGGTCGAGACCGAGCAGGGCTTGTTCACTCAGCCCCGGCCATAGCCGCCCGGCGCTGCCGCGACCCGCCCCCGGACGAAACCAAGAATCGGGCATCAGGTCTAATACCGCCCTCTGAGTAAGTAGTCGTGGAGGCTGGCGACGCCCGACAGGTGCTTCTCAAGCGCCTCGTGCAGCCCCACCGCCTGGTCGTCGTCGACTGGAACCGATTCCCGCCGTCACCGTCCGGCCTCCGGCGGGGGAACCGGGCGTTCCCGTCCCTCCGGCACCGGAGGTCGGACAGAATGAAGTTGTCCGGTGGGGAGCCGACAGGCCGGTGCCACCGCCGAAGCGGAAAATGGGGGCACGGTTGACTGTGTGGGACGCGGACGGCTCTGACGCGCGGAAGGATCCTCAGCCCCCGGGACGGCCACGGCCCGGGACGCCGGCCAGGATCCGGGCCGTGGCACGAACACCACGGGCAGGGACACGGGCTCGGGCCGCCGCACCACCGCGGCCGGGCGGCGGCCAGGCCAGTGGCGGAGCGGCTGTCGGAGGGACGGGTGCGTAGGAACCGCTCAGGCCCTCCCCCCGAGCGACGCCGACGGTTACTGCTCATGGCGGCGGCGGTGCTGGGAATGTGGCTGCCGATCTACTTCGGCCCCCTCGGCGAGTGGATGAAGGAGAACCCGCCGCCGTTCATCGCCTGGATGGAACAGCACACCACCTTCGCGGTTGTCCTCTTCATGGCGGCCACAGCCCTCGCCGTACTGGGCTCCATGGCCAGACAGCCGAACGAGCCACAGCCGGTGGCAGATCTCGCCGGGACACTGGCCACCGCGGTGGCCGAGCAGTGGCGCAGGGAGGAGACGGCCCTCCAGCTGCAGGCGCCATGGCCGATGCCACTGCGATGGGAGAACACCGCACGGCCGGTGGCAGACCACTGGGAGGCAATCAACGGCGCCCAGAACCAGGTCGAACCGGTGGATCTGTCCGGACGGCTGGACGCGGACGGCCGGGCGGACGACAGCATCGTCGCTGTGTTCCACCGGGTGGCGTCACGGCGGCTCGTGATCCTCGGCGCACCGGGCGCGGGCAAGACCGTCCTCGCCCTGAATCTGGTGCTGCATCTGCTCGACCGGCGCCAGGAGGGGGAGCGGGTGCCCGTTCTCCTCTCCATGGGATCCTGGGATCCCGCCCAGGAGACTCTGCACTCCTGGATGGCCCGTCGGCTGGCCGAGGACGACCCGGCGCTGCGCACCCGGTCGGGGTCGGGAGCGACTCTCGGCCAGGAGCTGATTGCCTCCGGACAGGTGCTGCCGGTGCTGGACGGGCTGGACGAGATGCCCCCGCAGGCGCGGTTGGAAGCGCTGGCGGCCCTGAGCCGGCAGCTGGGACGGGGCGAACCGCTGGTGCTGACCTGCCGGGCTGACGAGTACCAGCGGACGGTGGGGAGTACGGTGCTCACCGCCGCCGCGGTGGTCGAGCTGTGCCCGCTGGACCCGGCCGACCTGCAGACCTATCTGCGGGTGAGCACGGCCCCCGCCCGGACCGGCTGCTGGGATCCCCTGTTCGCCGAGGTGGAAAGCACCCCCGGCGGGCCGGTGGCCCAGGCACTGTCCACTCCCTTGATGGCCTGGCTCGCCCGTACCGCCTACGCGGACACCTCGGCGGCCGAGCCCGCGGAACTGCTCGCCGAACAGGAAGGGGTCCGCCGGTTCGCCGACCGGACGGCGGTGGAGGAGCACCTCCTGGACCGCCTCATCCCGGCCGTGTACTCCCGCGATCTTCCCGGGGAGGACACCCGGAGGTGGAGCGGCGAGGAGGCCCACCGCTGGCTGAGCTTCCTCGCCCGGCATCTCAACAAGTTGCGCACGCCTGATCTGGCCTGGTGGCAGCTCGGCACCACCGTGCCCCTGACGTCGCGCATGGTGCTGGCCGGGATCGCCACCGGACTGGTGTACGGACTCCTGTCCTGCCTGGTGCACGGGCTGGGCGGGTTCGGGCTCATGGACGTCTTGGTGAGCGGGCTGCTCAACGGGTCCATGACCGGGCTGTCCTTCGGACTCGCGCACGGGGTTGCGGCCAGGTTCATCGACGGGGCCTTCCAGCCGTCACGTGTACGGCTGAGCCTTCGCGGCCGGCAGACCGGGCGGGCTCGCCCGAGGGTCCTGCCCCGGTTCGTGGCAGGGCTCGTGGTGGGGCCGATTGCCCAGGTCACCGGCAATCTGCTCGCCGGAGTGGTGAACGTGGCGGCCTACCAGGAGCCGTTCTGGCCGCTGGCAAGGGTGCTGAACGCGGGGTACTGGGGTCTGGTGGTCGGAGTCGGGGCTGCGCTCGTCCTCGGCTCCACGGCCTGGTTCGAGGAGCCCATCGACACGCAGGAGGCCACCAGTCCCACCGGTCTGCTCAACACCAACCGCACGACGGTACTCCGCCAGGCGCTGGTACTCGGAGTGGTGTTCGGGCTTCTCATCCTGCTCGGGAGCTGGATTATGGCCGGTCTGCTGCCCCGGCAGATATGGGGCATCCCCGTGGTGTGGACACCCGCCCTGGGGCTGCGATCCGGGATTCTGATCGGACTCGGGAGCGCGCTCGTGGCCGCGCTCGCGCTGACCGCCTGGGGCCGCTGGGTGATCCTTGCACGCGGCTGGCTGCCGCTGACCGGACGACTGCCATGGGCCGTGAGCGCCTTCCTGGAGGACGCCCACCGACGTGGCGTACTGCGCCGAAACGGAGCGTTCTACCAATTCCGCCACACCCGGCTCCAGCATCACCTGGCCCCTGTCCCACCACCGCTGCCGCCCCAGCGGCGCTCCCGGCCACGGGTCCGTCTCTCCGGCCTGCTTCGCCGTCAGGACCACGGCCGCGTGGGAGAGCCCGACAGTGATGGTGAGATGTCTCGGTGACCCATCACATCGAGCGACAAGCATCCGTCATCGGCCATCGGCGGGGCCGCCTTCGGGACCCTGGCGTCGTGCGGGATGCAGCTCCCACTGGCAACCCGTTCGCCCCTGGTAGAGCAGCGCGTTGACGATCTCCCGCATCGCGTACCGGCCCTGATGGCCGCCGACCGAGGGATGGACGGCCTTCCACGCGACGATCACCGGCTCGACCAGCGCCCGCTGCTCGTCGCTCAGATCGGTCTTGTAGGGCGTGCGCTCGCTCACGGTGTTCAGCCCACCATGCCCATGACCGCCGAAGGACCGGGATGCCGTGCCGCCACACGTTCAGGTGACGATAAAACGCCTACGCACTCTCATACCGCCCTCTCACATCCATGACAGTGGCCACACACCCCGAAACAGCCCCCGACCAGCAACAACACACCAGGGCCCACTGTCCTCTCACACCACTGTCAACAAACCGAGAGATCACAAGGAGGCCCGGCTGCTGCTCCGGTTCGCGGCCCCACGCGACCCGGCGCTGATCGCGAAGTGGATCAGTTACCAGGTCTTCAACACTGAGCGCCAGGACCGGCGTCGGGGGGTCAAGGCCGCGTGGCGGTACCGCGAGCGCGAGCAGCACCTGGAGGTGCCGTACGACCACACCGAGGGCGCGTATCCGCTGGGGCGGTGGCTGTCCGACCAGCGTCGGGTGTTCCGGGCCGGGACCATGACGGGCGAGCGGGCCGCGGGGCTGGAGGCGTTGGGGATCGTGTGGGACACCGCGGACGCCGGCTTCACGGAGAACTCCGCGGCCGCGCGGGCCTACTACGAGCAGCACGGCACCCTGGCCGCCCCGCGGCACGCCACCGCCCTGGACCGGCCGGTGGGGCAGTGGCTGACCAACATCCGCCGACCCGGCGGACTCGGCAATGACCCCGGCCGAGCCGAGCGGCGGGCCGCAGCCCTCGCCGCCATCGATCCGGATTGGAACCCCGGCGCACTCGGCTGGACCGTCGACTGGCAACGCCACTACGCGGGCCTGAAGGCCCTCCTGACGGACGGTGCGCGCCTTGTGGGCATCGTTGCGGGGGTGACGTGGCACGGCGAGGACATTGGGCGGTGGACGGCAACCCGGCGCCGCGACTTCAGCCGGCTCACCGAGGAGCAGCAGCGCCGCCTGACCGAGCTCGGGGTGAAGCCCACGCGGGCCTCACGGGCCCGCAAGACCGCCGCGACCACCACGTCCGGACGGGCCGCGGAAGCCTTCCACAAGGGCATCCAAGCCCTCACGCAGTACATCGAACAGGAAGGCCGGCTCCCCGGCCGCTCTGCCGTGCAGCAGTTCGAGGGCGGTGAGCATCGCACGGGCGTGTGGATCGCCAACCAGAAACAACGCCGCGACCGACTCAACCCCGACCAACTCGCCGCACTCGCCCGGCTCGGGGTGTGGAGTGGGCGCAGTAGCTCCGTGATCAGGGCCTCACGCCTTCCCTGTTCCACGTCTGCGGGGAGGGTGCTTTGGGGCGTGTTCGGCTCCGGAGCCCGTGCGGGGGCTCCCGGCATGAGGCAACTGTTGCCCTGTCCGGGCGTGCGCCGTGGACGTGCTCCCGAAAGCTTGGTGGTGCGCTCCGCCGGTGGAGTGAAGGCGGTTCCTGTGCGGGGAAGGCGCATGGCCAAATTGGATCAAGGAATTCCATCACACGCGGATGAATCCGCCGCAAGGGAGCAACCTTGACCAAGTCAATGGTCTTCGGCGAGCTGGAGCTTGCCTTCACCGACCAGTACAGCTGGCGATGGGATGACGAGAGCACGGGCGGCAAGTACTGGGTGAGCTTCTGGCACCCCAAGCCCCCGCAGGGCTTCCACGCGCTGGGGTCTGTCGCGCTGCCAGCGTGGGGATCGGAGAACCTGAACCCCAAGACCCCCACCACCAAGGTCAAGGAACACGTCGTCTCGCTGTGCGTGAAGGACGGCCCGGCCAAGGCGAGTGAGGGCAAGAAGCCCCCGCTGGCGCATCCCGAGGACTACACCGTCGTGTGGAAGGACGTGGGCAGCGGCGGCAAGCACTACGGTGCGTGCTGGCGTCCGGTCGCGCCCGGCGGCTACGTGGCGATGGGCTGTGTCATGTCGGAGAACACCTACGACAAGCCCGCGCTGACGGACGTGATGTGTGTGCGGGAGGACCTCACGCAGATGGCGGACCTGAAGTGGGTCTACGAGGACAAGGGCACCGGGGCGAAGGACTACTTCAG
Organism: Streptomyces sp. NPDC032745; assembly: GCF_055579465.1. Classification (NCBI taxonomy): domain Bacteria; kingdom Bacillati; phylum Actinomycetota; class Actinomycetes; order Kitasatosporales; family Streptomycetaceae; genus Streptomyces; species Streptomyces sp. NPDC032745. The sequence goes on along the minus strand of NZ_JBVING010000024.1, from coordinate 56,698 downwards.
CGTGTGGGCGAATCAGGTGCCCCCCGCCTACCAGGACGGACGAGACGGCGGCCACCGGGCGCTGGTCGCGCCGAACACCTTCACCGCGGCATCGAGCTGGGACGAGCCCTCCCGGGGAGCGCCGGAGCGTCGGGTGCTGTGCATCGAGATGCCCGTGGAGGAGAAGCCGCATCCGGACGGGTTCCCGAAGCTGACGGGCAGGACCCGGCCAGCTGACCGTACGCCGGAGACGACGGTCAACGCGGTGTGGGTGCCGTTCATGGCCGTGAAGGACGACGACAAGCCGGCGTCGTGGAAGCTCACCAACTCCCCGTTCTACCGGATCGAACGCCTGGCCTCGTGGTATATGCACCGGTTCGTCAACAACACCACCAGCACCCCGCAGTCCGTCTCGGAAACGGTGACGGTCGGCGTGGAGAAAGACAGGAGCGATACCTTCAGCGCTGAAGTGGGCATCTCCGTCAGCGCACAGGTAGGCGTCAGCTCCGGCGTCGCGAGCGCCTCGGTCACCACCACCTACAGCCTGGCACTGGGCTACTCCCGCAGCACCGCCACCAAGAACCTCGAACACAAGTCGGTGACCCACAATCTGACGACACCCCCGAACAAGGCGGCCGCCATGTGGGTCGGCGACCACACCATCCAGGTCACCCGCCAGGACGGCACCCACGTCGGCACCCCCCTCACCTTCCACGGAGACAGCACCCACTTCGACGAGTTCCCCGACTAACCACCCCCACCATTCAGGCCCCCGCAGCAACGCGGGGGCCTCCCTCTGCGTCGCCGACGTTCTCGCCGGCCAGACCCTGGCCCTGCCCGACCGGTCCGGGACGTGCCGGTCGAGGAGGGCCGGCAGGTCCCGGCGGCGGCCGAGGGCGGCCACCTGGTCCGGGTGGACGTCGGGGAACTCGACGGCCCCGCCGAGGCGGACCAGCAGACCGGCGCGGGCGAGGTGACCGACCGCCGCCGCGGTCACCCGCGGCCGGCACCGCAACGGCTCCCCCAGGGCCTGCGTCAGCCGATCCGCCGCCGCCCCCGCACCGATCGGACCCCGCAGGATCGCGCGCACCTGCTCCGGGTCGGCGGCCTCCACCACCGCCCGCGACCACAACCCGCGGCCGGCGTCGGCCGGCGGGACCAGGCCCGAGCCGACCGCCCACCGCCAGGCCGCCACCGGCACCCGCAGCTGGCCCGCGGCCTGGCCTTCGTCGTAGCTCTCACGTACCGAACGCGCCATGAATCGCACTCCGATCGCACATCGACCGGCCCGACAATCGGGCCGCGCCGGAAACATGGTGATCCGCCGACAATCCCGGTCGACCAGGAGATCGTCGACATCATCCGGCTGCAGCAGCAGTGGGCCCGCGATTTCATCACCGCCCAAGGCGCCCCAGCGGGAACGGACCCGCACTATCTCTTCCTGCAGACCAGGAACAACCGGCTCGGCAAGAGGCCGTACGCTTCGGCGACCTTCACTGCCGGCTCGGCGCGCTGACGAAGACGCTGGCCATCACCGACAGCGTCGGCCGTCCCGTCAAGATCTCCAAGACCCACACCTTCCGGCACACACGGGCGCCCGACCTGATCAACACCGGAGTCCCGATCCACGTCGTCATGCGCTACCTGGGACACCTCACACCGACCATGACCATGCACTACGCCAAGACCCTGGCCGTCACCGCCGAGCGTGAGTTCCTCCGCTACAAGAAGATCACAGCCGACGGCCGGACCGCCGAGGTGAACCCGGGCGACCTCTACGACCTCCTCCACCTCGATCAGCGCGCCGATCGCGTGCTGCCCAACGGCTGGTGCATGCTCCCGCCCAGACAGGTCTGCTCCAAGGGCAACGCCTGCCTCACCTGCGACAAGTTCGTCACCGATGCCAGCCACCGGGACGAACTCCAGCACCAGCTCGCCCAGACCGAGGCGCTGATCGGCCGCTGCCAGTCACAGCTCACCGCCCGGCACGGAGAGCCGATGGGCGAGGACAACATCTGGCTCGCCGGCCGTCTTGCCGAGACCTGCGCCCTGACCAAGGTCCTCGTTGCCCTGGACCAGGTCAGTGTCCATGAGGACGGACAGTTCCGGGCGGTGCGCGGAGCCTGCGCGGCCGACCGCCCCGAGCCGCCGTCCACCACCGCACAGGAGGAGCCGACCGCATGACGTCACTGCCCGAGCACCTCCGCCAGGCCACCCGCGCCCGCACCCAGGAAGCCGAGAAACGTGGCCGCACCGCTCTCGCCGAGCTGGTCAAGGCGGGCAAGCCCGTGAGCTTCACCGCCGTGGCCCGCCAGGCCGGGGTGAGTACCGACTTCCTCTACCGGAGCCCGGAACTGCGCAGCCGGATCGAACGCCACCGCGCGAGGGACGGTCAGGTTTCCCGAATGCGTCAGGCCGACACGGAACCGCTGCCGTCAACCTCGGCGGCCGTGCGTGCTCTGAGCGCACGCCTTTCACAGCAACAGCAGACCCATCGCGAGGAGATCACGCGGCTACGGAAGGCTTTGGAGGTGGCCCACGGCGAGAACCTGGATCTTAGGCGCCGTCTGGCCATGTTCGACGCAGGCTGACGACAGCCCGGCAGCCCGATAGCGGGCTATGCTCGGGCTCGAACTACCTTCCGACATGAGAAGAAGTACCGGTGGACGCCAGGATCACCCGGATCCAAGCCAAACTCGCTGCACTGCCGACCACGGAGAAGGCCGTACTCGGCCCCGTGCTGACCGAGACTCAGATCTCGGACTTCGAAGACACCCACGGCGTCCGACTGCCTGAGGAATTTCGCAAGTTCCTCACCCAAATCGGCCACGGCGGATACGGTCCCACCTACGGGTTGCTGCCCATCGAGCGGTGGGTCGGGCGGGGTGGCATGGGACAGCCCGCCGAATCGTTCCCAATCGTCCCCGATGTCGATGTCCCCACGGGTCCCGATGACCGGGGCGACCTCGCGGGCTCCTTCCCTGGCACCATCACAGTTGTCTACCGGGGCTGCAGCGACTTCACGCTGCTTGTCGTCACAGGACCCGGACGCGGACGCCTGGTAGAAGTCAACGCCGAAGGATTCTTCGCTCCCCGGTTCTACGCCGATTCTGACTTCCTGTCTTGGTACGAGCGGTGGCTCGACTTCGTTCTGACAGGACACCGGGACCTCAACTGGTTCGCCGACCAGATGGCCGGCAACGAGAGCCAGCTCCTGGCGACGCTCCTGGATGACGAACTCCCGACAAGGCGGCGAGCCGCCGCTTACACGTTCATCACCTACCCAGACCCGAGCTCCACCTTGCCCAGCATGCTCATTCGGGCGTTCACTGCGGAGACTCACCCGGCCGTGAGAGAAACGATCCTTCGCGCCCTCGCCACCCAGGGAGAACACGGCCGAGCTCTGCTGACCACAGCGCTCACCGATCCGGTCACCGATGTCAGATCCCTCGCCGCCGTGCTCATGGCGACGAACACACCGCGGGGACTGCGGATACCTACCCAGCTACGAGAAGCCCTGAGCCGGCGCCTCGCGCACGAGACAGACGACTCGGTACGCGAAACCATTCAGAGAATGCTCGAGCACTCAGCCTGACGCGGCACTCCCCCAAGCCCCCCTATCAACGTCAACGGCATACCGCTGACCCTCTGACCAGCAAGCCTTCCGGGCCAGGCCGTCGGAGGTGCGGATAGCATGTGGTCGATGTCCAGCGCCCCGGCCGGCGTCACCCGCTGCTCGTCGTAGTAGCTCCACCAGACACCCCCGGTCAGCGTGCAGCCCGGACCGACCTCGGGTGCCTCGATCGCCTCCTGGATCAGCACCTCGGCCCGGGTGTTACAGCCGTCCGACGGATTCGCGCCCGCGTTCCAGTGCTTGAAGCTCGTGCGCTGATAGCCGGTCCGGTCCTCGACGGCGAGGGGCAGCGCGGGCACCGCGTCGCCCATCGGGAGGATTTCCGGCACGGCGCGCTCCCCGACAGCATGCGCGGGCACCGTGGCCAGTCATGATCATCACGAGAGCGGTTCTACCGGCCACCCCCACCCCGGCAACTACATCTCCACCGGCGCCCGCGCCTCCGAGCTGCTGAGTGTCCCGCAGGGCCTGGTCTCGCCCGCGGACCAGACGATCGGCGTGGTCCGCAAGGGCAGCCAGGTCCTGCAGCACCTTCCCGCCTCCACCGACGCGTTCGTGTGGCTGCGGCTCTACCAGCAGGAACTGCGCGGCATGGTCCCCAAGCACCCGTCGGAGCCGCTGTGGTGGACGCTGCGACGGCCCTTCCGCCCGCTGGAGTACGACGCGGCCCGGATGGTCTTCACCCGTGCCAACCAGCTGCTCGGCGCGAACTGGACCCTCCACGACCTGAGGCACAGCGCGGCCAAGAGGATGGTCCGCGATCCGAACCTGACCCTCGCCGACGTGCAGTGGGTCATGGGACATGCCCACATCACCACCACGGAAATTTACATCGCTCCCACGCCCGACGAGGTCGTCGCCCACGTTCTGGCCCACCATGAACGACAGCGCGCCGAGCAGGTCAAGCCACCGGCCCCGCCTGCGCCGGGTTACCGCCCCGAGGTGCTGGCAGCGCTGTTCGGCACCTCGGCTGCGGGCGGCGAGAGCCGGTGAACCCGACCGCGAACGTCGACGTCGCCAGGGCCGTCGAGCCACATGAGGTGGGGAACGCGCTGGAGTGGGAACCGCGAGTCGGCGAAGCGAGCTGGTGGCAGACCCGTCAGAGCCGGGAGAGCCTGGTCGAGCGGCTGCTTGGATTGTTCACCGACCCGGGTGCGGGCCTGACCCGCGACAAGACCCGGCGGCGGGGCCTGGGCAAGCTGCTGGACTGGCTCGAAAGCCAGCCCGGAGAGACCTGGCAGGATCGCTGGATGGCCAGCGGGGCGGACGACGCCGGCTTCGAGTGGACCGATCTGGCCCTGCAGGGACGCGGCACACCCAAGAGCCACTGGCGCGATGAGCTGGCCACGGGACTGGTGCTCCTGGTCGCCGGGCAGGCGATCCGCCCCAGCTACCCGTGGCTGCTGCGGCAGCGCGTGACGGTGATGCTCACCGAGTCCCGGGCCGCCAGCGACCCCGATGCCTTCCATCGGCTCGAACAGCTGGCTCAGCACGCGACACCCACGGCGAGGTCCGATGCCCTGAACAAGCTCACCTGGATCGTGATCCGCAAGGGCGGCCTGGTCAGCGACATCACCGTCGGCGACTGCATCGAGCTGACCGCCGCACTGGAGGAACACCACTTCCGGGGCAGCGCCGGCCGGCCGCTGTTCTATGCCCTGCTCAAGGAGACCGGCGTGCTCCCGGCCAGCGCACCGCTGCGGCTGCGGGCGCTCCGCATCGAAGGCCGCCGCAGCGTCGAGCAGATCGTCGACGCGTACGGTATTGAATGCCGGGCCGTCCGTGACCTGCTGGTCGAGTACTTCACCGAGCGGGCTCCCGAGCTCGACCACGTCTCGCTGCGTTCCATCGCCCGCAACCTGTGCCGGTTGTTCTGGCGCGACCTGGAGATCCACCATCCCGGCATCGAGTCGCTGCGGCTGACACCTGAGGTCGCGCAGGCATGGAAGGAACGCTTGGCCTTCATCCGTGACGCCCAGGGCCACCCGGTGCGGCCGCGGGTGAACTTCCGCAGCGAGCTGGTGTTCGTCCGGGCGTTCTACCAGGACATCGCCCGCTGGGCCGCCGACGATCCGGCGCGGTGGGCGCCGTGGGTGGCGCCGTGTCCGATCAAGGCGAACGAGTGCGCGACGAAGAAGTCCAGGTCCGGGGTGAAGTCCCGGATGGATCAGCGGACCCGGACCCAGCTGCCGCTGCTGCCCGCGCTGCTTCGCGCCGTCGACCGGCAGCGCAAGGACGCCGAGGCCCGCATCACCGCGGCTCGGGCGACGCCGGCCGGCGGACGGTTCCTCGTCGCCGGGGAGGAGTTCGAGCGCTGCGGGTTCGGGCAGGCCCGCCGCGTCTACGTCACCGAGGCCTCCGCTGGCAGGCGGCGGAATCTGACCCACGAGGAGGAGGCGGCGTTCTGGTCCTGGGCGACGGTGGAGGTGCTGCGGCACACCGGCATCCGGATCGAGGAGATGCTGGAGCTCACCCACCACAGCTTCATCGCCTACACCCTGCCCACCACCGGCGAGGTGGTGCCAATGCTGCAGGTCGCCCCGTCGAAGACCGATTCGGAGCGCCTGCTGCTGGTCTCCCCGGAGCTGGCGGAGGTGCTGACAGCGGTGATCTTCCGGGTCCGGGCCGGGAACGCCGCCCTGCCGCTGGTGTCGGCCTACGACGTGTTCGAGCAGACCTGGAGCCCGCCCATGCCGTTCCTCTTCCAACGCCGGTACGGCACCGAGGACCGACCGCTGACCCGCAGCTACGTCCGCGAGTGCCTGGTCGCGACCTCGCAGTCCGCCCAGATCACCGTGTCCGGCGACCCGCTCGAATGGCGCCCCCACGAATTCAGAAGAATCTTCGTGACAGACGCCATTCGCTCCGGACTGCCCCCGCACATCGCCGCGAAAATCTGCGGCCACGCCGCTCTGGACACGACCATGGGCTATGCCGCGATCTACCCGGAGGACGTGATCTCCCATCACCGGGCCTTCATCGCGCGCCGCAGAAGCGATCGGCCCAGCGAGGAATATCGCGACCTCACCGTCACCGAGTGGAACGAGTTCCTGGCCCACTTCGAACTCCGCAAGGTCGCCCTGGGAACCTGCGGCCGCGACTACGCGACCCCGTGCCAGCATGAAAACGCCTGTGTCAGATGTCCCCTACTGCTCGTGGACCCGGCCCAGATGCCACGTCTCCAGGAGATCCACGCCAACCTCGTCGACCGCCTCCAGGAAGCCCGGGACCAGGGCTGGCTTGGCGAGGTCGCCGCCATCGAGACCACCATGGCCGCCGCAGCGCAAAAGCTGGAGGCCATGCGCGAGCGTGCAGCGCAACCGTCCACCGTCCACCTCGGCATGCCCGACTTCCGCCGGAACGCCGGACGAAGCAGCGCCGAGCCCGAAACCCCACCAACCGCGTCAGGCCCATTGTGAGTCGACCGCGCATCCGGGACGGTTGCCGCCACGAGATCAAGTCTTGCGCAGGAAATCCCGCCAGAACGAGACGGTCGCCTGCGGGCGCCAGTCGTCGGGGGTGTGGGCGTCGAAATCGTCGAACTCGTGGTTGACGTAGTCGACCAGGTCAGTGCCGTAGCAGATGATGTCGGTGCCCCACACTGAGAGAACCGGGTGACCATGGGAGCCATGGCCGGCAGGCAGAAACCGATGCCCGTAGATGGGAACGAGCTTGGGGACCCGAGCAAGCAGCGCCTGAGCTTGCTGAAGGGCCTCGTCGGCATCCTCTGGCCGTTGCCCCCAGCTCGGATGCCAGTAGCCGCGTCGGACCGACAGGGCAACGCCCTCCACCGGCCACTCAAGCCGCTCTCGGAGCCCTTGGGGGTCGCCGTGGCGCCAGTCCGGCCACGGGTTCTCCCACGTGTCCCCCTCTTCGGGCGGCTGACTGACCGGCAAGCCCGACGCCAGGAAAGCCCGGTGGTCGTCGGCAAACTCGAAGCCGTACTCCTGCTCAATACGCTGGAGCTCGATCTCGCTCAGCCCCGGAGCTATCTCGCAGCAGTCCACAACGGCGAGAAGGCGCGCTGCTTCGATCCCCAACTTCATCCCATCCGGCTTCATCACGCTGGAACAGTACTGGTCCCGCCATCTGAGCTCGAACGGTTTTCGAAGATCACCTGGCTGCAGCCGGAGCCCGCCTGACGCGAGATGAGCTCAGGCGCGCGGCGGCAGGACCTCGATCACAGTGGCCGTTCCCGAAACAGGTCGGGCTTCGTACATGGTGATCACATCACCGCACTTCAGGTGCCTCCACTGCTCGGGGCTCAGAGGAGCCAGCCGAACGTCGGCGGTCTCTCCCGGGCCGAGCTCCTGCGCATACTCCACCCACAACCGGGCGATGTTCAGTTCTCGCTCCCCGCCAGCGGTGCGGTTGCCGATGTCCCACATCGGCCGGAGCCGCCCGTCTGCGGCAAAGGCAGTCCGGCGTCGGCCCTCCTCCGCACCCACCAGGCTCAGGGTGGCCCGGACGGTGCCGTGTCGAACTTCCCAGCCCCGCCACTCGCACCAACGCCGGCTGCGGTCGAGCATCATCTGGCGAGCGGCTTCGGCGAGGAGTTCCCAGAAGTCAACGGACACGGGGTGGACATCCCCGATCTCGATGAGAACGCCGAGCACCATCTCCCACTCCTGGCGCACGATGTCCTCGCGCACATCCCCGACCGTCTGTCCGTTCTCTGCCGCCGCGTCCTGCGGCAGCAGATCGACGGCATGCCGAAGGAGTGTGAACGCGTCATCCATGTGCTGCATTCTCCCCCGTCTCCGGACGCCGGTTGAACGGCGACCAGTCCGACCGGAGTTGGCGGCGCGACACGCCCAATGCTCGCTGGCGCCGAGATTTTTGCCCACTACTTTGAGCAACCCGACTGCGATCCGACCCCGCCAGGCCGTCTGGACTAGTTCGGATAAGCCTGCATTCGTTGCTCGCTCCTCCGGCCGGACCCGGCCCAGCGCGGCCGGTTGAAAGAGATCCGCGACAACCTCGTCGCCCGCGTCGCCCGCGTCGCCGAAGCCGAACACGAGGGCTGGCTCGGCGAGGTCGAAGGACTCCGGGTCAGCTTGGCTGGCGCCGAAGACAAGCTCGCTCAGGTCGACGCACTGGCCGAGAGAAAGTCGACTGCGGTCCAGCTCGGCATGCCGGGCTTCAGCCGGCCAGGAGGAACCGCTGGGACGCCGAGACCAACGTCATGATCGGAGCCAGAGGTGAGCGAGACGAAAATCAAAACGGAACTGACAGCCCAGCCGCGCGCAGCTGGGACAGAGCCGCGGACATGCATTGCTGCACAGTCCTCCCATCAGCACGCATGCCATGCTCCAAGGGGCCCCCACTGGCGGCGAACGTCCAGGCCGGCGCGTTGTCGGCCACCCTCTCGGCGTCCACTCTGATCATGGCGTTCACACCCTGCTCACCCAGCCATTCCAGGATGACGAGCGTCACGTCCTCGATACCACCATCCTGGTCGATCTTTGACCAGCGGCCCTGGTTTCCTGTCATTGCCCAGACTCTACCGAGACGTCCGAAGCAGTCGGCTTCCAGCCGTCAGGTCAGGAGGCTCAGTTCCTGGGTTCCGTTCTGGCGAAGAGTTCAGCGCACTCGCTGGCGAAGGAACAAAGCTGGTCCACGACCTGCCGGTACTCCTGCGGATCACCTACCGTGTTCGGCGTGGTAGCAGTCCACTGCTGCCACAGCCCACCGGCCGCAAGGTATGGGGCTGCTCGCTCGGTCCCAAGGACGGCATCGAGGTGAAGGAGTGTGCTGAATACCGCGGTCTGGTCCCAGCGGAGGTCGGGTTCAGGCAGGTAGCGATCAAGGTATTTGCAGAGCAGATCGGCGTCCGCGCTGGTGCCGAAGGTGGCAAGAGCGATGCAGAGAGAACCTTGGTAGGGGCCTCCGTTCGCCAGCAGCAGTTCGCCGAGGCGGCTCCGGAACTCGGTCCTCCCGGCCACGGCAACCAGCCAGGAGGCAGTCGTGCGCTCTCGCCACCCGCCCTCGAGAAGGATGCCGAGTTCCGTGGAAGTGATCTCCCCGGCAGCCTGGACCAGCTCCCTCACGAACAGGTCGCGCTCAGGTCCGCTCAACCGCAGTGAGCTTCCGCCCAGCCGCATGTACCGCCGACCGGGGGTGACGAATCGTCGGACCAGGTCCATGAGCTCGGGATCGGTGCTGGCATAGCGCATGGCTGCATCCTTGCCCGGCGAGGACCCAGCTGCCAGCGGTTTACACAGAGCCACGAGTAGCGATCGCTAGTGCCGTATCCGCCAACGTTCGCCCTGTAGTGCCTCAGATCGCGGATGGCACATGTCTCGGCGAACGCGACGTCGGAAATCCGCCAGCATGCTCGCGGTCGGTCGGGCGAGGATCCGCTCATGAACGCTGAAACGCAGGGAATCCGCATCCGGCACCGCGGGCATGAACCGCAGGTCCATCCCACCGCCTACGTCGCCCCGACGGCCACGCTGGTCGGTGATGTCCGCGTGGGGCCAAGGGCGCGGGTGATGTACGGTGCGGTGCTCGATGCCGAGGGGTCTCGGATCGAGGTCGGGGAGGCGGCGGTGATCTGCGAGAACGCGGTGTTGCGCGGGTCTGCGGTCGCCGGCGATCAGCCGGTGCTTGTCGACGACCACGTCTTCGTGGGGCCGCATGCCACGCTGCTGGGCTGCGAGGTCGGCAGGTGCGTCTATGTGGCGACCGCGGCGACGGTCCTGCAGTGCGCACGGTTGGGGGCCGGCTCGGTTGTCGCTGTCGGCGCGCTCGTCCATGCGCGCACCGTTTTGCCGGACGAGTACTTCGTGCCGCCGCACACCGTGGCGCTTGACGCGCCGGTGCGGCTGCTGGCCCCTGGCGATCCGGGCCTGGCCGAGGCCGTCGGGCGGGTGGGCTTCGCGCAGGTGGCGTTCGGCGTCGACGCAGAGTGGACCGACCGGATCAGTCGGTACGAGCACATCGCGGAGGTGCGCGTCGCCGAGTTCGGCACGCACGCGGACGATGAGGTTCTGAATCTCGGCTAGCGCCGCATCAGCGGCCCTTGTGCTGTGGTGAGGTGACGCGCCGTCCGGATTCCACTCCGGCGTGCGCGTCCGGCAAGCTGTGCCGGTGGCAGAGCGAGTGCGGGTCCGTGAGATCGATGACGACGAGGGGCGGCGGCTGCTGCGGATCATCCGTAGGGGCACCGGGTCGGTGGTGACCTGGCGCCGGGCGCAGATGGTGCTGTTATCCGCGCAGGGCATGCCTGTGGCGAAGATCGCCGAGGTGACGTTCACCAGCGCGGACCGGGTCCGGGATGTGATCCACAACTTCAACGCTGACGGCTTCGACTCGCTCTATCCGAAGTACGCGGGCGGGCGGGCGAGGACCTTCTCCCTGCCCGAGCGCCGGGAGATCAAGAAGATCGCCAAGTCCAAGCCGGCCGAGCACGGCCTGCCGTTCTCGACCTGGAGCCTGGCCAAGCTGGCCGACTTCCTGGTCGCCGAGGGGGTGGTCGACGACATCAGCCACGAGGGCCTGCGGGTCCTGCTCCGCGAGGAGGGCGTCTCGTTTCAACGCATAAAGACCTGGAAGACCTCCCGCTGTCGTGATCACAGCAGTGAAGCGAGAACCGCAGTTTTACGATGTCCGTTTGTGGGAGGACCACACGGTCACCACTCTCGGCGACGCGGTTTACCCACACGACGGTTTGCGCGACGTATCTCCGAAGCAGCGCTCAGGACGCGGGTAAGTTAACTTCGCGACGCGTTTGTCGGCGTGCAGGTAGTCGTATGCGGAGCAGGCCCTCCCCCACAGGTTGCTTGCGTACTCGGGCGGCTCTGTGCGCACAGGCGGGCGTAGAGGTCGGGGAAGTTGCGCCCGGTGCCGTCGCCTCCGGGGTCGTTGTCCATGGCTTCGGCCAGGGCGTACGGGTCCTTCGGGACCTGCGGTTTGAGGTGGTCGAGGTCGGGGCGGAAGTCGCCGGTGGTGATGACGGTGCCCTCCACGTGCGCGGTGGAGTGCAGCTGCCTGCGCAGGCCGGCGGCGATCTCCTCGGCGCGGCCCTCGTGTTCGTACGGGCCGATCCGTACGGGGTCCAGGCCGGGCCGGTGGAGGATGACGGCGTGGCCGACCGGGTCGGTGTAGCGGACGGGCTGGCCGAGCTGGTGGGCGTAGGCGATCTCGGCGCGGGTGGAGGGGCCGATGTAGCCGCCGGTGAAAGCGCCTGAGTTCGCGATTTCTGAGGCGCTGGCACCAGGAACTTGGCCTTGCCGCCCGGGATCCTCGGCTGTGTGCGGCTCGGTTCCGACTGATTCGGTGTCGAAGTGCATGACGTTGCGGCCTCGACATGCGGCCGTTGCAGTTTCTCGTGCCGGACGCCACGACCCTCGCTGGTGTCCTGGAGGCTCCTCGGCTGGGCCCGCTTAGCGCAGAGGTTGCTTCGGGTCGCAAGATGATCCTGGGGAGGGGGTAGGAAGCATGCTCGAAGTACCATCCTGCAAGGTTCTCCGGTCGGCACTTCGCAGCCTCGACCGTGGCGCGCAGCCGGACGGAGGCATATGTGTAGAGAGGGCAGAGGGCGATGAGTGTGGCTGAGAGTTGGTCTCGCGTGATGACCCTTCTTCGGCAGCACGCCCCGGCCGATCACGCGGATCTGCCAGGGCCCGCTACGGAGCAGATGCTCGCGGCAGCCGAGGAACGGATGGGGATCTCCCTGCATGGGGACCTGCGGACGTGGCTGTTGCAGAACAATCTGGATCTGCCAGCGGAAGACGTCGACGACGACGTGATGTGTTGCGGCTTCGACGGGTTCCCCGACGAGGGAAGCTTCTTTCTGGGCATTCGGGCGATGGAGAGGCTCTATGCGAACCGCTCCCGGTCCGGTGGATTCGACCCGCCGGACCAGCCGGACGATCCGTTCTGGCGTAATGAGTGGATCCCGTTCCTTTCGGACCAGGACGGCTGGATGGGAAAGTTCATCGACGTGCGGGACGGGCGCGTCGGCAGATGGTTCGTGGGTGAGATCACGGTCACGGGCGAGTACGAATCGATGGCCCACTATTTCTACTCCGTAGCAAAGATGCTGACGAAGATCGCCGATGGCAGCTACCCGGTCTGCAAGGTCGCTGACGGTCGACTCGTCTGGTCGTGAGACGGTTCCCAACCGCATGACTGCCATTGCCAATCCGTCCTCACCCTGGCCGGAGCGAGAGGCTCGGTTGCGGAGGCACAGGCGGGGCGGTTGCCGGTTACGGCTTGTCCTCCTGGTCTCGGTCGGACAAGGGGTCGGGGTGGAACGTCCGGGTGTAGCGCAGTCCTGTGTCGGGGGTGATGTTGAATACCGCGCACAGGTGCTGCGGGTCGGCGCCGGTGACGGCGGCCTCTTCGAGGATCCGGTCCTCGCGGAGTCGTTGGGCGGTGACCGGAAGATCCTTGAGCAAGAGCTGCATCCAGCCGATGGTGACCGGCGTGCCGCGAGCGGGGCGAGATCCGTACGGAACTTCATCGGTGCTCCCTTCAGTGTGAGCAAGCGGGCAGCCGGCGGGGGCCCGGCTGCCTGCTGGTGTGCGGGAGAGGTCGGGGGCCCGCCGGCCGTCCGGGCGTCCGGACGGCCGGGGGCTGGCCGCTAGTCCGTGGCGGCGCGGAGCTCGCGCAGTCGGCGGCGGTCGGTGTAGGTGGTACCGGCCCAGATGCCGGATCCGGCCTTGGTCGGGTGGTCGAGGGCCCAGGCCAGGCACTGCTCGCGGGTGGTCGCCGGGCAGCTCGCGAGGCACTCTTCCTTGCCCTTGGCACGCTGCTTGAGGGTGCCGGTCCAGTTCTCGGGGTCGGCGCCGGGGGCCCTGCACGGTTCGCTGCCGGTCAGCCGCGGCCAGGGGGCGAGGTCGGTGGCGGTCACTCCCCCACCCCCGTGGTGCCGGCGGCCGGGACGCTCCCGGAAGCGCTCGCCGCTGCCGGGCGCCCGCGGCGTGACTGGCCGGCACTTGTCCGCTGCCACCACGCCGAGCCCCGAGACGAAATCGCCGACCGGGCTCGGCGCGGCACGGACTGCTTAATCAGCTTCGGAAACCGTCCTGCGGGGGGCCCGCGCTGTACGGCTCGGCGGTCGGCACGAGCTGGCGCTCCACGAGCTTCTCGACTTCGTAGATGATCGCGCGCGTATCGAGGCGCCCCAGGGTGCCCAGCGCTGCCAGCGGGCCGTTGCCTTCCACGCGCATGGCGCCGGAGCTGTTCACGCCGATCGAGGCGCTGACGGTGTCGCCCGAGTATCCGGGCAGCCGGACCGTGAAGGCGAGGTCCGTCAGATGGGTGGCAGGTGGACCCCAGTTCGGATCCGTCTGTTCGAACTCCCGCTCCTCGGCCTCCGTCTCGTCATCGGATGGTCCGTCCAACCTGCTCAGGATCAGGCGCGCGGCACGCGCGGCTTCCGCGGAGGATCTCTCGGCCTCCTGCAGCGCCACGACGACCTCCTCGGCGCGTGGCCCTCCGCCGCCGATGCCGCCGGTCTTACCCAGGCGCCAGATCGCTGTCAGCAAGTGGTTGAGGATAGGCAGAGTCGGATGCTGCGCCTCCCACTCTGAGAGGCCCTTGCACGGCAGCGCTTGGTCTGCCAGCGCGCAGAGGTGGAGGAAGGTGTTGTCGCTCCACCAGTCCGGTCGGACGGCGGATGCGGGGTCGATGGCGCTCATGGGCTCCCCAGGGGTGACGGAGTTGGCACCTCCTGAACGCGAGGGTGGCGGCAAGGTTCCGTGCGCGCGTCCAGAGGGGTGGCGCGGCAGATCGCCACCGCCTCGACCACGGCCAGGAGCAACGCCTCCCCCCAGACACTGGACCGGTGGCAAGAAGTCCCTGTCCACCGTCTGATTCACCGCCGATCGCTCCGACATCGTCGGAGAGTGGAGCGCCGCCGAGCTGGCTAGGCGTACGTGAGCCCGGGCATGAGTGGTGACCTGTCGCAGCGAAGTCTGAGCGTTATCAATGAGGATTGGGCGTTGATCTACTGTGAGCCTCTCGCCCGCCTCCGGCTGAGACGCGGCACAGCGGGCGCACAGGCTCGGATGCCACGTCGTCTTCGTGTTACAAGTAGAGGGCGCTTGACGACGCTTGTCCGGCCTTTGGCTCGGGCTCCGGCTGGCTCTTCGGCGGCGGCGCCGGCAAGTCTTGGAACGGCAGCCACACCCGGTGCTCCGCGTCTGACTCGCAGCATTCGTCGTAGTGGACGCCAACCTTGAAATCACTCGGCTTCACCGACTCTGGGAGCGGAGCCTCTATCCGGCAGCTCATGATCAGTCGGCCGTTCGGCGGGAAGTTGGTTCCGTCACCGTCGTTACGCAGTTCTTTGCAGCCGCTGTAGAACGGGCCGGAGGACAGCTCGCACAGGCCAACACCTTCAAGGGGAAGACAATCGGGGAACTTCGACGGTTTGACGAAGAAGGCGAAACCGTAGTTGTGACCCACCCACAGGCTGTTCGGAGATGGGATTTCAGGGCGGCGGTCGTCGGTGATCGTCATCTGCACCGTCAGCGTCACGTGCACCTCGCCGGGTTTGTCGTACTGTCCTCCGGAACCGTTGACGTCCGTGGAGTAGCCCCGCCAGGCATACCCGTAGCGCCAGTCGTCGATCGTGACAGGTGTGAGCCTGGGCGTGACCGGTGTGGGGGCCGCCGACGTACTGGGCGTGGGCACAGAGACCGACGGCGTCGGGCTCAGAGAGGGAACTTCCTGCGTTGCCGTGGCCGAAGGCTTCGCGCCGTCGGCCTTGCTCCCGAATGGGGCGGCGCACGCGGTGGCAGTGACGAGTACGGCGGCGGCCGCGAGGATGCGGTGACGCACGATGCCCCCTGGTTGTGAACTTGCGGTTGGCGAAGCGTAGCGAGACTGAGGAGGGCGCTCACCCTCTTCCGCCAACTCCGCTCTCCGCTCATGCCGGATCGGCGCTCAGTCTTCGGTGAGAACGCTCAGCCTTCGCTGGGACAGATCAAGTGGACTCAATCCGGCAATTCACGCATCACTAATGAAAAACGACGCCGAGAATGGGCCCTTCAGTCGACGAACTCGGCACGGCCGGTATGGATGGGGACCTGCGATCACCCAACAGGCCCGCAGGCGGCCGCTGGTGGCCTTTTCGGCTGTCGACTCGCCCCCTGGTTACGCAAAACGAGGGATCAGAGCACGGCTGAGACTGAGCGGCTGAGTTAGCCTTAGTGCTTGAGTTGGCCCCGCTGAGCGTTGTTGTTGGCACGCAGGGTAGCGGTTGGTGCGCTGGCCTGCTGGGACTTCGCGAGAAGCCATACGGGAACCGGTGCAAGCGCGCTATCTGGGGGCATGACGGTTACGGTCCATGCTCCGGAGATCGAATCCCGGCCGATCTGGTCACACAGCTGCGCCCTGGACGATCTCGCCGCGCCGTACGCCATTGATCCGGCGGTGGCGGAGAGGCCGGACACGGAGCACGGGTGGGCTCGGCGGTGGACGGCGAGGCGGAAGACCGCGCAGGCGGAGGTGATCTGCCCTGCTCTTCAGCTGGCCTGACCGAGCGGTCCAGCTGGCCGGTGCACCCGCTGCCGTAGCACGCCCCCGGATCCGGTAGCTTGAACGCGTTCAAGTCATCGGGTCCGGGGGTTGGTCATGCAGGCCGCTGCGCGAGCGAATATTCATCCATGGCAGTTCGGCCTCGTGCTGTGCGCCGTGGTCACCCCCCTACCGGTGCTGATCGTGTGGTTCGCGGGTTCCGGCATCCCGGCGCTCGCCTTCGCGACCGCCGCGGTGGTCTCCGTGCCGTTGTTCCTGTACGCCCGGCCGTCCGGCTTCGTCTACGTCGCGGGCACCATCGCGGCGCTGCTGGTGCTGTGGTCGTTCATCGGCGCCATGGCCGGGATGTTCCTGTTCTTCCCCTCGGCGCTGCAGCTCCTGCTGGCCACCGGGGCGGACCCGCGCGAACGCCCGACCGCCGCCAAGGTGATGGCCGGTGCCGGACTCCTGCTGTCGGCGGCGGTCGTGGTGCAGTCGTTGAGGCGCTGAGCGCTCCCAGGGGGTGTCCGGCTAGCGGGTGCGCGGCTGGTTGAAGCGGAGCATGTTGCCGGCGGGCTCCGCCTACTGTGATGTCGTACTCCGCTTCTATGCTCCTGCGATGACGTCTTACGAAGGCACGCATCCCACCGTTCTCGTCCGGGTGGGCAACCTCCACGCCCAGATCGACGAGCAGCTCGCACCAGCTATCCAGGCGATCTGGGAGTGTGGCATCGACACGTTCACCTGCTGCCAGGACTTGGCCGAGAGCAACGCGGATTGGCCAGCGAAGTTGCCGCACATGGCGGAGTGGGTGGAGTCCCGCCGCGGCTGGATGCTCATCGACTTCCCGGTCGACAGCGGACTCTCCTTCCTCTCGGCCGTAGCAAATGCCGGACCGCGGGATGCCTTCTACGTGCGGATGACGCACTGGGCCGCCCCCGACGCCTGGGACGTGAAGATCAAGCCGATGGACGCGGCAATGTTTCAGGGCGACCAGCCGTCGGACTTCGCCCTGCGCCTCCTGCAGGTCAGCTTCCCTGCCTACGATCTGCCGGAACTGACCCGGCGCCTCCGCGAACACATCGCAGGCCGTACGGTGCCGCCTGCCCCCGCTGACTGGAGCACGGTGGGTCGCTAGCTTCCGACCGGATCGCTCTGGATGCGGGCTCCAGCTGAGCGCTCTGATTGGCCAGACGGGCCGAGTCGAGCGCTCAGTCACAACGGCTGAGGTCGGGTAGCCGGAGCCCATTGCTGATCTCCGGCCCCCTCAGAACCGGACGTGCACCTTTCAGCGCATCCGGCTCAAGCAAGCCGCGAGGGCTTCGCAGGTCAGCAGGGTTATGTGGTCCGTTCGCCGTCGCCAGCGTGGTGCTGGCGGTGGCACTCGCAGTGCACGAGGCGAAGGTTGGTCCGCTCGTCCGTGCCGCCGTCTCGCCGGTAGGTGAAGTGATGCTGTTCCAGGACCACAAGCCCGCCGAGATCATCCTCTACGAAGGGCCGATCTAGCCGAGGCCCGCGGATGAGCGTTCCACTTGGCGAAACGGGCCGACTCAAGTGCAAAGTCACAGCAGGATGTGGTCTGAGCGGGCGCGACAGTCGGCCCTTGAGCACGCTAGTCGGCCCCTGAGCAGGACGCGCTCGCAGGGTGGCGCGCGGATCATCCTGATCGGGCGGTCGTCGTGTTCCCGGCGACTCCGTCTTATCGCGTTCTACTGATGGTGGAGAGTGATCTCGCTAGGGTCACGCGCAGGGATTCGTTGCCGGGGGTGGGCGCGTGCGCGTGCGGGTGTGGGCTGCGGTAGTGGTGGCGCTTGTCAGTTTGGGCGTGGCTCTGGCGATTGTGGTGGCTCTGGCGGGCAATGCTGCCACCGCCACTCCGCGCTGGCCTTGGCTTCTGGATGAGCTGCGGCAGCATCCGTGGTGGTCTGTCGGCGTCTTCGGCGCGCTGGCCATCGTGGCAGGCGGTGGCGCGGCATGGCTGCAGTTGCGTCCACCAGCGGGCCTGGACGATCCGCCGCCTCCTCCGCCGCCGGCTGTTCCCGACTGGTTCGTGGACCGTGACCAAACCCGAGCCACAGTGGCGGCAGTGTGCCGCGGCGGCCGCCCCGTGGGCATCACCACCTCGCTGTCGGGAGCGGGAGGGTTCGGTAAGACGACGCTGGCGAGCGCGGTGTGCACCCACAGGCGAGTGCGACGACGTTTCCGTTCCCGGATCTACTTCTTCACCATCGGTCGGGACGTCCGCGGACGCGCGGCGGTGGCTGCCAAGGTCGCCGAGGCCACCCGGTTCATCACCGGCGACACCACCGAGTTTGACGATCCCGATCTGGCAGGCGCGCACCTCGGGCGGCTCCTCGACCAGCGGCCCCGCACCCTGCTCGTACTCGACGACGTGTGGGAACTCGACCAGCTCGAGCCCTTCCTGAGGGGAGGCCGCCACTGCGCCCGGCTGGTCACCACCCGCAACCCCGACCTGCTACCGCCCGGTACCCGCCCTATCTCCGTCGACCAGATGTCCCACGCCCAGGCCACGGCAGTCCTGACCTGGAACCTGCCACCCCTCCCGGGGGACCTGCTGAACGCGCTGCTGCGGGCCAGCGGCCGATGGGCCCTGCTGCTCCGCCTGACGAACCGCCTGATCGCAGAACAGTGTGCCGGCGGCGCCGACCCTACCGCCACCGCCGAGCGGATCCTTCACCGGCTGCGTGGCACCGGGCCAGCTGCCGTGGACGCCCCGACCGCCACCTGGAACCTCGACGACCCCAGCCAGCGCAACCAGGCCGTCAAGGCATCGATCGAGGCCGCAACCACCCTGCTCCCGCCCAGTGGTCCGGACCGCTTCACCGAACTCGGAATCTTCGCCGAAGACGAGTCCATTCCCATCCCGCTGGTAGCCCGACTGTGGCAGGCGAGCAGCGGGCTGACTGAGGAACAGACCCGGACCCTGTGCCGGGACCTGGAATGCCTGTCCCTCCTCTCACTCAACCCGACGAACGGCGGCACGATCAGCCTCCACGACGTCATCCGCGACTACCTCCGCGCCCAGCTCGGCACAGCCGGCCTAACCCGCATCAACGCCCTCCTGATCAACACGGTCGCCGCCACCCTGCCCACGGCCCGCCCGCTGGTCCCCACCCACCCCGAACCAGAACGCGCCTGGTGGCAGCTCACAGATGGCTACCTTCTCGACCACCTCATCGACCACCTCATCGCAGCCGGACGCACCCCGCTGGCCGAGGCCTTGGCTGGTGACCTGCGCTGGGTCGAAGCCCGCCTCACCCTGCGCGGACCCACCGCCCCCTGGAGTGATCTCACCCGCATCGACACCACCCACACCCGTTCCATGGCCCACAGCCTCGCGCAGATTGCCCACCTACTCACTCCCACGGAACCGCCACACGCCCTCACCGGCGTCCTCCACACACGCCTCGACACCCACCCGCACTGGCACCCCCAGATCACCGCCCACCACCACGACCCCACCCAGCGCCCCTGCCTCCAAACCCGGTGGCCCCTACCCGACGCCCCAGCTTCCGGCTTCCGGCTTCCGGCTTCCGGCTTCCGGCTTCCGGCTTCCGGCTTCCGGCTTCC
The DNA here is from genome assembly GCF_055579465.1 of Streptomyces sp. NPDC032745. Taxonomy (NCBI): domain Bacteria; kingdom Bacillati; phylum Actinomycetota; class Actinomycetes; order Kitasatosporales; family Streptomycetaceae; genus Streptomyces; species Streptomyces sp. NPDC032745. The sequence continues at coordinate 37,023 of NZ_JBVING010000024.1, read as the reverse complement.
GGCGGATCCTCCCCAGCCCTGTCAGCGCGTTGTGGTCGGTGGCGATCGCGCCGGACAGCTCCTGGCTCGTCACCGGCGGCGGCCTCTTCGACGGGACGGTGCAGATCTGGGATCGGGCCTCGGGCACCTGCACGGCCACCGTCACCCGCCCGGTGCAGTCGGTGGCAATCGCGCCGGACAGCTCCTGGTTCGCCACCGCCGGCGGGCACGATGGGAAGGTGCGGTTGTGGGACCGGGTCTCGGGCACCTGCACGGCCACCCTCACCAGCCACACCGGCCCGGTGCACTCGGTAGCGATCGCGCCGAACGGCACCTGGCTCGCCACCGGCGCCCGCGACGGGATGGTGCGGATCTGGGACCGGGTGTTCGCTGCTCAAACTCCCCCCAGTTCGGGCCACACTGACCCGGTTCAGTCGGTGGCGATCGCGCCAGACGGCACCTGGCTCACCACCGCCGGCGACGACGACGGAACAGTGCGGATCTGAAACCGGGTCTCGGGCCGTTGCACGGCGACCCTCACCGGCCACACTGACCGGGTGCAGTCGGTGGCGATCGCGCCGGACGGCACCTGGCTCGCCACCGGCGGCAGCCTCTTCGACAGGACGGTGCGGATCTGGGATCGGGCCTCGGGCACCTGCACGGCCACCCTCACCAGCCACACCGGCCCGGTGCACTCGGTAGCGATCGCGCCAGACGGCACCTGGCTCGCCACCGGCGGCGGCTTCCTCGACGGGACGGTGCAGATCTGGGATCGGGCCTCGGGCACCTGCACGGCCACCCTCACCGGCCGCCACGGCCCGGTGAGGTCGGTGGCGATCGCGCCAGACGGCACCTGGCTCGCCACCACCTGCGGGGACGGGACGGTGCGGATCTGGAATGTCGAGGGACGAGGCATTGCAGCCCTCGCACGAGCCGAAGGGCCGCTGTACTCGTGCGCATGGGGGGCCGCTCACGAACTTGCAGTGGGAGGCGAGCGAGGGCTGTACCTCTACAAACTACTCACCTGAGAAGCGGCCCCAGCGCCCCCTCCGGCCACGCACTGCGTGCGGTGTACAGGGTCCTGGGCACCACTCGGTCGTTCGGCGAAGAAACAGAGCCGCGAAGTTGTCCCGCCGGGCCACCTAGCGTGCTCAGCCACAAGGAGAGTTGCCGCAGCGGCGCGGCCGCGCGTCGAGCCGCCCAGCTGAACCACGGGCTCGCTCGCTGGGCAAGCCTTCGCTCTCGCCCCTTCGAGCGCTGGGCAAGCTTTTGGGCAAGCCGTCCTGAGGAGGGTGGGTGGAGATTCCCGCCAGCCGGTGGGAGGCGGCCGCCCGCCCGCCGACCCTCCGGGGGGGGGTGGGTCCCGTCAGTGACCTGCTCCAGGAAGGCCCGGCCATGCCCGGACGTCGGAACCCAACCCGCACCACCGCTCGACGACGGACGCCAGGACGAGGACGTCGGCCCGTGCACCGTCGGAGAAGAGGGCGCGGCATGGACACCGCCAGCCTCGTTGTGGCGGCCGCGCTCGTGTGCGCCCTGGTGTCGCAGGCCCGGCAGTGGCGGGAGCGCCACGGCCCCGAGGTCGCGGCAGTCGCCATCGTGGCCCTGGCCGCCACAGCGATCATGCTGCTGCTGGTGAAGGCAGGGCGACTTGTCGCCTCCGCCTGGTCGCCACGACGCCGGCAGCCAGAGAGCTGGGACATTCTCTGCCTGGACCGCCTGCATCACAGCCAGTTCGAGGATGCAGTACGAGATCTGCTGCGCCGGGACGGCGCCCACGATGCCATCCGGGTGGGCGGCGCCGGCGACAACGGCGCCGACGTCAAAGGAACCGACCCCGCAGGCCGCCGCTGGGTCATCCAATGCAAACATCGCCGCGACGGCGCGGCCGGGGCCGCTGTGGGCACCCCGGACCTTCACGTCCTGAACGGGACCGGTCGCCCCGTACACCACGGCGACGTCGTCGTCCTCGTCACCAACGGACGATTCACCGCTCCAGCGGTGAAGTTTGCCCAAAGCCAGCGGCTGCACCTGGTCGATCGCGGCCTGTTGAACGAGTGGGCAACCGGCTCCACTCCCCTGTGGGCTCTCCTGGCAGGCCTCCCTGGCCCACGGCGCAGCGCCCCATCGCTGCGGCGAGCTCGCCAACCTCGGCTTTGACCGCCGCGGGCGCACCCAGCTCGCCGCGGAAACCGCAGCCCGCACCGCGGAGCTCGCCCGCTGGGGACTTGAAGTCCCGGCCCGGGCTCCCGAGCCCGCTCCGCAGCCCGTGGAAGCCCCCGCCATCACCACGGAGGAGCGTTGCGCGGCCGCCCTGGCCGTGGCCCGAGCGGACAAGCGCGCCCGGCGGATCCCCGGACGCCAGGCCGATCAGGGCGAGGTTCGGACGGCCCGCTCCGCGCAGGCCTCCCCACCCGCTGCCGCCAGGTCGAGGACACCGCAGACAAGCCAGGCAGCCACCCGCGCCGTCGCGCGAGCGGAAGAACTCGCGCGCCGCGCCCGCCTCTCCCGTGAGATCCAGACCGACCACGGGGAAGGCACGGAGTGAGCGTGCTGTACCCGGACGGTGAGGAACATTCACGTCAGATCGTGCGCTAGCCCGGATCGCCGATGGTCAGGGCTGAGGGGTGGCCGCTTCGCCGTGGTGTCACGACTGCTCTGGGCTGGCATGGCACCGTCGGGTCATGGACTACCGATACCGACACACTCCGCCCCACCCCTGACTGTCGGCCAGCTCCGAAGGTTGCCGACGGAATGAGTGATCAAGGTTGGAGACGCATGGGCGCGGTGCCAGCAAGCGTGACGCAGGCTGCAGCTTGGTTCACCTTGGTGGGGGGGCTGCTCGGGGGACTGGGATCAGCCGTGCGCGCGTGGTTCGCGCTCAAGGAGTACCAAGATCTGGTGCAGCGGGCCGAAGTTCCCGACCTGTTGAAGGCCGCACTTAGATTCCCGATCGAGGTTTGGGCCAGCTTTCGCATCTTCGGCACTCTGTTGGGGGTAGTGGTGGCCGCGCTGGTGGTGCTGCTCCTCACCCCTGTCAGAGCTGTCCGCAAGGGCCCTAGGGCTACTGTCGGGTGGGCGGCCCGTAAGGGGAAAGCTATCGGGATCCAGGCGAAGGAGGACTTCCTGGACCTTCCGCCCGTTGCCCTGTTTCGAGCGCAACGGGCGGTCGCTCAGAACCTTGATCTCATCCGTGCCAGCGGTGAGGACGAGACGCGCAGAGTCGGGGAGTTGGCGAATCAGGCGTTTTCCTGGTCGATGGTCCTTCTGGGAGCCGTCCTGGTCTCGATCGCATCGGCACTGAGGTTGTACTGGGCCTACCAGTGAGGGCCCGCGGCCCTGCGGGTGGTCTAGGCCCCGGAATCCCAGCTCGGACACCAGGGGACACGGCCGGTCGCTAGGCGGCCGGCCGCTACCGGTCACGAGGCGCCGGCCCGACCGGTAGCGGCATCCAGCGCGTACACCTTCTTGTCGTCGCTGCCGACGTAAACGATGCCGTCCACGACCGCCGGCGACGAGCGGACCGCGCCGCCGGTGGTGTGCAGCCAGCGGGGGATGCCGGTGACCGCATCGAGCGCGTACACCTTCTTGTCGTCGCTGCCGACGTAAACGATGCCGTCCACGACCGCCGGCGACGAGGTGACGGTGTCGCCGGTGGTGTGGGTCCAGCGGGGGATGCCGGTGGCCGCATCGAGCGCGTACACCTTGTTATCGGCGCTGCCGATGTAGACGGTGCCGTCCACGACCGTCGGCGACGAAAGGACCCAGCCGCCGGTGGTGTGGGTCCAGCGGGGGGTGCCGGTGGCCGCGTCCAGCGCGTACACATTTTTGTCGGTGCTGCCGACGTAAACGATGCTTTCCACGACCGCCGGCGACGAACGGACCCAGCCGCCGGTGGTGTGGGTCCAGCGGGGGGTGCCGGTGGCCGCGTCCAGCGCGTACACCTTGTTGTCGTCGCTGCCGATGTAGACGGTGCCGTCCACGACCGCCGGCGACGAACGGATATTCCTGCCGGTGGTGTGGGTCCAGCGGGGGGTGCCGGTGGCCGCGTCCAGCGCGTACACCTTGTTATCGGCGCTGCCGACGTAGACGGTGCCGTCCACGACCGCCGGCGACGAAAGGACCCAGTTGCCGGTGGTGTGGGTCCAGCGGGGGGTGCCGGTGGCCGCGTCCAGCGCGTACACATTTTTGTCGGTGCTGCCGACGTAGACGGTGCCGTCCACGACCGCCGGCGACGAAACGACGTGTTCGGCGAACCGCGCCCAGATGCCGCTGCTTGTGGTGTGGGTCCAGCGGGGGGTGCCGGTGGCCGCGTCCAGCGCGTACACCCCGGTGTCGCCGCTGCTGATGTAGACGGTGCCGTCCACGACCGCCGGCGTCGTCCGGACCCGGCCGCCGGTGATGTGCGTCCAGGGCTGATGGGAGGGCTTCGCCATGGCGGCCCAGGCCGGTGGAGGCCGGAGACCGCCGGTGACGGCGCCGACATTCCGGTGGCCCGGCTCTCCCCGCAAGGTCGGCGGTAGTCCGGGAGGCGAAGACGCGGGCAGGTGGTGGAGGCGGTCACGGACATCGGCGGCACTGGCGGGCCGGTCGCCCGGTTCCTTGGCAAGGAGTTCGGCCAGCAGCACGTCGAGATGGGGCGACAGACCCGGGCGGTGGCTTGAGGGCGGTGCGGGCGGGGTGTTTACGTGCGCGTACATCAGGGCCGGACGGTCGAGCCCGCTGAACGGGGTGCGGCCGGTCAGCAGCTCGTAGAGCACACAGCCGAGCGAATACAGGTCTCCGCGGGCGTCGCCGCCCTTGCCCAGGAGCCGCTCGGGAGGCATGTAGGCGAACGTGCCGATGAGGCTGCTGACCGTGGTCAGGGCGGAGAGGTAGCGGGCGATTCCGAAGTCGAGAATCTTCACGCTGCCCGCCGGGGTGAGCATGAGGTTGGCGGGCTTGAGGTCGCGGTGCACGATCCGGACGGTGTGCGCCGCGTGCAACGCGTCGGCGACCTGCGCGGCCCACGCCAGGACGTCCCCGACCAGAGGCAGGCCCTGCTCCAGCACAACGGCCAGGTTCTGCCCGGGAACGTTCTCCATCACGAGGTAGAGCGTGCCGTCACTGTCCCGTCCGAGATCATGGACGGTCACGATCCCCGGATGACTCAACGCCCCCGCCGTGCGGGCCTCCCGGAAGAACAGCTTCTCGCCCTCGGTCGTCCCGAGCTGCGCCTGGAGCAATTTGAGCGCCACCAAACGCTGCATCACGCCGTCGCGGGCCGCCCACACCTCCCCCATCCCGCCCCGCCCCAGCAACTGCTGCAGCTCATACCTGCCCGCGATCACCCGCTGCGCCACCGGCTCCCCCAAGTTCCCAGAACTGCGCGCATTCTCCCGTACAGACCCCCAGCGAGACGGAGATTCCATGGTGCTCACCCTCATCACTCGAATCCTCCCGGACCTGGCACGTGCGAGAGGTGCTGCGTCGAGCACCAGCACCGCTCACTTATCAGGGTTCCAGAAAGCCGCATGACGGACGTTCAGGGGAGACGATGGCGAACTCGGTGGAAACGGCCGCCGCAGGCCCGCAGGAGACCGTGCTCGAGCTCCCTGGCCAGTTCGGCCCCGCCACCGAGGTCCGCCTGGCCGACATCGACCGCGATGCCACCAAGCACGTCGAGGCCAACCGGCCGGCCAAGGCCCGCGACGGGTACGCCAACGACTGGCGTGTGTGGGAACGCTTCTGCACCGAGACCAGCCTGCCCCCGCTCGCCGTCCGCTCCGGCACCCTGGTCCTGTTCGTGGAGTGGTGCTGGCTCCAGCCCGCCCGGCCCCCGCGGCCCGGCCAGCCCGCCGGAAAGCTGACCGCGCCGTCCACCATCGACCGCCGACTCGCCGGAGTCGTCGTCACCGCCCGCCGCGAGCAAGTCAGCAAGTCAGCTCAGGACATGTCCTGTCGCAATGAAGGTGGGCCACGAAGGTGCCGTGACCAGCAGTGGTTCAGGTTGAGTGAGACGGCGCTGACTGCCCGTCTCACTCAGCCTGGTTAGATTCCCGCATGACGGATTGGTCGGGGCTCAGCCATGCGTACGGCTCTGCGGAAGACATACCTGCTCTGCTGGAGCGGATCGCATCGGATCCGACCTCTGAACGCTGGAATGACCTCTGGTCTGCCCTGTGCCATCAGGGCAGCGTGTACTCGGCCAGCTTTGCAGTGCTGCCCTGGCTGGTCGGCGTAGCCAGCACGGACGACCGCGAGCGAGCAGTTCATGCGCTGAACCTGGCGGGCGCAATCATGGCGGGTGCCGACCAGCCTCATGGGGCCGGCGATGTCCGCGTGAAGCACTCGGCCGACGTAGCGACCTTGCTTTCGCTGGCGAATGAGCGCCTTCGGACGGCTATCGATCGCAGTGAGTACGCCTATCTCCTGGAAGACGTACTGAGCTTTGAGGGCGTGTCCGGTTGGAGCGAAGACTTGGCGTGGGGGCTCACGAACGAGGAGTACGAGATCTCCTGCCCCGGCTGTGCAGCGGGCCTGTTCATTGTCTTTGGCGAGCGTGGGTTCTTCTCGACCAGCGGTGACTACGCACTCTCGGACGACGAGGTGGAGACGAGGCCCCTGCTCCCCGCTGCCCCCCTTGGCCTGACCGGCATCGGTCGCCGTCTCCACGATGTCGCGCTTGCCGACGGTCAGGAAGAGGTGGCGAACATGTTGACCTACGTCTTCGGCGATGCGACCTGCCCGGACTGTGAAGCGCACTTCTCAGTGGCCGCTCAGATCAGTGCCGGCTGGCCAGCCAGGCTGGGATGATTCAGCCACTGCTTCGACGCGCACGGCGATTTGTCTCAGCTCGGTCAGGAACCAATCACGGGTCGTGGTTCGCAGAGCTCGTTCTTGTGGCAGCCGCCGATTGAACTCGGCTTTGAAGCGGTCGAACTTCTCGTCGTCGGCGAGCGCGACCTTCCGCCAGTGCGGGGAGGAGTAAAGCGAGATCGTCTCGACGATTTCCGGATAGACGGCGACATATCGGCGCGGGTCGAAGGGGCGGACGCATCCGTTGACCGGAGACATCTGACGGAGCCGTTCGGCACGGTCGCTTAGGCGGTAGCCGCGCTGGAACATGCTGTGCCAGAAGGCCGAACCGTACTGGTAGCACGCGTCGAGCAGGAGATTTCCGTGGCGGCGCAGAAGCCGGTGGTGGCGGCGTTGGGCTTCGACAACGTCCGGGAACTCGGTGAGATCGAACTGACGGGAGGGGCTGTCGACGGCCCTTCCGATCCAGAGACGGTGCGGGATGCAGACTTGATCGTGGCGGGAAGCCCAGGTCCAGACGCTGTGATCCGGGACGCCGGTCCGTTGTGCCACGCAGCGACGGCAGGCATAGGTAGCGTGTTGACGCGGTCGTCCTGACTGCCCTTTCTGAGTCTTGCCGAGGTGCGGGATTGCCTTCACGAGGCTGTCACGGGGCTGGCCGCTGACGATGCTGAGGCGGCTTACGTAGTCCTGCTGGGACAGCAGCCAGCTGGATGGCGCCATCAGCCGTTGGACGGGAATCTTGTTTTTCTGACTCAGACGCCACAGATAGGAATCCTCGGTCTCGCCGGGGAACGGCTTCACGGGCATGGGAAGCGGCCGGACGAGCCAGAAATCGGTCGTCCCGCTCACCCCGCCGCCCTCGCCGGGGAGGCCGCGCGCCGACTCGTGGACTCGCTGTTGTGATCGATGCGGGTGTTCTTGAGCGAGGCGCGGGTGATGCGCTCGCTGTTGTCGAGGATCGCGGAAATGGCTGCGGCCCTGATCAGGTGAGACAGGCTGCCGATGACTCCACCGGTCCGCTGGTGGAGGTAGTCCGACAGTTTCACCAGTGTGCCTGGCTCGTGCCGGTGCAGCCGCAGCGTTGTCTCCAGGGAGGCAACCAGCGAGTGCCATTCGCTGCCCAAGGGGAAGGATCCGGTGCGGACAAGAACACATCTGCCGCCGAGCTGCTTCCCGCGGACTCCGGTGAACACGCCGGACTGCTCGACGTCGATGCCGGCGTAGACGAACGTGGCGGGCAGGTGCTCCGTGAAGTACTTCAGATGGTCGGAGAGGTCCTCGCCCGCGAGAGTCGCGTGGTTCATCAGGTGAATCTCATCGACCAGCACAAGGTCAGTGCGGGCTTCGATCATCACCTGGCAGACAGCGCTCGTGATGTCGATGGTGTTGTGCCGGGGCCCGATCGCCGGCAGGCCGAGGAAGCGGGCGAACTCCATGGCGAGCTTGCGTGGAGACCCCTTGGGCGGGGCAGTCAGGTAGACGACCGGGATCCGGTTGCTATCCGGGTAGCGCTGGCGTACCCGCAGTTCGTGGAGACGTCCGAGCTGCTTGAGTGCGGTCGTCTTCCCCGTCGTCTGCTTCCCCGAGACGATCATGCCGCGTCGGGCGCCGTGCTCACGCTGGTTGAGCAGCGTGAGCAGTCGCCCTTGATGGGCAATCTCCTTCACAGCCGAGGTTCGGACGACTTGAACTTCCGAGTGATACCGGATTCGGGCCTCGTCGTAGGGTTCGCGCCGCATCAGGTCCAAAGCCTGCCATTCCGGTCCGGGCAGCAGATCGAAGCCGGCTGCGTCTTCCTCGACGAACCGGCGCCAGCCTTCCAGACGGGTGGAGGGATCTGGCCGGTCTTCTTCCAGGTCCACAGGCTCTTCTTCGTCCGGTTCCGGGGTGGCTACCACCACTTCTCAGCCTCCTTGCGTGCATCGAAGATCTCCAATGGGATGACCTCTGCGAGTGCCTCCTCCCCTTCCGGCGCGATCGCGGCCTCCGCTCTCGGCTCAGGTTCAGGAACCGGCCGGGGCCAGGAAGCGGAAGAGGTCGCCCGGGTCCGGGCGGCGACCTTGCGGTCCCGGCGCTCGGCCGGCCGGTCGCTGGTACGCCGTCGGGCAGGGCGCGCTTCCGGTCCGTCGGCGGCCCGATCCAGCAGCGCCGCCGCAGCCTGGGCGACTTCCTCCTCGTGCGGCCTGCGCTGCTCCCGCTCGGTCAGTACCTGGTGGGCTCGCTCGAAGACCAACTCGCCCATTGGAACGGGAGACGTGCGCAGATGGCGCCACGTTGCCGTGATCCACCCTTCCCCGCGGTGATTGCGCACCCAGGCGCAGGAGATGTCGTAGGGGTCGTAGTGGACCTCCCATAGACGGCCGGCTGGCCCCGCCCCGGAGGGTTGGCGCCGGTGGGGGCCGAGTGCGCAGGCGTCGTAGGTGCGGTTGTTGATACGGACTCCGCTTGGACCGATGACCCGCCATGCACGGGGCATCAGCTGGATGTACTCCTCCGGACTCAGCGCGACTGGCACGTATCCAGCTGCCGAGATCAGGGCGGCGTACTTCTCGTTCGGGCTCAGCGGCCGATCCGGCATCAGCGGGTCCCTCAGACCGTCGTGCGGCCGTGTTTGCCACCCCGCGACGACCCACTCCTGCAGCAGCTCCTGGAGTTCGTGGATGGACCAGGCCGCGTGCGAGGCCGGGTCCTTGCCACGCATCTCGGCGCTGCGGCCCGTATAGCCAGCCACGTACTGGGCGAACATCGTCGCCACCGAGCCGAGGGTCCGTTCGATGTGCGGCCGGTCGGTCGGGGTATCGGGATGCGCGGGCTGGAAGGAGATCCCCAGGCTCCGGCAGGCGTTGCGGAAGGTGTCCGAGATGAACGCCTTCCCGTGGTCGCTAACCACCATCTCCGGGGCGATCACCGGGACCGCGGCGGCCTTGGCCAGCCGCTCGTCCAGCGACAGCAGCGATGCGTAGGGCAGCACCGAGCGCGACATGCGCAAGGCGTCTGGCCAACCGGGCCTCATCAGCTCCGGTGTCGTAGCTCGGGCCAGCAGGAGTGCGGCGTCCACCGCCTTGGTCGACGGGCGCAGTACCACCGCCGCCAAGGTCCTGGTGGCCACATCCACCAGCCCGGTCAGCTCGCAGCGGTCCACGACCCCGTCGTCATGGATGACCAGGACATCCAGGGGCGTGGAGTCAATCTCCATCACCTCGCCCGGCCGGCCAGCTATGAGCTGCCCGAACATTCGCTTCGGCTGCTTGCCCAACGAGCGGCGGGTGCGGGCCGACCCCAGGAGATGCCGCCCGCTGGAGACCGCCTCGAGCAGCCGGTAGAACGTCGCGCGGGAGGGCAGCTCCACCACTCCGGCGCCGTGCTCGGCCGCCAGCTCCCGCTCCACCTTCCGCCGCAGCACCTGCGCGGTAACAGTCGCCTCCTCTGTCCGCCCGCCCACCACCTTCTCGATCGCGGCCACCACCCGTGGATCAGCCCGGCTCGTGCCAGTGGCGGGCTTGCGCAGCCGCCCGTCCACCAACCCCGCCACCCCGTCACGCTCGAAGCGGGACCGCATCCGACGCAGCGCGCTCAGCCCCACTTCCTCACCGCTCTCCCCCAATTCGGCCAGCTTGGTCAGCTCCCGCTGCCGCAGCGAGTGCAGCGAGTGCAGCGACGGGTCGTACTCGGCCCGCACCGGGGCGTGCGGATCGTCGTCCGGGCGTCCCGTCAGCAGCTCGACCAAGTGACGCTGCCACCACCTGACCCGATCCGTGACGTCCTCCGGCAGACCCGCCAAAGCACCCGGATCACCCATGACCGGGCGGACGGGGCCGACGCTGACCACGGCGAAGCCGTCGGAGGACAGCAAATGCCCCAGCAGCACCACGCTCGCGGCATGCGCATCGTCGACCAGCCGCACCGACGTGCCGTGCAGGGCGACGACCGTGTGCTCACGCCCGTCATAGCGGACCCGGTCACCCAGCAACAGCATCCGCGGACGCATCGGCATTGGTGTCCACCTCCTTGGCGATCGCGGGTGCCAGGCTCACCAGCGTGGCCGCCGACAGCAACTCACCCTCCAGATCGATGTCGAGCTCCCGGAGCCACAGCAGATGGAAGAGCACCGGCAGCACGGCGATCGGGTCACCGACCGACCGGGCTCCCTCCAGCAGGCCCTGAGACTCGGTGAAGGCGGCCCTCAGCTCAGCCGCCACCGGCTCCCGCCGCACCCTGGGGTGCCGGTAACCCGACAGCCAGCGCAGATTCGCCGCCGCCACCGGCTCCAGCACCCCGACACGCTCGTATCCCCAGCCGACCCGGCCGCAGGCCACGGCAGTGGCTGCGAACTTTGCAGCGTCCTCGGGCTCGATCCGATCGTCGGGACGTACGTCCAGCACCGTGGCTGTGCCGTCCCGCCGACGTACGAAGTAGTCCGGCGTGTGGTTGATCCGGCGCCCCTGGCCGCCGTACCGCCAGGAAAGCCGGAAGGGCTGCGAGGCCAGCGCCACCACATCCGGGTCGAAGTCCAGCCGCATCAGGTGGCCCAGCTCAACCCAGGATTCGTAACCGATGTCCGTGGCCCTGGTTGCCGCCCAGTACCAGCCGGGGAAGTTGCGCTGTCCCCGGTACGACGGGAACGCACGCACTTGCTCCGCCAGCTCGAAGCCGGCTGACCACATCACCTCAAGTGGCCCCCGGCACAGCTCACCAGGGGCCGCCACGTACTCCAGCCAGAAGTCCTCTGCCTCCAACAGTCCCTCCCGCTTCGCCCTGCCCACGCGCATCGACCGTAGGTAGCGGCTCAGACCGGTGGGTCAGGAAGAGCGAGACGTAACAGCAGATGGCCGAGGTTGACTGAGACGCGCGACCAGATGGCTCAGAACGACTGGGATTGGCTCACCATCAGCGAGACAGGTCAGGACAAAAATGGACAGCGTGTCAGCGTGTAGCACTTGCACGGCACATGGCGACTAGTAAGGTAACCGGCACGACCGCTCCATACGACCCATCCGACAGGGAAAAGGTAGTCGTCAAGCTGCCGCCGGCCCTGCGTCACGAGCTCAAGGTTCGCGCCGCCCAACTCAGTGTCGACATCCAAGATGCCGTGACAGATGGCGTCCACGCCTGGCGAACCGACCCCTCCGCCGCCAGGACCGTTGACACCTCTGGCGGCCCATCCTTCGCTACCTATCTGCCCAGTGGGCTGTATGGGGACTTCAAGAAGGACTGCAAGGTCCAGGGAGTCGCCTACAACCAGGGTGTGGCCCAGTCGATCCGGCTATGGCTCGACACCCACACCATGCCGGCGCCGGTCCGCCCTGAGCATGCTCGTCGGTTCGTCGTGTGCAATCAGAAGGGCGGCGTGGGCAAGAGCGCGGTCAGCGCGGGTCTCGCCGAGGCTCTCGCGGAGGCCGACGCCCGTGTCTGCGTGATCGACTTCGACCCTCAGGGGCACCTGACCCTGCACCTGGGGGAGAAGCACCTGGGGGTCAAGGAGCCCAGCCTCGCCAAGCACATGCTGGGGGAGGTCGACGGCTCGATCCGTGACCTCCTAATCCCCATCGAGTACGACGAGTTCCACGGCCGTCTCTTCCTGCTGCCGGCATGTAAGGACGCCTTCCTGCTGGACGCGAAGCTCGCCACCACGCGGCACGTCCGCGTGAAGGAGACCGCGCTGGAGAAGGCCATCGAAGCCCTTGAAAAGGACTTCGACTACATCGTGATCGACTGCCCGCCGAGCCTGGGATACACCATGGACACGGCGCTCTACTTCGCCCGGAACCGCGAAGGTGAAGACCCCCGAGCCTCTGGGCTGCTCGTAGTGGTCCAGGCAGAGGACACCTCTGCCGACGCCTACGACATGCTCCACGAGCAGATCGAGGACATGGAAGGCGACCTGGACGTCGCCATCACCCAGCTGGGCTTTGTCGTCAACCTGTACGACGCCCGCAAGGGATGGATCGCTACGTCGTCGCTCGATGGCTGGGAGCAGTTCGGCGACCCCCCGGTCCTCGCCGTCATCCCCGACCTCAAGGAACAGCGAGAGGCCGTACGCCTCAAGCGCCCCCTTCTTGAGTATGCGCCCGACTGCGACCAGGCCATCGCCATGCGCGATCTGAAGAAAGCACTGACGAAGTGAGCAAGAAGGACCTCCTCGGCGGCGGCAGCTCGTTCTCCGCCGCTCGCCGGACAGGCGAACGCAGCGAACGCGGCCGCGCCAAGGCCATCACGGAGGGAGCGATCCCGACCTACGAGCTCATCAGGATCGAGCTCGACGAGGTCTCCCCCACGCCTCTGAACCCGCGTCGCAACTTCGGGTCCGACGACGACCTCACGCGTTTCGGTGAGGAACTGCGCCAAGCGCAACTCGCCGCTTGCGTCGTCGTGTCCCGTACCGCCTACCTTGCGCTCTGGCCCGAGCATGGGCCCCACATCGGATCAGCCGAGTTCGTCCTCGTCAACGGCGAGCGCCGATACCGCAGCGCCCGCCATGTCGGCATCGACAAGCTCGACTTCGTCATGCGCGACGACCTCGCACGAACGCGCGAGGATTTCGTCGACCACCTCCTCGCCGAGAACCTGGACCGTGAGGACTTCGACGTCATCGAACGAGCTCGAGGCGTTCAGGAGCTCGTCAATGTCTGCACCGAGGCAGGTGAGCGCGGGGCGCAGTCGCGCGCAGCAGAGCGCCTGAAGCGGGATCGCTCGTGGGTGACAAACCAGTTGGCGCTTCTCTCGGTGCCGACTGAGCTGCAGACGATGCTCAGCGCAGGCACGCTGTCCGAACGCGATGGCCGCGCACTGGCTCGTGTGCTGCGGGACTCCCCCAGTCTCAACGCAGCTCAGTTGCTGCAACACCTGGACGCCCAGAAGGCCCAGGCAGCGGAGGCCAAGGCACAGGAGCGGGCACTGCTGGAGTCGGCCAGGCGGTCGGAGACGGCACCTCCCACCGGCCCGGCCGGTTTGTTGTCCGCGGACAACAAACCGGCCCGGGAGCTCCCTGCGGCAGCGCCGCTGGCGTCACCGGCTGCGTCCTCGGATGGTTTGTTGTCCGCGGACGCGTTACTCAAATGATTCAGCCCTCACGGTACCGCCGCGACAGTTCTTGATCATGGACGTCCCAGCGGGAGAAGTGTGAAGTCCAATTGATAGCTCCAGTGAACCTCACCCGCCGGGGCATCGGGGTCGACATCGGCTTCGGCACCGAGTTCGTCACCGACGCCCAGGGCGAGGCACTCCACGGCCGCTACCCGCGGCTGGACATGGCCACCGTCCTGGTCGACGACGTCGTGCGGCAGGCCGCCCGCTCCCCGCAGGCCGGCGCCCGCTACACCGTCCCAAGCGAATTCCTCCGCGAGCGCGGCGAACCCGGCGCCGTCACCGCCCTCGAACTCGCGGCTCGGGCAGCCCGCTGGGGCTCCTGACGCCGACACCACACCGCAGGGCTGAGGGCCGGCACCGGGCGCTCCCGACGGGCCGCCGTGCACCAGATCTGCGCGCTCGCATCTTCGCGTGGTGTCGGGGCGTCCGGCGAGCCGATGACCTGGGTACGGTCTCACGGGAGCAGGCCGGCGACGCCGTCCATGGACGATACGGAGGTCAGCGGTGAAGAGTCAGCACGAACCGACGGGGTCGCTCCGCGCAGACGTCAGCGCGGCCCGGGCTGCGACAATCCACGTGATCGTGCTCCCCGGCGGCGGGTACGCGGCGCATTCGGCACACGAAGCGGAGCCGGTCGCCGGCTGGCTCGGTGGGATCGGCATCTCGGCGAGCGTGTTCCGGTACCCGCTTCATGCGCGCCATCCCGAGCCCCTGCTGGCGCTGCGCGCCGAGATCCGGCGCCGCCGCGAACAGGGCGCCGAGCGTATCGGTCTGATCGGGTTCTCCGCAGGAGGGCACCTGGCCGGGCACGCCGCGCTCGCACCGACCGCCGACCTACGCGAGTCGGTCCAGTTCGCCGTACTCGGCTACGCGATCACGTCGATGGAGACCGAGACCTACCGGCCCTCGCGGATCATCCTGCTCGGTGAAGACGCCTCGCCGGACCTGCGGCGTGAGACATCGCTGGACAAGCTCGTGACCGCCCAGTCACCACCGTTCTTCCTGTGGCACACCGCCGAGGACATCTACGTCCCTCCGGAGCACACCTACCGCCTCGCCGCGGCCTTGGCCGCGCACGACGTCCCGCACACAGTCCATGTATTCGCGCACGGCCCCCACAGTCTCGGGCTCGCCCGAGGGGCCGGTGACGCGGCGGCCTGGACCACGTTCGCAGCCTCCTGGATCGCCGAACAGATCGACGCTCCCGACAGAGGCACCACGAACTCGCACCGCTGACGACCGGGGCAAACGCCATGAGCATCGACCTGGATACGGCCCAAACCATGGTCGAGAGGGGCCACACCCGCTCGGTGGCGATCGGCGTCCCGATGAACATCGCCGTCGTCGACGGCGGCGGACACCTGCTGGCCTTCGCCCGCTTGGACGGCGCGATCCTCGGCTCGATCGACATCGCACTCGCCAAGGCCAAGACCTCGATCCTTTTCAACGGGCCGAGCGAGGACCTGTGGGAGTTCTGCAAGCCCGGCGGCCCGGCTCCCGCGACTGAGTACACCAACGGGGGCCTGATCCCCTACGCCGGCGGCCTCCCCGTCCACGACGACAGTGGCACTCTGATCGGCGGAGTAATTGTCAAGAGTTGTGGATTGAGTGACGTGTGATCAGCTGCAGCGGTCGTGGGACGCTCGATCAAGCGGCGGTTCTCCGACCTGGCGGCGGGGCGGACGTGCGACCAGCGGTGATGTGAAACGGTTCGCCCGGGTTCCCCCGTGCGGGGGACTCGATGTCCATCGCAGAGATGATCACCGAACCCGTCTTGAGTCGGATCCCGGGCGTTCACCGAGCAGCGAAGCTCGACTCATGGGAATCAAGACGCTTCATCCTTCCCCGCCGGTCGGTGACACCGCGCGGCCCGTCCCAAGGTGGGCCATCCGCTGCGCCCAGCTCATACCCCTCGTCGTCGTCCCGTCGTGCCTGTGGCGTCTACCGTTCGCATTCGACTACGAGATGGGCCAGGTCTACGCGGTCCACAAGACATGGCACTGGTGGGTGATCCTGTATGTCTTCGGACTCAGCCTTCTCTCCGAGGGACTGGCCTATCTCTCCTTCGGCCTGGTGGCCCGGTGGGGCGAAGTGGCACCCTCATGGCTCCCGGTCATCGGCGGCAAGCGCATTCCACCACTGGCTGCGATCGTCCCGGCCACTCTGGGCGGTCTGGCGCTGATCGCGCTGTGGGATCCCCTGCCTCTCGCCTTCCTCCACATCGGCGGGGTGCCCCTTGTCGAGTACTCCAGCGGATGGTGGAAGGCGCTTGCAGCAGCGGCCACTCTCCCGCTGACTCTGTGGGGCCCACTTCTCCTGGCCGTGACGTACGCGTACTACACACGCCGCCGCGGAGAAACAGTCGCTTGACACGCGTCGCTGCCCAAGCGCGCCCGCGAGGCGCTGGCCGTCGCGGGCCAACGAAGGTTCCCGTTCACGATGGACCAGGGGCTTGTGGACTTATTGGCTCTGTCGCGGGCAAGTCGGACAGGTCGGCTACGGAAACTCGATCGGCGGCGCAACGGCGTGGATAGGCTCTGACCTGGCGCGGGTCAAGTTCGAGTTTGACCTGTGATCAGGCCACAGCGGCCTCGGGACGTTCGACCAGGATGCCGTTCTCGAACCTGGCGCCGGCGCGGACCACGGGCACGAGGTGGGCACCGGTGATCGCGCGCCAGCGGACCTGGGCGGACTCGACCGGCTTGAACACCATCGCCAACGCGGCGGCGGGTTGCCGGCCCCGCGGGTGACCTTGGTCCGCAGCTTGACGGTGGAGAACGTGGACTCGATGGGGTTCGTGGTCCGCAGGCGGATCCAGTGCTCGGCCGGGAAGCCGTAGAACACCAGCAGTTCCTCCCGGTCCTCGGTGATCTTCGCGACGGCCTTGGGCCACTTCGCCCCGTAGGTGCAGGCGAATGCCTCGATCGCCTGCTCGGCGTGCGCCCGGTCCTCGGCGTTGTAGATCTCCCGCATCGCCTTCGTCGCGCCCGGCTGTGCGGACTTTGGCAGGGCGTTCGCGGCATTCCGGGCCTTGTGCACCCAGCACCTTTGATGCCGGGCGGCGGGGAACACCTCGGCCAGCGCCTTCCAGAGCCCCATCGCGCCGTCGCCGACGACGAGTTCGGGGTCGCGCATGCCCCGGAGGCGGCAGTCGCGCAACAGGTCCGCCCACGACTCGGTGCTCTCCCGCAGGCCCTCCGCAAGGGCGATCAGCTCCTTGGTTCCGTCCAACCGCACCCCGAGCAGGACCAGCACGCACGAGTGCGCCTACCCGAGGCGGACCTTGGGACTCCAGGCCCGGGTCAACACGACGGCTCGCATGATCGCCTGGGGCGGCCAGCCCGTCGGCGCCGCCACTGCGGACATACTCGCCGACGCGACGAGTGTCCGTACCGCTCTCCTGCTGGCTTGCCTCGGCGCAGCTCCTGAGGGTGTACGTGCGCCCGGACCACCGCAGGCACGGACTGGCCCGCCCCATGGTCAGGAAAGCCTGCGAGTTCGCCGCCGGCGTCCCCGGCTACGACACGATCTACCTGCACACGAACGTCGACATCCCGGGCGCGGAAGCCTTCTGGCGCAGCATGGCCGACGAGGTCTGCGACGCCCGCATGACCGGCGAGCACGGCGGCTACGGGACCGTCCACTTCGAAATCCCGATCCCCGTCGCGGCCACCGCCGGCCCACCAGCGCGTCTCCCCTGCGAAATACCGGGCCGCCTTGCGGAGAATGTCGCGCTCTTCCTCCAGCTCGCGGATCCTCTTCCGGGCTGCGGCCAACTCCGCCTGAACGTCGTCACCGCTGGCCTGCGAGGCGGCCGGCTGTGTCGAGTGGGAGCCGGGGCGGCGCCCGTCGGCAGCCCGGATCCAGTTCCGCAGCGTCTCGGTGTTCACCCCGAGATCAGCGGCGACCGACTTGACCGTCGCTCCCGGCCTCGACCGGTACAACGCGACCGCGTCCTCCTTGAACTCGGCGGGGTAGTGCTTCATCCCCACGGGGACTCCGTTCTCCTGGACCATCAAGATCCAAGTGTCTCCGGTGTCCAAAATCCGGGGTCAAGGCCCGTCTTGACAGTCTTGCGGTCCAACGAGCTTGCGGTCCGCGAGCGGCCGGCATCGTCATGCTTACAGTCCGGGAGTCCAGGGCCGTCGCGGGTGACACAATGCAGGGGAATCGCGCCGCCGACTACTCCACCTTGTTGGCCCCTCCGTAGCCCATGCGGCGAGAATATGAGCTGTGGTCAGCGCCACCAGGGACGGCGTTTGCGTTGGACGGCTACCAACCACGACTGAGGCTTCTGCACTCCCGCCAGGCTGGTCAGGCGCTCTTCAGTAGCCCGAGTTCGAATCAGACGTAGGAGTTCGCTCTCATCGCGGCGTGCCGCATCCCGCAATGCTTCTCGGGAGGCGATGCCCACACTGAGGATCAGGTGCAGCATCAGGGGGTCGCCCAGGTCCTCATGGACTCGTGCTAGCAACCCCACGTCGCGCATCTGCCGGATGGTGACGGCCGAAACGCTCAGATGTTCGGCCAGCTGCATCCGAAGCTGAGTGGTGTGGGTGCGACGAAGGACATCATCAGCAGTGGCGATACCCGCTTCCTGAAGCTTCGCACGATGTGCGACGAACGCCGGCAGGTCAAGAAATTCCCGGGGTGGCTGCGCATGTACCAGCTGCCTGAACCTTTCGTCGGACCGCAGCTTACGAAAGCAAGGATCCTCGGCGGCGTCGTTACGGTCGCGGTCTGTGACGAGCGCGAACTGGAGATCGTCGAGCGCTTGATCGCGCTGCTGCTTGCGAGTCTTGCGAGTCAGCTTGGTCTGGCTGGCCAAAAACATGTGCAGGCACGCGTGATCGTAGGTCAGCCGTGGTGACGGATCGACGCCCTCGTGGGAATGCTCTCCTGTGATTTTATCCAGGTTCACGCCCTTCAAAGCGTCGATACAGCGCAGAAGGTTCACAGCGAACGGGCGCATCTCCTCGGCTTGGTGTTGTAGCTGCTTGCAGTTCCAGGATTTCGAACACAGGTCGTGAAGCCTCTTCGCAGACTTCTCCGCGTCCCCCAAAAATGTGGGCGCACCGGCGTCCGCATGGGTTCCCTTGTCTCGGGCATGCACGTAGGCGTTGAGCCACTGGGTAGTGCTGCTGTAGAGAACGCGGATCTTCAGCGGCACCCAGCCTTCCTCTGCGTCAGGCTTTTCCGATAGGCCTGACCTTTTGTACTCTCTATCGAGGGTCCGCGCGAATGACGCGAAGTCCGTTTCTTCGTGCGGGGTTTCTTCGTATCCCGCCCACAGGTACTCGAAACGTGCCAGCGTGTTCCCTGGATCCTCGTCCGTGGCCCGGGACAGAAGATCCACACGCCGCACGCTTCGATCCTCACCCTCGTCCAGGAGAGACTTGCTCTTGGCGATGACTTGCAGCGCGACGCTTTTCCATTGCCGGGCCCCGCACAGGTCTGCCTTCAGTTCCTGGTGCACTTCGCTGAGGTGTACCAGGACAAAGGCTGCAGCGCCGGTGAGCATCTGCGCCCTTGCCCGGTCCTGGTCGGTGTCCAAGGGGAGCCCGAGTTCCATCCTGCTGAACACCGCGCTTGCCGCGTGCCGCCCGTTGCGGGAGATGGCGGTCGCCACCCTGTTGTCGTCCACGAGCGTCACGCGTGCCCGCCATGTGAGGTCGGGTCGAAGGGCGAAGAACAGACGCGACAGCGCCCCGACGACATTGCCAGCGGGCAGCACGCTCAGCTCTTCGTTGGGGATCTGACTCAGAGGGGTGGTGGCCAGAGCGGAAGTGGCCCGATCGAGAGCCTTCGGTGTCTCCGTGCCCAGCCCCTTCATCCGGGCCAGCAGGTAGTCGGTGGCGGCCGCGTTTACCTTCCCGTCGGGCTGCTGCACTTCCACTTGGAGACGCAGGTTCTGCCCGAACGCGGCCGCGGTCAACACCACACCGATCAGAGCAAGAGCGGCGTGGGCCACCATCAAGCGCGTCTCGTAAGCGATAGGCACCATCAGAACGACAATCGCTGCCACGACCACAACGCCGAGTGAGACAAGCAAAGTCATCCAGTGCCTGAGGCGACTCCGAGTAGCCCAACACACCACCCCGAAAGTGCCGGCCCCAATCACGAAAATGGCCAACGCTGCGATCCAGCATTGCATCCACGTCGGGGTGAACGGATTAAACATGGCGAACAGAGGCGTCATGATTGCCGCGCTGATCAGCAGCGCGCAGCCAGCGCCTCCAGCGATCCGCTTGGCCCCGGTCGGCCAGGCAACCGAGCCCACCTTTACTAAAAGCCGCGAGGACAGACCTGCGAGCGCATAGAGCGCCAGGAGACCGATCGTGCTGAAGAGTGCAAGTCTGCCCAGGGGAAGAACCCAGTCTGCGTAAAACCGATCCCAGTTCGATTGTGCCGTCGGCAGGGGACGACTCTCCAGATCTGCCACCCGAGCAATACCCGCCACCGCGCCCGCGTTGGCCGCATCAAACTTCAGTGCGGCGCGGAACATCCGCTCCGCCCCCTTGAGGTCTCCCGAGCGAATCAGCCGCTTGCCGTTTGTGACCTGCTCCGCCGCCGCCTGACGCGCCACTGCCACGAGCTGAAGGCCTTCCACGGCACAGTTGAGCTCGTCGTCGGCCGGCTTCACTGATTCATACAGCTTCTTCGCGCGGTCAAGTGAGCCAGCCTCGAGGTGTCCCTTCGCCGCAGCGCAGATCCTGTCCGCCACAGAATTCGGGGGAGCGGCAGCTACCACCATCAAGACGCTGAATGTCACGACCGTTAAGGCCCGGCCAACGCGTGTCCACATGCCCGTAAGTGAACCGACTCACGGGGTAGGCGGCTCTCTGAATGTGTTCAAGACGGTGTCATCGGCCGCCGTGCGGGAGTGCAGCCTGGATCGAAAGGCCCAGCCAGGGGCTTCACTGCGCCCACCCCGGCGGGCGCAGTGGACTGAAGGAGTGGTAGGTCCGGCCAGTGGGCCAGCCGAGTGGGCAGCGGGAGGCATCCTGGTCCCGCCCTTGGTGACGCACCGCGCTGAGGCGACCCCTGTGGTGTGGACACTCCGACAATGGATCTTGCTGATCCACGGGAAGGTGTCCTGGTGGGACGTAGGTCTCCGTATCCGGCGGAGTTCAGGAACGACGCTGTCGCGCTGTATCGCGCAGCGGGCGGGAAGCGCACGTATGCGGCGGTCGCGGCGGATGTCGGGGTGACCGGTGAGACGCTGCGGAGCTGGGTGCGCCAAGCCGACGAGCACGCGGGCCGCGATCACAGCTACGGTGAGCAGAGCGTGGAGAGCCGTGATGAGGAACTGGCCCGGCTGCGCGCGGAGAACGGCCGACCGCGCAAGGCGGAGAAGGAGTGGGAACTCGAGCGGGAGATCCTGCGCCGGGCAGCGGCCTATTTCGCCAAGGAGATGAAGTGAAGACCCGCCTCTGAGACTTTGTCTCCGCCCACGCCGAGACGCTCGGCGTCCAGCGGATATGCCAGGTCCTTCGGGTGTCTCGCTCGGGCTACTACCGGTGGATCGCCGGCGCGCGCACACGTTCAACCACAAGCGCGTCGAACGCCTGATGCGCATCAACCGGCTCGAGGGCCGCCACCTCCGGCGCCGCAAGCGCACCAAGGTCCCTGACCGGCTCGCACCGCCCGCCCCGGACCTGATCCAACGCGACTTCTCCGCCGTGCAGTTGGACGAGAAGTGGTGCGGCGACATCACATACGTGCAGGTCGGCGGCTCATAGCTGTACCTCGCCTGCGTCCTGGCCATCTGTTCACGCCGAGTGCTCGGCTGATCGATGGCCTCGCACATACGCGCCGAGCTGGTCATCGATGCGCTGAAAATGGCGGCGGCGACCCGCGGCGGCAACGTCGACGGAGTGATCTTCCACGCAGACAGGGGTTCGCAGTACACGTATGGCCGCGTTCGCGCAGGTCTGTGATGGTTTCGGGATCCGCAGGAGCATGGGCCGCGTCGGCTCGAGCTACGACAATGCCCTCGCCGAGTCGTTCTGGCAGGGGCTCAAGAGGGAGACGATGCGCCAGCGCCTGTTCTCGACGATGCATCAGGCGAGGCTGGAAATCTTCCAGTGGCTCACCTACTACAACGCCCGCAGACGCCAGAGCGCCCTCGACTACCTTTCATCTGCCGAATTCGAACAGCAACAGCAGAGAGCACGTGAACTCACACTCGCAGCATGAACCCCCGTGTCCACACTCCGGGGGACGCCTCAGCGGATTGCCGACCTCGCCCGCGCACGCCAACGACACAGGCCTGATGGGGAGACACACGAAAGATCTCGTACACGAACGCGGCGGATGCACTGGCAGCCGCCATCGTCACGTCGGCGACGCGGCCGCCGCGGCGGACTCCAGCTCCTGCACGCTCCACTTCTCCGGACCGCAGGCGTGGTCCGAAGGTGCCTCACTGGAGTTGATGGAAGTGGAACGCATGGCTGTCGGTCGCCATGTAGAGACCCACTGGCAGACTGACCAGCCCAAACAAAGGTTCCCGGCCCACTCCGGACGAGCCACCATCACCACCGCCTCCGGCCGCCGCCTGCCACTTCCTGCTCACGTCTGCTGCCCCGGTCAACAGCTCGCGAAGCGGCAGCGTCACCCATACGGTCGTGGTCAGTGGCGCGGCGCCCAGCGCAATGTTTAGCTCACCAAGGGTGGTTGCCACCGAGCGCGTGCCCCTCGCAGCTGGTTGAGAGCCGAAGACCGGGTGGAAAGGAGACTTTGCCCATGCCGAATAGGGGTCAAAAGTTTCAGGTCGACATCGACGGGATCGAGTTGCCTGACGAGGTGGTGCAGCGCATCGACGCCGCTATCCGGAAGGCAGTGCTCACCGAGCTGGCCAGCTTCAATGTCGAGGGTCGATCCACCGACCTCCTTGAAAAGGGCCTTGCGGCGGAGTCATTGGGCCAGCCGGGCCACACACGGGGGATGCGCGTCAAGCAGGCGAGGGCCTAAATGCCCGGACCGGCCTCCGGCGCCTGCTCATCACCACTCCCTGCGGCAGCAACGGCGGGAATGACATGCCCGAGCTCCACGTGCCACGAGGGTGCTGTGCTCATCGCCGTACTGGGGGAGAACGGGCGCCTTGGGTACCTGCGCCCCCCGCTCGCTGTCGACAAGACGTTCTCTGAGGCCTGCGGGCAGCACGGCGACCCCGAGTCGCGGTTCCGGTTCGCCGACGGCTGCCGACAGGACTGCTGCGAGTACTGGAGTGGTCGGGACTGTTCCCTCGTCGGCCGCTTGATTAGCGCAGGGGCCGACACGGTGCTGGAGGCACCGGACTCTGGCCTGCCACGATGCGCAATCAGAGCCGACTGCCGGTGGTTCGCCCAGGAGGGCTCACGTGCCTGCGCCATCTGCCCGTTCGTTGTCTACCGGGCGCACAACTCACCCCCCGATCTGGGCCCGACAGACCCCATGACGTGACGTCTGCGTCGTTGGCAAGCAGCGCCAATTCCTGTGGTTGCATGCCAGCGACTGCCCAACTCGCACTCAACAGCCGGGCGTTGAGCTGTAGCGGACGAGGATGCGCGGTGGAAAGTTCTTCCTCATCCCGGCCGCCAAACGCGCGAGAGTACTTTCACTGTCATCTAAACGCAAACAACCATGATCAAAAAGTTGAATTGTCATTCAATATGCCGGATGCGCAATTCAGGGGACAGGGGTAGATTTGTAGGTGCAGGCGCGCACCATCCCACCAATGGAAGAAATAGAATGGAGCACCGTCATGACCGAATCCTACGACGACTCTAAAGAACTCTTGATGCTCACTGTTGAGCCAGGTCAGATGGAAGCAACCCTGAAGGCACTGGGGGACGCTGGACTGACTCGCACGTCTGGCCAGAGCACTGGAACCAGCTGCAGTAAGTCGGGGCCGGGCTGGGCGTGTGGCGACCGCGACTCGGATCAAACTTGACGAAAACAGGGGGGGCCGCCAACGATGTCAGTAAAGAACGATTCTGCAAGAGTGGAAGGCAAGTCCGAGCACTGGGATGATCGCCCAATTCCCTTTACTCTGCGTGTAGGTGTCGAATGGATTGAGTTCGAAGACTTTAATGAACTGTCAGAGGGTGAGGGCTACTTCATTATGCGCGCACGCTTTACAGGGTCGTTGAATGCCACGTCGAACTGTCAAGATGTTGAGTTCTCGGACTTGGGTTGCACACCTTGATTTTGATCGTCACTAACTCAGAGCTGGACGGGCATGTCGAGCCGGTCACTTCGGAGCTTTCCCGCCGAGGAGCGGAATGGGGGGTCTACGATCCTGCACAGTTTCCAGGATGTTCTCGCGTCTCCGTGGAAACCACCAGAACAGGCGTACGGGCATTCCTCGCCCGTGACGACAATGAGTTTATTGACCTTTCCAACGTTACCGCAGTCTGGTATCGGAGACCAGGCGGTTTCGAGCTATCTGACCTGCTCTTGACCGAGGAACAAGAGTGGGTACGCAATGAATGCACTCACCTGATCCGCGGTCTATGGGGAGGGGGGTTTCTGAAGGGCTGGGTGAGCGATCCGGAAGCCGTAAGAAGGTCCTCCGTAAAGGTGACACAGCTCAGGATTGCCAGCGACATGGGCTTTCGAATCCCTCGCTTCACTATTACAAACGATGTAGCTAAGGCTTCGGCATTCATTTCCTCCTGCAGTCAAGGGGTGATTGTTAAGGTCCTCGCGGACCCAGGAATCCTCTACCCAAATCGGGCGGGTACGATTTACACTCACCTTGTCACCGACAATGACATGAATGAGATTGAGTCAGTCCGATTTGGCCCGACATATCTGCAAGAATTCATCCCCAAATCGATGGACATTCGAGTCACTGTTATGGGGGAGAATGTCTTCGCGGTCGGGATTGCGTCTCAGGCGGTACGCCAGTCGCGCGTGGACTTTCGTCGAGCGCCAGCTTACACATTGGCTCACAAACCAATGGAATTGCCGACAGGTATCGGCGCGCTCTGTATCCAGCTTGTGAGGCGCCTCGGGTTGCAGTTTGGCGCCATCGACCTCGTTCTCACCCCTGAACGTGAATATGTATTCCTTGAAATCAATCCGAACGGGCAGTGGTACTGGCTCGAAGAGCTTACAGGAATTCCGTTGGCTAAGGCGATGTGTGATCTACTGATCACGCAAGGAGGCCGAGCTGGTTAATCAACGGCCCCATGCTCGACATCCCCAAAGTACATCTTCAGCTTCCCTCCTGACTGCGTGATCCACACCTGGGTGGCATCAAGCACAGGGCGAGAGTCTGCTCCAAGGAGCCGAAGATAATCGGCGATTGAACCAGGTAGATCGATAGCCTGAATACCGACTGGAACGTTCACTGGCTCGGCAGTAGGATTGAATGGCTGAGGTGTTGTGTTCGGCGGGCTTACTTTACTATCCATGCACACGCATCGCTTTCTCTGCTGTAGTAGCGGGAAGCATCCGGCAGAGCGCCCTAATTGCTTCAAACGTGGTCGCGGTCGGTACACGTCCAACCACCTGAGCCGGTGGGGCCGCAAGACGTTGCAGTACCGCTAACAGCCACGGGCGTCAATCCCGCGTCCGCCAAAGCCTCCAGCGTCGGTTCCATCTCCCCTGGCTCGACTGTGAGCATCACGAGTTCGCCAGATTCGTCGCGCGATTCGGTCATGACCGTACTCCATTCTATTCTCCATTTGACGGTATGGCGCGCGCCATACATTTACAAATCTACACCCTGGCCCCAGGGGGGCATCCTGATATGAGATGAATTCAACTGCTTGGCTATGAATATTTAAGAAGCGCGTCGAAGGCGATGAAGAACGCGGGGGTCTTCGAGGCGAGCGCGGGGGAGCGACGTCGTTGTCTCGTGGAGGTGCTTTCAGGGCCGCAGGGTGCGCGCTGGACGAACAGACTGTCGTGGTCCCGGGCACCGACCCGGCCGCACTTCTCCGCGTTCGCCGCCCTGGCCGACCCCGTCTCCAGGGCCTACTACGACAAGAAGACCAGCCAGGGCAAGCACCACACCCAAGCCCTCCTCCGCCTCGCCAGACGACGAGCCGACGTGCTCTTCGCGATGCTCGGAGACGGCACCTTCTACGAACCCCAACCCGCCCCATCACCTTGACCAACCCATAGGGGCACCCCCCCCTCTTCGGCCGGATCAGCCTGCTGAAGCAGTGGAACCAGATGGACCCGCCGGACGCCTTCGAGCAGCGCCGCAACCAGGTCATCTACGACACCTACCAGCACAACCGCAACCCGTTCATCGACCACCCGGAGTGGGTCGACTCCATTTGGTAGGCGGCGGCAGCGGGCTACTTCACGTAGATCTCGTCGAGGGTGTCGATGACCCCTTCCGCGTTCAGGTGGTAGCGGAAGGGGAGGCCCTTGTCCGGGTGGGTGTCCAGCCAGGAGGTCAGCTCGCTGGTGGAGATGGGCTTGCCCATCACCTCCGAAGGGAGGATCGGCGCCGTCGCGGTGATCTTGGCCTTCTCCGAGATCGGGATGTACGTCCACGCGCCCGACGGTTCGAAGCGCCCGGGGCAGCCGTACGTGCCGTGCTGGACGATGAGGTTGGTCATGCCGCCCTCGGGCGTGTAGCGGTGCACGGCGATCGTATCGGGCGAGACCGGCATCCTGTGGTCGGCGCCGCAGGTCGGCGCGGGGGGCGGGGCCGGGGCGGGTGGATTCTTCCCCGCCGGGGTGGCGGTCGCCGAGGGCTTGGGCGCCGCGCCGGTCTTCGAGGGGGCCGGCACGGCGACCGTGGCGCTGGCGGTGGGCGGGGCCGGTGCGGCTGCGGTCGGCTTCGCGTCCGGCGCGGCCAGGTCGTCGCCGTTCTGACAGGCGGTGAGCGCCAGCACGCCGCACACCGCCAGGGCGGCCATGGCCGCCTGCCTCCGAACCGCTCTCATGGTCTTCTCCCTCTCCCGGATTCCGGCGTCGCCGCACCGTAACCCCCGGGATCCAGCCGGGGCGACGGCCGGACGCGGTTCGTCACCGGGCCGGGATCCCGTTGTTGCGGAGTGCGGACCTCCGCCCCCGCCCCGCGGATGCCCGTGACCGCCCACCGGTCGGGGTCAGGGGGCCAGGCGGCCGGCGAGGGCCTGGAACTGCGGCCAGGCGGCCTGCGGCGGGCAGGGGTCCCAGAGCTTCTGGGAGAGCGCGGCCAGCGGCATCCGGATGCCGGCGGCCACCTGGGCCGAGGTCTGGGAGGCGGCCAGGTCAGCCGCCTCCTTACCTACGAAGACCTGGCCTTCCGCACCCCCCGTTACCTAATGGGCATCGAAGTCGGTGGATCGCTACCCGTTACCCGGCCCTTGAGGTCTTCAAAAAGAGCGCGGCCTCCGGCTTCACCTCCCGTTCGCGGTGGCAGCAGTCGGTACCGGGATAGTCGTGACACATCCCTGGGACTTGATCCCTTGGTCAAGATCCGGCCCCCGGTCCCGTCCGCTGCCACCGCGTTTGCGAGGAACCAAGGCCGACGACCGGATCGTTGAAGTCCGTGGTTCAAGCCGTTCGCAGGGGTCACCTCTCAAAGAGCCAGGAGCCTTACGAGCTCCCTCACAGACCGAGGGCCCTGCGGATCGCTGGGGTCACGAACGGCTAATCGGATGCAGGGCCATCGAGCCCTTCCATTAGGGAGACGCGTGCCCCGCACGGCTGCGACCAGCAGCAACACACCCCGACCGAGAGGACCTGAACCCGGTGAAAGTGTTCTGCGGCATCGACTGGGCCAGCGATCACCACGACGTCGCGGTGGTGGACCACGAAGGGACCCTGTTGGGCAGGGCCCGGATCGACGACGACGCCACGGGCCTGCAACAGCTCCTCGACCTGCTCACCGCACACGGCGACACTGCGGACACGCCGATACCGGTGGCCATCGAGACCTCCCACGGATTGCTGGTCTCCTGCCTTCGGGCGACCGGCCGGCCCATGTACGCGATCAACCCGATGGCCGCAGCCCGCTATAGAGAACGTCACGCGGTCGCCCGCAAGAAGTCCGACCACCTCGACGCCATGGTCCTGGCGAACATCCTGCGTACGGACAAGCCCGCCCACCGGCCGCTGCCCGCTGACAGCGAACTCGTCCAGGCCATCGCCGTCCTCGCTCGGGCCCAGCAGGACGCGGTCTGGGACCGGACCCAGGCCGCCGACAAGCTCCGCTCCCACCTGCAGGGGTACTTCCCCGGCTTCCTCGCCGCCTTCGCGAACGTCCGCGAAGGACTTGTCCGCGTACTCCTTTAGACATCGTTTCGTTTGGTGAGGCGGCGGTGGCAGATGAGGGCTGCGGCTAT
The DNA here is from genome assembly GCF_055579465.1 of Streptomyces sp. NPDC032745. Taxonomy (NCBI): domain Bacteria; kingdom Bacillati; phylum Actinomycetota; class Actinomycetes; order Kitasatosporales; family Streptomycetaceae; genus Streptomyces; species Streptomyces sp. NPDC032745. Next base: position 8,878 of record NZ_JBVING010000024.1, on the reverse strand, counting down.
GCCGACGAAGGCGAGGAAGTGTTCAGCCTTGTGCTCGTAGCGGCGGTGGAGGCGACGGCAGCCGGCGAGCCAGGACACGGTCCGTTCGACGACCCACCGGTGACGGCCGAGTCGTCGTGAGGACTCGATGCCCCGCTGGGCGATGCGGTGGCGAATGCCGCGTTTGCGGAGCCAACGGCGTAGGTGGTTGTAGTCGTAGCCCTTGTCTGCTTGGAGCTTGGCGGGGCGCCGTCGACGAGGTCCTCGCCGGGAACGGATCGGCGGGATGCCCCGCACAAGCGGTTCCAGACCGAGGCTGTCGTGCATGTTCGCGCCGGAGATACCCAGTGAGAGAGGCAGGCCGTTCCGATCGGTGATCAAGTGGATTTTCGATCCGATCCGGTCACCAGCTCGGTGCGTCCCCGCAGACGGCCCGACGCGACCCTGCGCTGCGGGACGGCCAAGGGAACGCCCGGCCCGGGCGGCGGCCACGCCTGCGTGTGCCCGTGCCCATGCCCGGAGCGCGTACGGTCGGGGTCCGGAGAGCCCGTCCACAGCGGTGGTACGCCGTTGAAGGTGAACCGGGCGCCGTCGCCCACGGAGCCGAGGGAGACGCCGCCTTGGTCTGCCCGCACCGTGAGATGCGCGGACCCGTCGGGAGTGGCCGGCGTACTGGTGGGTGGTGGGCTGGGGGCGGCGGCCGGTTCGTTCAGCCCTGTGACGAATCCGGCACCGGAGGGTTGCTGATGCGAGCACCCCCGTTGATGACACCCGCGGCGATCCCGCCCCGGTCGGCGCGAATGTCCACGTTGCCTCCGACGGCCAGCCCGCCCTGGCCGGCCGACGCTCCGCCGTGGGGGGTGTGCCGGGCCAGCAGGGCGCGCAGCTCTTCGGCAGCCTGGGCCTGCTCGGTGGCCCCCAGGTCTTCGAGGCGGGTTTCGAACCGGGCCTGCCAGGCCGCCGCCTGCCGGATGCGGGCCCGCTCCGCCTCGGCCTCGTCCGCGTCCGCGGTTTCCAGTTCGCCCGCGGTCCGGTCCAGGCGCTCCAGTTCCGCCTGTTCGCGCTGCTGTTCTCCGCGGCCGAACCAGCGGGCGACCGCCTGCCTCAGCCCCGTCCACACGTCCGTTCCCGCGGCCTGCACCACTGCCGACCCGCCCGCGGCGGCCAGTGCCGTCAACGCCTGCTCCAGCATCCCCGTTCCCCCCTCAGCCGAACGGTCGAAGACCAAGCAACACCCTCGTGCACCGTAGCGCCGCAGGAGAAGTTCGCGCACCGTTACCGGCGGGTTACTGCGGGCGCATCCGGAAGTCGTAGCGGGCCGGGAGGGGGACGTGGGTCAGGGTGGACCAGACCTCGGAGAGGATCCCGTCGCCCTCGCGGAAGTCGGGGACCTCTATGCCGTCCTCGAACAGCCGCCGGGCGGCGGCCACATGGCCCTCAGCGACCAGCAGCCTCGCCGCCAGCAGCCGGAAGCGCCCCTGCTCGCGCTGGCTCGGCCGGAGCCGGTCCCAGATCTCCCGCGCCTCCCGGGTCCGGCCCTCCCCCATGTCCACCCCGCGCTCAACCACCAGGGCGGCCATCCCGACCATCGGGATGTCCCTGCGCACCGCCCTGGACCGCACCCTGCGCGGCCGTACGACCCTCCGCAGTCCGGTAGCTGTCGACGAACCGTGAGTCTTCGTACGCGTGAGCGGACTGGATGGCACAACAACAGCACCGCGTTGCCGCGCGAGTGCCGCACATGCACGGCCCACACCAGGGTCGGCCCTGTTTCTATTTGCCTGCGGTGACTGCGCCTGCCGGCTCAGCCCGCAGCCAACCCCGCCCCGAACCGCGGGACATCGTCCACGCTCACATCCAGGCGTAGCCGCCGGAAGCGCAGCGGGTGGCGGAAGACGCCGCCGTGGTCGATCGCGCGGTCGGCGCTGATCTCCGCCATCAGCTCGGGGCGGACCAGGACCGCGAGCAGGGCCTCTCTGGATCCCCAGGACGCCGCGAACCGTACGCCGGTCCACGGGTGTCCGGGGCCGGCGGCGGCCAGGTGCTCGCCGACCTGCCGGGAGGCGTCCGGGCGTAGCGGTACGGTGCGGCCGACCGCGCGCAGCCGGCCGTCCTGGTCGCGGCGGCCGAGGATCAGGAGCTGCGGGCGGGTCAAGGTGCCGGTGACGGCGCCGATGACCGCTTCGGTGGTGTCCCGTCTTCTCATCTTGGTCCTTAACTGCACCAGGGCGTCTCGTTCAATCGAGCGGCGCCCTCGGCCTGTTCTTAGCGTCAGCGTGCACGGACTCAGACGCGGCCTGTCTCAGTCGTACGGGTGAAGATCTAACGTTGGTGGCTTGCTCTCGCCGTCAACGGCGCGAGGCCCACGGGTCGTCGCAATCCGGAGGGTCGGGCTGGTCGGGATGGAGCATCTTCCGGACGCAGCGTTGCAGTCCGGTCTCGTCGGATCCGCTGGCGATGGCCATCCAGGGCAGGGCGTCCATGGCGTGGGCGCGCTCGTCGGTGGCGAGGTCGTCGACGGCGGCGCGCAAGTCGTCGGGGACGGGTTCATCGGTGAGGCACAGCCAGCCGATCGCGGCGGCCAGCCGGACCTCGGGCGCCTGTGTCTGCTGCCGCCACAGCTCTCGCATCCACGCGAGGGTCGGCAAGTGGGGATGGGTTCGGGTCACTTCAGCGGTGGCGAGGACCAAGGCGGCTCTGACGGCCGGGTCCTGCTCGGCGGCGAGCCGGTCTTGGCAGGAAGCACGGACCGCGTGGTCGTGGTCTGCGGCGGCGGCCAGTGTGTAGGCGGCGTGGATGCGTATCGACGGGTCAGGGTCACCGAGAAGGGGCTGCAGGAGAGCTATGTCGGCGGTGATCGCGGCCCGGGCGGCGGCAACCGACCAACCAGCAGGGTAGCCGGTCACCTCAACGCCATAGTCGTCGTACGGATCGCCGTCCTGGGTGTCGGCGCGGTGGAGCAGTAGTTCGTCGCGGGAGGCCACACCTAGGTAGCGGGCGCGTGCCGGGGTGGAGGCCTCTGAGAGCGCGCCGGCACGGTAGGGGTGGCCGGTATCGGCGGCGATGCGGATCAGGAACGGCGCAGCGAGAACGGCCGCGGCCCGCATGTCGTTGGCACACATGCCATCCACAACGCCTGCTCCCGTGCGAACAGGCGAGTCGTTCGTGTGTAGCAGGTGAACGGCGCCCCTGACACGATCTCCCGCCGGGAAATGCTGCCAGGGGACTTGGTCGAGGAGGAATCCGTCCTTGACCTCGGACGGGATAGCGGCCACCGCTGTCCGAACGTCGAATGGTCCGCCCGCGAACGAGGACAGTTCCGCCCCCGTCCACCAACGCCCGGCACATCGCCTGGGGGCGCGCGCTGGGTTCGAGGAGCGGTTCATGCGCCGCTACGACCAGCGGATCCCGCCGGTCACCTTCCACCCCGAGGCGAAGGCCCTGGTCGTGATCGGGCTGCACGCCGACCGGCGGTGGGTGGCCAAGCGGGCCCGCGCGGCCGGGCTCAAGGTGTTCCTGGTCAACCCGGAGGGATTCCCCCGTCCGGACGGCACGTGGTTCGACTACCCGCTGGAGGCCCCGCAGACCGGTGACGTGGTCGTACGGCAGACGGCCGCCACCGCGATCAGCGACCTAGAGCGTCTGTTGAACATCAACACGAACATCTGAGCGAACTCGGCTTTTCTCAGACAGAGTTCGGCACCGATAGCGTCGGGGGGCACACCGTGCCCGGCGTGCCCCCCGACGAGACAAGGATCTGCAATGCGTGTTTCCGTGATCGGCTGTGGTCACCTCGGCATCCCGCACGCTGCGGCCATGGCCGAGCTCGGCCACGAGGTCATCGGCGTGGACGTCGACCAGGCCAAGGTCGACCGGCTCAATGCCGGTCAGTGCCCCATCTTCGAAACCGGGCTCCCCGAGCTCCTCGCCGTCCACACCGCGAGCGGACGCCTGCGGTTCACCACCGACATCCGTGAGGCCGCCGACTTTGCCGACCTGCACTTCATCGGCGTCGGCACCCCCATCGACGCCGACGGCCGCTCCTACGACACCGCACAGGTCTACGGAGCTGTCCGCCAGCTCGCCCCTCTCCTGACGCGGCCGTGCACGATCGTCGGCAAGAGCACCGTCACCGTAGGCACCACCGCTCAGGTCACGGCTCTCGCCCAGCGCCTCGCCCCCGCCGGCCAGGACGTCGACGTCGTGTGGAACCCGGAGTTCCTGCGCGAGGGCCACGCGGTGCAGGACACGCTGCGCCCCGACCGTCTCATCGCCGGCGTCACCACCGCCGAGGGAGAAAAAGCGATCCGTGCCGTGTACGCGCCGATCCTGGACGCCGGTGTCCCGATCTTCGTCACCGACCCGCAGACCGCCGAACTCGCCAAGGGCGCCGCGAACACCTTCCTCGGCCTGAAGATCAGCTACATCAACGCCGTCGCCGACATGTGCCAAGCCGCCGGCGGCGACGTCTCCCAGATCGTGGAGATCCTCGGCATCGACCCGCGGATCGGCAGCGGCGGAATGAGGCCCGGCATCGGCTACGGCGGCGGCTGCCTCCCCAAGGACGTCCGCGCCTTCACCGCCTCCGCCCGCCAGCTCGGCGCCGAACAGGCCGCCACCCTCCTGCGCGCCGCCGAGAAGATCAACGAGAGCCGCACCGACGTCGCCATGGACCTCATCCGCGACGCTCTGGGTAACCGTCCCGTCAGGGGGATCCGGGTCACCGTGTGGGGCGCCGCGTTCAAGCCCGGCACCAACGACGTACGCGAGTCCCCGGCCCTGGCCCTCGCCCACGCCCTCCAGCAGGCCGGTGGCAACGTCACCGTTCACGACCCGCAGGCGGTGGCCTCCGCCATGGCCCGCAACCCGGAGCTGGACTACACCAGCGACCTGGCTGCATCCGTCGACGGAGCCGACCTCGTCGTCCTGGCCACCGAGTGGCCGGAGTACCGGCAGGCCGACCCCCGGGCTCTCGTGAACCGTCCGGCCGACCCCCTGCTCGTCGACTGCCGCACCACCCTCGACCCCGATCCCTGGCGCACGGCCGGCTGGACTCTCCACCAGCTCGGACGACCTGGCAAGTAGAACCGGCGGCCGAGGAGGAGTAGGTCCGCATCAAGCATCGTCAACGCCCTCGAAAGCCGGAGGTGCCCTGCCATGACCAGTGACGACGTCCTTCTTCGTCGTGCCGACGACTCCGACGCGCGCCCCGCGGCCGATCTGTGGCTGCGTTCCTTCGCCGCCGCTCTGCCGACCGTGCGCTGCGCCCACGACGAAGCCGACGTACGCGACTGGTTCGCCCGCGTGCTCGTGCCCCAGTATGAGAACTGGGTGGCGGTCACCGGCAGCAACGTGGTGGGGCTCATGGTTCTCAACGGCGGTGAGCTGAAACAGCTCTACCTCGACCCCGCGCGGCGCGGGCGGGGCCTGGGCGACCGTTTCATGTCCCTGGCCAAGAAGCGGCAGCCGGACGGACTGGCGTTGTGGACGTTCCAGGTGAACGAATCAGCCCACCGGTTCTACGAGCGACACGGCTTCATCGCGGTCGAGCGAACCGACGGAGTACGCAACGACGAGCGCGAGCCGGACGTCCGCTATGTCTGGCCTCCCCCACCAACACACTGACGGTGAAGGCGGTCTACGGTGTCGCAATGACAGTTCTGATCGTCGGCGGCAGCGGCTTCCTCGGGACCGAGCTGGTCCGGCAGGCGACAGCAGCGGGGCACACGACCGTCGCGACGTACGCAACCAAGCCCGGTCCCGCCTCCCCGACCGCGTGGCGCCACCTTGATCTGCGGGACGCGGGAAGCCTAGAGGCCATCATGGCCGAGGTGCGCCCGCAGCTCGTCCTCAACGCGTCGAGCGGCCTGGCCGACTGGGCGACCACGGCAGAGGGCCCCATCCGGCTCGCGATGGTCGCGGCGACGTACGGAACCCGCATGGTCCACGTGTCCAGCGACTCAGTGTTCTCCGGTGCGCGAGTCCACTATGACGAGTCCAGCCTCCCCGACCCCGTCACCCCCTACGGCGCGGCCAAAGCTGCGGCAGAAACCGGCGTCCTCGCCGTACATCCGAAGGCTGCTGTCGCCCGGACATCGCTGATCATCGGTTACGGGCGGTCTGCCCACGAGAAGGTGGTACACGAACTCGCCGATGGCACGCGCGACGGTGCGCTATTCACGGACGACATCCGTTGCCCCGTGCACGTCACCGACCTGGCCTCCGCCCTCCTGGAGCTGGCGGCCACCGACACGACCGGCGTCCACCACCTCGCAGGCTCCGACGCTGTGAGCCGTCACAAGCTTGGCCTGCTCATCGCCGAGCGGGACGGTCTTGATGCCTCCCTACTGCCCACGGGCCTGCGGGCCGACAGCGCCCTTCCCGGCGCGCTCGACGTGCGCCTCGACAGCCGGGCAACCCAGCGGACTCTGCGCACCACACTGCGCGGTGTCCGGCAGTTCCTGCGCCGCACTGGGTACCAGCCCAACCTGTAGGTGGCTTTCGACGCGCGAACGGGCGCTGCGGCGGTGGTGACCCCCTCGCCGATATTCCTGTTCGCGCGGCGTTCACCGCCGCGCCCCGGGCGCCGACTCGCGCTGCCCGCCCGGCTGGCCGCGCGTACGCCGCGCGGGTGAACTCCGCTTCCCGGCCTCTTGAGATCAGAGATCGGCCGTCCAGATCCCGACAGGATGGTCACGCGACGGGAGCCACAACTGAGGCTGTGAGTCGCGGTGCCTCTCGTCAGCCTGCTCATCCCAGTGGAAACGGCCCTCGGCATCAGGCCACGCGACCTGCAGCACGGGGAGAGGCGGCCGCCGGTAGAACCCGATGGCCTGCCCGAAGAAGGTCCGGTACCAGCTGCGGTCGACCTGCCTGAGCGCGACGCGATACCCGTGGACAACATCAGGATGGCTCTGGCCATCCGCCAGCACCTCGCCCGCGGCGGACTTCTCTCCGAGCGTGTTGAGCATGCGGTGCATGACGTGGACATCGAGCCCGAACATGGCGACTTCAGGTCCGCCGTGGGTGTGCGCGAGGCCAACCGTGTAGGCGAATCCAGGACCGATCTCGTCTTCGGGAACCATCACGACGTGCCATCCGTGCTGCTGCACGTGATCGATGACCGTCAGATCCATGCGGTCCGCTTCGTCCCGGTCGCCGTAGTCATGGCAGAGGACACACCGGCACTGGAACGGATCATCAGTCATGTGCGGAGGATATGAGGTGAGCCTTCAAGTCGAGCAACCGGGGTTTGAACCTTCTCCATCGAACAGCACCATCACCCTCCGCAACGACTCCCCAAGATCTGTGCCAGAACCGAGGTCGGTTCTGGCACAGATCTTGGGGAGCGGTCGCGGAGGGTAACCGTGTCGTTCGATTACAAGGAAGGGGCACGAGGCCGGTTCCGTCAGCGTTCACGCATCCTGGTCCACCACCAGCCGTCCATTGCCCACTCGATGTAGTTGGGCTCCGGCAAGGTGCGGCGCTCGAATTCCTCATCGATGCGCGCGATCAGTCGACCCAAGTCCCGCTTGGCTCCGGGAGGAAGGTGCAGCATCGCCCGCTCCAGATCGTCTCGAGCGTCTTCCACCTCTATCCCAGGCGAGCAGGCCTCGGAGGCGTTCAGGTAGCGGCCCGGTTGCTTGAAGGCCCACTCGAAGCGAGAGAGCGCATTCGCGACCGCGTTAGGCCACATCTCCTGGTCTTCGACCCGGCGGATCGCTGCACGAGTTCGCGCGGAGACACCGCGGACCCTCAGGACCGGATACTGCCATCGTGGCCGCCACCGCTCTGCACGGACGGCCTTGGGACGCCTACGCGGCATCGCCCTTTCGGATCAACATGACGCCATCCTGCCACGGCTGGGCACCTGGATGGACCCCCGGTCCACACACCCGCGGCAAATCTTCCTACTTCTCGGCTCTGTGCGGGTCTTGGGGGCGTCTCGGAGTGTCACTGGAGCAGGATCATCTTGCGGAGCAGTCCGAATCCGGCTCGGCCGTAGAGCTGCCGCTTGATCTTCTTGATGCGGTTGACGGCGCCCTCGATGCTGCCGGAGCTCCAGTCGAGAGTGAGCCCGGCAGTCACGGAGTCGAGATCTTGGAGCAGATGGAGCGCGAAGCCCGGTGAGACCGGGTAGCTGGCTGGCGTCGACTGCATCGATCCAGGTGGGGGGCGTGGAGCCGAGGCGGTCTGTGAGTATATCGCCGAAGTCGCGGACATGTCCGGCTGCCGTGTGTAGTTCGGGGCAGCGTGCCAGGACCTCCTTCAGGCCGGCCCGGTCTTCCTCGGTCAGGGTCGCGGGGTGACGGGTGATCCAGCCGGTCACCTGCCGCACTGTCGGCGGCCGGGGCGGTGCCCCGGATGGAGCCCCGCGCAAAGTGGCAATGTGCGCGCGGACCATGCCGTAGGTGACAGGAGCGCGCTCGGCAACCAGCTCGCCGTGCAGTCGGGTGACACTGGTACATCCCTCGGCGAATCGCCGCTCCAAGTAGAGCTTGTAGGGGTCCAGCCTGCTGGGCCGGGGCCGGCTATCGCGGAAGGTGTCCTGCCAGCGTGCGGCGTTCGCGTACCGGAGCACGGTGTTGAGGCCCCAGCCCAGGTGCCGGGCGATCGCCCGGCGTGAGTACCCCTGGGCAAGGAGCTCGTGGACCAAGGCATGTGCTGCCTTCTTCCGCTCGGCCCGCCGGCCGACGGGAGCCGAGTCGCCCTGCGGCCGGCCGGCAGCCGTTCGGGTGGCCTCCGGCAACATGCCGGTGGGTGAAGGATTGCGCAGGCAGTCGCGATGGGCAGCGACGCAGGTCTCCACGGCTCGGCCGAGGCCCTGCCACAGAGTACTGGTGGGCCGTCGGCGAGGTGCCTGCTGAACAGGTCCTGTTCCCACGACCCCCAGCCCGAA
>NZ_JBVING010000023.1:0-101759 GCF_055579465.1 Streptomyces sp. NPDC032745 | reverse complement strand
CCCCCCCCCCCCCCCCCCCCCCCCCCCCCCCCCCCCCCCCCCCCCCCCCCCCCCCCCCCCCCCCCCCCCCCCCCCCCCCCCCCCCCCCCCCCCACGCCGGGTCGTCAGGGGTGCTTCGGCGTGGGGCAGACCTGCCAGGCGAGGTGGTAGAGGGTGCTCACGCTCGCGTCCGTGGAGTCCATGGCCATGAAGCTGGTGGAGGTCTGCGGGTTGGACGTGCCCGCATTCACGCGCAGTTCCGTATTGATGTTGAAGTTTCGTTTTTCTCCGCACGGCGCCCAGACCAGATCCGCGTACTCGGTCTTGTCGCTCGCCTGCCAGTTGTCGTTGTGCGGCCCGTTGAACTGGTGGGTGCGCTGAGTCGTCTGGGGCATTCCCTGGAAGTAGTAGTTCGCCCGCTCCTGCCCCCATGCACCGGGCTGGAGGAATGCGAATCCGCGGTAGTCCGCCTGGACAATCGCGTAAGTGAATCCCGAAGGAACGTGGACGCGGAGATTGAGCTGGCAGTTCTTGCGGAATGCCGTCGGCGGCGCACCGGGGCCGACCTGGGCGAGGTACTCACTGTAGGTGACCGTGAAGGCGGTGTTGTCCGGGGCGACGGCCACCTCGGCGGTGCCTTCGCGACAGCCGGATCCGTTGACCGTGGCGAGTTCGATCACGATCTTGTCGGGGGGTGCGGTGATCTGCGGGGTGTGGCCTGCGGCTCCGGCGGACGTCGTCGCCGTGGCGATCAGCACGGCCGCCGCGCTGCCGGTGAGCAGGGTACGAGACAGGGAATGAGACATCGTTGTCACTCCTGACCATCGATCGGTGTTTCCTGCGCCCACTCACGCCGCGTCAGGCCGCGGGGCATTCCTTCCACGCGAAGTGGTAGATCGTGCTGACACTGCCGTCCGTCGAGTCCATGCTCATGAAGCTCAGGGCCTGCGGGTTCGATGACCCCGAGTAGACGCGCAGTTCGCTGTTGACGTTGAGGTTGCGCTCCTCGCCGCAGGGTGCATAGACCAGGTCCTGGTACTCGGTCTGGTCGCTCGCCTGCCAGTTGTCGGAGTACGGGCCGTTGAACTGGTGGGCCGTGCGGGCCGTCTGGCCCATGCCCTGGAAGTAGTAGTTGGCGCGCTCCTGACCGTAGGCCCCGCGCTGGAGGTGGGCGAAGCCGCGGTAGTCGGCGCGGGCGATGGCGTACGTGAACCCCTGCGGTACGTGGATCTGCAGGGCGAGCTGACAGTTCTTGCGGAACTCGGTGCCGCCGGATCCGGCGCCGGCCTGGGCCAGGTAGTTGCTGTACGTGACGGTGAACGACGTGTTGTCGGAGGCCGCGGCGACGCTCGCGGTCCCCTGGGGACATCCGGATCCGTTGACGCCGACCACGTCGACGGTGATTCTTCCGGGCGGCGTGGACGCGGTATGCGCCTGCGCGGGCATGGCCAGGGCGGATAACGCCGCGACCGCCGCGCCGACGATGAGCCTGCGGAGCAACATCTTCGTTTCTCCATTCGTTCGTCCCGCGGAAGAATTCGTCCTGCGGAACCGGGAATTTCGGCATGCACATGCCACCACAGCGGGTGCCTGCTGGGAAGGACTCGATATGGACAACGGTCCCGGCCCGCACGCGGTGGCCGAATTCCGCAATCCCCCGCAGCCCTCCCCCGGGCCCGCCCATCAGCCCCACTCCCCCGCCCCGCCCGGGAAACCCGGCGCACGGCCGTGGCACGACAATGACCAGAAGGAGTGTGTGCGGTCGTACGGGATGGGCAGGCGCAGGGCATGGCCTTGCAGCACCCGGCGGAGCGCACGACCGAGGGGCGTGCCGCCCGCTTCGAGAAGCTGGCCGAGCTCGCGTCCAACTTCACGAGCTCCGCCGTCTTCTCCGTGCTGTGCGTGCTCCTGGTCGCGGGTTACGTGGCCACCCACGTGGCAGGGCTTTCCATGGAGTGGCAGCACCTCGCGGGCGACGCCATGGCCGCCGTGTCCCTGCTGCTGCTGGCGCTGCTGAAGAACTCCGAACGCCGCGCCGAGCACGCCATCCAGCGCAAGCTCGACGCGATCGCCGCGGCGCTGCTGGAGCAGCAGGAGGGCAAGGAGGGCAAGGAGGGCAAGAGCAGGGCCCGTGAGGACCTGGAATCGGCCATCGGCATGGAAGAGCGGCTGTAGAGCGGGGAGGGCCTGCGCCCGGGGCACTCGCGGCGCGAGTGCCCCGGAGCCTCAGCTCCCCTTCTTCGGCTCCTCGGCGTTGCGCCAGACCGTGAGGTCGAGCGTGATGTAGTTGCTCGGGTCCTTCGCGCCCGACTTACCGCGGTACGTCGCCACCGCGATGTGGCCCGCGTCGCTGAGCACGCAGACCTCCGTCCCGTCCGAGAGCTGGTCGAGGCCGATCTTCTCGGTGTACCGGGTCTCGGCGCGGCAGGTCTCCAGCGAACCCTTCTGCGAGTTGTTCAGCACGACCAGCTTGCCGTTGTCGGTCCCGAGCTTCGTGTCCCCGAAGAGGGTGTCGACGTAGAAGTAGAGGTCTCCGTGGTTGTACATCACGCCGGCGTTGCCGCCGGTGGCGGGGCGCGGCGGGTTGTCGGCCAGCATGAGCTGGTAGTTGGCCGTCAGGTTGACGCCCTGGTACGAGGCCGGGGCGGGGTCGGGGCGCTTCCCGCCCTTGTCCTGGGAGCCACCGCCGGGGGTTGCGCTGCCCGGACTTGCGCCGGTGGAAGTCGAGCCGCCCTTGGCCTTGTTGCCGGAGCCGTCCGGCAGCAGGGAACCGATGACCGCGAGGCCGATCACCGCTGCCACGACGGCCCCGGCGATGATCAGCCCCTTCGGCTTGCGCTGCGGCGCGGGGGGCGGGTAGCCGGGGTGGTGGGAGGGCGACGGGGTGTGGTAGCCCGGCACGTACCCGGGCGGCGGCGTCTGGTAACCGGGCTGGGTCTGATAGCCGGGCGGAGGCGTCTGGTAACCGGGGTGCGTCTGGTAGCCGGGCGGCGGCGTGTGATGGCCGGGCGGCACCGCGCCCGGAGCCACGGGGGCAGTCGCGGCGTGCGTCGGGGCAGCCGGGACCGCGCCCGCAGCAGCGGGAGCGCTCGGCGCGTGCGACGGAGCGGCGGGTGCGCTCTGCGTCGGCGCCGCGGCCACGCCGAGACCGGTCGGCGTGTGCGGCGGCGCGCCCTGCGCCGGAGGCTGCGGGGAGACTTCGGTCGGCGTGGGGGCCACTGCGGGCTGCGGCGGCGGGGTCCTCGCCGGTTCGGGCAGCTGGAGGCGCTCGGTGATGGAACCGGCGACCGCCTGGGGCAGCCAGTCCTCGCCCTGGCGGAGCGGGACGGGGGAGAGGTCGTGGCACATCTGGATGACCTCGGTCAGGGTGGGCCGGTCCGCCGGATCACGGCTGAGGCACCGCGTCACCAGGGGCCGCAGCTCCTCCGGCAGCGCGCTGAGGTCGGGATCCTCGTGCACGATGCGGTACAGCACGGCGTGCGAGGACCCCTCGCCATAGGCGGGCGCACCGATCGCCGCGTACGCCACGATCTGGCCGAGGGCGAAGATGTCGGTGCCGGCGGTGACCGTACCGGCGGAGGCCTGTTCGGGCGCCATGAACGCCGGCGTGCCGACGCTGACGCCGCTGCCGGTCAGGGAAGTGGCGTCGGCCGCGCGGGCGATACCGAAGTCGATCACGCGGGGACCGTCGCCGGCGAGGAGTACGTTCGCGGGCTTCAGGTCACGGTGGACGATGCCCGCGCCGTGGATGACGTGCAGCGCCTCGGCGACCCCGACGGTCAGCAGCAGCACACTGCGCAGCGGCAGCCGCCCGTGCCGGGCAACGGCGTGCGCGAGGGAGGGGCCCGGTACGTAGGCCGTGGCCAGCCAGGGCTGGGAGCCCTCGGTGTCGAAGTCGATGACGGGCGCGGTGTAGAGGCCCTGCACCCGCTGCGCCGCCCGCACTTCCTGCTGGAAGCGCCGCCGGAACTCGGGGTCCTCGCTGAACTCGGGCCGGATCACCTTGAGGGCGATGGGCCGCCCGCCCGGCGTGTAGGAGAGGTACACCTTGCCCATGCCGCCCGCGCCCAGCACGGCGGTCAGACGGTAACCGCCCACCGTGGCCGGGTCGTCGGGCCTGAGCGGCTGGAAAAGGTCGGTAGAAGGTGTACCCATGAAAAATCCATCCCCTGTCACGGCAGTTCAGCCCGCCGAAGCCCCGAAGCCAACCGCGAGGGTACCCAACTTCGTGGCTCGTGCTCATCGTCGGCCACCGTACCCGTGCCTGTGCCCGGGTGAGCGCGTCGCGGCATGACGTACGGTCAAGCCCGCTGCACCTGGCGGGGCACGGCCGGCCAGGCCAGGCAGTGGCCGACCGGCCCCGCGGCCGCGCCGTGGCCCGCCCGGTCGGTGAAGAGCCACGACCGCCCGGTACGGTGCCGACGAGCAGGCCCGGGGACGCACCCCCGGCCGCGAGGCCCGCCAGACCCGACGCCGTGAACGGGACCGCGGCCGACGCGTCGGTGACATCGCGGTCCGCGAGCGGCCGGGCCCGCCCCGTACGGACGGGCAGCAGGACGGTCCCGAACAGCCGGGTCGTGGGCAGGGCGCCCGCGCGCTCCCGGGCGGCGCCTTGCGCTCGTCACGGGTCGGCCGCAGCAGGAGGGTCGACCCCGGGGAGGTGACGAAGGGGATCGTCTCCTCACCGAGGGTGTCGAGGGCCCGGAGGCCGAAGTTGACCGAGGGCACCGCGTGGGCGGTGTGGTGTGCCGGCGCGGCGGCCACGGCGCGGTCCCCGTACGGGTGGTGGTCGGTGCCGAAGGCGGGCAGCCGCGGGCAGGCGGCGGTGAAGAAGCCGGCGATCACCGCGGCGGCGCAGCCGAGGAGCAGCAGCCGGGTCCGGTCCCGCACGGCCGGTCCTGCGGGGTGTGCCGCGGGCCGCCCTGGCGGTCCCGGTCGCCGTGCTGCCCGCCGTCCTCGGGGGCGGGCTGCGCCGTGCCGACCGCGAGCTGCGAAAGCGCCACGTCAGGGGCCCGGAGTACGACGAACAGGGGGTCGGCGCGAGCCCGGGCACGGCGCGGGCCGCGGCCTGGCGCACGGGCTCCCGGCACAGGACGGCGAGCGTCCGGCCTCCACGCCGAGCAGCAGGGCGACGCCGATCAGTACGTCATCCACGCCGGGCCCGGCCCTCCCGCTCGGCGGCGGTGGCCTTGCCGACGGCGGACAGCAGCCCGATCAGGAGGGTCACCCGGCCGACACCCCGCTCCAGGGCCACGGCGCAAGCGATCAGGGGTACGCCGATCCGTGGGCACCAGCGCTCCCCCGCCCGCGAGCAGGCACCGCGTACCGCCCCGGCGGGCCACGGCGCGGGAGGTGCCACCCGCCCGGGGCAGGCCCGCCGGGGCGGACACATGACGGCCGCGGGGCATCGGGACCCCGGCCGCGATAGGCTCGTACGAGGCTCAGGAGAGGGATGATGCTGATGTGTCGATGGCTCGCCTACTCCGGTTCGCCGATGCTGCTCGACGCGGTTCTGTACCAGCCGGAACACTCGCTGATCGACCAGAGCCTGCACGCCCGGATGGGTGTCGAGTCGACCAACGGCGACGGTTTCGGCATCGGCTGGTACAGCCCCGACGGCGGCGCAACCCCGGCGATCTTCCGCGACATCGGGCCCGCCTGGAACAACCGCAATCTGCGGGAACTGGCCGCACACGTCCGCTCGACGCTGTTCTTCGCCCATGTGCGTGCCTCCACCGGTTCGGCGATCCAGCAGACGAACTGCCATCCCTTCCGCCACGGCCGCTGGCTGTGGATGCACAACGGCGCGATCACAGACTTCCACCGTTTGCAACGCGACTTGTACATGGCCGTCGACCCGGCCCTGTTCTCGTGCATCGAGGGCTCCACGGACTCCGAGGTGATGTTCTACCTGGCCGTCACCTTCGGCCTCGACCAGGACGTCCCCGGGGCGGTCGCCCGGATGGCCGGCCTGGTGGAGCGGCTCGGCAAGGAGCACGGCGTCGACGACCCGCTGCAGATGACGATCGCGGTCAGCGACGGCGAGCGCGTGTGGGCCTTCCGCTACTCCAGCGCGGGCCAGTCGCGTTCGCTGTACTACAGCAGCAAGGCCGAGACCGTACGGCAGCTGTACCCGGAACTGCCGTTCCTGCGGGAGGTCTCCGACGCCACCCGACTGGTGGTCTCCGAACCGCTGGGCGACCTCCCGGGCGTGTGGAACGAACTCCCCGAGGCGAGCTACGCGGTCGTGCCCTCCACGGCGACGGAGGACTATCTCCCGTTCATCCCCGAGCTCCCCTGATGTCACGGATCACCACCTCGGGATGACCCTGCTGCGCGCCATCGGTTCCGGCGCCCGGCCCGCGGCCGGCTTCTCGGCCCATGAGTACGAGGCGGCGATCAGGGCGACGCCCACCGCGCAGATCGACGGGCAGGGGCCCGTGCTCGATGCACAGGCCCTGCCGCAGATCATCGACGCGGTCCGCTCGCGGGGGCACCGGGTCACCGGCCTCCGCACCCTGCCGGCCCACCCGCAGGGTCCCGGCCTCAGCAGATGCGGGGCAGTTGCTCCCCGATCGGCAGGTCGACCACGCGGGTGCCGCCGAGGCCGGTGCGGGCCACGACGAGGCCGGGGTGGGCCTCGACCGCCTCGCCGATCACCGTGGCGCGACGGCCCAGCGGGTGGGCGCGCATGGCGTCGAGGACGGCGTCGGCGTGCTCGCGGGGCACGAAGGCGACCAGCTTGCCCTCGTTCGCCACGTAGAACGGGTCGAGGCCGAGGATCGCGCAGGCGTTGCCCACGGCCTCGGGGACCGGAACCCGGCCCTCCTGGATGACGACCCCGGCGCCCGAGGCGGCCGCGATCTCGTTCAGGGCGGCCGCCAGCCCGCCGCGCGTGGGATCGCGCAGCACGTGCAGGTCGGGGGTGACCGCGAGCATGGCCTGGACGAGCCCGCCCAGCGGTGCGCAGTCGCTCTCGATCTCCACACCGAAGCCGAGTCCCTCGCGGACGCTCATGATGGCCACGCCGTGCAGGCCGATCTCCCCGCTGACGATGACGACGTCACCCGGTACGACGCGCTGCGGGCGCAGGTCCACCCCGTCGGGGATCAGCCCGATGCCCGCAGTGTTGAGGTAGATGCCGTCGCCGTGACCGGCCTCGACGACCTTGGTGTCGCCGGTCGCCACCTCGACGCCCGCGGCGCGCGCGGCCGCACCGAGGGCCTCGGCGACCCGGGCCACCACCGAGATCTCCACGCCCTCCTCGAGGATGAACCCGCAGGAGAGGTAGGCGGCCCGGGCCCCGCTCATGGCCAGGTCGTTGACCGTGCCGTTGACCGCGAGGTCGCCGATGCTGCCGCCGGGGAAGAACAGTGGCCGCACCACGTACGAATCGGTCGAGAAGGCCAGCCGGGCCCCGCCGAGGGTGACCGAGGCGGAGTCGCCGAGCTGGGCGAGCACCTCGCCGCCGAAGGCGGGTGCGAAGACGTGCTGGACGAGCTCCGCGGAGAGCGCGCCGCCGCCTCCGTGGCCCATCACCACCCGGGGGCGGTCGCGCAGCGGGGCCGGGCAGGTCCAGCCGGTGACGTCGAGTGCGGTCCCGGACACGGCGTCGGGCACGGTCTCAGACAACGGGGCTCGCCTCCAGCGGTGCGGTCCGGGCCGGCGCGAGGTCGAGGCGCCGGTAGAGGTAGTACGCGGCGCAGGCGCCCTCGCTGGAGACCATCGTGGCGCCGAGCGGGTTGCGCGGGGTGCAGGTGGTGCCGAAGGCCTCGCACTCGTGCGGCTTGATCAGGCCCTGGAGGACCTCGCCGCTGCGGCACTCGGCGGGTTCCTGCGTGGCGATGTCCGTCACCGAGAAGCGGTGCTCGGCGTCGTAGTCGCGATAGCGGGCGGACAGCCGCCAGCCGCTGCCGGGGATGACGCCGATACCGCGCCAGGCACGGTCGGTGACCTCGAAGACGTCCTCCAGCATGGCGAGGGCGGCCGGGTTCCCCTCCGGGCGGACGGCGCGGGCGTAGGCGTTGTCGACGGTGTGCTCGCCGCGTTCCAGCTGCCGTACGGCCCGGCGTACGCCCTCGAGGATGTCCAGCGGCTCGAAGCCGGTGACCACGATCGGGACGCGGTGGCGCGCGGCCAGCTCCGGGTACTCACCCATGCCCATCACGCTGCAGACGTGCCCGGCGGCGAGGAAGGCCTGCACCCGGCAGCTCGGGGAGGTCATGATCGCCTCGATGGCCGGGGGCACCCGGACGTGGGAGACGAGCAGGCTGAAGTTGGGGATGCCGAGCCTCTTCGCCTGATGCACCGTCATGGCATTGGGCGGCGCCGTGGTTTCGAAGCCGATGCCGAAGAACACCACCTCGCGCGCCGGGTTCTGCTGCGCGATCCGCAGGGCGTCGAGCGGGGAGTACACCACCCGTACGTCGCCGCCCTCGCTGCGCACCTGGAAGAGGTCGCGGCCGGTCCCGGGGACGCGGAGCATGTCGCCGAACGAGCAGAAGATCGCCTCGGGGCGGGAGGCGATCTCCAGCGCCTTGTCGATGACCTCCAGCGGGGTCACGCACACCGGGCAGCCCGGGCCGTGGATCAACTCGACCTGTTCGGGCAGTAGTTGATCGATCCCGTGGCGGATGATGGTGTGGGTCTGGCCGCCGCAGACCTCCATCAGCGCCCAGGGGCGGGTGACGGTGGCGTGGATGTCGTCGAGCAGGCGGCGGGCCAGCTCGGGGTCCTGGAACTCCTCGATGTACTTCACTACTGCTGCGCCTCCTGTACGGCGTCCCCGGCGTGCGCCTCGTGTACGGCGTCCCCGGCGTGCGGCTGCTGCGCGATGTCGTCGGCGAAGGGCCAGTCCCCCGTGCCCGCCTCTGCTGCCGCCCGCTCCCATGGATCGCCGAACTCCTCCTGGAGCATGCCGAGCTGGGCGAAGAGTTCGAGTGTCTGCTTGGCCGACTCCTCGTCGAGGCGCTGCAGGGCGAAGCCGACGTGGACGATGGCGTACTCGCCGACCCGGAGGTCCGGCAGGTACTCGAGGCACACCTCCTTGACCACCCCGCCGAAATCGACGGTCGCCATGCGGGTGCCGTCCTTCTCCCCGATGTCAAGCACTCTGCCGGGTACCGCCAGGCACATGGCCCTCTCCTTGCTGTGGGTGGTCCGGGGCGCAGGCCGCCACCATGAGCTGGCCGAGGGCCAGCCCGCCGTCGTTCGGCGGGACGCGGTGGTGGCGCAGTACGGTGAAGCCGCTCTCGCGCAGTGCGCGGGCGCAGGCGGAGGAGAGCACGGTGTTGGCGAACACCCCGCCGCTGAGGGCGACGGTGTCGAGCCCGTGCCGCTCGCGCGCCCGGACGCAGACCCGGCGCAAGAGGCCGGCGACGGCAGCGTGGAAGCGGGCGGCGACCACGCCGGGCGCGATACCCGCGCGGACGTCGCGGACCACCGCCGCCAGCACGGGAGCCGGGTCCGCGGTCAGCGGGGCGTCGCGGCCGCCGTGCGCGGGGAGCCGGAGGGCGAACGCGTAGTCCGGGCCGGCATCCTCCCCGGCCCCGGAACCGCGTGCGCTTGCGCTCACGACCGCGGTGAGCGCCGCGCTCTCCAGCTCGATGGCGGCCTGGGCCTCGTACCCGGCGTGGTGGCAGACGCCCGCCAGGGAGGAGACCGCGTCGAAGAGACGGCCCATGCTGGAGGTCGGTACGCAGTGCAGGTTCCGCTCCAGCTGACGGCGCAGCAGCCGTAGTTCGTCCGGCGGGCAGGCAACCGTGCAAGGCAGGTCCGGGTCCCAGTCGAGCCCGGCGGCGAACAGATGGGACAGGGCCATCCGGTACGGGCGGCGCACGGCGGCGTCGCCGCCCGGCAGCGGGACGTAGGCGAGATGGGCGAACCGGGTGTACCCGGCGTAGTCCGCCAGCAGCACCTCCCCGCCCCAGACGGCCCCGTCGTCGCCGTATCCGGTGCCGTCGAACGCGACGCCGATCACCCGGCGGGCGCCGTCGAGGCCGTGTTCGGCCATCGCGGACGCGATGTGCGCGTGGTGGTGCTGGACTCCGACGACCGGGCGGCCGGCGGCCCGGTCGCGGACCAGGCGCCCCGAGCGGTAGCCGGGGTGCCGGTCCACGGCGACCCGCACGGGGGCGACGCCGGTGATGGACTCCAGCTGTTCCTCGGCGCGGGCGAACGCGTACTGGGTGGCGAGGTCGTCCATGTCCCCGATGTGGGCGGAGAGCCAGGCCTGACGTCCTTCGGCGAGGCCGAGGGTGTTCTTCAGGTCACCCCCGGCGGCGAGCGTGGCGGGTACGGACAGCGGCAGCGCGAGCGGCAGCGGGGCGTAGCCGCGGGAGCGGCGCAGGGTCAGTACCTCGCCGTCGCAGACCCGCACCACGGAGTCGTCGCAGGGGACGTGGATCGGCCGGTCGTGGGTGAGCCAGCCGTCGGCGAGCCGGGCGAGCCGGTCCAGGGCCTCGGTGTCGTCGGTGACGATGGGCTCGCCCGACAGGTTCCCGCTGGTCATGACGAGCAGCCGGGGGCCGGGCGAGTCGCCGGGCAGGCCGAGCAGCAGATGGTGTACGGGGGTGTAGGGGAGCATCACGCCCAGGTCGGGGCTGCCCGGGGCGACGGAGTCGGCAACGGCCGGCCCGGTGCTCGCGGTCGAAGTCGTGCCCGCGGCGGCGTCGGTGACGCCGGCGCCCGGGCGGCGGCGCAGCAGGACGATGGGCCGGACGGGCCCGGTGAGCAGGTCCCGTTCGGCCGGGCCGAGGTGGACGAGGTGCTCGATGTCGGCGAGCTCGCGGGCCATCAGGGCGAACGGCTTGTCCCCGCGGGCCTTGCGGCGCCGCAGCTCGGCCACGGCGCCGGTGTGGGCGGCGTCGCAGGCGAGGTGGTAGCCGCCGAGGCCCTTGACCGCGAGGATCGCCCCGCCGGCCAGCAGCCGGCGGGCCTCGGCCACCGGGTCGGCGTACGGCGCCTCGCGCGGGGGCGAGCCGACGAGGAGCCGCAGCCGGGGGCCGCAGGCGGGGCAGGCCACCGGCTGGGCGTGGAAGCGGCGGTCGGCGGGGTCGGCGTACTCGCGGGCGCAGTCGGGGCACATCGGGAAGCGGGCCATGGTGGTGTGCACCCGGTCGTACGGCACCCCGGTGACGATGGTGAAGCGGGGTCCGCAGTGCGTGCAGGTGATGAAGGGGTGGCGGTGGCGCCGGTCGGCCGGATCGGCCAGCTCCGCGAGGCAGTCGGCGCAGGTGGCCACATCCGGGGAGACGAGGGTGCGCGCCGGTCCGCCGGACCGGGAGGCGACGATGGTGAAGCCCGCGCCGCCGGCGACGGGGACCTCGCAGTGGTCGACGGCATCGACGACTGCGAGGGGCGGGGCGTCGGCCGCGAGCCGCTCGCAGAAGGCCGATACGGCCGCCGGTGCGCCCTCGACCTCGGCGACGACCCCTTCGGGGGTGTTGGTGACGTGCCCGGCGAGGCCGAGCCCGGTCGCGCGGGTGTACACGTACGGCCGGAAGCCGACGCCCTGTACCACTCCCCGCACGACGACCCGGCGGCGCTGTACGGCTTCCATCAGCGGGACTGCACCACGGCTGAGTGCGAGTGGCTCTCGGCGTGGTGATCGTGATCGTGATGGTGGTGCGTGGGGGGCTGCTGTGCCATGACCGGGGCGTGCACCGCAGCGCCGGCGCCGACCGCCAGCGCCCGGTCGAGCAGGATGCCCGCGCCCTCGCCTGCGCGGGCCGAGGTCAGGACCACCTCCACCCCGGGGTTGACCTGCTGGACGTACGCACGGAAGGCGGCTTCGTCGAACTCGACGGCCTGCGCGATGTCCGTCTTCGTCACCACGACGAGGTGGGCGAGCCCGAACGCCGTCGGGTACTTGAGCGGTTTGTCCTCGCCCTCCGTCACCGAGGCCAGGACGACGCGCAGCGTCTCCCCGAGATCGTACGAGGCGGGGCAGACGAGGTTGCCGACGTTCTCCACGAACAGCAGCCGGGTGTCCTCGGGCATCCAGCCGTCGAGGTGCCGCCCGAGCATCCCGGCCTCGAGGTGGCAGAGCCCGTCGGTGAGCACCTGCTTGACGGGGACGCCCGAACGCGCCAGCCGTACCGCGTCGTTCTCGGTGGCGAGGTCCGCGGTCAGCGCGGCGACGGGCACGCCGCGCTCGCGCGCCAGGCCGAGTTCGCGCTCCAGCAGGGCGGTCTTCCCGCTCCCCGGGCTGGACAGCAGGTTGACCACCGTGGTGCCGCGGGCGGTGAGTTCGGCGCGCAGGGTGTGCGCGGCCGAGTCGTTCTTGGCGAGGACCGCCTGCTTCAGGTCGACCACACGGCACATGGTTCAGCGCTCCTGGGAGATCGGTTCGCGGGTGGGGGCGGGATGCCGGTCGCAGGCGGGGCCGTCCTCCCAGTGCACGCTGAGGATCTGCAGCTCGCGCCCGGCGAGGAGTTCGACCTCCGTGGCCTGTCCGCAGCCGGGGCAGACCAGCCGGGGCGGCATGCCGACCGCCCAGTCGCCCGTACAGGAGCGGCAGTGCGCGCGGGCGGGGACGCGCTCCGTCACGAGCTCGGCGCCTTCCAGAACCGTTCCGGCGCAGGCCAGTTCGAAGCAGAAGGCGAGGGCATCGGGCACCACCCCGGCCAGCTCACCGACCTGGAGCCGGACCGAGGTGACGGCGTTCGCGCCGCCCGCCTCGGCGGCTTCCTCCACCTGGGCCACCACGGCCATGGCGATCGACATCTCGTGCATGGGACTCCGTCCTGCCGGGCCTCATTAGACCGGCCTGCGCCGTACGGGGCGGTCGGGCACGCCGACGCGCCGACGCCCCGTACGCCATTCGGGCGCCGGGGCAGTCGCACGTCGGTGATCAGAGATCACGGGTCACGGGCACGGGTCACGGGCACGGGTCACATGCGGCGGATCCTCAGATAGCGCTGGACATCGGGGAGCACCACGCACAGTGCGGCGGCGAGGACGGCGGCGGCCGCGCCGCCGATGATGGCCTTCTTCATGGGGTTCTCCTCAGTTGGCGGTGGCGTTGCGCTCTTCGTCGAGCAGCTCCTGGTCCGGGCGGCGGACCAGGTCCAGGACCATCCGTACGGCCTCCGGGACGGCTGCGGCCACCGGGGCGCTCAGGCCGATGCCCTCGTCCAGGCAGCCGGGTTCGCAGCCGACGACCCAGATCCGCCGGGGCGGTGTCCCGCCGGTTCCGGCGCACAGGGTGTCCAGCAGGGCCAGCACCGCGTCGGGCGACATCTGGTGCCCGTCGAGTACGGGGCTCTGCGGGGCGATGGAGCCGGCTTCGGCGGCGTCGATCAGGTACAGGGTGCCGGGGGCTCCGCCGCGTGCGGTGGCGTCCACCAGGACGAGCGTGTCGTATCCGTCGAGCAGCTGGTAGGCGAGGTGGACCCCGCGTACGCCGATGTCCACCACCTCGGCCTGGCCGGGCAGCCCGCAGCCGGGCTCGGAAAGCCTCCGGACGGTCTCGACGCCGAAGCCGTCGTCGCCGAGGAAGACGTTGCCGATGCCGGCGATCAGGATGCGGCCGCTCACGCGTCCTCCAGGGGGGCGACCTCGTCGGGCTGGAAGTACAGGAACCGGCCCTGTTCACGGCGGATGTCGGCGCCGGGATCGCCTTCGACGGTGACGGCGAGGTGCACTCCGCCGTCGACGTCGTGGAGGACGGCCTCGACCTGGGCGGTGCAGCCCTGGAGGAAGAGGTCCTGGGCGTCGGTGCGCCGCAGGCCCGGGCGCAGGAGGACCCGGCTGCCGGGGCCCACCGAGGTGCCGTCGATCAGGATCCGGTCACGTGCCGGGTCGGCGGGGTCCGCGTGCGCCGGGTCCCACCACGGGGTGTCCGGCCTGAACACGGCGTCCTCGTCGAAGAGTTCGGGGAACGACTCGGGGGTGGGCGCACCGGGGTCGGTGATCTCCCGGAGCGCCCGGACGGCCCCGTGCAGGCGTTCCAGCACCTCGGGGGGCATGGTCTCGGCCAGGTCGATCACGGCGGCCGCCCGGGCGTCGGTCCCGCGGGCCTCCCGCTTCTCCTGGTCGGTCAGGGCCGCCGTGCGCAGGGCCAGGATCTCGTCGATCTCGGTGGCGTCGTACATGGCCCCGATGCTCTCGGGGGCGATGCCGGGGTGGTCCTCGAGGATGATCGGCGAGGAGAGGACCACGTCGGCGCTGCCCGGTTCGCCGGCGAGCACGGGCCAGGTGTGCAGGTTGGCGCAGGTCGCGACGGAGGGCTTGGCCCACTCGGGCGGGTCGGTCATCGAGAGGAAGGTTCCGGCGCTCAGGCCCAGCAGGAGGTGGGCCGCGACCAGGGAGCGCGGCAGAGCGGCGTCCCGGTCGGCGCCGTCGGCCCCGTCGGCGGGCACGGTCCAGTCGCTCGTGTTCTCGACCACCACCGTGAGTTTGAACGCCCGGTACGGGACGTCCAGCTGCTCGGCGCGCAGCCGCAGCATGCCGTCGGCCCGCTCGGTGCACCGGACGAGGCGGCCCAGCTCGCGGCCGTCGGGGCCGAGGACGGGTTCGGTCTCCTCGCGAGCGGGCCGCACGAAGGGCAGGCAGACCTCGCCCTCCTCCAACTCGGCGACCGGAACGGTCATTTCGACCCGCTCCTCGGTTCCCTCGTCCCAGGGGACCAGGACCCGGTCGGGCAGGTGCAGTTCGGGCACGGCCGCGAACGAGCCGTCTCCGCGTGCCTCTTCGACCGTACGCCGCTGCGCGTGCAGGAAGCGCAGCTCGACGGCGAGGGTGGCCGCACCGCGCGGTTCCATCACCAGCTCGGTGCGCTGGAAGGAGTGCTCGTCGTGCGCGGGCCCCCACGCGGGCGGGACCAGTACGCCGAACTGCCAGCGCAGCCGGTTCTTCGCCGCCGAGGCCCGGTACGGGTAGAGCACGTAGCCCTCGAAGAGGACGGCGTCGGCCACCTGGCGGGCTACGGCGAACCGGGATTCGGGCAGGGCCGTCGTGGTCATGGCGCCGTCCTCTCGGCGGCCCGCGGCAGTACGGCCCCGGCCCAGGCGGGGTCCGGGGGCGGCGGCTCCGCCACCACCGCCGCGTCCAGCAGGGCCCGTACGGTCGCCTCCCAGGAGGCGAGCGCGTGGCGGGAGCGGTAGGCGAGCAGGTCGGCCATGGTGTCGCGGGGCAGCCGCAGCCAGCCGCAGCCCGGGAAGTGCTGCTCGACCATCTCCCGCCACACCTCGGCGGGCATCCGGAACGGGGCTTCGCGGTCCCAGGGGACGGGCTCGACGTGGAAGCCCCCGGCCCCGGTGAAGGCCGTGCCGGAGAACAGCATCAGCAGGGGTGCCTCGCCGTCCTCCAGGGCGCTGAGGTAGCGGCCGGCGGCGATGTCCATGTCGTAGGTGCACGGTACGACGATGTCGGTCTCGGTCTCCCCGGTGAAGCTGGGGACCATCACCGAGACCTGGGCGAACTGGAGCGGCTGCAGGGTGGTTCCCCAGCGGGCCCGCTCGCCGAACAGGTCGTGGAGGGCGGCGGCCTCGCCGGTGCCGTAACTGCGCCGGGCCGGCTCGATGCGGATCTGGCAGCGCAGCGCGAGGGCGTGGACGCGCTGGTCGGCGCCGGCGGTGATGCGCAGCCGGAACACGAGGGTGGGGCCGGCCGCGTACGGGTCGGCGCGCACTCCGGTGCAGGCGAAGGTGAAGTCGGTCATGCCCGCCCCTCCCCCGCCGCGGCGGGGACCTTGGCCCGGCGCTCCACCTGCTCGAAGAAGGTCTTCAGCGCGGCGCGCGCCTCGGCCCCGCCGTCGAAGCCCTGCCACAGCAGCCGCATCCGCCCCACCAGCTCGTAGCAGATGTCGATGGGCACGAGGTAGCACTCGGTGCGGCCCTCGGTCCGGCGCAGCAGCAGCGCCTCCACGTCGGGTTCGAGCAGCGCGGCGAGCGCCCCGCCGCCGAGTACGTGCTGCCAGGTGGCCGGGTCCAGTTCGCTCTCGGTGGCGCCGGCCGGGCTCGGGTAGAGCGCGACCAGCCGGTCGAGGGCGGCGTTGCGGAAGAAGAAGGCGACGCCGACCGGGATCTGCAGCTGCTCCCAGGCGCCCTCGCCGAGCCGGTGCTCCGGGTCGGTGAGGTAGCGGTCGGGTACGGCGCGGAAGCGCCCGGCGGCGGCGCCGGGCCGGTCGAACAGGAGGGCGCACGCGGTGCAGGCGCACACCAGTGACCGCTTCTCGACCTCCACCAGGTGGCGGTGGCCGTCCTCGGGCACGGCCACTGCGCACAGTTCGCAGCGCTCGGCCCGGGGCGGCCGGGGCCCGGTGAACCGGCGCAGGCCGCGCAGCCCGGCGGGCCCGGCCGGGCCGGCGGAGCCGGTGCGCGGCTCCGCCGGTGCCCAGGGGTGCCGCGCGCTCACCGGGCCCGTGCCGGGGCCTGCGGGCGGGTGCCGATCTGGAGCAGGGGCAGGGGCGCCCCGGCCGGTTCCAGTTCCACCGCGGTCACCTCGGGAGCGAAACAGGCCAGGGCGTCCTCGACGCTCTGCGGGACCGCGTCGCCGGTGGAACCGCAGCCGCAGCCGCCGCCCGGCGCGGACCGCAGTCGCAGGACGCCGGTGGCCTCGTCGAAGCCGGCGAGCTCCACGGGGTCCCGTACGGTGTCCAGGGCGCGGGCGATCCGGGTGTGCACGTCCTCGGGGTGCAGGTCGTGCAGGGCCAGCAGGCTCGCGACGAGCTCGTCGTCCAGCAGACCGCCGAGCCGCTCCACGCCGAGCCGCTCCACGATCCGGGCGAGCCCGGCCCCGTAGAAGTCCATGAGCACGCGCACCAGTTCCTCGGCCGCGGCGCATGCCTCGCGGTCGCCGGTGGCGGCCAGCCGGTCGAGGACCTCGTCCACCCGCCGGCCCGCCTCCCGGGCGTCGGTCGCAGCCGCGCTCATCCGCCCAGTCCGCTCAGGCCGGTGGGCACGTGCATCTGCTTCACGGTCTTGCCGCTGCCGACGTACATGTGGACGCCGCAGGGCAGACAGGGGTCGAAGCTGCGCACGGCGCGCATGATGTCGATCCCCTTGAAGTTCTCCGGGGAGTTCTCCTCGAAGATCGGGGTGTTCTGGACGGCGTCCTCGTACGGTCCGGGGGTGCCGAACGTGTCGCGGGTGCTGGCGTTCCACGGGGTCGGCGGGTACGGGTGGTAGTTGGCGATCTTGCCGTCCCGGATCACCATGTGGTGCGAGAGCACGCCGCGGACGGCCTCGGTGAACCCGACTCCGATGGACTCGTCCGGGACCTCGAACTTCTCCCAGGTCTGGGTGCGTCCGGCGCGGACCTCGGCCAGGCCCTTCTCGGCGCAGTGCAGCGCGATGGCGGCCGCGTACGCCTGGAAGTACGTGCGGGCGCGGTTGCGCTCCAGCGCGTTGCTCCACTTCGGGATCTTCCACTCGAAGCGGGTCTCGGGCTTGGTCATCGTGCGCGGCAGGTTGATGATCACGCTGCTGCCGGTGGCCTTGACGTAGCCGACGTCGACGAGCCCGGACAGGGCGGTGGACCACAGGCGCGCGATCGGGCCGCCGCCGGTGTCGAGGGCGAGGTGGTCCTTGCCGTCGAACCAGCGCGGGGACATCACCCAGCTGTACTTGTCGTCGAAGTTGCGCTTCTGCGGGGCGGGGATGGTGTGCTGGTTCCACGGGTGGCGGGCGTCGACGGGGTTGCCGAGCGGGTCGTGGGTGACGAACTTCTCCTGGCCCGCCCAGTCGTCGTAGTACGAGCTGCCCAGCAGGATGCGGATGCCGAGGTTGATCTCGGTGAGGTCGTTGGTGACGAGTTTGCCGTCCACGATCACACCGGGGGTGACGAACATCTTCCGTCCCCAGTCGGTCATGTTGGCGTACGTGAAGTCGCAGTACTCGGGGTCGTTGAGGGCACCCCAGCAGCCGAGCAGGACGCGCCGGCGGCCGACCTCCTCGTACCCGGGCAGGGCCTCGTAGAAGAAGTCGAAGAGGTCGTCGTGGAGCGGGACGACCCGCTTCATGAACTCCACGTACCGCATGAGGCGGCTCATGTAGTCCGTGAAGAGCTGGACGGAGGCGATGGTGCCGACGCCGCCCGGGTAGAGGGTGGAGGGGTGCACGTGGCGGCCCTCCATCAGACAGAACATCTCGCGCGTGTAGCGGCTGACCTGGAGGGCCTCGCGGTAGAACTCGCCCTCGATGGGGTTGAGCGAGCGCATGATGTCGGCGATGGTGCGGTAGCCGTGGTCGCCCGCGTGCGGGGCCTCGGTGCGTTCGGCGAGCTCGAGGACGCCCGGGTTGGTCTCGCGGACCATCTTCTCGCAGTAGTCGACCCCGACCAGGTTCTCCTGGAAGATGTTGTGGTCGAACATGTACTCCGCCGACTCGCCCAGGTTGATGATCCACTCGGCGAGGTGGGGCGGCTTCACTCCGTACGCCATGTTCTGCGTGTAGACGGAGCAGGTGGCGTGGTTGTCGCCGCAGATTCCGCAGATGCGGCTGGTGATGAAGTGCGCGTCGCGGGGGTCCTTGCCGCGCATGAAGACGCTGTAGCCGCGGAAGACCGACGAGGTGCTGTAGCACTCCGCGACCTTCTTCTGCTTGAAGTCGATCTTCGTGTGGATGCCGAGACTGCCCACGATCCGGGTGATCGGATCCCAGGCCATCTCCACCAGGCCGCTGCCGTCACCGGCCGCCTTCGTCTTCGGTGTCATCTTGTCTGCCGTGACCCTTCTTGGAGGCGGGAGCTGGAGGTTCTTGGAGGCGGAGCCGTGGGAGGGAAGCGGGACGGACGCGCGGCCGCGGGCGGGCTCACCAGGGCTTGCGGTAGCCGGTGGTCAGCTGCCGCCCCGGGTGGCGCCACTTCGGCTCCTGGTCCACGGTGTGCTCCGTGATCGCCCTGAGCTTGCGGACCAGCGCGCCGTAGACCCCGCTGGCGCTGGTGGACAGCTTCGCGCCGGGAGGCTCGTCCATGAACGGCATGAACTTGTCGGGGAAGCCCGGCATGGTGCAGGCGATGCAGATGCCGCCGACGTTGGGGCAGCCGCCGATGCCGTTCATCCAGCCGCGCTTGGGGACGTTGCACTTGACGACGGGGCCCCAGCAGCCGAGTTTGACGAGGCACTTGGGCGAGTCGTACGTGTGGGCGAACTCGCCCTGCTCGTAGTAGCCGGCCCGGTCGCAGCCCTCGTGCACGGTGTTGCCGAACAGCCAGGTCGGGCGCAGCTTGTCGTCCAGCGGGATCATCGGGGCGGAGCCGGCCGCCTGGTAGAGCAGGTAGGTGAGGGTCTCCGAGAAGTTGTCCGGCTGGATCGGGCAGCCCGGGACGCACACGATCGGGATGCCGGCCTTCGAGGTCCAGTCCCAGCCGAGGTAGTCGGGCACGCCCATGGCACCGGTGGGGTTGCCCTCCATCGCGTGGATGCCGCCGTACGTGGCGCAGGTGCCGATCGCCACCACGGCGAGGGCATTGGGTGCGAGGCGGTCGATCCACTCGCTGGTGGTGATGGGCTGGCCGGTCTCCGGGTCGTCGCCGAAGCCGCACCAGTAGCCCTCGGGCTTGATCTTCTCGTTGGGGATCGAGCCTTCGACGACGAGCACGAAGGGGTCGATCTCCCCGCGCTCCCCCTTGAAGAACCATTCGATGAACGTGTCGGCGCCGCCGACCGGTCCGCATTCGAAGTCGATCAGCGGCCAGTGAACGGCGATCTTGGGCAGGCCCGGCAGGACGCCCGTGACGATCTCTTCGATGCTGGGCTGCATCGCTGCCGTCAGGGACACCGAGTCGCCGTCGCAGCTCAGTCCGGCGTTGATCCAGAGGATGTGGATCGTGGGGTCCTCTACGGCCGTGCTCGGCGTTGCTGCATCCATGAGGATCGCTCCTTGGGGAGGGATGCGGGGGGGTGGTGGGGTGGGGACGGGGACGGCGGACGGGCGGGTGCTCCGCGCCGGCCTCACCCTTCTTGCTAGCAGCCGGCCGGGCCCGGTGCCCTGTCTTGTTCGGCCGGTCCAGTGACTGCGGGCCGCCGGGAGGGCAGGGGTGCGGTGCGCCGTCCGGGCACGGTCCGCTCCAGGTGGGCCGGGGTGCAGTCCGGGGGTTCCTTGCGTACGAAGGCGCGGCGCAGGGCGTGGTACGGGGCCTGCGGGTCGAAGAACGTCTCCCGCATCCGCGCCAGCTCCGCCTCCCGGTAGGCGGCGAGCGGCCTCACGCTCTCGTCCGCGTCGCGGCGGGCCTTCTTGCCGGCGATCCGCGACCGGATGGCGGGCGAGTCCGCCACCCGCACGGCGAGCCGGGCGGTCTCGTCGGCGAAGGCCTGCGGGCCGCAGTCGATCGTGCGGTCGACCAGCCCGAGCCGCCGGGCGGCTTCGGCGCTGAGGGGCAGGGCATCGGCGGTGAGGCGGTCGGCGACGCCGGTCCCGGTCCGGCGGGGCAGCGTGTAGGTCCAGTACTCGGATCCGTGCAGGCCCATCAGCCGGTAGTGCGGGTTCAGCACCACGCCGGTACGGCACCAGACCTCGTCGGCGGCGAGCGCGAGCATGGCACCGCCGGCGGCCGCGTTGCCGCCGAGGGCGGCCACGACGAACCGGTCGGTGGTCGTGAGCACGGCCTCCACCAGGTCGTCCATGGCGTTGATGTTGGCCCAGGACTCCTCGGCGGGGTCGGCGGCCGCCTCGATGACGCCCAGGTGGATGCCGTTCGAGAAGAAGTCGCGGCCGCCGCCGAGGACGAGGACGGAGACGGGGCGGGTACAGGCCTCCCGGTAGGCGGCGAGCAGGCGCCGGCACTGCGAGGTGCTCATCGCGCCGCCGGGGAAGGAGAACGTGAGGAAGCCGGCCCCGCCCTGCTCCCGGTAGCCGATGTCGGACCAGGTACGCGGGCCGTCTTCGGCGTACGGGGGCGCGGGGAGCTCGGGGAGCGGCGGGAGCCGGCCGCCGAGGGCGAGGGTGGCGGGGAGTTTGACGGAGGCCGGCTCTCCCGGCGCGCGCCGGGCCCGGAGCTCGGGGATCCAGACGGCTCCGTCGGCGGTCGCCCGGCAGATCGCGCCCGACCGGGTGGCGAGCAGCTCTCCGGGGCGGCCCCGCAGCTGGTCCTCTGGGTGCCCGCCGTGCAGGAACCACTGGCCGCCGAGCATTTCGTCGAGTACGCCGGGCTGGGAATCGGCGGCGCGCAGTGCGCGCACGACGCTCGCCGTGGAGTCGTTGTGCCAGTCGATCCGGCGCAGTTCCTGGCGCAGGTAGGGCCGGGCGCGGCCCGATTCCTGGCGTTGCGGGACGTGGGTGCCCGAGGCGAAGCGGTCGACGGCCGTGAGCACGGCGGACAGGGCGGCGTCGGAGATCTCGCCTCGGTAGGCGTCGCTCTTGCCGATGGGCGGCAGCGGGCAGTCCGCGGTGGCCCAGACGTCGCCCGCGTCCATCTCCTCGCCGGCCTGCAGGACGGTGACGCCCCAGCGGGTCGCGCCCTCGGTGATGGCCCAGTCGAGCGAGGAGGGTCCGCGGTCGCCGACGGGTCCCGGGTGGACGATCAGGCAGGTGCGGGCCGACCAGGCCTCCCGGGGGATGGCCGTCTTCAGCATCGGCGCGAGTACGAGGTCCGGCCGGTGGCGCTCGACGGCTTCGGCGAGGGGGACGCCGGGCAGGGCGAGCTCGACGGCCACACTGTGCCCGCGGTCCCTCAGCTCGGCGTGCACACGCTGAGTGAGACTGTTGAACGCGCTGGCGGCGAGCAGGATGTGCACGTGATCTCCCAAGCGTCCGGCCCCCGGCGATCTGCGGCCGGAACAGGTACGGCCGCTGGAGATCGTCGACCACGGGCGTCCGCAGGCCGGCTCGACGTACGGGGGTGTCACTCGGAAGGGGGCGCGCGGGCCGCCACCTGGTGGATACGGGACGCACCCGGGGCGGGTGCCCGGCGCCCGGCGGCGGGAGGGCCCGGCGGCGGTACAACGCCGCCGGGCCCCGTGGTTCAGCGGACGTCGAAGCTGATGGACGAGGCCTTGTCGTTCATGCCGTCGCCGACGTACGCGTTGTAGCCGTAGTACGTCTGGTGGGCGCCGCGGAAGTCCTTGTGCTCCCAGAGGGTGATCGGGCAGCTGATGCCCTGGGCCGAGCTCACGGTGTCGTTCCAGCCCATCGAGGCGAGGTCGTTGAACTCCGGGTAGCGCCAGTTGCAGCCGACGCTGCCGCGGAAGGTCATCTCGCTGCCGCCGGAGTTGGAGTCGCTCCATATCCTCCCGAGGTCCTTGTAGTCGGCCTGCGCGCCGAGCTCCGCGGCCTGGGCGCGGGTCGCGAAACAGCCGCCCTCGCCCGTGTCGGCGATGTAGGTGCAGAACTTGGCGGCCTTGGGGGCCGGCGCCTGCTCGGCGGCGACCGCCGGGCCGACACCGGCGGCCGTGACGGCGAGGGCGGCCGCGCCGAGTGCGAGGGCCGATCGGAAGATGCGCATGAATGCTCCTCAAATCAGAATCCGGGGCGCTCAGTTCGCCCATTGCGTCTGAAGCGCGACATAACTCAACAAGCCGCCGCGGGGGTCCGTCGAGGGGGCGCAGGTGCCGGTGGCAATTTCGCGGGGGTCGGCGGCGGCGCGGCGGGCGTCTGCGACTGGCTCGATCACAACGGCGGACCCGCCGGGCCGGCGGCGCGGCCTGCCGATCACCGGCGGCGGCTCCGGACGCCCGCCATCGGGATGGCCGAATCGACATTCATCAGGACGAATCGACAACCACACAGCCGATTGTCCACTTCTCAACGAACGGGGCGGACACCCAAGGGAGCCTGGCCGGACGCCAGTTGGCTGGAATTCGGCCCCCACTCGATCACGGAGCCGTAAGGTTTACTCATGAGTAACTTAACTGGTGGAGATGAACCGACGGGTGTCCGGACGGCCGACGACAACGGCGGCGGGCAGTCCCGCCGGACCGTCCTGCGGGCGGCTGTCGCGGGCGCCGGAGCGGTGGCGG
Source organism: Streptomyces sp. NPDC032745 (assembly GCF_055579465.1). Lineage (NCBI taxonomy): Bacteria > Bacillati > Actinomycetota > Actinomycetes > Kitasatosporales > Streptomycetaceae > Streptomyces > Streptomyces sp. NPDC032745. Next base: position 78,880 of record NZ_JBVING010000023.1, on the reverse strand, counting down.
CGGTGGGCACGGGAGCAGCGACGGCCGAGGCGGCGCCCCGCCCCGCCAAGCCGGTCACCTTCGTCCTGGTCCACGGGTCGGGCAGCAACGCGTACGCCTGGTCCCCCGTACTGACCGAGCTGGGGCTGCGCGGCCGGCGCGCGGTCGCGGTCGATCTGCCCGGGCACGGCCCCGACGCCTACTTCCCGCTCTCGTACCAGGCTCCGCAGGACCTGGAGCGGCTGCGTACGGAGCCCTCCCCCATCTCCGGGAGGACGCTGGCCGACTCCGCCGAGCACGTGGCCGCGGTGGTGCGGCGGGCGCACAGCAACGGCCCGGTCGTCCTGGCCGGCCAGAGCCTGGGCGGCGTGACCCTCAACGCCGTGGCCAACCTGGTGCCCGAGCTGATCTCACACCTCGTGTACATCTCGGCCTTCTGCCCCACGAAGCGGGCCTCGGTGGCGGAGCTGATGACCACCCCGGAGGCGGCCACGAGCTCCATGTTCAAGATGACCCCCGTCCCCACGCCGCCGGAGCTGGGGGTCACCCGGGTCAACTGGCGGACCGGCGACCCCGCGTTCCTCCGGGTCGCCAAGGAGGCGCTGGCCGCCGACTACTCCGACACCGAGGTCCGGACCCTGCTCAACATCCTCGAACCCGACGAGTCGGCCGCGATCGGGGTCTGCGACTCCCGGGGCCTGCCGCAGCAGTGGGGCCGGGTCCCGCGCACGTTCCTGCGGTTCACCGAGGACCGGACGATCCCGCCGGCGCTCCAGGACCTGATGATCCGGGAGGCCGACGAGACGACCCCGCGCAACCGCTTCCGCGTACGGTCCCTGGCCGCCCCGCACATCGGCCCGCGCAACCCGGCGCTGCTGGCGGACGAACTGGAGCAGGTGGCCCGGCTCTGCCACTGAGCCGGCGGGCCGGATCAGCCCACCGGCGCGAGCCTCAGGTGCTGCGGCGGACGTGTCAGGTGCGCGGAGAGGTCCGGGAGGGGCGGGGCCTCCCCGGCCGTGAACCAGAGAAGGACGTCCTCGCCGGTGCGCACGGGCAGGGCGGGAAAGGTGTTCCGGGCGTGCTCCGTGCGGTGGACCGCTGCCGGAGGGGAGCCGGCGGCGGCCAGCCGGGGGCGCAGGCTCCGCTCGAAGTGGCCGGCGAAGGACCGGTCGGCGGGGTGGCAGACCGTCACGGTCACCGGGCCGGCGCCGGCCGGGGCGGCGAATCCCGGACCGCGCAGCAGGAGGACGTCGTCCGAGTCGGCCATGGTCGCGTTGGCCCGCTCGCGGTGCTCCTGCCAGACGGGGCCCTCGTAGAAGGCGCGCAGCGAGCGGTCCCGCCGCTCCATGTCCGGGAAGGCGCGCAGCCAGACGAAACGGTCCGGGTCGTCCAGGTCCCGGAAGCGTCCGCCGACGGTGATGCCCGCCGCTTCCTGCCCGGTGACGAACTCCCGCTCGAAGAGTGCGATGAGGGTGTCGCGGGCGCCGGGGTGCACGGTGTACTGCCTCAGTTCGACGATCATTGCCGCAGACTAGGACCGGTCCACTGACACCTCCTGTCAGTGGACCGGTCCGCGGCCGCCCGCTTCGTCAGCAGCCCGGGGCCCCCGTACCGCCGCGCTGGGGCAGGCTCAGGTTGGGGGCGGAACTCGGCCAGGTGAGGGTGACCGTCTTCGTCGTCCCGTCCGGGTTGAGCTGGACGATGGGGGCGGGCTTGCCGACCGGGTTGCCGTCGGCGCCGAAGGAGAGCCAGCCGCTCGCCCCCGGGAGCATCTGCGCGCAGTAGAACTGGTGGAGGATTCCGGTCTCCAGCCCCGGGTTCTTCAGGCCCGCCTCGTCGTGCCGGGCCGCACTGATCGCGGCGACGGCGGCATCATGCGTGAGCATCGCCTGGCCGCTGGCGAGGTCCGCCGGGTCGAAGGCCAGGGGCGCCGCGCCGGACTGGGTGGTGGCCAGGGGCTGCTTCGTGCACGGGTCGGGCCGCCCGGTGAACGCCGACCAGAACTGGTCGTAGTTGCGTTTGGCGTCCGACCCGGGGCATTCGGTCCCCCACTCGTCCGGACTGGCCAGGGCCGTGTACGCCACCGTCACCCGGCCGGAGGCGACGCCCTTGAGGACCGCGTCGTCGCGGATGGCCTCCGAGGCGTCGTCCCCCACCAGGATGCGCAGCTGCGCGATGCCGCAGGGCGCGCCCTGTACCCAGTTCTGCACGAACGCCCCGAGGTCGCGGCCGCGTCCGGCGAAGTACACGACGGACGGTGCGGCCTGGCACAGGTTGGCGTGCATCAGGTTGAACTGCTGGATCAGGTAGTCCTGGCGGCCGGCGCCGCTGGGGAGGCTTCGGGGCGAGGTGTACGGGAGCACCGTCACCGTGCGGTCCGGCGCCTGGAAGCGGGTCTTGGCCTCCGCCGCCAGCGTGGCCGTGTAGTCGTCGTCGGCGACGCTGTCGGCCACCACGGCGAGCGAGGTCACGGCCGGGCGCAGCCCGGACACGTACTGGTTGGCGGCGATCACGGAGTCGGAGTTGGTGGGCGAGACCCGGAACATGTCGGGGATCGTGCGCTTGCCGGCCGGGTCCGCGGGGTCCAGGTTCATCGAGTTGCCGGTGACCGTCGATCCGATGACGGGGATGTGCAGCTGGGCGGAGATGGCCGCGGAGGCCTGCCGCGTCTGCTCGGTGCTCTGGCCGAGGCCGACGACCGCCGAGATGTGCTCGGCCGCCGCGTTCTTCTTCACGCTGGCGACCGCCTCCTGCCAGGACCCGTACTGGCTTCCCATGTTGGCCAGGTACAGCTTCACGCCGGGTGTACTGCCGTACGCGGCCGTGTTGTTGGCACGCCAGACGGCGGCTATGGCGCCCTCGATGTTGTGGTAGAGCGATTCGTAGGTCAGCGTGTCCACGTCTTCGACGGGCGAGAGGTTCAGCATCAGCACCACGCTGGTGGAGTTCCCCTTCACCGCCGCGTTGGCGGTGCGGATCGTGTCCTCCAGCTTGCGCATGCGCTCGGGTTCGCCCTTGGTGAAGGGCGTGGTGTCGAGGTTCACGCCGACGCACGCCAACGGCGTGCCGGCAGCGGTCATTCCGGGACCGCACGACAGCGCGGGCGGGAACAGCACGCCGTAGCCCCATGTACCGCCGAGCACGGCACCGGCCAGGAGCAGGAGGGCGGCGGTCAGCGAGAGCACGGGATGGCGGCGCAGTCGGCCGAGCCGTGGGTTGCGTACACCTGCGGGCATGAGGACTCCTTGCGGTGCGCCCGGCCACGCCGACGGCGTGGCGCGGAGGGGTCAGGCGAACAGCGCGCCCGCCTGCTGGAGGGCGCTGACATCGAGCAGACGGGAGTTGTGCGAGAGCCGTTCGAAGCCCTCTTCGATCTGGGCGTCCCAGCGCCGGCTGCGCTCGGTGAGCGGATCGTTGTACAGCCACAGCAGGGCCAGGAGCTTGGCCGTGGCGACCGCCACGACGTCCCGGCCGCTCTGCTCGATCCCGGCGAGGAGGAGTGCGTACGACTCCTGGGCGGACTGCTCGTGGACCAGGCGGCACGGCGCCGTGGCCAGGTAGTCGAGGAGGCGCACCCACGCACGGTGGTCCCGGTCGAACCGGTCGGCCAGTGCCTCGGCCACGGGGGCGAACTTGCCCAGGGCCAGGTCGTAGAAGAGCTGCTGTTCCTCGCGTGCGAGGCCCGATCCGTTGTGGGTGGCCGCGACGGAGGCCAGGGCCCGGGCCTGCCGGGTGAAGACGTCGTGCCACGGGTCGGCGGGCCGCTCCCCTTCCGCTGCGGCGGCGGGAGCGCCGGCCGGGGTGGCGGCGGAGAGGGCGGTGAGCGCGCAGCGGCTCAGCCAGGGGTGCAGTACCGGTGGTCTGTCCGCCTCGCCCCAGCCGACCTCCCGGATCCGGGAGGGGCGGTGGAAGAAGGTGCTGACCCACAGGTTGCGGCGTAACAGCTCGAGGGTGCGGGGCAGGTCGGCTATGTCCGCCGGTACTCGGGGGTCGTCGGCGGTGCGCATGTCGGCCAGGTAGGCGGCCGCCAGGACGACGGGCGCCGGGTTGGTCCAGCCCGGCGCGGGCGCGGCGAGCCCTTCGGGAAGGCTGGTCTCCAGGGCCCGCGACCACAGCGGTCTTCCGCTCCCGTCGACCGCGGCGGGCAGGGGTCTCTCCGGTACGCCGGTCTCCGCCTCCGGCGGTGTGCTCTCGCGCTGCTCCTGCAGGGCGGTGGCGGCGCCCCAGTGGCCGCCGGTGAGGGCGTGGACGACGGACGCCGGGACGGGTGCGGCGAGCGCCGCGGCGTCGTCGGTGAGGTACGAGACCCGCTCCTCGGACATCGGATCGAGCCACACGGGATACCAGTAGTGCGCCGCCGAGGCGGGGTCCGGTCCGGCGCCGGGCTCGTCGTGCCGGGTCCAGCGCGTACGGGTGGCCCGGCTGAGGAGGGGGACGCGGCGCTGCGGGGTGTCCGGCAGCGGGGTGGTGCGCCAGGGCTCGCACCAGCGGGTGGTCCATTCCGGCTGCCACTGGTCGCAGGCGGCGAGGACGACGAGGGGGTCGGCGGCGGCCCCTGAGCCCGGCTCGTTCTGCTCGTTGCGGATGCGCGCCGCGACGAGTGCGGCGAGGAACCGGCGGCCGGCCGGGGTCTGGGCGCCGTCCACGAAGAGGACCCACGCGTGGTCGTGCCGGACGGCCCGGCCGGAGTACTCCTCCGGCAGCTCGCAGGAGCACGAGGAGCGCAGCGCAGGGTGCCGCTCCGCCTGGTCCTTGGCGTCGGCGAGGAACGCGGCCAGCAGCGGCCCGACCGCGGCCGACCGGGACGCGGAACTCAGTCTGATCAGCGCGTCCAGGGAGCCCGCGGCCTCGGCCTCCGGGATGCCGACGTGCCAGCGCAGCGCGTCGCGCAGGCCCCAGCGGGCGGTGCTCTGCAGCAGCGATCCGATCACCGGCCGGGCCCGTTCCCGTACGGCGGTGACGACTTCGCGCGCCTGCCCCTGGACGAGCGGGCTGAGCGCTCCGGTGGCCACGACGTCCATCGTGGCGTCCACGGCCTCCTCCAGCCGGGTGGCGAACCGGCCGCGGCGGGTGTTGCGCGTGTACTGCTGGATCAGGCCTTTGATCTGGTCCGTCGCCCGGGAGCGGTCCGCCTCCAGGTTCTCGTTGAGGGCCAGCAGCCCGAGGGCGAACCGGTGGAAGACGGGGCTGCGCCGCAGTGTGTCCCAGCCGCGCATCATCTGGAAGGCCACCAGGGCCGCGGCCGACACCGGGTCCAGCGGGTTCTCGTGGAAGTCGAGGTGGGCATGGACCACCGTGGATCCGCAGCCCTGGGACAGGGAGCGGAGCATGGTGGTCTTGCCCGACTGCCGGGGCCCGAGCAGCGCCACCACGGGCTGCCGCTGGTCCGGATACCGCCAGATCATGTGCCGAAGAAAAGCGTCGGTCCCCTCCGCATGGCCGAGCTCTGCCGTTGCGCTCACCATTCCCCCGCCCCCCAACCGAAAATGCGACGCACGCGCCGACGCAACGGAAGGTAACACCGGGAGGACGCGGAGCGACGGTGAATACCGCGGATCTCCTTCCCGGAATTCCGGGACCGCACACGGATCCTGCGGTGAGCCGGCGGTGATCCTGCGGTCGATCTTCAACGGATATTCTGCGTCCACGCAGGCGGAGCCAGAACGCCTGGAAGCAGAAGCAACACCCGATGTGCCGGGCCGCACCGCGCGCGGCAGGAGATGGAGTCCCGATGGACGTGCAGCACTTCGAGCGGATCACCGCATTCATCGAGGCGCGGCTCACCCCGCTGTTCGACGAGGCCACCGGCAGCGAGCGCGGTTTCGCGATGGACGACACCTCCCGTGCGCTGCGCGCACTGCGCAACGCGGTGCTGGAGGCCTCGGCGGTCAAGGGGCTGCTCGAGAAGCGGGCGGAGGCCGAGCCGGCGCTGCGCCGGGTGATCGACCAGTCGGTGGAGCACCACTGGGACGTGCTGCGCGGCATCGCCCGCCAGTGGGAGGACCACGCCGACTTCCTGCGCGAGTTCAAGCGCCACGCGTGGGAGCTCGACGAGGCCCTGGCCGCTCCGGCCGCCGCGACCGAGGGCTGAGCCCCGCCGGGTGCCGCCCCCTGCCGACCGCGTCCGCGGGCCGGGGCGGCACCCGGCGCGGGTCCGCGCGCGGAGTGACAATGGGTGTGGACCCGCTGCCGAGCCGGCAGGAGACGACGATGAACGGCTCGGTCCCTATCGGACGTGTTGTCGGGGTGCCGCTGCGCATGCACTGGAGCGTGCCGCTGCTGGTGGTGCTGTTCGCGTACGGGCTCGGCCGCCAGACCCTCCCCGTGTGGACTCCGGGGCGCTCGAACGCCGTCTACACCTTCGCCAGCGTCGTGGGCGCCCTGCTGCTCATGGGCAGCCTGCTGCTGCACGAGACGGCGCACGCCGCGACCGCCCGCAGGAGGAAGATCTCCGTCGAGGACGTCACCCTCTGGGCGCTGGGCGGGATGACCAGGATGGGCCGGCCGCAGACCGCCGCGGCGGCCTTCGTGGTCGCGGTGAGCGGGCCGCTCACCAGCCTGCTGCTGGGCGGCGCCGCACTGGGCGCGGGGATCGGGCTGCACGCCCTGCTCGGCTGGGCGGTCCCCGCAGCCGTCCTGGTGTGGCTCGGCTGGACCAACCTGTTCCTCGGCGTCTTCAACCTGCTGCCGGCCGCTCCGCTCGACGGCGGGCGGGTGCTGCAGGCGCTGCTGTGGTGGCGTACGGGCGACCGGGAGCGGGCGGAGCGGGCGGCCTCGCGCAGCGGTCAGGTCATGGGCGTGCTGCTGACGGCCGTGGGCTGGATCTCCTTCGTGCGCGGGGTGTCGAGCGGGCTGTGGCTGGTCTTCATCGGGCTCTTCATCGCCTTCGTCGCGGGCGCCGAGCGCCAGCACGCCGTGTTGCGCACGGGGCTACGGGGCGTGCGCGTGGCCGATGCCATGTCCAGCCCGGTGGCGACCGGTGCCGACTGGCTGAGCGTGCGGCAGTTCATCGACGAGGTGGCCGTGGAGTCCCGGCATTCCGCACTGCCGCTGCTCGACTTCGACGGCCGCCCGAGCGGGGTGGTGCACGTACGCGTGCTGGCCCGGATCACCGATGCGCAGCGGGACGCACTGCGCGTGCGCGACGTGGCGACGCCGCTGGCGCAGTGCGCGGTCGCCGCCCCGGACGATCTGCTGGGCGAGGCCCTGGACGAGCTGCGCCCGGGGACCGGGCTGCCGGTCCTGGTGGTGGACGGGGGCCGGCTGGTGGGGATCGTCACCGCGAAGGACATCAGCCGGCTCGTGCAATGGCAGACGCTGCGCGGCGGCCGGGGGCCCGGGTGAGGCGGCGGGCGTCGGGGGCGGCGGCGGCTGCGGCGCGGCTCCGAGGGCGCCTTCGGGTGCGCGGCGCGACAATGGGGGTGCGATGACGTACATAGCCGTGAGCGCGTTGAGCCATGCCGGGCTGGTACGGGACCACAACGAGGACAGCCTCGTCGTCGGGCCGTGGACGCTGTGCGCCGGTGTGACGCGCAATCCGCAGACGCTCGTCTTCCCGACCGGTTCGCCGCTCGTCGTCGCGGTCGCCGACGGGATCGGCGGGCAGCCGGCCGGCGAGGTGGCGAGCGCGCTGGTCGCCCGCCAACTCGCGATGCTCGGGCCCTCCTTGGACAGCGAGGGAGCCGTCCGCGAGGCGCTCGTCCTCTGCAACCAGGCGGTGTACGCGGCCGCCGACAGCGATCCGCAGCTGGCCACCATGGGCACCACGGTCGCGGGCGCCGTCGTACTGGAGGACTCGCTGATCTCCTTCAACGTCGGCGACAGCAGGGTCTTCGACGCCACGGCGGAGGAGCTCAGGCAGGTGAGCGTGGACGACAATCCGCCGCTGGAACCGGGGCAGCGCACCACGTCCCTGCTGACCCAGGCGCTCGGCGGGGCCCGCCGGCGCAGCGCGATCACGCCCCACGTCTCGACGGAGCCGCTGTCCGCCGGAGCCCGGTTCCTGGTGTGCTCGGACGGGCTGACGGACCCGGTGCCGCCCGAGGAGCTCGACGAGCTGCTGCGGGTGCACGACGACGGCAAGGCCGCGTTCGAGCTGTGGAAGGCCGCCATCGACGCCGGCGGCCCCGACAACATCACGCTCGCCCTGGTCAGGATCGGCGTATAGCGGTGCTACGGCCGGCGGCGGGGCTTGCCGCCCTTGCTGCTCTTGCCGCCCTTGGCTCCGCCCTTCGCTCCGCCGGAGCCACCGGAGGCGCCGCGCGGGTTCTTGCCGCCCGACTTCCCGGCCGTGGGCTTGCGCCCCGCGCCGGCCGCTTCGGGGCGCTTGCGCTGCTTCGGCTGCGGCGGGGTCTGGGCACGGCCGCGGGTGCTGTTGACGGTCCGGCCGCGCACGATCCCGATGAACTCCTCGACCAGGTCGGTGGGTTCGCCGTCCGGGAACGACAGCGCGACCCGGGACTCGGGGGCGTCCGTGACCGTCCGGTACGTGAGGTCCTTGCGGTGGTGAAGCCGCGCGAGGGACTGCGGGACGACGAGAACGCCGATCCCGGCCGCCACCAGCTCGATCGCGTCCGCCGTGGTGGCGGGGCGTTCGAGCGCGGGCCGCCCGGGCAGGCTCTCCCAGTCCAGGGTGTCGTCGAGCGGGTGCAGCACGATCTCGTCGGCGAGGTCCCCGGTGGACACCTCCTCCACGGCGGCCACGATGTGGTCCTTCGGGACCACGACGACCGTGGTCTCGGTGTAGAGCGGGATCGCGGCCAGGCCCGTCCGGTCGATCGGCAGCCGCACGAACCCGGCGTCGGCGCCGCTGCCCCGCAGCATGTCGGGGGCTTCGGCGGCGGACACCTGGAGGAGGGTCAGCGGGACGTCGGGCAGGCGCTCGTTCCAGATCCGCACCCACTTGCTGGGCGTCACTCCCGGGACGTACGCGAGCCGGAACGAAGGAGATGCTGAAGGAGATGCTTCCGAGCCTGTCACCCGGCCAGGTTACCGGCCGTGGTCAGAAGTAGCGCACACGCTCGATACTCTTGACCCCATGACGTCGCACAAGACCACCCAGACCATGAAGCCCGCCACCGCGGCGAAGAAGCTGGGTGTGTACCTCGAAGCCACCCCCACTGAGTTCCAGGAAGGTGTCGTGACCCGCAGCGAGCTGAACGCGCTGCAGGCCGAGCCGCCCCAGTGGCTGCAGGATCTGCGACGCAACGGCCCGCACCCCCGGCCCGTGGTCGCGGCCAAGCTCGGCGTCTCGATCGCCGGTCTCGCGCGCGGCGGGGTCACCGAGGCCCTCACCACGGAGCAGATCGACGCGCTGAAGCAGGAGAACCCGGAGTGGCTCCAGAAGGAGCGCACCACCCAGGCCGAGGTCCGCAAGGAAGCGGTCCGCATCAAGGAGAAGCACGCGGAGCGCGCCGAGCGGATCCAGCAGTCCGGCTCCTGACCGGCGTGCGCCGCGGGCGCCCCCGGCGCCCCGAAGTGCCCCATCCCGGGCCAATCGGGTAAAGATCACCGGAATGCGGACGGCGCGCCGCGGGCAGAGCTGCGGGGTGATCTCGCAAATCCTCGCCAAGTTCCGGCGCTCCGGCGCACTCGTCTTCTCGGCCGACTTCGGCTCGACGTCCCGGTGGGTCGCCGGGCGGTCCTGGGCCTATCCCGACGGCGGCCCGGTCAATCCGGGCGACAGCAAACTCGATCACCTGACCGACGATCCGGCCTACAGCCGCACCGGGACCTTCCGCGCCACCCGGCGGCCGGACGGCAACTGGGACACCGGCCTGCTGACCACCGAGGGCAGCGACGAGGGATTCCTGCTGCGCGCGGAGGACGTGCTGGAAGCCCGGGTCAGACTGCCGGAGGCGGTCGGCGCCTGGCCCGCGATCTGGACCTGGCGGGACGGCGGCCAGGAGGTCGACGTCTTCGAGTACCACCCCGACAACCCGGACCTGCTGGAACTCTCCAACCATGTGCGGGGCGGCGGATCGTTCTACTTCCACGACGCCGCCGTGCGGCCCGGCGCGTGGGTCGACCTCAAGGTCAAGTTCGGTGCGAACTCGGTCGTCTGGTGGGTCAACGGCACGCGCGCGTTCGCCGACCGCTCCGGGGTGGGCCGGCGCTGGCGGGCGTACATCATCGTGAACCTGTCCGTGAGCGCGGGCCGCTACCACCCGGCTCCCGACCCGGGCGTCTCCGAGATGTCGTACGAGGTCTCGGACCTCCGCGTGTACCGCTCCTAGCCGTGCCCCACGCCGCTGCCAGGCGTTCTTCCAGCCGTCGGAAGTTGCGCTCGCCGACGGCGCGCCAGATCACCCGGGGCGGCAGCGGAAGGTGCGCCATGATCAGGATCTGCTCCCCCGGGTCCGTGTCCTTGAGGATCATCCCGAGGACGGTGAGCAGCTTGCTCTTGGGCACGGCGGCGCTGGCCGCGTCGCCGATCTCGTCCCACTCCGCCTGCGACACCACGGCCGGGACGAGTGGCAGCGCCTCGCTCTCCTCCTGGTCGAAGTGCTCTTCGACGGCCTGGGACACCTGCTCGAGTACGGCGGCCAGCTCCTCTCCCCGGGCGCTCGCCCCGGCCGCCGCCCACAGCCCGAGCAGGGCGTCCGCCCGTCCGAGGCCGGCCGCCAGGCCGGCGTGCTGACCCTGCATCCGCTTCCACAGCTCGCCGTGCCCGGGCACGCGTTCGGCCAGCTTGGGCCACAGCAGCCGGTCCTCGCCCTCGTGGTGGTGGTGCAGGGTGTCCAGCAGCAGCGCCAGCCGGTCGGCGACCAGCCTGACCTGCGCGCGGCTCCCGTGGCGCACCCCGCGCACCCGGCCCGCCGCCTCCCGGAACTCGCGCCGGAACATCCGGTGGACCACCACCATGTCGTGCGTGGTGATCGGTTTTCCCTGGTTCTCCATCGACGTCGACATCGGCCATGACCCCCGCCCTGGTGGGTGTACCAGGTCCCAGCGTGGGGTCCGGCCGGCCGCCTCCACCAGGGGCGCACGACGGCGCTCCAGCGCCCCCGGGGAGCCTGGACTACGCCAGGGTGCGGACTCTCTGGTCGCGGAGGTCGTAGCGGGCGGCGACGACGGCCAGCCTGCCGGTGGCTATGCGGCGGGCGATGTCGGGTTCGTCGGCGAGCCGACCGCGGGTGCGCCGGGCGTGCGCGTCGATGGTGGCGTCGATCCGGGCGTCACCGTGCTGGCCGTGGTCGATGGCCGGCCGGATCTGGTCGGCCAGGTACTGGATGTGCGCGGGCAGCTGCTCGCCGGTCTCGTCGGCGTGTACGGCGGCGCCGACCGCCCCGCAGGACTGGTGGCCGAGGACCAGCACCAGCGGGATCTCCAGTTCCAGGACCCCGTACGCGATGCTGCCGAGCACGGCTTCGTCGAGCACCTCGCCCGCGGAGCGCACGGTCAGGAGGTCGCCGAGCCCCTGGTCGAAGACGAGCTCCGGGGGGACGCGGGAGTCGACGCAGCCGAGGACGATCGCGAAGGGGTGCTGGGCCCGGGTGAGTTGGAGCCGAACGGACGGCGACTCGTGCGGGTGCTCCTGGCAGTACGTGCGCCAGCGCCGGTTCCCGGCGGCCAGCCGGCGCAGGGCCTCCTCCGGGGAGACGGGCCGCCCGGCGGCCTCCGGCACCGCGGGGGCAGGAGCGGGAGCCGGAGCGGCGGAGGCGGGGAAGGCGGAACCGAGGGTGAGGACGGACCCCACGGCCGCCGAGCCCGCCACGGCGGCGCGGAGCAGGCCGCGACGGCTGGGCGAAGGGGCGTCGGCTGTCTGCGTGTTCGAATACATCGCGGGACCGTAACCCGGGGTCCGGGCCACCCGGCCGGGCGAGGGGAGGAATGGCGGGATGCCCGGCGGGATCCGGCCGAAACGAATCGCGCCGAGACACGCGTCTCGGACTGTGGACGAACGAGCCCCGCCGGAGGCACCGTACGCCCGGCGGCGACAATGGGCGCCATGCGTATTCGAGCAGTGCACATCGATGAACTGCCCCTCCTCCAGGCCATCGAGAGGGCGGCCGGGGAATGCTTCCGCGGCATCGGCATGCCGGAGATCGCCGACGACGAACCGCTGCCGCTCGACGAACTCGCCCGCTACCAGCGGGCCGGACTGGCCTGGGTCGCGGTCACGGAGGCCGATGCTCCGCTGGCCTACCTCATCGCCGACCGCGTCGACGGGAACCTCCACATCGAGCAGGTCTCCGTGCATCCGGACGGTGCGCGCCGTCGTATCGGCCGGTCGCTGCTGGAACACCTGGCGGCGCGGGCGGCAGCCGACTCCATACCGGCGCTGACCCTCACCACGTTCGAGGGCGTCCCGTGGAACGCCCCGTACTACGCCCGCTGCGGCTTCGAACGCCTCGCCGACGAGGAGCTCAGCCCCGGCCTGAAGGACATCCGCGACCGCGAAGCGGAACACGGCCTGGACCGCTGGCCGCGGATCTGCATGCGCCGGGTCCTGTGACGCCCGGGCTCCCGTCCCGCGCGCCCGGGCCGGAGCCGGCCCGGGTGCGCGGGACGGGAGCCCGGGACGGGGTGGCGGTCCGCGGGTGCGCGGACCTCGTCACCCCGTCGGCCCCTACGCCCACGGACGGCGTGGTCAGACGGGGCCGTCCTTGCCGTCGAGGCGGGTGCGGCCGAACTGTTCGTCCAGGACCGACAGCCGCCGCCAGTACTCGTCCTCGTCGATCTCGCCGGTGGCGAACCGGCGGCCCAGGATCGCGATCGGCGAGTTCTCGCCGTACGAGCCCCGGGTTGCGGCCCACGGTCCGCGCGGGCCGCGGCCGCCGCGCCACACCGTACGGCGCAGGACCGTGACGACGCCGAAGACGACGGCCGCCCAGATCAACGGGACGAACAGGATCCACGGGCCGGGCCCGTCGTACGCCAGGGTGTTCATCTCGGTTCAGCTCCTCGGAAGGGGTTGTCCTGTCACATCCGAGACTCGCCCCGGGAGGGCGCCCTGGTCGTCGTACGGCCGACGGCAGTTCACATACCACAGCAGGAGTAGCCCAGCGCGGGAGTGGCCCACCGCGGAAGCGGCTTCAGCCCAGCCAGCCGGGCCGGACCAGCCCCGACTCGTACGCCAGGACCACCAGCTGGGCCCGGTCCCGGGCGCCGAGCTTGATCATGGCCCGGCTGACGTGCGTCTTCGCGGTCAGGGGGCTGACCACCAGCCGGCGGGCGATCTCCGCGTTGGACAGGCCCAGCCCCACCAGGGCCATCACCTCGCGCTCCCGCTCGGTCAGCCGGTCCAGCTCCGCCGCCGCCTCGGGAGCCTTCGACCGGGCCGCGAACTCCGCGATCAGCCGGCGCGTCACCCCGGGTGACAGCAGCGCGTCACCCGCCACCACGGCCCGTACGGCACGCAGCAGTTCCTCCGGTTCCGTGTCCTTGACCAGGAAGCCGGACGCACCGGAGCGGATCGCCTCGAAGACGTACTCGTCGAGCTCGAAGGTGGTCAGCATGACCACCCTCACGGTGGTCAGCACCGGGTCCCCCGTGATCGTGCGGGTGGCGGCCAGGCCGTCGAGCACCGGCATCCGGATGTCCATCAGAGCGACGTCCGGGCGCAGTTCGCCCGCCAGCCGCACGGCCTCGGCCCCGTCGGCGGCCTCGCCCGCCACCTCGATGTCCGGCTGCGCGTCGAGCAGCGCGCGGAAGCCGGCCCGTACCAGCGCCTGGTCGTCGGCGAGCAGTACGCGGATCACCGGTCCTCCCCCGATGCCGTGTTCCCCGTGTCTCCCGTGTCTCCCGGGTTCCCGGCGTTCCCCGTGTCCCCCAGTGGGAGCCGGGCCAGGATCCGGAAGCCGCCGTCCGGCCGGGGGCCGGCCTCGACGGTGCCGCCCTGCGCGGCGGCCCGCTCGCGCATCCCGATCAGGCCGGTGCCGCTGCCGCCGGCGTCGCCTCCGGTGGCGGGCCCGTCGTCGTCCACGCGCAGCTCCAGCACGCCGGGCGGCCGGTCGATGCGGATCCTGGCGGTCCGGGAGCCCGAGTGGCGCACCACGTTGGTGAGCGCCTCCTGCAGGATCCGGAACGCGGCGAGATCCGTGCCCGGCGACAGCCCCCGGGCCGCGGCCTCCCCCTCCACGGAGACCGTGAGCCCGGCCGCGGCCGCCTGGTCGACCAGTTCGGAGAGCCGGTCGAGTCCGGGGGCGGGCGTGCGGGGGGCCTCCCCGGGGGCGCGCAGGGTGTTCAGGACCTGCCGGACCTCGCCGAGCGCCTCCTTGCTGGCCGCCTTGATGGTGGTGAGCGCCGTACGGGCCTGCTCGGGGTCCGTGTCGAGCAGGGCCAGGCCCACGCCCGCCTGCACGTTGATCACGGAGATGCTGTGGGCCAGTACGTCGTGCAGCTCGCGGGCGATCCGCATCCGCTCCTCGTCCACCCGGCGCCGTTCGGCGGCCTTCCGCTCGGCCCGGTCCCGGGCCCACTGCTCCCGGCGTACGCGGACCACCTCGGCGGCGGCGAGTACGGCGATCACCCAGGCGGTGACGCCGCCCTCCGTCCCCCATGGCGCCGGGCCGTCGCCGGGCGGGGGCAGCCAGCGGTACAGCCAGTGCCCGATGAGCAGATGGCCGGCCCACAGCGCTCCCACCGCGCCCCAGGCGGCGTAGCGGTGTCCGGCGACGACGGCGGCGAAGCAGGCCAGGGCGACGCTGAGGAAGACGGGGCCGTACGGGTATCCGCCGGCGAGGTAGGCCAGCGTGACCGCGCAGACGCCGTAGACGACGGGCACCGGATACCGGTGCCGCAGGAGCAGCAGGGCCGGCCCGAGGAGGAGCAGGAGCCGTCCGAGCGCGCCGACCGGCTCCCGCTCGGGCTGGAGGTGGTGGACCCACCCGGTGGCCGCCTGCGCGAACACGGCCACGAGGAGCGAGGACCGCCAGGGCAGCCGCCCGGCGCCCGTGCGCTCCGCCCAGTACTCCCGCCGCCGCTCCGCCATGCGGCCACGCTAGACCGCCGCAGCCGGCGTCGTCGTCAGCCGGGCGGGCCGATCGGGCGTACTCCCGGTGGAGTACGTGCGCCTCGTGCGGCCGGGCCCGGCGGTCCGGCGCCGCCCCGCTTCCCCGGGGCCGCTCAGCTCGCGCGCAGGGCGTCCACGGCGATGCGGGCGGTGGTGCCGATCACCGCGTCGGCCGCGGGGAGGGTGGCTGCGGGGTTGGCGGCCCGGGTGAAGACGGCGACTGCGTAGCGGCCGCCGTCGGGGTACTCGATGACGCCGACCTCGTTGCGTACGGTCGGCAGGCTGCCGGTCTTCCCGGCCACGTGGACGTCGTCGAAGGGGAATCCGGCGGCCATCCGGTGGGGCCACACCTGGAGTCCGAGCAGTCGGCGGACCGCGGCGCCGTGTTCGGGGATGCAGGCCTCGTCGCGCCAGACGGCGCCGAGCAGCCGGGTCATGTCGCGGGGCGTGCTGCGGTTGCTGTGGGCCGGGTCGAGGGCGCGGAGCCGGGCGATGACGCGCGGATCGGCGAGGGCCTGGGCGCCGGCGGGCCCCGCGTCCTCCCGGACGGTGGCGAAGAGCGAGCGGAAGGTGTGGACGGCGAGGGTACGGGTGAGGCCGAGCCGGGCCGTGGCCTCGTTGACCGCGTCGATGCCTATGCGCGCGAGGAGCAGGTCCGCGGCGGCGTTGTCGCTGACGGCCGTCATCAGGTACGCGGCGTCGCGCAGGGACATGCGTACGGGATCCAGCATCGCGGCCAGCCCGGTGGGGCCGGCGGTGCGGTCGCCCGGCGGGCACTCGATCTGTTCGCCGAGGTCCACCCGGCCGGCCGCGGCATGCTGGTGGAGGGCGACGAGCAGGCAGAGCTTGTGCACGCTGGCGGTGACGACCGGCTGGTCCGCGCCGGCGTCGAGCTCCGTACCGGAATCGATGTCGACGGCGTGCAGCCGGCCGGTGACGCCGGCTTCGGCGAAGGCTGCGCGAATGCGGTGGAGGGCGTGGTTCACAGCCAGTACTCCGCTGCCGGGCGCAGGTGGAGCGGCCGTGCGGGGACGTCGGCGGTCACCGCCGCAGTGTTCCACAGGGCACGCGTGGTCGCTTCGGTGAAGGCGCCGACGGCGGCGTCGCCGCGGCCCTGCGGCCAGGCGACGCTGTGGCGCCAGGCCAGCGGGGAGCCGGCGAGGGGCCGCCAGACGATGTCGTCGTGCGGGACCGCGGCATCGGCCGGCCCGGTGTCGCGCGGGGCGAAGGCCACGGCGTTCGCGGAGAGGACGAGGCCGCGGACGAAGCCGGGGCCGCGGCCCTGCCGGACGGCGGCGGGGGTGTAGCCGCCCCGGGCGCAGGTGTTCAGTACGTCGGCGTGCAGGGCTGGGGCCTCGGCGCGCGGGAAGAGGACCAGGCCGTATCCGGTGAGGGCGGCGAGGGGTACCTCGTCCAGCGCGGCGGCCGGCGCCTCGCGGGGCAGCAGCACGCCGAGTTCGCGGCGCAGGACCGGTCCGATCTCCAGCCCGGCGAGGTCGCAGGGGTGCCGGACGAGCCCGACGTCCAGCTCACGGGAGGCGAACCGGTCCAGCTGCTCGGCGGTGGACAGTTCGTGCAGCTCCAGCTCCACGCCGGGGTGGTGCTGCCGGAACGCGGCCAGGATCGCGGCGATGGCCTCGCCGGCGAGGTCGGGCGGCAGCGCGGCGCGCAGGAGTCCGCTCTCGCCGTCGCGGATGCGGCGGGCGGTGACCGCGAGGGCGTCCGCACGGGCGAGCAGCAAGCGGGCCTCCGCCAGCAGCATCGTGCCGGCCGCGGTGATCGTCACCTGGCGGCTCGTGCGTTCGAAGAGCCGGACGCCGAGCTCGCGCTCCAGGCGCTGGATGCGCTGGGACAGGGGTGGCTGGGCCATGCCGAGCAGCACGGCAGCACGGCCGAAATGTCTTTCTTCTGCAACAGCCACGAAGCACTGCAGATGCCGGATCAGGTCCACGGCCAGCAACGATATCGGAGATTGATCGATCTGAGATCGATAGGAATCTTGGACGGAGACCGGGCGTCGGTGTTGTGCTCACGGCATGTCCTCGACCTACCGGAACCTCTCGGCCTCGTTGCCGTCCCCCCACCGCCCGCGGCGCACCGCGCGCACCGCCGCCCTGGCCCTCGGCCTTGCACTGGCCGCCGCGCTCACCGGCTGCGCGGCGGATTCGCGGCCGCCCGCGGCGGCCGGGCCGACCGCGAGCATGAACGCGTCCGCCCCCTCGTCCGCCCCCGCCGTCGACAGCCGGGAGCGGCTGACCGTCGACGGCGGCACCCGGGAGTACCTGCTGCACCGCCCCGCCACGGGCGGCGGCGGACCCCGGCCGCTCCTCATCGCCTTCCACGGGCGCGGCGCCGACGCCGAGCACCTGCGGAAACAGAGCGGCCTGGACCGGGCCGCCGAGGCCCGCGGCATGCTCCTCGTGTACCCCGAGGCCCTGGGCAAGGCCTGGGGCGCCGGCACCGCTCCCACCGGGCAGCGGCCGGATCCGGACACCGATGTCCGGTTCACCGAAGCCCTGATCGCCGAGCTCGTGCGCACCGGCCGGGCCGACCCGCACCGGGTCTACGTCGCCGGGTTCTCCAACGGCGGGTCCATGGCCCTGCGGATGGCCGCGCAGCGCCCGGACCTGGTCGCGGGCGCGGCCTCGGTCTCCGGTGAACTCCCCACCGGGACCGCCGCCGTGAAGCCCACCGGGCCGGTCCCCGTGCTGATCGTCTACGGGGCCGAGGACCCCGTACGGCCCCTGGCCGGCCTGCCCAGTCCCGGGCCGGCCGGCCCCGGGGAAGAACCCATCACGGCGACCATGTCCGCCCGGGCGAGCGCGGAGGCGTTCGCCACCGCGGGCGGGGCGGGCGGTCCGGCCGAGGAGGTCAAGCCCGGCTACGACTCCCTCACCTGGCAGCCCGGCCCCGCCGGGGCAGCCGTACGGCTGCTCGTCATGGACGGTGCGGGCCACACCTGGCCCGGCTCGGCCGTTGCGCCGCCCGCGGGCTTCGGCCCCGTCAGCTCCGCACTGGATGCGAGCAGCACCCTGCTCGACTTCCTTTCCGCGCAACGGCGTTGACGTCAGCCGTCGCCCCAGGGCAGCGCGCATGGCGGCGTGCACCACACCCGGGTTTCGGAGTGTGGCGTGCGCCGCCATGGGCGCGGCCGCCCTCCCTCCCTACTGTTCAGCCATGACGAGCCAACTTCCTTTCCTGCGGGAGCGCGTCGCGCTGGTGACCGGCGGCGGCAGCGGCATCGGCCGGGCCTGCGCGATCGCCCTGGCCGAGGCGGGCGCCACCGTGCACGTGGTCGACATCGGCGAGGAGTCGGCACGGAGCGTCGCCGCACTGGTCGACGGGCAGGCGCACGTGGTCGACCTCACCGACCCGGCCGCGGTCGAGGGGCTCCCCACCGCCGTGGACATCCTGGTCAACAGCGCCGGTCTGCAACACGTCGCCCCCATCACGGACTTCCCGGCCGAGCGCTTCGCCCGGATCCAGGCGGTGATGGTCACCGCGCCGTTCCTGCTGCTACGCCACGTGCTGCCGCACATGTACGCGGCCGGCTGGGGCCGCGTGGTCAACATCTCCAGCGTCCACGGGCTGCGCGCCAGCGCCTACAAGTCCGCCTACGTCGCCGCCAAGCACGGCCTGGAGGGGCTCAACAAGGTCACCGCGCTCGAGAGCGCCCCGTACGGCGTGACCAGCAACTGCATCAGCCCCGGCTACGTGCGCACACCCCTGGTCGAGGCCCAGATCGAGCAGCAGGCCGCCGCGCACGGCATCGGCCCCGGCGACGTGCTGTCCGAGGTGCTGCTCACCCGGTCCGCGCTCAAGCGGCTGATCGAGCCCGAGGAGGTCGCCGCGGCCGCGCTGTGGCTCTGCGGGCCCCATTCCGGCTACCTCACCGGAACCTCCCTCGCCCTCGACGGAGGCTGGACCGCGACGTGAAGCGGGACGTCCACCAAAAATTAACTACCGGTCAGTAGACAAGGAGGAGCACCATGCGGATTCTGGCCCCGTACATGTCATTTCAGCCAATGAAGCCCATGAGGAGCGCCCCCACATGCGCAGCACCCGCGCCCGCATCCGCACGCTCGGAACCGCCACCGGCACGGCCGCAGCCACCGCCGTCCTGATGCTGGCCCCCGCCGCCTCCGCCCAGGCCGCCCCGGCCCCCGTCCCGGCCCCGGCCGCGGCGACGGCCTCCGCGCCCGGCGGCAACGCGCTCATCCGCGGAATCGATTACGGCAAGTGGAAGCGCGACGTCGCCGCCGTCATGGCCACGGCCCGCCCGTACGTCGAGCAGCGCATCGCCCAGTCCCCCGCCGGCGAGAAGCCCGCGATCGTCCTCGACATCGACAACTCCTCGCTGGAGACGGACTTCCACTGGTTCTGGACCTTCCCGACCCCGGCGATCTCCGAGGTCCGAGAGCTGACCCGGTACGCCGACGAGCACGGTGTCGCCATCATCTTCGTCACCGCCCGCCCGGGGATCATCCACTCCCTCACCGAGCACAACCTCAAGGCGGTCGGCTACCCCGTCTCGGACCTTTACGTCCGGGACCTGCCCGACCTCTTCGGCGAGGTGAGCGCCTACAAGACGGCCAAGCGCGCCGAGATCGAGGCCCGCGGCTACACGATCATCGCCAACATCGGCAACAACAACAGCGATCTGGTCGGCGGCCACGCAGAGCGCACCTTCAAGCTCCCGGACTACGACGGCAAGCTCTCCTAGTCGCCTTTCGGCCCCGCCGCCGCAGCCCCCGCTGCCGGCCGCCTGCGTACGGAGGCGGCCGGCAGCGGCGCATCGCAGCGGCGGGGCGTCTCATTCGGATGTCCGCATGGTGATCACACCTGTCCGCCGCCCTGCGGCTGCCCTTAGGCTGACTCCGCAGCTGGTTCGCCCCGTCAGCCAGGCGGGATGCGTCGCAAGAGGGAACCCGGTGGGAATCCGGGACTGCCCCGCAGCGGTGAGCGGGAACGACCGCCGTCATACGCACTGGGCCCGGCCGGGTCTGGGAAGCGACGGCCAGTAGGAGTCTCGTACGGCGTTCCGTACGACGAGACGTGCCCGCGAGTCCGAAGACCTGCCCGTTGCCCGCACGCGACCGTTCGCGTGCGGTGATCCCGGTGACCTCGTGGGCGGGTCGGCGTGCACAGCAGGCGGATACTGACCGCGCGTACCTCGGTGTACGCGGCGACAACGGCAGTCCGTCCGGTTCGTCACCCCTTCGCCCCGGTTCCGTTCCCGGGATCCGTCGCAAGACGCGCACACGCATGCTCGCGAAGGAGAGTCACGTGACAACCGAGTCCGCTGCCACGGCCGTACGGGCCACCGTGTACGGATATCCCCGCCAGGGGCCGAACCGGGAACTGAAGAAGGCCGTCGAGGGCTACTGGAACGGCCGCGTCGGCGCCGACGCCCTCCGGGAAACCGCCCGCGAACTGCGCCGGAGCGCCTGGCGGCAGCTGTCCGATGCCGGTATCCACGAGGTCCCGACCGGCGACTTCTCGTTCTACGACCACGTACTGGACACCAGTGTCATGGTCGGCGCCGTCCCCGCCCGCCACCGCGCCGCCGTCGAGGCCGACCCTCTGGACGGGTACTTCGCGATGGCCCGCGGCACGCAGGACGTGGCTCCGCTGGAGATGACCAAGTGGTTCGACACCAACTACCACTTCCTCGTCCCGGAGTTGGGGCCGGACACCGTCTTCACCGCCGACCCCGCCAAGCAGGTGGCGGAACTGCGCGAGGCCCTTGCGCTCGGGCACCGCGCCCGGCCCGTCCTGCTGGGACCGGTCACCTACCTGCTGCTGGCCAAGCCCGCCCCCGGCGTCGCGGACGACTTCGTGCCGCTCACCCTGCTGGACCGGCTGCTGCCCGTGTACGCCCAGGTGCTGGCCGAGCTGCGCGCGGCCGGCGCCGAGTGGGTGCAGCTCGACGAGCCCGCCCTGGTCCAGGACCGCACCCCCGCCGAACTGAACGTCGCCACCCGCACCTACCGGGAGCTCGGCGCCCTGACGCAGCGCCCGAAGCTGCTCGTCGCCTCGTACTTCGACCGGCTGGGCGAGGCCCTGCCCGTCCTCGCCAAGGCCCCCGTCGAAGGCCTCGCGCTCGACTTCACCGGAGCCGCAGCCGCGAACCTGGCGGACCTCGCCGCGGTGGGCGGGCTGCCGGGCAAGCGCCTCGTCGCCGGCGTGGTCGACGGCCGCAACATCTGGATCAACGACCTCCAGAAGTCGCTGACCACCCTGGGCACCCTGCTCGGCCTCGCCGGCCGGGTCGACGTCGCGGCGTCCTGCTCGCTGCTGCACGTCCCGCTGGACGCCGGCGTCGAGCGTGACATCGACCTGCAGATCCGCCGCTGGCTGGCCTTCGCCCGGCAGAAGACCGCCGAGATCGCCACCCTCGCCCGCGGTCTCGGCCAGGGACCCGCCGCGATCACGGCCGAACTCGCCGCCAACCGCGCCGACCTGGCCTCCCGTACGAACTCCCCGCTCACCCGCGACCCCGCGGTACGCGCCCGTACCGCGGCGATCGGCGAAGCCGATGCCCGACGTGCCCAGCCGTACGCCGAACGCGCCGCCGCCCAGCGCGCCCTCCTGGGCCTGCCGCTGCTGCCGACCACGACCATCGGCTCCTTCCCGCAGACCGCCGAACTGCGCACCGCCCGCGCCGATCTGCGCACCGGCCGGATCGACACGGCCGGCTACGAGGAGCGCATCGAGGACGAGATCCGCGAGGTCATCGCCTTCCAGGAGAAGGCCGGCATCGACGTCCTCGTGCACGGCGAACCCGAGCGCAACGACATGGTGCAGTACTTCGCGGAGCAGCTCACCGGGTACCTGGCCACCCGGCACGGCTGGGTCCAGTCGTACGGCACCCGCTACGTCCGCCCGCCCGTCCTGGCCGGGGACATCTCCCGTCCGGATCCGATGACCGTGCGCTGGACCACGTACGCCCAGGCGCAGACGGACCGGCCGGTCAAGGGCATGCTGACCGGCCCGGTGACCATGCTCGCGTGGTCCTTCGTACGGGACGACCAGCCGCTCGGGGACACGGCACGGCAGGTGGCGCTCGCCCTGCGCGACGAGGTCGAGGACCTGGAGGCCGCGGGCACTTCGGTGATCCAGGTGGACGAGCCCGCGCTGCGGGAGACTCTGCCGCTGCGCGCCGCCGACCGTGCCGGATATCTGGCGTGGGCCACCGAGGCGTTCCGGCTCACCGTCTCCGGGGTGCGGCCGGACACGCAGATCCACACGCACATGTGCTACGCCGAGTTCGGCGACATCCTCGGGGCCATCGACGACCTCGACGCCGACGTGATCAGCCTCGAGGCCGCTCGTTCCCACATGCAGGTGGCCGACGAGCTCGCCGGCGCCGGATACCGGCGGGAAGTAGGTCCGGGTGTCTGGGACATCCACTCGCCGCGCATCCCGTCCGCCGAGGAGGCGGCTGCGCTGCTGCGCAAGGGGCTCGAGG
Source organism: Streptomyces sp. NPDC032745 (assembly GCF_055579465.1). NCBI lineage: Bacteria > Bacillati > Actinomycetota > Actinomycetes > Kitasatosporales > Streptomycetaceae > Streptomyces > Streptomyces sp. NPDC032745. The sequence goes on along the minus strand of NZ_JBVING010000023.1, from coordinate 56,474 downwards.
CCATTGCGGCCGAGCGGCTGTGGGTCAACCCCGACTGCGGTCTGAAGACCCGCGGCTGGCCCGAGACCCGTGCCTCCCTGGCGAGCCTGGTGGCGGCGGCCCACGCGGTCCGCGGTGAACTCACCGCACCCTGACCGGTCCTGACTGCCCGTACGGTGCCTGCGCTCCGGTCCGTCCCGCGGACCGGAGCCACAACCGAATGCGTGCGCAGCTGGGGGAAGCCTGTGTGATTCCGGCGCTGGCCTTCAGGGACGGATCCCGTCGCAGGTGACCTGGAGGTGGCGGGGGCCGCGCAGGACCGCGTTCTGCCGGTAGGGCGGCGGGTCCTCGACCAGGCGCGGGTTCTCCAGGCGGCGGGCCAGCTCGCTCAGCGCGAGCTGTGCCTCCAGCCGGGCCAGCGGGGCGCCGAAACAGCTGTGGATCCCGCTGCCGAGGCCCAGGTGCTGGATGTCCTTGCGGTACGGGTCGAAGCGGTCCGGGTTCTCGAAGCGGTCCGGGTCCCGGTTGCCGGAGGCGAGGATCAGCCACATCGAGGAGCCCTTGGGGATGGTGACCCCGCGGACCTCGATGTCGGCGAGCGGGGTGCGCTGCGGCAGCAGCTGCACCGGCGGCTCGAACCGCAACAGCTCCTCCACCAGCGGTACCGCGAGCCCGGGCGTCTCGCGCAGCTGCTTCAGGACGTCCGGGTTGCGCAGCAGCGTGAGCATCCCGTTGGTGATCAGGTTGACGGTGGTCTCGTGGCCCGCGATCAGCAGCAGGGCGGCCGTGCTGAGCAGCTCCATCGTGCTCATCGACTCGTCCTGGCCGTGCCCGACGGCCAGTTGGGAGAGCATGTCGTCGCCGGGGTTCTTGCGGCGCTCCTCGATCAGCCCGGCCAGGTACATGCCCAGTTCCATCCGGGCGTCGTGGGTGATCTTGTCGCGTTCCGTCGGGTCGGCGCCCGGATCGGGGTCCAGGCTCGCGGCCAGGGTGTCGGCCCAGACGTGGAACCGTGCCTCGTCCTCGCGCGGCACACCGAGCAGCCGGCAGATCATGGTGACGGGGAACGGGTAGGCGAACTGGTCGACCAGGTCGATCCCGGCCGGGTCGCCGAGGTTGTCGATGAGACCGGTGACGATGCCCTTGAGGTCGTCCCGCATGCCGTCGATGCGGTGCGGGGAGTGCGGCGGACCGAAGGGCCGGTTGGTCATCCGGCGCAGCCGGTCGTGCTCCGGGGGGTCCAGCTTCAGAAAGCTCGGCGGCAGGGTCGCCGCCCCCTCGCCTTCGCCCTCGGCCAGGGGATCCCCCGCCGTCGCGGCGAGGTTGCGGGCCTCGGAGCTGAGCCGCGGGTCGTGCAGCAGGCTCTGGATGTCGTGGTAGGTGCTGATGACGTACGGGCCGTCCCCGTCGTGGAACACCGGGGTCTTGCGCAGTTCCGCGTACAGCGGGTACGGGTTCGCGCGGTTCGAGTAGTCGAGGATGTCGCTCAGGATGCCTTGCTTCATGCCGGGTCCTCCGGAGGGCGTGCGGGTCAGTGCCCGGCGGGGGTGAACGTCATCCGCCGGTCGGTCGGCGAATATCCGCTGAGGGTGATGGTCGGTCCGTGCGTGGGGACGGACGGGTCGGGGAAGTCCGCGGGGAGGGGCTTCTGCCCTTCCGGGCGCCGGTCGACCGTGGGGAACGGCGGCGGGAACGGGGCCGTGGCCTCGATCTGCTGCTCGTAGAACTGCAGCCAGCGCGAGTTGTCGAAGGTGACCGCCCCGATGACGCGGCCCTGGTAGCCGTAGACGCCGGTGAAGCGGCGCTCGGCTCGCGAGCCCTGGGCGATCAGGATCTCGGTCCCCATCGAGGGCACGCCGACCGACTTGATGTTCACCCCGAACTGGGTGGACCAGAAGGCCGGCACCCAGATGTGGGGGCGGCGCTCGGTGCTCTCGCTGAGCATGTTGTGGGCCGCGGTCTCGGCCTGGGAGACGGCGTTGCCCCAGTGCTCCAGCGACAGGAACTGGTAGCCGAACAGCGGGTGCGGGGAGCGGGCGACGTCGCCCGCCACGAAGATGTCGTCGGTGACGATGCCGCGGATGTCGAAGGCCCGGCAGCCGGCGTCGCAGGCGATGCCGCGCGGGCCGGCGCCGAGCCCCGAGCCGGTCAGCCACTCGGTGTTGCGCTGGGCGCCGAGCGAGACGACCACGACGTCGCACTCCAGGGACGTGCCGTCGGAGAAGTGCGCGGCGCGGACCCGTCCGGTGGTGTCGCCTTCGAGACCGGTGACCATGACGCCGGTGCGCAGGTCGACGCCGTTCTCCCGCTGCAGTTCGGCGGCGACCGCGCCGATGACCCCGCCCAGGGCGCCGACGAGGGGCGCGTCGCCGCGTTCGGCCACGGTGACCTCGAGTCCGCGCTCGCGGCAGGCCGAGGCGATCTCGGAGCCGGTGAACCCGGCGCCGATGACCAGGACCCGGCGGGGGCCGGCGTCGAGCCGCCGGGCCAGGGCCGCGCCGTCGTCACGGGTCCGCAGGACGAAGACGCCGTCGAGCTCTGCCTCGGCCGGGTTCGGCCAGGGCCGGGCCCGTACACCGGTGGCGATCAGCAGCCGGTCGTACGGCACCTCGTCGCCGTCGGCCAGCTTGACCCGCTTGGCCGCCATGTCCAGGCCGCCGGCCGGTACGCCGAGGCGCCACTCCGCGTCGATCTCGCGGCGGCGGGGCAGCGCGGTGCGCTCTGCCGTGCCCTTGCCGAGCAGGGCCTGCTTCGACAGGGGCGGTCGGTCGTACGGCTCGTACGGCTCGTCGCCGATCATGGTCAGCGAGCCCTTGAAGCCCTTGTCGCGCAGGGTCTCGGCGCCGCGCAGACCGGCGAGCGAGGCTCCGACGACGACGATCCGGCCGTCCGCCTTGAGGCGGTCCAGAGCTGCGTCAGCCATCGGATGCCTCCCCGCTGCCGGCGCCGGGGGCGCCGGGCGCGGCCGCGGCCATGTCCAGTTCGTCCACGAGGATGGCCTGGACGGGACAGGCGGCGACCGCCTGGGCCACCCGCTCGCGGTGGGCGTCCTCCGCCTGCGGGTCGTAGAGCAGGCCCTCGTCTCCGTGCATCGCGAAGACGTCGGGTGCGAGGAAGGCGCACTGCGCGTATCCCTGGCACCGGTTGAGATCGACGACAAGCCTCAGCAAGGTCCAGTCCTTTCGTTGGCCCTCCGACTCCCCGGCCAGCGTGCGGCGCACGAGCCGGGAGGGCCCGTCCGGCGAGGCCGTTGGAGTGACGGCCGGACAGGTGTCACGGGGTGCGGCGGCGGGCGGCGCGCAGGATGTACAGGCTCACGAGCAGGGCCCAGGCCGGGAAGACGAGCTCGGACCAGGGCAGGCTGGAGCCGACCACCAGCAGGAGCAGTCCCGTCAGGGTCCCGATCATGACGAGCGGCCTGGGGAAGACCCCGAGCTTGCGTCCGATGGCCGAGGTCGCGAGGACGAAGACGGCCGCCATCCGCATCCCGTACGTCGTGAGCAGCGTGTACGCGAAATGCCGGCCGAAGCCCGTGGGGTCTTCGGCGTCGAGCACGGTTCCGGCGGCCGCGACGGCAGCGAAGAGGCAGGCGACGAAGACCAGTCCGCTGCCGAGGAAGACGGTGGCGATGAACCGGTCCTCGGCGTCCCCGGTGTGCTCGCGCAGCGCGCCCATGAACCACAGGAAGGCGATGCCGGCGAACGGGACGAGCTCCATCGCCCAGCTCAGCTCCCCCCGTCGGCCCGGGGCGATCTCCACCTGGTCGCCGCCGGCGCCTTCGGGCAGTGCCAGCCGTGCGAGCACCATCGCCGCCGCGAGCAGGACGGCGAAGACGACCCCGGCAAGGCCTGCGGCCTTGGGGGTGCTCAGGTTCTTCTCCCCGGTCACCCCGGGTGCTCCCTGTGTCATGGCTCCAGCAAGCCGCCCGCCGGGCCCGCGTGCCAGCGGGACGGCGCGGTCGGGTGACGGAGCGGTCCCGGCCTGCGGGATCCGGGGCGGGGGCCGCCCCAGGTGTGCAGCGGCACCTGCCCCGGGTCCCGGACGGCCGGCTACGTGGCCGTGATCAGGATGCTCTCCGGCTCGCCCGTTCCCTCCTCCTGCTGCGGCGCCGTCCGGGGTGCGCCCGGGCCGGTGCCGGCCACGATGAGCGCGAGCAGGACGGCCGCGGCCTCGCTCTGCAGGATCCGGGCGGCCTGCACCAGGCGGTGCGGGTCAGGGGCCGGAATGGACAGGGCCAGGCATTCCGCGTTGGGGCCCGAGGTGATCGGGACGGCCGCGCAGACCGTGCCCAGGGCGTACTCCTGCAGGTCCAGGAGGGGGGCGCCCGGCCGGCGGGTGTCGAGCTGCCGGAAGAGGTCCTCCTGACGGGTGAGGGTGTGGGCGGTGAACCGCTCCGCCCGGTGCCGTGACAGGTGGTCCTTGCGGCCGTCGGGACCGAGCTGGGCCAGCAGGGCCTTGCCGACGGCCGAGGCGTGGGCGGCGGCCCGGAAGTCGACCCACTCCTCCACGAGCGGTGTCGCGGGACCGTCGGCGTACTGGGTGATGCACACCTCGCCGTCGGTGTAGCGGGCCACGTAGACGGCGGCGCCGACGGCGTCCCGCACCCAGGCGAGCGTCTCCTGCAGGTGTCCGCGCCCGTCACCGGACGCCGCCTCGGTCAGTAAGAGCGCGCGGCCCGCGATGTACGCGCCGGGGCCGGTCGGGGCCGCCAGGTTCGCCCGTACCAGCTGCTCCATCACCCGGGCCAGCACCAGCTGCGGCAACCGCGTCTCCCGGGCGATCTGCGCGAGGCTCACACCCCCCGAGTAGCGGTTGACGACCTCCAGGACGCGCAGCGCCCGGTGGACGGCCTCCATCGCGACCGGAGCCGGCCGCGCTTCGGCGCGGCTGCGGCCGGACTGCGCCGGCTGCGGCTGCCTGAGGGCCTCGAACGCCCAGGCGTTCGCCTCGTCCGTCAGGTGCAGGAGGTTCAGCCGTGCGTGCTGGGCCACCGCCACCGCCACCTGCGGGCCGAGGAGGAACACCTCGCCCAGATCGTGGTCGTCGGTCCAGCTCCGGGCGGTCACGGCACGGCGCAGCCGGGCGGGGATCCGGTAGGGGGGCCGCCCGCCGTGGCCCCGTACCGCCGTGAGGGCGGTGAGGTCCTGGGTGGTGATCGGCGGCGAGGTCCAGATGACCGAGGCGTCGAGGGCCTCTTCCAGGTTCTCCGGGATCTCCGGCAGGTGCGGCAGACCCTCGTCCGGCGGCAGTACCTCGGCCAGCGCCTTCCAGTGCCGGGCGGTGGCCACCTCGGCGCGTGCGAGGTGGTGGAGGTGGAGCAGGCGGGCAGCGGTCCTCGAGCCGGCTCCCGCCGCGTACTGGAACCAGAACTGGGCGCCCTCCATCCGGTCGGCCAGGTGCAGGAGGCAGCCGAACAGCAGCGCCGGTTCCGCACCGTGGGGCCAGGTTCCGGCGGCCAGGGCGAGTTCGGCGAAGGACCGGCTCTCCGCGAGGGACCAGGCCAGGTCGTCCAGCATCCGTGCCGCCCGCGCGTGGCAGGCCGCGTCCAGTACGAGGTCGTCCGCCGGGGTGGGCACCGGCGTGGGCAGGGGCGCGGGTCCGGCGGGGGAGGCCGGTGCCGGGAAGCCGCCCCGGCGGGCGGCACCGGTCGCCGAGCGGGCCCGGTCCGCCGCGATTCTGCGGGCGATGCGCCGCCGGGCGGCGTCCTCGTCGTAGCCGGCGTACTCCTCCATCAGCACCTGTGCCTGCTCCAGTGCCGCCGCCAGCTCCTCCCCCGGCACGGCGTCGCCGTCGGCGGTCATGTCGCTCACTGGCCCTTCTCCTCTCCAGGAGCCCAGTCCGCCCCGAGTTTCTGGGACAGGATTCGGCTTGCACCTCGAATGTGCGAACGGACCGTCGCGGGGGAGATCCCCATCATCCGGCCCACGGCTCCGCTGTCGTACCCCAGCAGGAAGGCCAGCAGGACCACGTCGTAGTGCCGTTCGGGCAGGCACGCGATCGCCGCGTACAGGCCGAGCTTGGACTCCAGCAGTTCCATGCGCTGCCGGGAGGCGCGGCGCAGGGCGGCGAACCAGGCCGTTTCCACCATCGCCGCGGGCCGGCCCAGAACCGCCAGCCTGCGAGCGACGTGTTCCCGCAGCACCGCCCAGGCGAAGCCGTGCAGGCTCGCCTCCTTGAGCGCCTGGCGCCACACCTTCAGCAGGAACGTGAACACGTCGTCGACGACGTCCTCGGCGTCCTCGCGGGAGCCCAGTTGCAGATGTGCGTAGCGCAGGTAGGCGCGGTGGTGCTGGGAGTGGAACGCGCTGAACTCCACCGGCAGGACGCCGGCCAGCTCGCTGGAGACCGCCCGGTCCCCGGACGGGTCGAACTCGCCCTCGCTCATGCGCTCCTCCAGGGATGCCGGTCGTGGCCGGTACGAGCGGTCGCGGCCCGGGTCCTCGCACCCGGGTGGAGTGGGTGTCTCCTGACGGCATCGAAAGCGACGAGTATCAGCACGGGAGTGACGGTCTGGACAGGATTCACGTCGGCGGGAAGCCTTCCGGTGAAAAGAACGGAACGGGCATGCCTGCCCCCCACATCCAGCAGCCGGCCGGACCGGCTGCTCCCCCAACACCACCCCATCGGAAAAGACGCCCGAATGTGCACGGCTGTCGACGGAAATCTTTCGGGAAATGGCGCATCTGCTCCGCTGCGCGCCCCCCTTGCCGCCGTGTACGCCCCTACTCCACCACCAGGTCGGCCCGGGTCCGCCCCGCGGCGATCAGCCGGGCGTTCGCCTCGTCCGAGCGCGTCACCCACTCCTCGGCGTGGGCCGGTGCCTTCCCGTGGCGGACGTGACGGTCGACCAGCCGCCGGACGCGCACGGTGTCGTCGGGTGCGAGGAACCAGACCTCGTCGAGGAGCGCCCGTACCGCCGCCCACTCCCCCGCCTCGTACAGCAGGTAGTTGCCCTCGGTGATCACCAGGCGCGCCGCCGGGTCCACCGGGATGCTCCCCGCGACCGGCTCCTCCAGCGAGCGGTCGAAAGCCGGTGCGTAGACGGCGGTGGCCGCGGGTGTGCGCAGCCGGCTGAGCAGCGCCGCGTACCCGGCGGCGTCGAAGGTGTCCGGCGCTCCCTTGCGGTCGGCCCGGCCCAGCCGCTCCAGTTCGGCCTGGGCGAGGTGGAACCCGTCCATCGGTACGACCACGGCCAGTTCGGGGCCCAGCACGTCCGCGAGGCGGGCCGCCAGGGTCGACTTGCCGGCTCCGGGCGGCCCGGCGATGCCGAGGATCCGACGGGTGCCCGACGCCGCGAGCGCGCGGGCGCGCCGCTCCAGTTCGGTGAAATCCATCCGCCCATCCTGCCCGGGCCTTGCGGGTGGCGGGTGCCGGGTGCCGGGTGCCGCTCAGGCTCCGGCCGGAGGCGGAGGCGGAGTCTGGTGCGGGGGCGTGTGGGGGTCGGTACCGATCCGGGCGACGAGCAGGGCGATGTCGTCGTCGGCGGAGGCCGGGACCAGGTGGGTGATCAGCGAGTCGCACAGGTGGTCCAGCGAGCGCTGGGGTTCGGCGAGCAGGCGGGTGAGTTCGGCCAGGCGCTCGTCGATGTCGCTGCCGCGGGCTTCGACGAGGCCGTCGGTGTACAGGACGAGCAGGCTGCCCGGCGCGAGGGTCAGGTCGGTGGTGGTGAAGGTGGTGCCGCCGACCCCCAGCGGGGTGCCCGGCGGCAGGTCGAGGAGGTGGACCGTGCCGTCGGGATCCACGGCCACGGGCGGCGGATGCCCGGCGCGGGTGATCCGGCAGTGGCCGGTCTCCGGATCGACCACGGCGTACAGGAAGGTGGCGATCATCGGCTCGGCGAGGTCGTCAAGGGTCGCCTCCAGCTGGTGCATCAGGGCCTCGGGGGCGAGGTCGAGCCGGGCCAGGGCGCGCACACTGGCGGAGAGCCGTCCCATGACCGCCGCGGCCGCGATGCCGTGGCCCATGACGTCGCCGATGAGGAGGGCGGCCTTGCCCCCGGGAAGGTGCAGGACGTCGTACCAGTCGCCGCCGATCTCGTTGACGTCGCTGGCCGGCAGGTAGCGGTGGGCGACCTCGATGCCGGGCGGCGGGGTGATGTGCTGGGGCAGCATGCTGCGTTGCAGGATGACGGCGGTCTCGTGTTCGCGGTGGTAGAGGCGCGCATTGTCGATGCTGATGGCCGCGCGGGCGGTGAGCTCGCCGGCGAGGGTGACGTCGTCGGGCCCGAAGGGGCCGACGGGGCTGGTGCGGTAGAAGGTGGCGACGCCGAGTACGAGGTCCCGGGCGATCAGCGGCGCCATCATGAACGAGTGCACTCCGATGGGCAGGAGCTGTGCGGGTCTGCTCGTGTGCCGGGCGGCGGAGGCGATGACCTGCTCGTCGAGGTGGGCGATCAGGAAGGGCCGGCGGGCGGCGAGGGCCTGGGTGTAGGGGGCGGCCACCGGGAAGACGAGGGTCCTGCCCAGGGGGGCGAGGATGCCGATCACGGCGGAGCCGGTCAGCGGGGCCTTGCCCAGGCGCCGCAGCGCCACGCCCCCGGCCAGCCCCGGGCCGGGCTCGTCACCGCGGGCGAGGGTGTCCAGTACGTCCACGGTGGCGGCGTCGGCGAGCTGCGGTACGGCGAGGTCCGCCAGCTCCTGCGCGGTGCGCTCCAGCTCGAGGCTGGCGCCGATGCGGACGCTGGCCTCGCTGAGCAGGGCCAGCCTGCGGCGGCCCGCCTCGGCCTCGACGTGGTCGTGCTGCTGCTCGGTGATGTCGAGCAGGGAGGCGATCACGCCGATCGGCCGGCCGCCGGGGTCCTCCACCCGGACGTACGAGCACGACCACACCCGGTCGTGGACCGGGTCGGCCGGGGTACGGCCGGTGCGGCGGCGGTCCAGCATCGGCTCCCCGGTGGCCAGGACCAGCCGCATCGCGTCCTCCATGTCCTCCGCGTTCACCTCTGGCAGGACCTGTGCGAGGCGGCGTCCCACGTGCGAGGACTCCGAGAGGCCGTTCATCGCCTCCAGCGCCGGGTTGACCTGGAGGAATCGCAGTTGCGTGTCGAGGATGGCGATGCCGACGGGCGAGCGGGCGAACAGCCCGTCCCAGACCGCCGACGATCCCCGGATCCGGCGGGCCGCGTGGGCGTCGGCGGCGAAGACCAGGACCGCGGAGGCCCCGTGGCGCCGGCCGGGCACCGGGCTGGCCCAGATCTCCAGCTCCAGCGGGTGCCCGTCCTGGTGCCAGGCCGTCACGGTACCCATCACCCCGCGCCCGGTGACCGCGGTCTCCCACAGCGCACGGCCGAGGCTGCGGTCGGCTCCGGGGTGGAGGAGGTCGGCGATGTGCCGGCCGACGATCTGTGGCGGGGTGTAGCCGAGCAGTTCCTGCGCCGCGCGGTTCCAGCGGACGATCGTGCCGTCCGCGCTGGTGGCGAGCTGCGCCACGGTCAGCGAGCCGAGCCACCCGCCGGCGTCCTGGGCGGCGCCGCTGATCAGATCCTCGATCGGCGTCTGCTCGTTCATCCGGCCTCCACACCCCCATGGTCGCCCTGGCGGCCCGGGACCGCTTCCCGGCGTGGCCGGGGGCGCGGGGTGGCGGCGGCTCGGAGATCCGCCTCAGTCCGTCAGCCGCCTGGCAGCCCGCCGTACCCCGTCCGCCGCCGTCGCACAGCGCTCGGCGTGGCCCAGCAGGGTCATGCGGAACCGCTCCCCCTCCTCGTCGGTGCTCCAACCGCTGTTCCCGGCGCAGGCCGCGAGGCTCTCCGCGTGGCGCTCCAGCCGGTCGGCGCTGGCGTGCGCCAGGACTCCGTACGCCGCCGGGGCGTAGCCGAACGCCGAGACCGGCACCGCCGTCGGCATGCCGACCGTCACTCGCCCGTCGCCCGGCCGGGCGGCGAGGTCCTCGAGCGCCACGACCAGCGTCCGCGGATCGAGCGTGTCCGGCAGCCGGTCCGCGGTGAACTGCGGGGCGATGACCACCGGGCGGGCCGCCTCCGTGACGGCCCGTACGATCTGCTCGGCGACGAGCGCCGCGAACCGCGTCGCCGCGCATCCGGTCGGTGCCCCGCACAGCGGCGGCATCCCCGAGGCCAGCGCCGTCGCCGGCGTCCCCGGCTCCGGGCTGCCCTCGCCGTCCAGGCGGCGCAGCCAGCCGGGCACCCGCAGGATCTCGGTCCCGGCCTCGACCGCGAGGTCCTGCCATACGAAGTCGGCCCGTACGGGGTAGACGGCCGCGGCCACCGGCGGCCAGCGGCGGAGCGCCTCGCCCACGGCCGCCTCCGGGGATGCCGCGGCGCCCACGGCGATCAGGGCCAGCGCCTGGAGCACCGTCCCGGCGGCGGCCTCCGACACCAGCGCGAGCGCGTGGGCGACGGCCGGTACGGCGGCCTCCGGCTCGGTGCCCTTGTGGCCCGCGCCCTGCGCCGTCATCCGGCCCGCCAGCGAGGCGGGGTCCGGGTCGGCCAGGTACGGGGCCAGCCGGCGCCGCAGCGCCTCGGCCCGGCGCTCGTACGACCTGCTGCCCGCAGCCGCGGTCGCCGCCGCGAGCACCTCGCCGAGCAGCGTGTCCTCGACGGCTGCGGCGCCCGCCACCACGCGCCGGCTCAGCCGCTGCATGCCGCGCTGCCAGTCGTGCCACTCCAGCGTGCCGTCCCCGCGCCGGGCCCCGATCACCCGGTCCACGTCCTCGGCCAGCAGGGCGCCCAGCTCGGCGGCGGGAACCGCCGCGTCCCGGGGCAGCGGCACGTGCGGCGACAGCCCGTACCGCTGCCCGCCGGCCGTGAGGCCGACCGCGGGTGCGAGCGCACCCGCCTCGTCCGCCCCGGCGAGCAGGCCCGCGGCGTCTGCCGCGGCCAGCGGCAGCAGGAAGGGCCCGAACGGGGTGCGCAGCTGCACCGGCCGTCCGGATCGGGTGTGCCGCAGGAACGCCAGCAGCCGGCGCGTCACCCCTTCCCGGGTCAGTGCGTCCAGCCCCAGGGCGCGGGCCGGGGCGTCCACCCACGGCAGGCGCTGGGCGACCATCGCCGCGCTGAACACGGCGTTCTCCAGGGGCCAGGCCGTCGCGGGACGTCGTGCCGTGGTGGCCGGGTGGTCGGCAGTGGTCATCGGTCGGTCTCCCTTGTGGTCCCTTGGGTCACTTGTGATCACTGAGGTCACTTGCCGTCACTTGTCGCGCAGCATGTACGGCTGGTTGCCGACGACTTCGCCGTCGTATGCGCCGATCAGCTTGTTGACCTGCTCCCGGTAGTGGGTGAACTCCCCGCGCAGCGCGTCGGAGTACGCCTGCGGGGCGTGCGACAGCGGGTAGTCGTACGACTCGTCGAGCCAGGCCAGTTCGACCCAGGTGCCGGGGACGTCGTGGGGCGAGGCCGGTCCGCGCCCGTCCAGCCCCGGGATCACGTCGTGTTTGTTGACGAGGCTGATCACCTGCGTGGTGTGGTCGGCGGGCCGCTTGCTGTCGATCGGGGAGCCGATCGCGACCACGTGCGTGACCCGGTAGGTGGAGGAGACCTCCACGTCGCTCGCGAGGTTCATGGCGGTCATCCCGCCCAGACTGTGCCCGACGATCATCAGGTCCGCGCCGGTGGGCAGCCCGGCCCGCCGGAGCAGCTTCTTCGCGGCCCGGGTGTACGTCGTGTCGGTGCGCAGCAGTCCGTCGAACGCGCCGACGAGGTCCTGCGGGGTGCTGTTGCTCAGCAGGCCGAAGCTCGTGCCGGGCAGCAGGAGCACGTACCGTACGGCGCCGTCGGCGCACGCGACGCGGCGCAGCAGCACCAGCCCGTGGTTGCCGAGGGCCCCGATGTCGCCCACGTAGCTGACGATGTCGTTGCGGGAGGTGGCGAGCACCTTCGCGAGGATCGGGTCGGGCTCGGTGCGTTCGGCGCGGCCGGGGCCGGGGTTGAGGAACCTGAGGACCGAACTCGGCAGTCCCAGGAACGGGTCGGTGGTCGGCACGCCCCCGGCGAGCGTCACCCACGAGAAGTCGTCGTTGACCGGGTTCTCGTCGAGCATGCCGAGCAGGGCCATCAGCTCCATGATCACGGGGCTCACCGTGGTCAGGGCGCGGGTCACGCCCAGCAGCTCGATCAGCCCGTACATCGCCCGCAGTGCCTCCAGCCGGTTCCCGGCCACCATGGCGTCGGTGAAGCGGCGTGCGGCCGGCGAGTCGAGGCCCGGATGATCGGCCGCGGCCGCCTTGATCCGCAGGGCGAAGGCGTCGACGGCCATGGCCACCTTGGCGGGGCGGCGGTACGTCATGCTCCCGGCCATCCGGGCGAGTTCGCCGATCAGGCCGCCGTTGGCCCCGAATCCGAGCCCGGTGGGAGCGGTCAGCGCCTGGGCGCAGGAGGCGGCCGTACCGAGCGCCCAGCCGGGGCGCCGCAGCGCCTCCAGCCCGAACCGCCAGCTGAACAGGGCTCCGGTCAGCTCCGCGCCGGACTGCTTGGCCGTCAGGGCCGCGTCCGCGAGCAGGACCGACGCCGCGATGAGGAGCTCGGAGTCGATCCGCTCCGGGGCCGGTCCCGGAGCGGCCGGAGCGGGTGCGGCCGGGGGCACGCTCTGGTCGGCGGCATCCGGACCCTGCCGCGTGGGGAGACGCTGAGCCGTTTCGTCGACCACCTGAGGCGCCACTTTCCTACCTCTCATCCCTGTGCAACGGCTTCGCAGCCTTGCCCGCTGTGTGCGGGGGAATGGTGGCACCGAATGTGATCCCTTCCGCGCGTCCGGACCCTCGTTTCCGCCCGTCAGCCGCCGTGCGGCCGACGGCCCGGACCCCCTCGCGGGCCCCTGTCCGCGGGGGCGACGGCGGATCCGGCAGGCGCCCGGTTCACCCGACGGGGTTGGCCGCGCACGGAAGGATGACACCGCCCCCGCCCTGTTGACGCACCCTGCCAGCGGCCTCCGCCACAGGTCAGGTGAGGGGCGGCGCGATGAGCTCGAGGACACGCTCGGTGTCGGCCAGCACGGAGGGACTCATCGGGATCCTGCCGAAGTCGCCCGGCGCGATGAACGCGAGGGCCTGCCCCTCGGTGAGGGTCAGGCCGGCCGGGTCGCCGTCCCAGTGACCGTGGAAGACGTGGACGGGGTAGCCGTCGGGGTCGACGCAGAACATGTGCGTCAACTCCACGTCGGTGAGGCCGACCTCTTCGCCCAGCTCCCGCAGGCCCGTGGCCCGCGGGTCGGCGTCCTGCGGCTCGGCGCCGCCGCCCAGCGGGGCCCAGGTGCCAGGCGCCCAGATGCCGGGCAGGTCGTCCCGCAGGTGCATCAGCACGTGCCCGGCGTCGTTGGTGACGACCACGAGCGTGCCGTACCGGTCCTCGTCGGCGGCCCGGCCGGCTGCCTTACGTTCCTCTGCATGCGGCGTCACCGTGTCTCCTCCGGGGGTCGGGACCGGCCACCGGGCCGATGCGGTCGGGGTGTCGACGGGGGGACCGTAGCGGTGAACCGGCCTGCCGCCGGGGCGGATCCGCCGGAGAGCACCCGGACGGGTCCGACCTCCGGCGACTTGCTTGGCATGGACGCGGCGTACAGTCGGCTGCCGACGCCAGGACCCGGCCACCCCTCGACGCCGACCGAAAGCAGGAGCAATGACAGGCACCGCACCGACCGCCACCCTCGCCGGATGGCGCCGGGCTCCCTTCTCCGCCGAGGGGCTCACGTACGACTGCTTCGAGAAGGGCGAGGGCCCCGGCGTGGTGCTCCTTCCGGAGCTGCCCGGCATCACGCCCGAGGTGCTCGGCCTCGCCGAGCACCTGGTGGGCGAGGGGTTCACCGTCGTGATGCCGTCGCTGTTCGGCACGCCGGGCAAGCCCGTCTCCGTCGCCCGGACCGCGGCCGTATTCGCCCGCATCTGCGTGTCCGCGGAGTTCCGGGCCTTCGCCACGAACGCCCGCCGGCCCGTCGCCGACTACCTCCGGGCCCTCACCCGCGACCTCGCGGCCCGTACCCCCGCCGCGGGGGTCGGCGTCATCGGCCTCTGCTTCACGGGCGGTTTCGCCCTGGCCGCCGCCGTGGACGACTCCGTCCTGGCCCCCGTCATGAGCCAGCCCTCGGCCCCGATCGCCCTGACCGCCGCGCAGCGCGCGGACGCCGGTGTCTCCGAGGACGAGCTCCAGCGCGTCGTCGACCGTACGCGCAACAACGGCCTCTGCGTCATGGGGCTTCGCTTCAGCGGGGACTGGATGGCGCCTGAGGAGCGCTTCGACACCCTGCGCTCCCGGCTCGGAGACGCCTTCAAGGTCATCCGGCTCAGCTCCGCCCCGGACAACGGCGACGGCTTCGGCCGCCTGGCCCACGCGGTCCTGACCCTGGAGGTCCGCGAAACCCCGGCGGACCACCCCGCTTTGAAGGCCCGGGCGGACGTCACGGCGTTCCTGCACGACCGGCTGGGCGGCTGACCGGACGGAACGCCTGAACACTGACGAGCCGTTGGTGCGCTGCCGTTACGGACGGCCCCGGCCGGGGGTCCGGACGTGCGTCAGCCGCCGCGTGTGCCGTCCGGGTCGTCGGTGGCGCGGGCGATGCCTTCGAGCTCCTGGGCGATCCAGGCCTGCTCGGCCGCATCGCAGGGCGGTAAGGCCACCGACGGCGCGTGCTGCTGGTGGGGGCGGGTGTTGTCCACGACCGCCCAGCCCTTGCCGCCGTCGGGGGCGGCCAGTTCGACGAGGCGGTGGTCGAGGTGGCCCGTGATCATGACCGCCATGAGGGACAGGTACTCGCGCTGGAGATCGGGGGCGAGATCGGTGTCGCCCGGCACCTCCAGGACTGCCTCCCGTCCGTCGGCCAGCAGTGCGCAGGTGGCCTGGACGGCCCTGATGAGCAGCTCGAACCGGTCCCCGTTCAGGCGCGCTCGCAGGACCTCGAGGTAGAGGCCCAGAACATCGCCCTCCTGGCCGTCCCCCGGGTCTGCCGCATGGTGCTCGATCATGTTCCCCGCCCTTTCCCGGACGGCCGCGTCCCTTCGCAGTGTAGGGAGCTCGCGGTGGGTGCACGGCGTTCTTCGGCCATCCGCCAACCCGCCGCCGCCTCCCTCCACTTGCCTCCGCCGGGCACGTCACGGGGGTACGCAACGACCGTTGATCCCAGGGGAGTTCAGGTCCGTTCGATGCGGTCCGGGCCCGGTCACGCAGGAGTCGGGCGCCTCGTCCACAGCATCCACCCCGCGCCGCGCACCTGCGCTCCGGGGTCGGTGCTGCCGTGCGCGCGTCAGTGGCCGGAAGAGACCCCTGAGCAGCTCCGGGGCCGAGCGTGCGTCGGTCGAGTCCCGGTCCGCGGATTCCCCCATACCCCTCGCGCGAACCTCCGATCGGGGCGACTATGCCGCCCGCACATCCGCCACGAATATTCCTTCGGTAATTTCACGGCGAATTCGGTATCTCCCCACTTCCTACATTGACAGTGCGCTGCGCCCTGCGAGTTAATTAGTTCACGGGTGGCCTGATGTAGTCGTGTGTGGGCGGGATCTGGTCACTTGGCGACCGGTTCATTCCGAACAGTCACGGTTGTGGAGCCGTGGCGGCGCCGCAGCAGCGGGGCGCTCTGAAATCGCACGTGCCATGACGATCGTACATTGAGCGGGTATTGGCGAATCCGACTCTTCCGTGGGGGGATCAATGGCCCGGCTCGACCCATTCCCTGTTCCCGATTTCCATCTCCCGTTCGGGAACTCCAAGCATCCACTGGCCGCCCGGGCCAACGCCGAGGCCACGTCATGGGCGTTGCGCCACGAGCTCGTCACCGATGCCGCGGAGCAGTTCGCCGGCATTGGCTGCGGCCACCTTGCGGGCCGGGTGAGCGGCGAGGTGCCGTACGACACCATCGTTCTGCTCGCCGAGTGGATGGCCTGGTCGTTCGTCCTCGACGATCAGCACGATCATCTCATCAGGACGGGTGAACTTGCGGCCTGGCGGCCCGTCACCGATGCCGTCACCCAGTATCTGGACACGGGCAGGACCAGCAGGTCCTCAGCACGCCGCAATCCGTTGGTGAACGGATTCATCGACCTGTGCGACCGCATCCTCGCCGGGATGTCCCCGGGAACCGCGGCCCGATACCGGGCCCATGTCCCGCTGATGCTGCGGTCGTTGGACCAGGAGGCGGGCAATCGCGGGGCCGGCGGGCGTCCTTCGATCCATGACTACGTCCTGATGCGCCGGCACAGTTCCCAGTTGCTGCCGATGATGGACATGGTCGAGGCCGGGCTGGGAATCGATGTGCCGCAGCACATCCACGACCTCCCCGCTTTCCAGGCGGTCGTGGAGAGCGCCGTCGACATCATCTCGTGGGGCAACGACGTGTTCTCCCTGCCGAAGGAGCACGCCTGCGGGGACAACAACAACCTCGTCTCCCTCATCTCCTCCTGGGAGGGACGCTCCCTCCAGGACGCCGTCCATGCGGCGTGGGGCCGCATCCAGGTCCGCATAGAGGACTACGTGGCAGCGGAACGACGACTGTTTCAAGTCATTGGCGCCCAGGGCGAGATGGACCCGGCCGTACGTGAAGCGGTCACCCGGTGCGTGCGGAGTTACGAGGACTGGATGATCGGCACGGATCTGTGGCAGCGTTACGAGTGCACACGGTACAGCGACGAACGGTTCGCAGCCGGGCTGGAGTCTGCGTACACCCGCCCGGACCTGGTCTCGGTGGCATGACAGGGAGTGGTCGATGACCCACGCGGAGCAACCCGGCCCTGTGGTCCACGCCCCCGCGGCCCCGGGACGGTTACCGCTGCTGGGCCACGCACTCCCCCTGTGGCGCGGGCCGATCGCCTTCCTCGAATCACTGCGCGAGCACGGTGACATCGTGCGCCTCGACATCGGCACCTGGCCCGTCCACGTACTCACGAGCCCGGACCACGTCCACTCCGTACTGGTCCAGCAGGCACAGCAGTTCGGCCGCGGCAGGATCTTCGAGCGGCTCCGTCCGATGTTCGGCAACGGCATCGTGACGACCGACGGGGACTTCCACCGCAAACAGCGCCGGATGGTGCAACCGGCCTTCCACCGCAACCACATCGCCGGCTACGCCGAGGTGATGGGACGGGCGGCAGAGGCGATGTGCGCCTCGTGGACGGCGGGCCGCGAGGTCTCGATGCTCATGGAGACGCGCCGGTACGCCCTGTCCTCGGTCGCCGAGATGACCTTCTCGGGAGGCCTGAGCGGGGCCGCGATCGCAGAGGTGCACCGGTCGCTGCCCATCGTCCTGGAGGGCATGCTGCTGCGCGTCGTCATGCCCAAATCCCTGGACCGGCTGCCCATCCCGCCCAACCGGAGGTTCGACGCGGCGGCCGCTCGCCTGCGCCGCGTCATCGACCAGGTGATCGCGCAGTACGGCGTCGAGCAGGAAGACCGGCACGACCTCCTCTCCCTGCTGCTGTCCAGCGTGGACGCCGAGACGGGCGCCGCGATGAGCCCCCAGCAGGTACGGGACGAGGTCATCGCGATCATGTTCGCGGGGACGGAGACCCCGGCCACCACCCTGGCCTGGATCTTCCATGAACTCGGCCGGCACCCGGAGGTGGAGAGGCGCCTCCACGCCGAGGTCGACGCGGTGGTGGGTGCGCGCCCCGTCCGCCCCGACGACCTGCCCCGGCTGACGTACACGAACAACGTGTTCCAGGAGGCGCTGCGCCTGCACTCGCCGCTGCTCTTCACCCGGCGGTCCCTGGAGCCCCTCACCCTGGGCGGTGTCTCCATCCCGGCCGGGGCCGAACTGGCCTACAGCCCGTACGCGTTGCACCGGGACCCCGCACTGTTCCGCAATCCCACGGCCTTCGACCCGGACCGCTGGCAGGAGCACGGGGACGAGTCGCCCCGGCCCCACCGGTTCATCCCGTTCGGGGCGGGCCAGCACAAGTGCATCGGTGATGCGTTCGCCGTGGCGGAGATCCTGACCGCGGTGGCGACCGTGGCGTCCCGGTGGAAGCTGGTCCCCGCCCCGGGAGTGACGGTACGTGAACTCCCGGCGGGGATACCCCAGCCCAGCGAGCTGCCCATGATCCCTGTTTCACGCCATTGACGGGAGCCGGTCGATCCGGTTCATTTCAGGGTGATTTCACCGAACCGCTGACGCCACACCGCTCCCGACGTCAGCGGAGGATACAGCGTCGCTCCCGTAAGAGTGACGTGATCCCGCAATAATGTGCTTAAGCAGCAATTTCTCGTCCCCCGGGTCGTACACTCGGCCGCACGCGCAGGAGGGGGCAGGAATGTCACATGTCACGGAACCGCGAGGGTGGGCGTCCCAGCCCCTGCTCGAACGGGAGTCCGAGATTCTCGCGATCCACCGCGCGGTGGACGATCTCTGCGGCATCACGGACACCGGTCCGGCCGCCCGCCGCGGGGGTGTGCTGACCTTCGCGGGGTCGGCCGGCATCGGCAAGACCACGCTGCTCGCCGAGGCCCGCCGGCACGCCGCCGAGCGCAACTGCACCGTACTGTTCGCCCGCGGCGGCGAGCAGGAGAAGCAGGTGCCGTTCCACGTGATGCGGCAGCTCATCCAGCCGGCGTTCGCCGCCATGACCGAGGCCGAACGGCACGAGGTCCTCGGCACCTGGTACAACATCGTCGCCCCGGCGCTCGGCCTGACGGCCGCCCCGGAAGTCCCCACCGCGCCCGACCCGCAAGGCGTGCGCGACGGCCTGGACTGGGTCGTCACCCATCTGACGGTGCGCAGCGCACCCGTCGTCCTGGTCCTCGACGATGCGCACTGGGCGGACGCCGAGTCCCTGGCGTGGCTGACCGCGTTCACGGCGCGGGCCGAGGAACTGGCCATGCTGATCATGGTGGCCTGCAGGCCGGACGAGATCCCCGCCGGCGCCGGCGCCCTGCGCGCGCTGATGGGGCGCCAGGGGACGCGTCCGCACGAACTGGCTCCCCTCACCACGAGCGCGGTGGCCCGGATAGTGCGCGACGCCCTCGGCCAGAGCGCCGACGACGTGTTCTGCCGGGAGTGCTGGGCCATCACCGGCGGAAACCCCTTCGAGGTCGTCGAGCTGGCCATGAAGGGCCGCGACCGCGAGCTGAAGCCGCACCAGGACAGCATCCCCGAGCTCCGCGATCTGGCCTCCGCCGTCAAGGGCAGCGGTCTGATCACCCGCCTCGAACAGCTCGGACCGTCCACCGTCCGGTTCGCCTGGGCCGCCGCGGTGCTCGGCACCGCGGTACCGACCAGCATCGTCGGCAGTGTGGCGGCGCTCGGTGAGGCCCAGCTCTCCGAGGCCATCGACCAACTGCGCAACGCCCGCATCCTGACCGTCCTCACGAGCCTGCGGCGCAAGGAGGTCGTGGAGTTCTTCCATCCGCTCATCGCCACCGCCGTCTACCGTTCGATCCCGCCCAGTGTCCGCGTGGCCATGCACGGTATGGCCGCGCAGGCCCTCGTCGACGACGGGCAGGGTGCCGCCGCCGCGGCCCGCCACCTGCTCGAGATGCACCCCGACGGCGATCCCTGGGTGGTGCAGCAGCTGCGCCAGGCCGCACGCGACAGCTTCTCCGCGGGAGCGCCCGATGCCGCACGGCGCTATCTGGCCCGGGCGCTGCGCGAGCCGCCGGACGTCGAGGACCGGGCCGAGGTGCTGTTCGAACTCGGCTCCGCCAACCTCCTGCACGATCCGGTGACGACCATCAACCAGCTCAGGGCCGCGCTGGAAGAGCCCAAGGCCGAACAGGGCCTGCGGGAGGCGATCACGTACCGGCTCGCCCAGGCCCTGGCCCACACGGGTCAGCTGGCGGACGCCGCCGAGCTCCTCTCGGAGGAGGCCAAACGCGCCACGAGCTCCCGTACCCGGCTGCGCATGCAGGCCGAACAGTTCAAGTGGAACTCGGTCCGGGTCGACGAGGAGAACTCGCCCGCCCGCTCCCGGCTCCTCGCCCAGTTCGCCAAGCGGCTCACCGGCCGCGGCCTGGCCGAGCGGCACATCCTGGGCCTGCGGGCCTGGGACGCCGCCATGCGCGGCGAACCCGCCACCACGGCCCTGGAGTACGCGGAACAGGCGCTGGACGGCGGCATGAGCTGGACCGACCAGGACTTCGGATTCGAGGTGCCGGCCTCCGTCGCCGTCACCCTCATGTACTGCGACCAGCCGGGCCGCGCCGAGGACCTGTTCAACACCGGCATCGTGGAGTTCGAGGCGAAGGGCTGGCGCGGCGCGCACCTGTCGTTCGTGTACACCCTGCTCGGATACGTCCGGTACCGGCGCGGGCGCCTCGCCGAAGCCGAGGACTTCGTACGCAACGGCCTGCAGATCGCCGACCGCATCGGACACGGGACCCCGGCGCAGTGGTACGCGATCGGCACCCTCATCGAGACGCTGCTCGCCCGCGGGAACACCGAGGAGGCCCAGCGGGTCGCCCACACGTACAAGCTGGGGGACGGCTTCCCGCAGGCCGTCGTCTACCCCGACCCCCAAGCCGTGTGGGGCAAGCTCCTCCTGGCCCAGGGCAGGATGGAGGAGGCGGTGCAGCACCTCGCCGCGGCGGGCAAGCGCCTGGACCTGCGCGGCACCCGCAATCCGTCGTGGAGCCCCTGGCAACTCGACCTGGCGCTGGCACAGGTGGCCCGCGACCCCGAGCAGGCGCGCGCCACGGCGGCCGAAGCGGTGTCCCGGGCACGTGCGTTCGGCACGTCGAGCGTGATCGGCCACGCCCTGCGGGTGTCGGCGGCCGCCACGGACCCGGCTCAGGCGGCCGCCTTGCTGCAGGAGGCGGTGGACCATCTCGAACAGTCCCCGGCCGCCGGCGAACTCGCCCATGCGCTCGTCGATCACGGCACCGCCCTGCACACCCTCGGTGACCCGCACCGGGCGGCGCAGCAGCTCTACCGGGGCATGGAAACGGCCGCCGCCTGCGGCGCCGATGCCCTTGCACGCCGCGCCCGTTCCCAGCTCGCGTCGGCCGGGCTGCGCCCCCGCCGGCTGCACACGTTCGAACAGGACACCTTGACGGTCGCCGAGAACACGGCGGCCGGACATGCGGCCCTCGGCCTCGACAACACGGCGATCGCGGCGAAGATGCACACCGACGCCCAAGCGGTGTCCGAGCTGCTGTCGGCGGTCTTCACCAAGCTGGGCACGGACCGGCTCGGTCTGCGCCGGGCCCTGGGAGTCTGACGGCCGGACGACGCCCGCCCGCCACTGTGGGAATCACAGCGGCAGGCGGGCGTCGTCCCGTGGTGCCCGGCCCCTGACCATCAGGCCGGCGACCAGGCCCGCGAGCAGCACGCTGGCCGCCGCCCACCAGAGCGTGGCGGTGTAGCCGCCCAGCAGTTCGTCGCCGACCGAGTCGGACGTCTCCGCATCGCGCAGGTGGCTGGAGAGGACGCTGCTGAGCAGTGCCGCGCCGATCGCCGCACCCACCTCCTGGGCCGTGCTGATCGCTCCCGAGGCACCACCGCGGTGCTCGGCGGCGACTCCCCCGGTCGCGGTGGCGAAGATCGGTACGAAGGCCAGTCCGATGCCGAAGCCGGCCAGGAGCGTGCCGGGCAGTACCTCGGTCGCGTAGGAGCCGTCGCCGCTCAGGCCGGTCAGCAGGAGCAGCCCGACGGCCGTGAGCACCATGCCCGCCAGGATCAGGACGCGCGGCGCGGCGCGGCGCAGCAGCCGGGCGGAGACCTGGGTGGAGGCGATGACGAGGGCGGCGACCATGGGCAGGTAGGCCAGCCCGGCCATGAGGGGGCCGTATCCGCAGATGCTCTGGAGGTAGTACCCGACGGCCGGGTACAGGGCGAGGATGCCGGCGCCGGCCAGGGTCATGCTGAGGATGCTGCCGGCGCGGTCCGGGTCCTTGAAGACGTACGGCGGCAGGAGCGGGGTCGATGTCGCCGTCTGCCACCACACGAAGGCCACGAGCAGGAGGACGCCCGCCGCGAGCAGCGCCAGGACCAGGGGGGTGGTCCAGCCGCTCGGCCGGCCCTCGCCGAGGCCGTAGACGAGCACGGCGACTCCGCCGGAGCCGAGCAGCACGCCGAGCAGGTCGAAGTGGCCGGAGGTGCGGACCGCGCGGTCGGGGAGCAGGGTGAGCGCGCCGATCAGAGCGATCACGGCGACGGGGACGGCGGCGTACAGGGACCCGCGCCAGGACAGGACCTCCAGGAGCCAGCCGTCCGCGGCCAGCCCGAGCGCCCAGCCGCCGCCGGTGACCGCGGCGTAGATCCCGAAGGCCCTGCCGCGTTCCTTCGGGTCGGTGAAACCGGTGGCCACCAGGGACAGCGCGGCGGCCGTCAGCAGCGCGCCGAAGACGCCCTGCAGGCCGCGGGCCCAGACCAGCGTGCCGGACTCGCCGGCCGATCCGCCGAGCGCCGAGGCGGCTGCGCAGCCGAGCAGGCCGACGATCACGGTCTGTTTGCGTCCCACGAGGTCCGCGATGTGCCCTCCGGCCAGCAGCACCGCGGCGAAGGCGATGAAATAGGCGTTGGTCATCGGCTCGAGGCCGTCGCCGGAGAGGCCCAGGTCGGCCTGGATGGCAGGGATCGCCATGTTGAAGTTCGCCGCTTGGAACAGCACCATCAGCTGCGCCAGGGCGATCGCCGCCAGGCCCCACCAGCGCCTGGGGTGCGCAGACGCCGGGTCCGGGAGGGCGGACCGGGGCGGGGGTACGGTCCAGTCGCTCGCGGGCGCGCCCGGGGGCGGTCCGAATCCCTGCGCGGGATCGAAGTGCCCGGGGGCCGTCGGGGCGTACTCGGGCGGCGGGGGCGGCAGCGGCGCGGGCTGCGGCGCGGCGGTTTCGGCGGTTTCGGCGGGAGCCTGGGCATGCACCGCTGGGGCGAAGTCCAGCAACTCGGCGGCATGGCGACCGAGTTGCGCCAGGACCGCGCCCGGCAGCCACTCCGAAGCCTGGTCCGTCGCCGTACGCTCGGCCACCTCCTGGGGGGTGGGCCGGCGGGCCGGATCCTTGTGCAGGCATGCGCGTACGAGGTCGACCAGTGTCTCGGGCATGCCGGTCAGGTCCGCCTCCTCCTCGGCGACCCGGAAGAGGTGGGCGTTGAGCCCGGTGTCGGTGGCGCCGAAGAGGAGTCGCCCGGTGGCGGCGTAGACGAGAACGGCGCCCAGGCAGAAGACGTCGCTGGCGGGGGTGAGTTCGAGGCCGCGGACCTGTTCCGGCGACATGAAGCCGGGGGAACCGATGAGCATGCCGGTACGGGTGTGCAGGCTGTGGTCCTCGGCGAGGCTGTCCATCGCCCTTGCGATGCCGAAGTCGATGACGCGGGGGCCGTCGACGGTGACGAGGACGTTGGACGGCTTGAGGTCACGATGGATCAGGCCCGCCCCGTGCACGGCCTGGAGGGCGAGGGCCAGGCGGTTGGCGAGGGTGTGCACCGAGGGCTCGGGCAGCGGCCCGAAGTGCTTGGCGACCACGGCGTGCAGGTCGGGCCCCGGGATGTACTGGGTCGCCACCCAGGGGATGGCGGCCTCGGGATCGGCATCGAGCACGGCCGCCGTACAACTCCCGCCCACCCTGCGCGCAGCGGCCACCTCGCGGGCGAAGCGCCTGCGGAACTCGGGGTGCCCGGCGTACTCGGCCTGGACGACTTTCACGGCGACGGTACGGCCGCCCTCGGAGCGGCCCAGATAGACCAGGCCCATGCCGCCTGCGCCCAGCCGGGCGATCAATCGGTACGGGCCAATGCGCGGCGGGTCTTCGGCGATCAGCTGATCCACGGGGAGAAGGATAGTTCAACTATCCAATGCTGGTGGGGGCATTGGCCGAACCGATCAGTGGCCGGGAAGAGCCGCAATCCATGCTCATATGAGCGCAGGCCGGGCTGCGTGGGCCGGCCCTCACGCTCGCTTGGCCAGCTTGACACGTACCGGGATATCCTTTGAAGAGCGCCGAGGGAGATCAGTTCCCATGGATCTAAACACCGTTACCGAAGTCGTCCGGCGGCCGTCCGAGCGTCCGGGCGTGGACTGGCGCGAAGGCGACGCCTGGCTCGCCGGGGGCACGTGGCTGTTCTCGGCGGAGCAGCCGGACCTGCGCCGCCTCATCGACCTGACGGCATTGCACTGGGATCCGCTCGTCCCGCACGACAGGGGCCTCGAGATCGGCGCGACGTGCACCATCTGCGACCTGCATGCCTTTGCGGCGCCCGCCGATTGGATCGCGGGTGGCCTTTTCGCGACGAGCTGCGAGGCGTTCCTCTCCTCCTTCAAGGTCTGGAACGCGGCGACCGTCGGCGGCAACATCTGCATGTCCCTGCCGGCCGGCCCCATGATCACGCTGACGGTCGCCCTCGAGGCGACGTACGAGCTGTGGGCCCCTGACGGGTCCGCCCGCATCGTCGATGCGCTCGATTTCGTGACCGGCGACCATCGGAACATCCTCGCGCCCGGGGAAATCCTGCGGCGCATCGAGATTCCGGCGCACGCCCTGCGCAAACGCACCACGCACCGCCGCTTCACACTGACCCGGCTCGGCCGTTCGACGGTGTTCCTCATCGGCACGCAGACGCCGGGGACGGACGACCTGCTGCTCACCGTCACGGCCGGCACCACACGCCCGGTGCGCATGGCGTTCGACAGCATGCCCGATGCCGCAACCCTGCAGCAGAGCATCGACGTCATCCCCGCCGACGCCTGGTTCGCAGACCCCAACGGAACCCCCGACCACCGTCGCCACCTGACGAAGCACTTCGCCGAAGAGATGCGCCGCGAACTCATGATCGGGGGCCCGGCATGACGTACACCGTCAACGGCAAGAGCTTCGACGAGGAACCGGAACCCGGGCA
The DNA here is from genome assembly GCF_055579465.1 of Streptomyces sp. NPDC032745. NCBI lineage: Bacteria > Bacillati > Actinomycetota > Actinomycetes > Kitasatosporales > Streptomycetaceae > Streptomyces > Streptomyces sp. NPDC032745. The sequence goes on along the minus strand of NZ_JBVING010000023.1, from coordinate 31,794 downwards.
GTGCCTGCGTACGTTCCTCCGCTCCCTCGGTCACTACGGTGTCAAGAAGGGCTGCGACGCGGGCGATTGCGGCGCTTGCACCGTCTGGTTGGACGGCAGCCCCGTCCACAGCTGCATCACCCCCGCGTTCCGCGCGGACGGTCGTGCGGTGACCACGATCGAGGGGCTCGGATCACCGGGCCACCTGCATCCGATGCAGCGCCGGTTCCGCGACGCCCCCGGGTTCCAGTGCGGTTTCTGCACCGCAGGGATGATCATGACCTCGGCGACGTTCACCGAGGCCCAGAAGGCGGACCTGCCGCGGGCGCTGAAGGGCAACCTCTGCCGCTGCACCGGCTACCGGGGGATCGAGGACGCCGTGAACGGCGTCGTCGGCGTGGAGAGCGCCGCGCCGGGGAAGGCCGTCGGGACGAGCGTCGGCGCGCCGGCCGCCGACGACGTGGTGACCGGTCGCGCCGAGTTCACGATGGACACCCACATCGAAGGCATGCTGCACCTCAAGGTGCTGCACTCCCCGCACGCGCACGCCCGGATCGTCTCGATCGACAAGACCGGCGCACTCGCCGTTCCCGGCGTGCAACGCGTCTACACCTGGGAGGACGTGCCGCGCAGGCGCTTCACCACGGCGATCCACACCGACCACCTGGTCGATCCGGACGACACCTTCATCCTCGACGACACGGTCCGCTTCGTCGGCCAACGCGTCGTTGCGGTCCTGGCCGACACGGTCGCGGCGGCCGAGGAGGGCTGCCGCAGGGTTCACGTCGAGTACGAGGTGCTGCCGGCGGTGTTCGATCCGGAAGAGGCGATGGCCGAGGGCGCACCACAGCTGCACGGCACGGACGATCCGTTCGCCCGCGATCCCGCCCACAACATCCTGCTCGAAATCCACTCCCGCATCGGCGATGTCGACGCCGGCTTCGCCGAGGCCGATGTGATCCACGAGGGCACCTACTTCTCCCCGCGCGTACAGCACGCGCACCTCGAGACCCACGGCTCGATCGCGTGGATGGAGAACGGCCGCCTGAACATCCGCACCAGTTCGCAGTCGCCGTCGATCGCCAAGGTCAAGATCGCCTATCTGTTCGCGCTGCGCCCCGACCAGCTCCGGGTGTTCTGCAAGCGTGTGGGCGGCGGCTTCGGCGGCAAACAGGAAGTGATCTCGGAGGATCTGGCCGCGCTCGCCACCCTGGACACCGGGCGGCCCGTCTGCTTCGAGTACACCCGCGAGGAGGAGTTCACCACGGCGTCGCCGCGGCACCCGATGAAGCTGACGGTCAAGCTCGGTGCGAAGGCGGACGGCAGGCTCACGGCGTTCCAGGTCCGCAATGTGTCGAACACGGGCGCGTACGGCAACCACGGCGGTGAAACGCTGTACGCGGGCGGCGCTGCCGTCATGATCTACCGCTGCCCGAACAAGAAGTACGACGCGTACTCGGTCTACACGAACACCGTGCCGAGCGGGGCCCTGCGCGGGTACGGGATGACGCAGCCGGCGTTCGCCGTGGAATCGGCGATGCACGAACTGGCACGCGCGCTGCACATGGATCCGCTCGAACTGCGTCGGCGCAACATCGTGCGGCCGGGTGAACCGCTCGCCGCCCTGCACGACGGCCCGGACGACGTGATCTTCGCGGAGGACGGACTCTCGAAGTGCATCGACCTCGTGGACCGGGCCATGGCCCGGACAGCCGATCAGCCGTCGCCCGGCCCCGGGTGGCTCGTCGGGGCCGGCATCGCGAGTTCCCTGCACGAGACCGCGCCCCCGACCGAACACGTCTCGGAGGCCTGGGTCACGCTCGGCGACGACCTCATCTACGAACTGGCCGTCGGGACCGTCGAATTCGGCGAGGGTACCTCGACGGCCCACGTCCAGATCGCGGCCAACCAGCTGGGTACGACGCCGTCGAGGATCCATCTGGTGCAGTCCGACACCGACCGCACGGGATTCGACACCGGCGCCTTCGCGAGTGCGGGCCTTTTCGTATCGGGCAATGCGGTCCTTCGCGCAGCCAACGCGGTGCGCGACCGCATCCTGGAATTCGCCGCCGCCCATACGGGCGTCCACCTCGTGATGTGCTCGATGGCCGACGACGGAGTCGTCTGCGGGGACCAGCGTGTGTCGCTGGCCGAGCTCGTCGCCCTGGCCCGGGCCCGCGGCATCCGGTTCACCGCTGCCCGCAAGGCCTACGGCTCGCCCCGGAGCGTCGTCTCCAATACGCAGGGCTTCCGGATCGCCGTCCACCCGGTGACGGGCGAGATCCGCATCCTGTACAGCGTCCAGGCGACCGACGCCGCCGTCGTGATCAATCCGGCGCAGGTCCGCGGGCAGGTGGAGGGTGGCGTCGCCCAGGGAATCGGCTTCGCGCTGACCGAGAATTTCCACGTCGACGCGTCCGGTGTCATGGTCAACCCGAACCTCCGCAACTACCGCATCCCCACCTATGCCGATGTCCCGCGCACCGACGTGCTCCTGGTGAACTCCTCGGATTCCGTGGGGCCCATGCGGTCGAAGGGCATGGCGGAATGCTGTATCAACCCGGTGGCCCCCGCATTGGCGAATGCACTCCACGACGCCACCGGCGTCCGGTTCCGCGCACTGCCCCTGACCCCCGAACGCATCTACAGCCGGCTGGGCGAGAGCCGGTCGGTACAGACGGCCTGAGAACATGAACACCGAGAGGCACCACGAATCCACGGCGACCGCGATCATCGGCCAGAAGGTCCTGCCCGGCCGGGACCGGGAGTACGAGACGTGGCAGGAGGAGGTCAACGCCGCGGCCGCGGACTACCCCGGGGCCCTCGGCTCCGAGGTCTCCCCGCCGACCGCGCTGCAGCCCGACTGGGTCACCGTGTACCGCTTCGACTCGATACCCCATCTGCAGACGTGGATCAACAGCGCCACCAGGCAGCGGCTCCTCGATGCCGGCAGCGCGTTCTTCGACGGCCCGGCGACCCAGCAGGTGCTCACCGGTGGCACCCGGCCGGTGGATCCGCTGGTGACCGTGGTGGTCAGCCACCAGGTACACCCGGAGTCCGTCGACGACTTCCTCGCGTGGCAGCAGCACATCAGCGAGGCTGAGAGCAGATTCGAGGGATTCCGCGGAACCGAGCTCTTCAGGCCGGTCGAGGGAGTCCAGGACGAATGGACGACGCTGTACCGGTTCGACAACGCCGAGCACCTCGACGCCTGGCTGACGTCGGCCGAGCGGCAGGACGTCCTCGCCGAGGGCGAGAAGTTCAGCGACTACAAGATGCGCACCATCGACAACTCGTTCGGCAGTTGGTTCGCCTTCGACGAGAACGGCAGGGAAGCGCCGCCGCCGTCGGTCACCAAGACCGCCATCGCGATCTGGGTCGGCCTGTACCCGACCGTCGTGCTGCTGGCGCTCGCCCTGTCGCCGCTGAAGCTGCCGCTCTGGATCGGGCTGCTCCTGGGAAACCTCCTCTCGAGTTTGATCATGAGCTTCTTCACGATGCCGTTCTACGTGAACCCGCTGCTGGGGCGGTGGCTGCGCCCCGACCCGCACCAACCGGCGCTGAAGACCAACCTCATCGGCCTCGGGATCGTCGCGGTGGCGAACCTCTTCTGGGTCTTCGTCTTCTACGTCGTGACGACGAAGATCTGGACACTGCCCTGACCGGTACTCGGCGGCGCCGAGGGTCAGTTGTGGAGCGCCGTGCGAAGGGTGTCGACGGCCTGCTGGATCGCGGCCTCGGCGGCGTGCGTCTCGCGCAGGGCGTTGAGCATGACGAAGTCGTGGATGGCGCCCGGGTAGCGGGTGGCGGTGACGGGGACACCGGCCTGGCGGAGCTTGTCGGCGTAGGCCTCGCCCTCGTCGCGCAGCACGTCGGCCTCGGCGGTGATGACCAGGGCCGGGGGCAGGTCCCTCAGCTGTTCGGTGGTGGCCCGCAGCGGGGATGCGGTGATCTCGGCCCGCTGGTCCCAGAACCACTGCATGGCGTCGCGGCGGAGGTAGTAGCCCTCGGCGAACTGGTGGTAGGAGCCCGTGTCGAACGAGGCGTCGGTGACCGGGTAGAAGAGGACCTGCTGGACGAGGGGAACGTCGCCGCGTTCCTTGGCCATCAGCGTGAGCGCTGCGCTCCTGTTGCCGCCGACGGAGTCGCCGGCGACCGCGATGCGGGAGGCGTCGAGCCCGTGCCCGGCGCCCTCCGTGACGACCCAGCGGGCGACCGTGTAGTTCTGCTCGATGGCGACGGGATAGCGGGCCTCGGGCGCGAGGTCGTACTCGGGGAAGACGACGGCCGCGCCCGCACCGACGGCCAGTTCGCGCACGAGCCGGTCGTGGGTGTGGGCGTTGCCGAACACCCAGCCGGCCCCGTGGACGTAGAGGACGACCGGCAGCAGGCCGGGCGTGCCCGCCGGGCGGACGACACGTGCCTTGACCTGGCCGGTGGGACCGCCGGGGACGGTGATCCACTCCTCGTCGACGGGGGGCATGGCGATGTCGCCGGACTGGGCCTCGTCGACGGCCTTGCGGCCCTCGGCCGGCCCCAGCTCGAACAGGTACGGCGGGCTCGCCGACCCCTCTGCGAGCTGAGCGGCCGCCGGCTCGAGTACGGGGCGGCGGGCGGAAGTGTCGGCCATGGGAGTTCTCCTCGCACGGCGTACCGGACGGGCAGCCGGGTCGGTTGATGCGGGCCGGCGGGCGCCCCTTGCGCAGAAGGCTCCAGGCAGACGGCCCCGTCCTCCGGTAGCCACGCGCCGAGGGCCTCCGGGGCGCCGGCGAGTTCCCGGACGAGGTGCGCCCGCCGCATTCGTCGACACGGACGACCGGGACGACCAGCGGGATCGGCCCTCCCGCCGGGACACCCGGCCCGGGCGGGGCGACGGCGCCTCGGCGGCCGGGGTCAGGCCGCGCTGAGGCCCCGGCTGCTCAGGCCTTCCCGGAGGGCGCGCATCGCGTAGTGCGTACGCGATTTGACCGTGCCCGGCGGCACGCCCAGCACCTTCGCGGTCTGGCTCACGCTGCGCCCCATGTAGTACATGTGCAGCAGCACCTCCCGCTGGAACGGCGCGAGGTCGCGCATGGCGTCGACCACGACCTGCGTGGTGAGGGCCCGGTCGACCCCGTCCGGTACGGGCAGCCGGCCCAGGCCCTCGTCGTCGGCCTCGGGCGGGCGCGCCCGGCGGACCCGGTAGCCGTCGATCACCAGATCCCGGACCACGGCGAACAGCCAGGGGCGCAGCGCCCCGGCGCTGGGGTCGAGCTCCGCGGCGTGCTGCCAGGCGCGGATGGCCGCTTCCTGGAACACGTCCTCGGCCCGGTGCCAGTCGCCGCCGGCCAGCCGGGCCGCGAAACGCATCAGCGCGTATCCGTGGTTCTCGTAGAGCGCTCTCAGGAAGGCGTCGCTCGGCTCCGCGGAGTGACGCTGCGATGCCTGCGGGGTCGATGTCAGTGAGTCGTGCAAGGCGGTTCCCTCCGGTCCGGCGCCGGCAGCGGCGGCTGCCGCACCTGATCTCTGATCCAGTTGTAGTCCCGAACGGGCAGCCGGACCTGGCCCGTTACCGGGCGGATCGCGCCCGGGTGCGACCGCCCGGACGGGCGCGAACCCCCAGTTCAGAGGTGATCCGCAGGGCTTGTTGCCCGTACCGGGTGCCCGAACGGCGGGTTTCGCCGGTCCGATTGCGGCCCGGGGAATTTCGAACCCCTGTCCAGTACGGGCGCTTCTTTCCGACGGGGATCCGGCACGCACAGGCCGCCAAACGGGCACCACCGGCGCCCGGAATGACCGAACAGCGGGCTCCGACGTGCTGTCGGCCCGATTCCGGAACGGGCGCATCCAAGCCATGTCCTGCCCGGAACGGGCCGGTGTGCCGCTCACGCCCGGCGGTATAAATCTTTGGCAGGGCCGTTCGGGCCGCCGGTGCCCGAACGGGCGAGGGAAGGGCAGGTACGTCCGATGCGGTCAGAGGAACGTCACCAGCGGCTGCTCACCCTGGCCCGGCAGCAGGGACGGCTCGAGGTCGCGGGTGTCGCGGCCGACTTCGGGGTGGCGCCGGAGACGATCCGCCGGGACCTGAGCGAACTGGAACGCCGGGGCCTGGTCCGCCGCACCCACGGCGGCGCGTATCCCGTCGAGAGCGCCGGCTTCGAGACCAACCTCGCGCAGCGCGTCACGCTGCACGTCGAGAACAAGCGCCGGATCGCCGCGCAGGGTGCCAAACTGCTCGGCGGAGCGGAGACCGTCTTCATCGACGAGGGGTACACCCCGCAGCTGCTCGCGACCCTGCTGCCCACCGACCGACCGCTCACCCTGGTCACCGCCTCGCTGTCGACGGCCGCGGCGGTGGCCGACTCGCCCCACACCACCCTGCTCCTGGGCGGCCGGGTCCGCGCCCGGACGCTGGCCAACGTGGGCTCCTGGGCCTGTGCGATGCTCTCGGGCTTCGTCATCGACCTGGCCTACCTGGGATCGAACGCAATCTCCCGGGACTCCGGCCTCACCACCCCCGATCCGGTCGTGGCCGACGTCAAGGCGAAGGCGCTGGAGGTCTCCCGCAGACGGATCTTCATGGGACACCACGGCAAGTTCGGGGCGAGCAGCTTCTGCCGCTTCGCCGAGGTGTCCGACTTCGAGACGATCGTCACCGACACCGGACTGTCCGCCGCCGAGGCCCACCGGTACACCCTTCTCGGCCCGCAGGTCATCCGCGTCTGACCCGGCTCCGGCCCGATTCCGGCCGGCGACGGAGAGTGCCCCGCACACACGCCACGCGTGTCTTCGGCGTGCCCGAAAACCACTACCGCAAAGGGGATCCACCATGACGACCAGAGGAGCGGCAACCGCTGCCCGCGCGGGAGCCGTCGGACTCGGCATCGCCGTGCTCGCCGCGTGCGCCGGCGCCGGCGCGGGCGCAACCTCAGGCGGCTCCGGGGCCCGCTCCATCAACGTACTGATGGTCAACAACCCTCAGATGGCGGACCTTCAGAAGCTCACCGCCGGCCATTTCACCAAGGCGACCGGTATCAAGGTCAACTTCACCACGCTGCCCGAGAACGACGTACGGGACAAGATCAGCCAGGACTTCGCCAGCCAGGCCGGCCAGTACGACGTCGCCACCATCAGCAACTACGAGACCCCGATCTACGCCAGGAACGGCTGGCTCTCCCCGCTCACCGCCCGCGCCAAGGCCGACCCCGCCTTCGACCAGGGCGACATCCTTCCCCCGATCCAGCAGTCCCTCACCGCCTCCGGCGAGATCTACGCCGAGCCGTTCTACGGCGAGTCCTCGTTCCTCATGTACCGCAAGGACGTCTTCGCCGAGAAGAACCTGACCATGCCCGCGAACCCCACCTGGGCCCAGGTCGCCGACCTGGCGGCGAAGGCCGACGGGGCCAGGCCGGGCATGAAGGGGATCTGCCTGCGCGGCCTGCCCGGCTGGGGTGAGGTGATGGCCCCGCTGACCACCGTCGTGAACACCATGGGCGGCACCTGGTTCGACAAGGACTGGAAGGCGCGGCTCGACAGCCCCGAGTTCACCAAGGCCGTCACGTTCTACGTAGACCTGGTCCGCGACCACGGCGAAGCCGGCGCCCCCCAGGCCGGGTTCACCGAATGCCTCAACGAGATGGAACAGGGCAAGGTCGCCATGTGGTACGACGCGACCTCCGCCGCCGGCCCCCTGGAGGACAAGGCCTCCCCCGTGGCGGGCAAGGTGGGCTACGCACCCGCCCCCGTCGAGCGGACCAAGAGCTCCGGCTGGCTCTACACCTGGGCCTGGGGCCTGCAGAAGGCCGGCAAGCACCAGGACGACGCCTGGCGGTTCGTCTCCTGGGCGTCGAGCAAGGAGTACGAGAACCTCGTCGGCGAGCAGCTCGGCTGGTCCCGTCTCCCAGCCGGCAAGCGCACCTCCACGTACGCCAACCCGCAGTACGTCGCCGCCGCGTCCGCCTTCGCCGACGCCACCAAGTCCGCGCTGACCACCGCCGACCCCGCCGATCCGGGCGTGCAGCCCCGGCCCGCTCCCGGTATCCAGTTCGTCGGCATCCCCGAGTTCACCGACCTCGGCACCGAGGTCTCCCAGCAGATCAGCTCCGCCATCGCCGGCCGGACCGGCGTCGCGGAAGCCCTCAAGGCGGGCCAGTCCCGCGCCGAGGCCGTCGCCAAGAAGTACGCGGGCAACTGAGCGGCAGGACGGAGGCACCCCATGACCGCCCCTCTGACAGCCGAACCCCCTCGCACCGCGTTGCGCGGCGGCCTGCACCGGGCCGCCCGCCCCACCGGATCGGGCCCCCGCGGCGCCTGGGCCCGGCGCGCCCCGCTGCTGCCGGCGCTGGTCTTCCTGATCGCGGTGACCCAGCTGCCGTTCGTCGCCACCCTGGTGATCTCGTTCATGCGCTGGAACGCCCTGTCGCCGGACGACCGCGGCTTCGGCGGCTTCGCCAACTACCGCAACGCCCTGACCGACCCCGCGCTGAGGTCCTCGCTCCTGACCACCGTCGTCCTCACCTCGGCGGTGGTGCTCACCAGCCTCCTCCTCGGCCTCGGGCTGGCCCTGCTGCTCGACCGGAACTTCCCCGGCCGCGGCATCGTCCGGACCCTGCTCATCGCGCCCTTCCTCGTCGTCCCGGCCGCGTCCGCCCTGCTCTGGAAGCACGCCCTCTACAACGCCTCGTACGGGCTGATCAACGGTTCGCTCACCTGGATCTGGAGCCTGTTCGGCAGCGACAGCGCCCCGCAGCCCAACTGGATGTCCAGCCTCCCCCTGGTCGCCGTGGAGGTGTCGCTGATCTGGCAGTGGACGCCGTTCATGATGCTGATCCTGCTCGCCGGGCTGCAGAGCCGCCCGCCTGACATCGTCGAGGCCGCGCAGGTGGACGGGGCCGGCACCTGGCAGGTCTTCCGTCACCTCACGTTCCCGCACCTGCGCCGCTACCTGGAGCTGGCCGCCCTGCTCGGCAGCATCTACGTCGTCCAGAACTTCGACGCGGTCTTCACCCTCACCTCCGGCGGCCTGGGCACCGCCAACCTGCCCTACACCGTCTACCAGACCTTCTACCAGGCCCACGACTACGGCCAGGCCTCCGCCGAGGGCGTACTCGTCGTCGTCTGCTCGATGGTCATCGCCACCTTCGCCCTGCGTACCGTCTCGTCCCTGTTCCGCGAGGAGGCGCTGTGACCGCCCTCGTCCGCCGCAGCATCTGGGGCCTGCTGACCTGGTCGTGCGGCCTGCTGTTCTTCCTCCCGTTCGGGTGGATGGTCCTCACCTCGCTGCACGGCGAGCAGGACGCCGCGGCCAACCCGCCCGCCGTGGGCGCCGGGTTCACCCTGGACGGCTACCGGGAGTTCTTCGGAGCCAGTACGGGGACGAGCCCCTGGCCGCCGCTGCTCAACTCGGCCACGGCGAGCGTCGTGTCGACCCTGCTGGTCCTGGCGCTGGCCCTGCCCGCCGCGTACGCCCTGTCCATCAAGCCGGTCCGGAAGTGGACCGACGTGCTGTTCTTCTTCCTCTCGACGAAGATGCTGCCCGCCGTAGCCGGGCTGCTGCCGCTCTACCTCATCGCGCAGAACACCGGGATGCTGGACAACATCTGGCTCCTGGTCATCCTCTACACCTCGATGAACCTGCCGATCGCGGTCTGGATGATGCGCTCCTTCCTGGCCGAGGTGCCCAGGGAGATCCTGGAAGCGGCTTCGATCGACGGCGCCGGACTGCCGACGACCCTGGTGCGGATCGTGGCGCCCGTCGCCGCGCCCGGTATCGCCGCCACCGCGCTCATCTCGTTCATCTTCAGCTGGAACGAGCTTCTCTTCGCCCGCGTTCTGACCGGGGTCGTGGCCGGCACCGCACCCGTCTTCCTCACCGGGTTCGTCACCAGCCAGGGGCTCTTCCTCGCGAAGGTGTGCGCCGCCGCCGTGTGCATCTCGCTACCGGTTCTCGTCGCCGGGTTCGCCGCCCAGGACAAGCTCGTCCAGGGCCTCTCCCTTGGAGCAGTCAAGTGAAAGCAGCCCTCATCAGCGCTCCCGGCGTCGTGACGATCGAGACCGTCGACGACCCGAAGCCCGGCCCCGGGGAGGTGGTGGTCCAGGTCGCCGCGTGCGGCCTGTGCGGAACCGATCTGCACATCCTCCAGGGCGAGTTCGCGCCCAGCCTGCCGCTCGTACCGGGCCACGAGTTCGCCGGTACCGTCGTCGCCTACGGCCCCGGGGTGACCGGGCTGACCGTCGGCGACCGGGTGGCGGTGGACCCGTCGCTGTACTGCAATGCGTGCCACTACTGCCGCATCGGACGCAACAACCTGTGCGAGCGCTACGCGGCGATCGGCGTCACCGTCCCGGGAGCCGCGGCCGAGTTCGCGGTCGCGCCCGCGGCCAACTGCGTCAGACTTCCCGACCACGTCCGCCCCGAGGACGCCGCCCTGATCGAGCCGCTCTCCTGCGCGGTGCGCGGGTACGACGTCCTGCGCGCCCAACTCGCCAGCAGCGTCCTGATCTACGGCTCCGGCACGATGGGCCTGATGATGCTGGAGCTCGCCAAACGCACCGGCGCCATCGCCGTCGACGTCGTCGACATCAACCCCGAGCGCCTGGCGACCGCCCGCACCCTCGGCTGCTCCCACGCCGTCGGCTCCCCGGACGAGATCGACCGGCCCCGCGGATGGGACCTCGTCATCGACGCCACCGGCAGCGAACGGGCCATCCAGGACGCCCTCGGCCGGGTGGCCCGAGGCGGTACGTACCTCCAGTTCGGGGTGGCCGACTACGCGGCCCGCGCCACGATCGAGCCGTACCGCATCTACAACCGGGAGATCACCATCACCGGGTCGATGGCGGTCCTGCACAGCTACGAGCGGGCCGCCGAGCTCTTCGCCGCGGGCGTCCTCGACCCGGAGGTCTTCATTAGCGACCGGCTGCCGCTCACCGACTACGCGGCCGCGCTCCAGCGGTTCCGGGCCGGCCAGGGCCGCAAGATCCTGGTCACTCCGTGACGGCGGGCCCCGCCCCGACCACCCCGGCCCTGGTCAGCGGTCTGCTCCACACGGGCCTGCTGGCCTCGGCCGGCCTGCCCGGAGCACCCGGCGCCGCCCGCGCCCGTGCGGCACTGCGCGGGGCCACGACCTCGGCACACCTCGACCGGCGCGTGGCCTCGGCCCTCTCCCTGGCCGCCCGGGCGGCCGCGCTGACCTGCACCCGTGAAGGCGCGGACCCGCCGACCCGCGATGACCTCGTCGAGTGGACGGCGGGGAGTTGAGGGTGGCCGGGGCTGACGGGGTACGCACGACCCTCACGTGCGAGTCGTCGTCCACACGCCGGGCGCGGCCGGGGCACCCCGGCGATAATGGCAGGGCACGCGCCGCGGCGGTGACCGGTTGTCCCCCGGTGGCGCAGAGGTGGTGACCGACGCATGAGCACAGGTGACAGGCACGGCCGCTACGGCGAGGCCGTGTTCCGGCCCGAGCTGGCGGGCGAGGACGATCGGATCGACCTCGGGGCACTCGCGTACGACGACATGACGATGGACCGCCTGCTGGCCCTGGGGGCCGGGCCGGGCTGGAACTGCCTCGAGGTGGGGGCCGGCACCGGCAGCATCGCCCGGCGGCTGATCGAGGAGGCCGGGGTGCAGAACGTGCTCGCGGTCGACCGCGACGTGCGTTTCCTCAGCACCCGGCCCCTGCCGGGGCTCGACCTCCTGGAGGCGGACATCAGCGGGCCGGGGTTCGACCCCGGCCGCCGTTTCCAGCTCGTCCACGCCCGCTTCGTCCTGATGCACCTGCCGTCGTGGCGGCGCCTGATCGCCGGGCTCGCCGGCCTGCTGGCCGAGGGCGGGGTGCTGGTCCTCGGCGACGCCGTCGACCTGACCACCCGGACCGCACCGCCGACCCCGTACACCCGGGTCATGCAGGCCATGTGGCAAGGGCTGCGGGACACCATCGGCACCGACGTCTCGTGGGTCCCGGACTACCCACAGCACTTGCGCGATGCGGGACTTGTGTCCGTCGCCGCCGAGATACGGGTGCCACCCCTGGTCCCGCACAGTCCCATCAGCCGTTTCTGGGCCGGGACATGGGACCGGGCCAGGGAGGCGATCGTGGCCACCGGACTGGTCGACGACACGACGGTCGACGAGGCGATCCGGTACCTCGATTCTCCGGACTGCGCCGCGCTGTCACCCGGAATGATCATCGCCTGGGGCCGCAGCCCGGCCGACCACGTCAGCTGAGTTCCGTGCGCCGTGCCCGGGCGTGCACGGTCACCCCGCCGGGGCCCACCGATACGGCGGTGGGCTCCAGGCCCATCGGGAGGGGCGGGATCTCCCGGCTGCGCTCCGACAGCGCCCTGCCGATGGCGGGGACGGCCGGGTCGATCGGGCGGCCGCCCAGGGAGGCGCTGTCCGCGCTCAGGGTGACGGCGCCCGCGTCGAGGCGGAGCTCGGCCGTGATGACCAGCGGCATGCCCACGACGGCGGCCTCGATCCGCACCCGGCCGTTGCCCGCATCGGAGAGCCGGACGCTGCGGTCGCCACGGGAGCCGAGCGAGTCGAAGGGGGCCGTGAACGCGGCGTCCAAAGACTGCGCCGCGTAGCCACCGGCGTGCTCGGACACCTGGTGGAGGTCGACCGCGGCCTTCACCGGGATGCCGTCGCCGGTACGGGCGTCTCCCTTGACCCGCACCTCGGGGTGGCGGCCGCGGGCGGCGTCGAGCAGGAAGGGGTAGCCCTCGATGGTGACCTCCGGCGACGCCAGGCCGACGCCCCGGCGGGCGGCGATACGGTCGGCGAACCTCTCCTCGCCCACCTGGCGGGCGACGGTGTCGACCGTGAGCAGCACGGCGCCCGCCAGCACCGCCACGGCGACGGCGCGCCGGGCCAGTCGCCGGGCCCGTCGCCGGGGCGGAGCCGTACGCGGGGTCCGGTTCTTCTCGGTTGTCGGGGTGTGCGGGGCTTTCAGGGGCATGGGTGCGTACCTACCTCAGGGAGCGGGAAGCCGGGCGGGGCCGGGCGCGGCGGTGGATGCGGCGGGCGGAACCGGAGCGGTGGCGACGGCCCGGGACCGGCCGTGTACGGGGGGTGTCGGGGTGCCCTCGATGTCCACCCGGGGGAGGATCCGGTCGAGCCGGGCGGGCAGCCACCAGTTGCGCTCGCCGAGCAGCACCATGCTCGTCGGGACGAGCAGTCCGCGGACGACGGTGGCGTCCAGGGCAACGGCCGTGGCCAGTCCGATGCCGAACATCTTCACCACGGGGTCGTCGGACAGCAGGTAGCTGAGGAACACGCAGACCATGATCATCGCCGCCGAGGTGATGATCCGGGCCGTCCCGGCAAGTCCTTCGACGACCGCGCGCGTGTTGTCCCGCTGCCGGAGGTAGGAGTCCCGTACGGCGCTCAGGAGGAACACCTCGTAGTCCATGGAGAGCCCGAACAGCACCGCGAACATCAGCAGCGGGACGTATCCCGGTATCGGCACCGGGCCGTCGAGACCGAGCAGGCCCGCCCCCCAGCCCCACTGGAACACGGCGGTCAGTACCCCGTACGAGGCCGCGACCGAGATCAGGTTCATCACGGCCGCCTTGGCCGCGACCACCGGCGCACGGAAGGCCAGCAGGAGCAGCAGGCCGGCGACGAGCACGACGGTGGCGATGACCGCCGGCATCCGGGCGGCGAGGCGCGCGTTCAGGTCGGCCTGTGCGGCCGTCGGGCCGCCGACGTGGGTGGTGGCCCCGGTGCCGGCAGTGGCCTCGGGCAGGGCGGTGTCCCGCAGCCGGTCCACGAGCGCGACGGTGGCCGGATCGCCGGGGCCGGTGGTGGGGGTGACCTGCCAGAGGACGGTTCGACCGTCCGGGCCGAGCCGGGCCGGGCTCACAGCGGCCACGCCGGGGGTCTGCCCGAGGGTCTCGGTGACCGTCGAGATGCGGTGGTCGGACGGTCCGCCGGCCGCCGTGGGCAAGGTCTCGGCCACCTGGAGGGGGCCGTTCACGCCTGGCCCGAAGGCCTCGGCCAGCTGTTCGTACGCAGTACGGCTCGACGTGCCGGCCGCCTTGTCCCCCGCGTCGAGCTGGCCGAACGTCAACCCGGCGGCCGGCGCGGCCAGTACGCCCACCAGAGCCAGGCTCGCGAGCAGGTAGCGCCAGGGGCGGCCGGCCACGTGCGCGGCGAACCGCTGCCAGCGCACGCCCGCGGGGTCGGCCGCACGGGCCGTCTCGGCCGTGTCGGCCGTCTCGGCCACGTCGGCCGTCTCGGCAGGTTTCGCAGGGCCGGGCCGGCGGCCCGCCTTCCGGCCGAGCCGGTGGCCGAGCAGCGCGAGCAGGGCCGGCAGCAGGGTCAGGGCCGCGAGGACCGCGACGAGTACGGCGATCGCCGGTGCGAGCGCCAGCGCGTACAGCAGTGGCAGCCCGCCGAGCGCCAGACCCGCCAGCGCGGCCGCCACCGCGCAGCCGGCGAAGGCGGCGGCCTTGCCTGCGCCCGCCGTGGTGTATCCGGCAGCGTCCACCACGCCGTGGCCCTCGGCCAGGAGCTCACGGAAGCGCGTCAGACAGAAGAGGGTGTAGTCGATGCCCACGCCGAGGCCGATCATCGCCGCGATCGTGGCACCCGCCGAGGGCATGTCCAGGACGTGCCCGACCAGCCCGATCGCCGAGAGCGAGATCACCAGCCCGACGACCCCCACCAGCAGGGGAAGGCCGGCTGCGAGGACTCTGCGCAGCCCGAGGAACAGGATGACCGCGGCCGCTGCGAGACCGATCAGCTCGCTGTGGCCGGTGGACCCCTTGTCGGCGGCGGCCGCGAGGTCGCCGCCGGCCGTGACCTCGATGCCCGCCTGCCGGGCGGGCTCGGTGGCCGACAGCACGGCCTCGCTGATCTCCGGCGTGATGTCGCGCCCGGTCACGTCCAGCCCGACCGATATGTAGGCGGTGTGGCCGTCCGGGCTCATGGCCGCCGGGCCCGAAGGCCCGTACGGCGCTGCGACGCTCACCACGTGGTCCACCCGGCCCACGCCCCCGGCCGCCGCCTCGACCGCCTGCTGCGCGGTGGCGGAGGTGAGCACCGGCCCGTCCGGGGCCGTGTGCAGGACGAGCGGCTGGTTGCCGGAGACGGGCCCGTGGAAGGAGTCGGCCGCGTCCCGGGCCGCCTGGCTGTCGCTGCCGGGAATGGCCACCGCCTCGCTGGTGACCCGGCCGTACAGCATCACGACGGCGGCGACGGCGATCGTCACGGCCGCCCAGACGGCGAGGATCCGTCTCGGTCTGAGGGCACACCAGCGGCCCAGGGCAAGGAACATCGTGCTGCGCTTCCCTCCACGAATGAAGTTGCACTCCGAGTGCATATTTACCGTTGCACTCGGAGTGCAATAATGTCAACCGGAGAGAGGAGCCCCAGGTGGGACGACATCCCGAGCAGGACACCCCGCGGCGGCCGGATCCAGGCAGCCCGCCGGCCGCCGGCGCCGCGGACGGCCGGACCGAGCGCGGCCGGCAGACCCGCGAGAAGATCGCCGACGCGCTGCTCGCGCTCCTCGACGAAGGCATGACGGACTTCCCCGCCGACCGGGTGGCCCAGTACGCGGGGGTCTCACGGAGGTCGGTGTTCCACCACTTCGACGACATGGCCCAGCTCGTGGACACCGCCATCACCCGGCGGCTGGAACAACTGGCCGAGCAGATAAGGCCGTTGCCCACCGAGGGGCCGCGCGCAGCCCGAGTGGCGGCCCTGGTCGAACAGCGGGCCCGGATCCTCGAATGGATCACCCCGGCCCGCCTGGCGATGATCCGCATGGACCATCCCTCGGAGCGCATCCGCCAGGTGACCGAGGAGACCTTCGCCTATGCCCGCCGACGCATGGAGGCCGTGCTGGCCGAGGAACTCGACCGACTGCCGGGCCGGCGGCGTACGGACCTGGTCAACGGGCTCGACGCGGTGACCACGTGGGGCGCCTGGCACCACTGGCGTTCCACCGGGCTCGGCCCCGAGGAGGCGCGGCACGCGATGGAGGCCACGGTACTGAGCCTGCTCGCCTCGACCGGCCCGCCCGCGGCGGCGCCGCACCGGTCTGCATGAGGTACGCAAAAGCCGGGCCCGTGGGTCACGGGCCCGGCCGCCCTTTCGGGCTTCCTTCGGATCAGACGCGGTCGGCTGCGATCAGGACGTACTGGAACGAGCCGTCCTTGTAGGAGTTGATGAACGCCTCTTCAATGCCGGTGACCAGGGAGGACGTGGCCCGCAGCTCCCAGTAGGGCAGGGTCGCGGGCGTCAGGTCGATGACGGCCTGCGGTACGAGACGGTTGTCGGCCATGGCCCGCATGTACTGCCGCCGGGAGTGGATGTTGCACTCGAAGTGCGCGTTGATCTGGGAGACCCACTTCGAGGGCTGGCCGTAACGGGGGTTCCAGCAGCCGGTGATGGTCACGTAGCGGCCGCCGACGGCGAGGATCCGCGAGTGTTCCGCGAACAGGTCGTGCAGGTCGACGTACATGCTCGACTCGTTGTTCCACGAGGCGGCCGCCTGCCCGGTCTCGAAGGGCGTGCCGAGCATGTTGCAGACGCGGGCGCGGACGGAGTCCCCGATGCCGAGTTCGCGGGCGCGCTCGTTCGCGAACTCGGCCTGCTTGGCCGACAGGGTGACGCCCTCGACCTTGCATCCGAACCGCTGGTGGGCCATGACCATCGATCCGCCGCGGCCGCAGCCGGCGTCCACGAGCGTGTCGCCCTGCCCGATGGGGCCGAGGTGGTCCAGCAGGACGTCGGCCTGCGCCGACTCCAGCCGGTGGAGCTCGGCGATCAGCTTCTTCTCGTACGCGCTGTCGCCGGTGTCCCCGAGGGCTGCGTGGTCGACGTCACCGATGCCGTAGTGGTGGTGGTAGAGGCCGTCGACGTCGCCGAGACGCAGGTTCACCGGCCGGGCCTCGTGGTCCCAGTAACGGGCGATGTCATCCTGGTAGGGCGTCGCCGGTGCAGGGATGAACGCGGCGGCGGGGGACATGGTGAGCTCGGTGTTGGTCACAGATAAATCCATCCTTACCAGAAGTCGGGCAGGCTGTAGCGGTAGGTATTGGTCTGATGCCAGTAGTGGTTGCCGTCGACCCACGCGGCCACGCCCCGCAGGAAGCGCAGCACGCTCGGGACGGGGCAGGCGGCTGCCAGGTCGGCGGCCGCGGCCTCGAACGCGTGCATGAGGTCGTTGTGGACCTCGACCGCCTTCAGATAGGCATCGCGGACGGAGCAGCCCTCGCGTTCGGCGATCACCACGGGCAGGTTGAGGTGCCGGCCGGGGCTGGCGAGTTCCTTGGTGTAGGAGTACAGGTCGTTGACGATGGTGGTCGCGTTCGCGGCGAGCGCGATGACCCGTTGCATGGCGGGCTGGGCATGCAGGTCTGCCGGCAGTTCGTAGCCGCCGACGGTGTCGGTGATGGTGGGGCAGGGGCGGAAGTTGTTGAACTGGCGCATCGACAGGTACTCCCACACCTCCGGGACGTAGTCCGTCTCGGCCCAGGCGGCCTCGGCGAGATACCCCAGGTGCAGACGGGCCATGTCGTGCCGGAACCGGTCGGCCTGGGAGGCGGTGGCCTCCTGGGCGAAGTACTCCATGGCCGACCGGTAGGCGCGCCGCGGGGCGTCGGAGTGGAGCGACTGCGCCCACTCCGGCTGGTACTCCGCCGTGGTGTGGAGGGGGTCGAGGGCGGTGTGCGCCAGCAGCAGGCGTCCGCCGAGGCCGACGGGCGAGCCCCCGTGGTCCTCGCAGTAGCAGTCGTCGACGACGTTCTCGGCGACCATCAGGCGCGTGGCGAGCATCAGGTGGCCGACCGTGGGCGCGTCCGGATGACAGGCGACCATGTAGCGGCCCACGGAGAAGCCGTCGAACTGGTCCTCCCACTCCGGGGGGTACAGCTCGACCTCGTCCACCGCCCACGCCTTGATCCTTCGGCTGAGCTCCTCGACCCGTACGGGGTCGGGTTCCGGCACCGGGTGGTAGTAGAGACCCGGGATCGGACGGCCCGCCGCCGCCGGGGGCTCCTCCTCGGGCGCGGGCGGCTCCTCGCGCCGGGCCAGGGACAGCCCCGCCGCGCCCAGACCGCTGGGGCCGCGCAGGATCCGCTCCAGGGCGGGGCCCGGCGCGCCGACGGGGGCCGAGGGCTGGGCGGGCGGGGCGAAGAGGGCAGGCCGGACGCAGCCGACGGCTTCGATGCCGCGGCCGTGACCGTGGGCCCCGAAGCGGGCCGCGGCTGCAGGGAGACTCGACTGCAGAGGGGAAGGCCCGGGATCGGGCATCCGTAACTCCTTGGTGAGGTGGTTGGGCTGTCCCGGATCCCGGGCATGCCCGGCCGGCCCGGGATGGCCCGGGCCGTGGCCGGCGTGGCTGTCGTGGCCGCCATGGCGGCCGTGAAGTGGCCGTGAAGTGGCCGTGGGTCGTGGCCGTGGGGCAGGTCCTCTAGTCGTGCCTGCGGGCGATCTGCACGTTCTCCAGCACGCCGAGCGCGTCGGGCACCAGGACTGCGGCGGAGTAGTAGGTGGAGACCAGGTAGGAGATGATCGACCTCTCGTCGATGCCCATGAAGCGCACCGACAGGCCCGGCTCGTACTCCTCCGGCAGACCGGTCTGGCGCAGGCCGATGACGCCCTGGTTGTCCTCTCCGGTTCGCATCACCAGGATCGAGCTGGTGTTCTCCTTGCTGATCGGGATCTTGTTGCAGGGCAGGATCGGGACCCCGCGCCAGGCCGGGACCTGCTGTCCGCCGAGGTCGACGTGGTCCGGGTAGAGTCCGCGGGCGTTGAACTCACGCCCGATCGCCGCGATGGCCTTGGGGTGGGCGAGGAAGAGCTTGGACCCGCGGCGGCGGCAGAGCAGCTCGTCGAGGTCGTCCGGGGTGGGCGGGCCGGAGTGGGTCTGGATCCGCTGCTTGAAGTCGGCGTTGTGGAGGAGGCCGAACTCCCGGTTGTTGACCAGCTCGTGCTCCTGGCGCTCGCGCAGCGCCTCGATGGTGAGCCTGAGCTGCTCCTCCGTCTGGTTCATCGGCTCGTTGTAGAGGTCGGCGACCCTCGTGTGCACCCGCAGTACCGTCTGGGCGATGGAGAGTTCGTACTCGCGCGGGTGCGGCTCGTAGTCGACGAACGTGCCGGGCAGCTCGGGTTCGCCGGTGTGGCCGGCGGACATCGCGATCTCGGCCTCGCCGTGCTTGTTCTGCCGCTGGTGCGGGAGCGAGCCGAACCGCTCGACGTGGGCCTGGAGGTGCGGCGCCGTGGACAGGACGGCGGCGAAGTCCGAGCGGGAGAGGGTGAGCAGCGTGCCAGCCGTGGCGGCGGTGGCGGTGTAGTCCCAGCCCCCGGCACCGTCCAGCAGGGCGTGCTCGCCGAACCGGTCGCCGTCGGCGAGCACGGCGACGGCGACCTCGTCACCGTACTTGCCGACGGAGGTCTGGTCGACCCGGCCGTGGGCGATCAGGTGGATGTCGTTCGCGGGGGTGCCGCGCTCGACCAGCACCTCACCGGCGCGGAAGTCACGCTGGACGCAGCGGCCGGCGAGCGCGGTCAGCACGTCCATGTCGTCGAAGCCGCGCAGCATGGCGAGTTCGCCGAGCTCGCGGGGGATCACCCGGACCTGGGCACCGTCCTGGACGAAGTCGATGCGCCCGTCGCCGACGGTGTAGGTCAGCCGCCGGTTCACCCGGTACGTGCCGCCCTTGGTCTCCACCCAGGGGAGCATCTTCAGCAGCCAGCGGGAGGTGATCTCCTGCATCTGCGGGGCGGACTTGGTCGTGGTGGCAAGGTTACGGGCGGCCGCCGTGCCCAGGCTGGTCTGCGGAGGCTCAAGCTGCGCCTCCGGGCTGGTGTCCACGGTCATCGGGCAGGCTCTCCTTCGTAAGGGCGGTGAACGGCATGCGGGCACACGTCACCGGTGAAAGAAGAAAAAGAGGGCGAAAATCCGGGCATTCCATCCGGATCCGGGAGCACACTAACCGTCGGAGCGGCACATCAGCTCAGGAAGCCGCTGCCATTACCTCGATGCGGTGATCTTGCGGCAGGGCGTTTACGGCCCGCTTCGGCGAGGTTCGAACCCGGTCGAACACCCGCCCGTCGGGGGCAACCTGACGGATCGTCACCGATCGACGAGGAACATGGCCGCGTCGTCGGCCAGGCGATCCCGGGTGTGGCGGAGCAGCCCCCGGTGCAGTTGGTCCAGGAACTCCTGGGGACCGCTGCCGGGCATCGCGTTCACCGCCTCCATCGCCTCGGGCAGGGCGAAGAATTCGTTGCCGCCGTTGCGGGCTTCGATGACGCCGTCGGTGTACAGGAGCAGACGGTCTCCGGGTGCGAACGAATAGCGGTCCGCCCTGCCGGGGGGACCGGTGATGAACTCCGCCAGTCCGAGCGGCGGCAGCGGGCAGCTGGGCATCAGGGCGCCGGCCGTTCCGTCACGCAGGAGCAGCGGAGGCGGATGACCGCGGTTGACGACCTCGACGACGGGCCCGTCCGGCACCTGGGCCACCAGCGCGGTGACGAAACCCTCCAGGAGTACGTCCGGGTCGATCACGCCCGGCACGGCATCGCGCAGCAGTGCCGCCTCGCAGCGGTGAATGACTCCCACCAGCTCGTCCTCGTAGTGCACGGCCTCCCGGAACGCGCCGAGCACGGCGGCTGCCGCCCGTACGGCCGGCAGCCCCTTGCCCCGAACGTCACCGACGATCACGCGGACCCCGTACTTCGTCTGTACGGCCTCGTACAGGTCGCCTCCGATCTGTGCCCCCGTCTCGGCCGCGAGGTACATGCCGGCCACGCGTACGGGGCCCAGCCGGGCCGGGACGGGCCGCAGGACGGCCTCCTGCGCCGCGACGGCGATCCGGCGGACCTGGTCGAGCTCGCCCTCCCGCCGCCTGCGGACGGTGCTGCTCGTCGCGAGGCTCGCCAGCGACACCAGGAACAGGGCCAGGAAGTTCGTGTAGACCTGCTGACTGCCCCACGCCCCGTTGTAGGTGGCGGTGGTCACGCTCACCGCCACGGCCAGCGCCACCGCCGCAAGGGTGCCCTTGGGACCCATCGCCACCGCGGCCAGCGCCGGCGTCGCGACCAGGAGGGGTCCGGTGTAGAGGACGTGAGCCGGTGTGAATTCGATGATCAGCACCGAGAGCGCGATCACGAAGGGCAGACACTCCGCGAGTACGAAAAGGACCTGGTGACGACCGCCCGCTCCCGGTCGAGGAGGTGAGCGGAAGGGCATCCGCATGGATCCAGCGTGCCCCGTCGAAGCTGCTTGTCGCCACCTTTCGCCCGTGCGGGGCCTCTCAGGCGTAGGGACCGGGGCCGCCGGGCATGTGATGCGGTGCGGGCGTCGGGGCGCTCGTCCCCCGGTCCCGCCCCAGGGCGAGGGCCCCTCCGAGCCTTGGAGCGCTGAGTTCGGATGAGCAGCAGCCCCGCGGACGACCCGACGCCGCCGACACCCCCGCCGGCTCCTGCCGGCAGGGAGCCCGCAGTCTCCCGTCAGGAGTTCGACGCGATCTTCACCGCGGTGCGCACGTGGGGCCGCTGGGCCCAGGCCGACCGCGGCGCATGGAACCGGGTCACCCCGGACCACGTACGGCGGGCCGCCGCCCTGATCCGCTCCGGCACGGCGGTCCCGCTGGGTCTGCCCTGGGACACCCGGCCCGGACCGGACAACGGCAAGCCCGCGCTGCACTACATGTCCGATCTCGGTGACGTGGAGCCCGCGGAACCCGCCACGTACAAGGACTTCATCGGCGTCGACTACCACGGCAAGGCAGTGAGCCACCTGGACGCCCTGTCGCACGTCGCGTACGGCGGACGGCTCTACGACGGCCGCCCGGCACGCGAGGCCGTCGGCGCCGGAGGGGCGCGCTTCGGCTCGGTGGCGGCGCTCGGCCCCCTCGTCACCAAGGGGGTACTCCTCGACCTGCCGGCCGTCCTCGGGGTCGACTGGCTGGAGCCCGGGCATGCGGTCCACGCGCGGGACGTCGCCGCTGCGGAGCGGGCACTGGGAGTGACGATCGACGGCGGCTGCGCGGTGCTGCTGCGGTCCGGCCGCTTCCGGCGCCGCCGGGAACTCGGTCCCTGGGACTCGGACGCCGCGAGCGCGGGTCTGCACGTGGACGCCGTGCCCCTGCTGGCCGAGCGCGCCATCGCCCTGCTCGGCGGCGACGGGGACAGTGACCTGCGGCCCTCGCCGGTCGAGGGCGTCCACTCCCCCGTCCACGCCCTCGCCGTGGCGGCCATGGGGGTGCCGCTGCTGGACAACCTGGACCTCGAGGCGCTCTCCGCCGCCTGCGCCGAGGCGGGGCGGTACGAGTTCATGATCGTCGTGACGCCGCTGAACGTGCCGGGCGGGACCGGCTCGCCCGTCAATCCGGTCGGGATCCTCTGATTCGAATGATCCTAATGATCCTAATAAACCGGGAGGAATATACTCGAAAGACGCTTACTCGGGGCAAGTGCTCCGGTACGGCCGAGGCCGAGGGCCCGGTAAGGAGAAGTGATGCATATGGGGGTCACGGGAGACGAGATCGGCCCCGCACGCTCCCGTGAGCGTTTCCTGCTGGGCGAGCCGGTCGCGAGCGGGGTACGCAGCCCGATCCTGAACTCCTGGCTGCGCTGCCAGTCCCTGGGACTGTCACCGGACCAGACCGAACTTCCCTACCGGGACGATTTCGATCCGGACAGCCGGCTGGTCCGTGCGGCCGCGCCCGTGCTCGACCAGCTGGCATCCCGTTTCACGGGCAGCCAGATGAACGTCTCCCTCGCCGACGGGAACGGAACGGTGCTGCAGCGCCGCTTCGGGGAGCCCGCCCTTGCCCATGACCTCCCGCCCATCCAGAGCGTCCCCGGCTTCGTCTTCGCCGAGCGGTTCGCGGGGACCAACGGCATCGGTCTCGCGCTCGCCGAGCGGCGGCTCGTCCAGGTCTTCGGGGCCGAGCACTTCGCCGAGCGCTCCCAGGCGAACGCCTGCTCCGCCACCCCGATCCGCGACCAGCTGAGCGGACACGTCGTCGGCGTCCTGTGCTTCGGGTACCCGCACAGCTACGAGGACCCGGCACTGCCGACCCTGGTCCGCCGGGCGGCCGAGACCATCGAGCGGCGGCTGATGGAGCAGCATTCGGAGCGCGAGCGCGCACTGCTGCGGACGTACCTCGACGCCAGCCACCTCGCCCGGACCGGCTCGGCCGCCGGGAACGGGCATCTGATCGGACTGGACGAGCTCGGCGACAGCGGGCTGGACCGGAGCGATCAGATGATCCTCAAGGAGAAGGCCACCGAGCTCATCTCCTCGACCCAGCGCGCAGCCGTAGAGGTGTCCCTGCCCCACGGGCGCGGCGTCACCCTCATGAGCAGCCCGCTCGTCAGCCGCTCCGGGGTGGAGGGCGTCGTGGTCGAGGCCGTGCTCAGCGGGGAGGCGGCGCCGGTGCACCACCTCTCCCTCCTGCCCCGCACCGGACCGCCCTCCGGTCCGCCGCCCGGCCCCCTCGCGCCTCCCGCCGCTCCGGCCGCCGTCGGCCACACCCGCGGCAAGGTCAGAGGACTGGTGCTGGTCGGCGAGCCGGAAGTGGGGAAGTACGCCGTCGCGGCACGCCGTCGCCTGGAGCTGCTGGCCGAGGCCAGCACCCGCATCGGCACCACGCTGGACGTGGCCCGCACCGCCTGGGAGCTTGCCGAGACGGCCGTTCCGCGCCTGGCCGACTACGTCACCATCGATGTGCCCGAGGCCGTGCTGCGTGGCGAGGAGTCCGCCGATCCCCGGACCGAGCTGCACCGCACGGTGGTCCACGGCATACGCGAGGACTGCCCCTTCTACCCCGTCGGGCAGCGCGTGGAGCTGCGCGCGGGCACTCCCCACGTGCGGTGTCTGGAGAGCGGGCAGGCGGTACTGGAGGCCGACCTGAGGCACGGCATCGGCTGGATCGACCAGGAACCCGAGCACGCTCGGCGGATCTTCGCCCACAACGTGCACTCCCTCGTCTGCGTCCCCCTGCTCGCCCGCGGCGTCCTGCTGGGGGTCGCCAGCTTCTACCGCTCGGAGGACCCCGCCCCCTTCGGGGACGACGACAGCTGGCTCGCCCAGGAACTCGCGGCCCGCGCCGCGCTCTGCATCGACAACGCCCGCCGCTACACCCGTGAGCACACCCTGGCCCTGGCCCTGCAGCAGAGCCTGCTCCCGCACGGCGTTCCCGAGCAGGGCGCCGTCGAGGTCGCGCACCGCTACCTGCCCGCCGAATCCGGGGTGGGCGGCGACTGGTTCGACGTCATCCCGCTCTCCGGCACCCGGGTCGCGATGCTCGTCGGAGACGTCGTGGGCCACGGCCTGCACGCCGCCGCCACCATGGGCCGGCTGCGTACCGCCGCCCGCAATTTCGCCGAACTGGAACTCGCCCCGGACGAGCTCCTCACCCACCTGGACAACCTCCTGGTGCGGCTGGACCGGGAGGAGGGCGGCGAGAACGACTCCGGCAGTACCGGCATCGTCGGTGCCACCTGCCTCTACGCCGTCTACGACCCCACGACGCGGCAGTGCACCATGGCCCGCGCCGGCCACCCCCCGCCCGCCCTGGTCCACCCCGGCGGCGTCGTGACGTTCCCCGACCTGCCCGCCGGACCGCCGCTGGGCCTGGGCGGTCTGCC
Source organism: Streptomyces sp. NPDC032745 (assembly GCF_055579465.1). Taxonomy (NCBI): domain Bacteria; kingdom Bacillati; phylum Actinomycetota; class Actinomycetes; order Kitasatosporales; family Streptomycetaceae; genus Streptomyces; species Streptomyces sp. NPDC032745. The sequence goes on along the minus strand of NZ_JBVING010000023.1, from coordinate 7,217 downwards.
CTTCGAGACGGCCGAGATCCAGCTCCCCGAGGGAAGCACGCTGGTCCTCTACACCGACGGGCTCATCGAGGACCGCCATCGCGATATCGATGTCGCCCTCGACCAGCTGAGCCGTGTCCTGTCCCACCCGGACCGCACGCCGGAGGACACCTGCCAGGCGGTCATCGACGCCGTTGCGCCCGACCACCCCGCGGACGACATCGCCCTGCTCGTCGCCCGTACCCGGACCGTGCCCGCCGACCGGATCGCCACGTGGGAGGTGGCCGCGGACCCGGCCCGCGTCTCGGGCATCCGCGCCGCCGCCACCCGCCAGCTGGCCGACTGGGGGCTGGACGAGCTCGCGTTCGCCGCCGAGCTGATGCTCAGCGAGCTGGTCACCAACGCGGTCCGCTACGGCACCGAGCCCATCCAGGTACGTCTGGTCCACGACCGCACCCTGATCTGCGAGGTCGCCGACGGCAGCAGCACCGCCCCGCACCTGCGGCGGGCGGCCACGACGGAGGAGGGCGGACGCGGCCTGTTCCTCGTCGCGCAGCTCGCCCACGCCTGGGGCACCCGCTACACCACCCACGGCAAGGTCATCTGGGCCGAATGCGCCCTGGAAGCGGCCTGATCGTCACCCCTCGGTCCTCCCGGTACTCGACCATCGGAGGCACAGAAAGCGGCATATCGCCCATATGGCGATAGTCACCAGTAGCATCACCGATGTCCCTCAGCGATGTCCCTCTGCGATGTCCTCATCGCTTCAGGAACCACCTCCCCAGGCGGCCCCGGAGAAGTCCGTGCATGACACTCCCGTCACCTCGACGAGCCCGCCCTCGCGCTCCGGCGGAGAACCCCTCGTCCGCATACGCGGTCTCGGCAAACGGTTCGGCGGCACCGTCGCCCTGGACGGGGTCGGCCTCGACGTCCACGGCGGCAGCGTCCTCGCCCTCCTCGGCCCCAACGGCGCCGGAAAGTCCACCCTCATCAAGGTGCTCGCCGGGGTCCTCCGTGCCGACGCGGGCGAAGTGACCGTCGCCGGGCACCCGCTCGGCTCCGACGCGGCCCGCCGCACCATGTCCTTCATCCACCAGGACCTCGGCCTGGTCGAGTGGATGACCGTCGCCGAGAACATCGCCCTGGGGACGGGATACGCCCGCCGCGGCGGCCTGATCTCCTGGCGCGGGACCCGGAGGAACTGCGCCGAGGCCCTGCGGATCGTCGCCGGACACCTGGACGCCGACGCCCGCATCGCCGACCTCGCCCCCGCCGAACGCTCACTGGTCGCGATCGCCCGCGCCCTGGCCAGGCAGGCGGAGCTGTTCGTCCTGGACGAGCCGACCGCCACCCTCCCCGCCGCGGACTGCGCCCGCCTCTTCGAAGTACTGCACGCCCTGCGCGACCGGGGGCACGGCATCCTCTATGTCAGCCACCGCCTCGACGAGGTGTACGAGGTCGCCGATGCGTTCGCCGTCCTGCGCGACGGACGGCTCGTCAGCCACGGCCCCCTCGCCCCGTACAGCCCCGTGCGTCTGGTGCACGACATCGTGGGCCCCGAACCGGCCGGCGGACCACCCCCCGCAGCCGCCCCCGGGTTCCCTTCCGCCCCTGCTCCCCGCTCCGCGCCCGTCCGCCCGCCCGTACTGCGCCTCGACGGCGTGACGACGGAACGCACCGACCCGGTCAGTCTGGAGCTGCGCGAAGGCGAGATCCTCGCCGTGGTGGGGCTGACCGGGGCCGGCCACATGCACCTGGGCCGCGCCCTCGCCGGCGCACTGCCGCTCCTCGGCGGCCGGGCACTGCTCGACGGCCGTCCGTACCACCCGCGCTCGGTCGCCGCCGCCCTCCGCGCCGGGGTCGGTTTCGTCGCCGGGAACCGGCAGGAGGAGGGCTGCGCCGCGGAACTGACGGTACGGGAGAACTTCCTGGCCAATCCCCGGGCAGCCGGGGTACCGGCGTGGCACTGGATCGCCCCGCGGCGCGAGCGCGCCGAGGCCGCCGCCCTGATCGAGCGGTTCCACGTACTCCCCCGCGACAGCGAGGTGCCGATCGCCACCCTGTCCGGCGGCAACCAGCAGAAGGTGATGGTCGGCCGCCGGCTCCGCGGGAAGCTGCGCCTGCTGATCCTCGAGGAGCCGACGGCCGGCGTGGACGTCGGCGCCAAGGCCTCGATCCACCGGCTCCTCGACGAGGCGCTGGCCGCCGGCCTGGCGGTCCTGCTCATCTCCACCGATTTCGAGGAGGTCGCCGACGTGTGCCACCGCGCGCTCGTGTTCGGGCGCGGGAGCGTGGTGGCCGAGCTGGCGGGTGAGACCCTGAGCGTCACCGAACTCACCCGCACCGCCTCGGCCCTGCCCGCGATCACCGGAAGCGCGGGGAGCCGGTGAGCCCCGCACCCTCCTCGGCGTCGCGCCGATCCCCGTCGAGGCGTCTGCACGGGCACTTCATCGGCACGTACGGACTCCTGGTCCTCACCGTCCTGCTCTTCCTCGTCTTCTCCCTCGTCCTGCCCGACACCTTCCCCACGCGGGACAACGTCGCCTCGATCCTCTCCAACCAGTCGATCCCGGCCGTGCTGGCGCTCGGCGCGACGATCCCCATCGCGAGCGGCAAGTTCGACCTGTCCATCGGCTACGGCCTGGGCCTGGCGCACGTCCTGGTGCTGTACCTCATCGTCGACGCGGGCTGGCCCTGGCCGCTCGCCTGCCTCACGGTGGTCCTCGGGGGGACCCTGGCCGGCGCCGTGAACGGTGTCGTCGTCGAGTTCGGCCGCATCGACTCCTTCATCGCCACGCTCGGCACCGGCAGCATGATGTACGCCGTCACCGGCTGGATCACCGACGGGAGCCGGATCGTCCCCGGCCCCGACGGCCTTCCGGCCGCCTTCACCGGCCTCTACGACTCCCGGTTCCTCGGCCTGCCGCTACCCGCCTTCTACGTACTCGGCCTCGTCGTCGTCCTCTGGCTGGTGCTCGAGCGGCTGCCGTTCGGCCGGTACCTGTACGTCATCGGCTCCAATCCCCGCGCCGCCGAGATCATCGGCATTCCCACGCACCGGTACTGCGTCTACGCCTTCGCCGCTTCGAGCACGGTCGTCGGCTTCGCCGGTGTGCTGCTCGCCGCGCAGCAGCAGATCGGCAACCCCAGTGTCGGCCTGGACTACCTGCTGCCCGCGTTCGTCGGCGTCCTGCTCGGCTCCACCACGATCAAGCCGGGCCGGGCCAACGCCCTGGGCACGCTGGTGGCCGTGACCGTACTCGCCGTCGGCCTCGCCGGGATCGGCCAGCTCGGCGCCGACTTCTGGGCCACCCCGCTGTTCAACGGCAGCACTCTGCTCATCGCGGTCGGGCTGGCCGGCTACTCGGCCCGCCGGCGGCTGCGCGCCGACGCCACGGCCACCGGCCCGCCCCCCGCGAAACGACCGGCCGCGGCGGCGGGCGACGCCGACGGGGGCGCCCGCTGAACCTCCCGGAGAACACCTCGCAGCGCACACCAGCTCAGGAGCACCGTGTACCCGAACCGCAAGACCGCCCTCGCGGCCGCCGTCCTGCTGGCAACGGCCGCCACCGCCGCCACCGGCTGCGAGAGCGGCTCGTCGAACGCCACCGGCCCTTCCCCGGCCGCCGGTTGCCCGGCCGTCCTCCAGGAAGCGAAGGCGGCCGTGCAGCGGGCCGAGAGCAAGGACACCTCGTGGAACGGCCCCACCACCGGGCCCGCGGCGGTCCCCGGCAAGACCATCGTCTACGTCGCGCAGACCATGACCAACCCCGGCGTCGCCGGAGTCGCGAAGGGCGTCAGGGAAGCCGCGCAGGCCATCGGCTGGGATGTCAGGGTGATCGACGGGGAGGGCACCCCGGCCGGCATCCAGGCGGCACTCAGCCAGGCCGTCACCCTCAAGCCCTCGGGCATCGTCATCGGCGGCTTCGATCCCCGCCTGACCTCACAGCAGGTGGCGCGGGCCGAGGAGGCGGGGATCCCGCTCATCGGCTGGCATGCGGTCAGCTCCCCCGGCCCGAGCACGAGTCCCAAGCTCTTCACCAACATCACCACGAAGGTGGAGGAGGTGGCGAAGGCCAGTGCGGACTGGGTCATCGCCCAGTCCGACGGCGACGCCGGGGTCGTCGTGTTCACGGACGACTCGATCCCGTTCGCCGGTACGAAGTCCCAGCTGATCGAGCGGCGGCTCGCCGCCTGCCCCGGCGTGAAGCTCCTGGCGCACGCGAACATCCCGATCCCGGACGCGAGCCGGCGCACCCCCCAGGAGGTCTCCTCGCTGCTGTCCCGCTTCCCGAAGGACTGGACGCACTCCGTCGCCATCAACGACCTGTACTTCGACGATGCCGCCCCGGCCTTCCGCGCCACGGGCAGGCCCGGCGCCGGGCCGCCCTTCAACATCGGCGCCGGCGACGGCGACCCCTCCGCGTTCCGGCGCATCAACAACAAGCAGTTCCAGTCCGCGACCGTCCCGGAACCGCTCTCGCAGCAGGGCTGGCAGATCGTCGACGAGTTCAACCGAGCCTTCGCCCGACAACCCGCCAGCGGCTACGTGGCTCCCGTCCACATCGCCACGGCGGCGAACAGCAGCGGGGCCACCTCCTGGAACCCCCAGGGCTACCAGGCGGCGTACGAGAAGATCTGGCGCGGCTGACCGGGGCCTCCGGTGGCCGCCAGACCTCGTACGATGTGGCCCGGGCGGGGTCGTAGCGCAGAGGTCGTCGCGCGCGGTCTCCAAAACCGCGAGGACGCCGGTTCGATTCCGGCCGGCTCCGCCTAGGCCACTGTCGTGCGACGACCTCGTGCTGGTTCCGGCCGGTGGCTGTGCGCATCGTCGCGGTATGCCCGCCACGGTCTGCCCGGCCCGCGTCAGCGGACGGGCGTCGAGAGGCTACTCGGACGACATCGGTCCTCTGCGGTGTTCCAGCCAGCGTCGACTCAGGTCCGTCCAGACTTCCTGGTACTCCAGGTACATCGGGTGGAGCCCGTCGTGTGTGAGGTCGTCGACGGCGGTCGTTGCCAGGAAGTGTTCGAGGTCGTCTGCGAGACGCTGAAACCGGTACTGCGTCTCTTCCATGAGAACCCAGCGCGATCTCCAGTTGAAGAACGGCTCGACAGCCGCCAGCAGGGTCCCCAGCGCCACGAGCGCGAAGGCGAAACCCGCCCATACATTGAGGTTCTGCAGCCCGAGGATCACTGTGGACGCCGCGGACAGCGTGAGTGTCAGCATCTTGATCACCGACGAGGACCGGCGGAAGCGCCTCTTCTTCCCGTGGGCGTACTCGTTGCCCTGCCGGATCTTGTCGAGCAGGCGGCCGGCGGCTTCCGCCGGCGTCAGGCCTATCTCCGCCGGACCGTTCCGTGCCATCCCGCCCCCACCACTGCTCGCCGACGGTCCCACCGGAGTGTCCCCGCTGTCAGCCCAGAGTGTAGATGCAGCGCTGCTCGCCGATGCGGCGGTCACGGGCCTGCGTTTCCCTCGAAGTCGCCCAGGTCGATCAGACTCACTCGTAGTAGGTGTCGTAGCCCATGAGGTCGCCGTACGCCTCGTCTTCACGTGCCCGGCCGGGTCTGCCGAACGCGGCCAAGAGTTCCTCGTACGTCGTCAGGTGGGCGAAGTGGGACAGATGCGGGCCGTAGATCGCGAAGCCGACGACCGTCCCGGCGCGAACCTTGTAGGTGGGCTCGTCGGCGCCGTGCGCGGACCCGGTAAAAGGCGGCCGACCGGCCTGCAATGATCGTGGACATAACAACGGGCCGAAGGAGAAGAAGCAAATGATCAGTCGCTGGATCGTCCGTGCAATACCCGCACTCGCGCTGGCCGGGCTGCTGCTGAGTGGGCAGGCGGAGGCTCAGGCCGCGCCGGTGACGGCTCGACCGGTCGCGGCTGCTGTGGCGCAGCTTCCGGCCCAGGGTGCACCGGCCCAAGCGGCGTCCGTGCAGGGCCGGCACTCGGCAGCCGGCTCCGCCAGCCTCGTCGACGGCGACAAGAAGGGCGACAAGAAGAAGGACAAGAAGGGCAAGAAGAAGAGCTTCTTCAAGAAGCTGGGCACCGCCGCTCTTGTCGGCACCGTGCTCCTCGTTCTGCTCGTCATCGCCGTGATCGTCTTCGCCGTCCGGCGGCGCCGCAGGAAGGCGTGACCGCTCCTTCGCGGGGGCTTGCGACGCACGTGGCGATCGCTCCGTGTCGGGTGCACATACGCCCGCGCGGGTTGGTGGACCTACGGGGGCAAGGCGGAGGGCCGGTCTTGATGTCGTACCCGGCCGGTGCCGTGGTGGTGGTGTCCGGACTGCCCGGCAGCGGCAAGAGCACCCTGCTCCGCCGTTGGTCACGCGTGGCGCCCGCCGTCGACCCCCGGGCCTCGCACGTCGCCTGCGAGGCAGTGATGCCCGCGTGGCTGCCGTACGCGGTGTACCGGCCGTGGGCTCGGCTCAGGCACTTCCGGTTGGTTTGCGCCGAAGTCCGCTCCGGGGGGCCGCTGCTGGTCCATGACTGCGGCAGCCGGACCTGGATGCGGCGGTGGCTGTCCTGGCTGGCAGGGCTCCGTGGCGGTGAGCTGCACGTTGTCCTGTTGGACGTCGGAGCGGCCGAGGCCCTGGCCGGGCAGGAGGCGCGGGCTCGATGGGCCTCGGCCGGGTGTTCGAGCGACATCGGCAGGGTTTGGGCCGACTGCTCGGGACACTGTGCCTGCACGGCTCGGCTGCGGTGCGGGAGGCGGTCTCGGTGGTGCTGCTCGACCGGGTTTCACGGGAACGCATGGCAGCGGTGGAATTCAGCCCCGCCCGTGCGTCTGATGCCGTCGCCACGCCCTCCCCGTCGTGCGGAGTCGATCACGCGGGCACAGCGATCGACTGCTTTCGGAGCGTGACATTCGGGTGTTTCGCGGGTGACCCGCCCCACGGGGCCCAGGTCACACACGAACCGGGATAGTAGGCCCTCACGGTTCCGCGGATCCCCGTTCCCCCGCTTGGCACCTGCGCGGACACCCACGGCGCCCAGCAGGGTGGCACGCCCCCGGCTGCGAGGACCGCTAGTAGGAGGCGTCGTTGCCAGGGGATCCGGGGGTCGGTAGAACTGGATGAGTCGCCGGGCGGCACGGGTGCTTCACCCGCCGCCGACGAACCCCTCTCCTCTGCGTGAGTGGCTCACGCATGTCCTCGACATGCGGCGACCGCCCTTGTCCCCTGCGGAAGGTTCATCCGTGTCCAACGCTGTCATCCGTCGCATCGCCGCCTCCAAG
>NZ_JBVING010000022.1:90140-113099 GCF_055579465.1 Streptomyces sp. NPDC032745 | reverse complement strand
TCGCGAAGCGACGCGACCGCAGGGAGCGCCCTTGAGGGACCGGCACGACACGGAAGGACAGTGGACTGACGGGACGCCCCCGGACCCCTCCCGACCCCGAGTCCACAGACCCCGCCCCCGCCCTCCCGACCGACCCTCCCGACCCCGAGCACGCAGACCCCGCAAAACCCCGCCCCCGATACATGGGCCGACGCCGAGCTCGTGGCTCCCGCCTACTCCCCTCCGCCCGCCCGTCCACCCCCGGGAGGGTGGCTCCCGCGCATCCCCCCGGCCCGTCCTCCCCCCGACACCCGGTCAGCTGCGGACGTACGGGTCAATACAGCTACCCGCACCCCGAGATGGGTGGTACCAGGCTCACCCCGTGTGATCGGATCCCGAGATGCTGGAGGGGCAGGCAAATCGCCGCTTTCCCTCTGATTCCGCAGGAGATCCCTCGTGCACGATTCCACCGGCCGACACGCACCGCACGCCCCGCACACCCCCCGCCCCCGCCCCCACCGCCGCGTCCTCACCGCCGTCTCCGTCCTCACCGCCGGAGTCGTGGCGCTCGGCGCGCTCGCGCCCGCCGCGGCGTTCGCCGCCGGCAAGCCGGACACCGTGCAGCAGGGCCTGGGCGCCCTGGTGCGCGACGACGGGGTGCCCGCCGCGCTGGCCGGAGTCAAGGACCGCGACGGCCGGACCCGCAACTACACCGCCGGTGTCGCCGACCTGACCACCCGGGCGAAGGTGCCGACCGACGGGCAGGTGCGGATCGGCAGCAGCACCAAGACGTTCACCGCCGTGGTCGTCCTGCAGCTGGTCGGCGAGGGCAAGATCGGCCTCGACTCCCCCGTCGAGACCTACCTGCCGGGCCTGCTGCGCGGCGACGGGATCGACGGCCGCGCCATCACCGTCCGCCAACTCCTCCAGCACACCAGCGGGCTGCCCAACTACACCCAGTACATCGACATCCCCGCCCTGCGGTACCGGTACGTCGAACCCCGCGAGCTCCTCGACGCCGCCCTCGCGCACAAGGGCGAGTTCCCGCCGGGTACGCAGTGGAAGTACAGCAACACGAACACCGTGGTCGCCGGTCTGATCATCCAGAAGGTCACCGGCCGGCCGCTCGCCGACCAGATCACCGAGCGCGTCATCGACCGCATCGGGCTGCGCCACACCTACTTCCCCGCCCCCGGGTACCGGACCATCAAGGAGCCCCACCCCAAGGGCTACCACCGCCTGACCGCCGACGGACCGCTTGAGGAGTACACGGAGATGGACCCCGCCTGGGGCTGGGCGGCGGGTCAGCTGATCTCCACCAACAGCGACGTCAACCGGTTCTACGGCGCGCTGCTCGCAGGCCGCCTCCTCGCCCCCGAGCAGCTCGCCCAGATGCGCACCACCGTGCCCGCCGAGGACCTCGGCCCCGGGGCCCGCTACGGGCTTGGCCTGGTCAGCAGGCCGCTCTCCTGCGGCGGCGTGTACTGGGGCCACGGCGGCGACATTCCGGGGTACGAGACCCGCGGGGGCGCGACCGAAGACGGCCGCGCCGTCTCCGTCGCCGTGACCACCATGGCGAAGGACGAGGCGGCGGCCCATCGCGTGGAGTCCGTGGTGGACAAGGCCTTCTGCCGCTGACCGGCTCCCGGACGGCCAGGACGGGTTACCCGGTACGCCGGATCAGGGCCAGGTACATCGCGTCCGTCCCGTGCAGGTGCGGCCACAGCTGGACGTCCGGGCCGTCACCGAGGGCCGGGACGCCCGCCATGTACGGCCTGGCGTCGATCAGTTCGGCGTCCACCGGGGATGCGCCCGCGCCGCGGCCGCGCAGGACGTCGTCCACGACCACCCGGGTCTCGGCCAGGTGCGGGGAGCACGTCGCGTAGCCCACGACGCCGCCCACCCGGACCGCCGACAGCGCCTCCCGCAGCAGCGCGCGCTGCAGCGGGGCGAAGCCCTCCAGGTCCTCGGGGCGGCGGCGCCACCGCGCCTCCGGGCGGCGGCGCAGCGCGCCCAGGCCGGAGCACGGGACGTCCATCAGGACCCGGTCGAAGGAGCCCGGCCGCCACGGCGGCCGGGTGCCGTCCGCCGCGATGACCTGGTACGGGCCGGGGTTGCCGGCCAGGGCGCGCTCCACGAGCCGGGCCCGGTGCGGCTGCTTCTCGGAGGCCAGCAGGAACGCCCCGCGCTGCGCCGCCAGGGCCGCCAGCAGGGCCGCCTTGCCGCCGGGGCCCGCGCATCCGTCCAGCCAGCGCTCGTCGCTGCCCTCGACCGGCGCGGCGGCCAGGGCCATCGCCACCAGCTGGCTGCCCTCGTCCTGGACGCCGGCGCGCCCCTCGCGGACCGCCTCCAGCGCTCCGGGCTCGCCGCCCTCGGCCATCCGGACGGCGTACGGCGACCAGCGCCCCGGCAGCGCCGAGTCCTCGCCGACCGCCTCCAGCAGTTCCTCGGGCGTGGACCGCCCGGGCCGCGCCACGAGCGTGACCTCGGGCCGCTCGTTGTCGGCTTCGAGCAGGTCCTCGATGCCGGCCCGGCCGCCGCCGAGCGCGTCCCACAGTGCGCTGACGACCCACCTCGGGTGCGAGTGGTAGACCGCGAGGTGCTCCTCGGCGTCCTCCTCGTACGGCGGGGCCACCCGCTCGAGCCAGCCGTCCAGATCGTGCGCGGCGATCTTGCGCAGCACGGCGTTCACGAACTTGGCGCGCCCGTCGCCGAGCACCACCCGGGCCAGCTCCACGCTGGCCGACACCGCCGCGTGCGTGGGGATCCGGGTCCCCAGCAGCTGGTGGGCGCCGAGCGAGAGCACGTCCAGCACGGGCGGGTCCACCTCCCGCAGCGGCCGGTCGATGCAGGCCTTGATGACCGCGTCGTACGTGCCCTGCCGACGCAGCGTCCCGTACACCAGCTCGGTGGCCAGCGCCGCGTCCCGGGCCTCGAAGCCCTCGGTCTGGCGGGCCTTGCGCAGCAGCGGGGGCAGGACGAGGTTCGCGTACGCGTCGCGCTCGTCCACCGCCCGGAGCGCCTCGAAGGCCAGCAGCCGGACGGGGTCCTTCTTGGGACGGCGGTACGGCTTGGCCTGCCGCTTGCCTGCGTCGCTGCGCGGGGGACGGGACTGTTCGCTCACGTGAAAGGTGCTCCGGGTTTACGGGGTGTACGAGGTGCTGCTGACGGCGGGACGGTGCCCGCATGGGTTGCCGGTCCCGAAGGGGGTTGCCGGTCCCGAAAGGGGTGCCGGTACGGATCAGCCTACGTCCGTGCCGCCGACGCGCTCGCCGGGAGCGATCCGCACCCCGCGTGCCCAGTCGGCGCCGCGCATCGGCTTCTTGCCCTGGGGCTGCACCCAGAGCAGCTCCACGGCGTGCGAGCCGGTGCCGACGTACACGTTGTTCTTGGCCGGGGCGAGCTCGCCGGGCGCCAGGTCCGTGCGGTCGGCGACCAGGCCGACGGAGATCAGCTTGAGCCGCTCCCCGCGGAAGACGGTCCAGGCGCCGGGCGCGGGCGTGCAGCCGCGCACCATGCGGTCGGCGCGCATCGCCGGTGCCTTCCAGTCGATCCGGGCGTCCTCGACGGTGATCTTGGGGGCGAGCGAGATCCCGTCGGCGGGCTGCCCGACGGCGCGCAGGGTGCCGTCCTCGATGCCGTCCATGGTGGCGGCCAGCAGGCCGGCGCCGGCGAAGGCGAGGCGGGTCAGCAGGTCGCCGCTGGTGTCGGTGGGCCGGATCTCCTCGGTCAGGTGCCCGTAGACGGGTCCGGTGTCCAGGCCCTCCTCGATGAGGAAGGTGGAGGCGCCGGTGACCTGGTCCCCCGCCATGATCGAGTGCTGGACGGGGGCGGCCCCGCGCCAGGCCGGCAGCAGCGAGAAGTGCAGGTTGACCCAGCCGTGGCGGGGGATCTCAAGGGCGCTCTTGGGGATCAGCGCACCGTACGCGACGACCGGGCAGCAGTCGGGGTCGATCTCGCGCAGCCGGGCCTGGAATTCCGGGTCCCGGGGCCGGACCGGCTTGAGGACCTCGATGCCGGCCTCCTCGGCGCGCTCGGCGACCGGGCTGGCGATGAGCCGGCGGCCGCGGCCGGCCGGTGCGTCGGGCCGGGTGACGACGGCGGCGACCTCGTGGCGCCCGGAGGCGATCAGGGCGTCCAGGGCGGGTACGGCGACCTCGGGGGTGCCTGCGAAGACGAGCTTCACTGGGGTCCTACCTCGCTATCTCGGCTGTCAGCAGCGCACCAGTCTATGTTCCCGGCGCCGTTGGGGATGCCCGGCCCGATCGGCGGACGCCCCCGGGGCCCGTTCGGGGTCCTGGACGCCTCGTCAGGGGGCGTGGGCACACACGCGCGCCTCTCGCATATGCCGACACGCCCCCGGTGCGTGACTTCCGTGCCGTATGACGCGTTGGTCAAGAGAGATTGACCGAAACCGGGCCGCGATGAGAACGGTGTCTGCGGCCCGATCCGCTCTTCAGCACCGGTTCGAGAGGCTTCTTCATGGCCGACCACGCCACCCACGACGCCCAAGCACGGGCCAGCCTGCATCTCCTGGTGCGGGACATCGAGCGGGTTCGCCGGCAGGTGGATGCTCTGCGTACGCTCACCGCCCAGCTCGGCAACGTGTACCGCCCGCGCCGCTCCGGTCCCTCCACGGGCTTCGTCGTCTATGGCCGGGCCCCCGCGCCCACCGTCCGTCTCGCGCAGGAGCTGCGGGACAGCGTCGAGACGCTGGTGACCGCAGCGGTGGACTTCGACCGCTCGCTCGGCTTCTCGTGGGACGCGGTGGGTTCCGCGCTCGGCGTCACCAAGCAGGCCGTGCACCGGCGCTACGGGGCCCGGCGGGCCCAGGCCGCGGAGTCCGCGGAGCCGCTGGCCGAGGGCACGTCCACCCGGACCCTGGGGCCGCTGCCCACCGTCCCGGCGGCCCGCTCGGTGCCGCCGCAGCCGGTGCGCGAGGAGTCCCAGCCCGCGGCCGCGGCACGCTCCGCAGCCTTCCCGGGACCCCGCAACGGCTGATCCGGCACGGTTCCACCGCCACGGCTGAACCCCGCCGGCCGCCGGGACGCCGACCTCCGACGGCCGGCCGGACGCCGTACGCGCATACCGCCCCCGGCGGGACGACCCCCACGGTCGTTCCCGCCGGGGGCGTTCGGCTGCACCCGGCCCAAGGGCTGTCCCGTGATCCCCGGCGGGCGCACGACGCCGGCTGCGGCACCTCGCCGCATCGTCGGAACGCCCGGATTCATCCGGTACGAGGACGCTCCTCCGCCTTGCGATGCACCGCATCCGACGCCGCGCGCCGATCCACCAGGGATTAGGGGACAGCCCTCAGCCGATGTCCGGCGGGTCGATCCGGACCCGGACCGCCTCCGCCGCCGGGACTCCGCGCGCCAGCCGGGCCGCCTGGGCCGACTTCAGGGCGGCCGCCAGCGCCGCCCCGCTGCCGGGCGGGACGCGGACCAGGGCCCGCTCCCCCGGCGACGGCTCCCCGCGCCGGCCCGGCACCGGGACCGGGCCCAGCACCTCCGCGTCCGGCGGCAGTCCGGCACCGGCCAGGAAGGCCTCCACCGCCTCGCCCCGGCCGGCCACGGCCGCCATCCGGGACACGGGCGGGAAGCCGAGCTGGGCCCGCTCCGCGAGCTCCCGTACGGCATGGCCCACCGGATCCCACCGCACGAGGGCCTGGACGGGCCGCAGCGTCGGCTCGGCGACCACGACGACCTGCCCCTCCCCGCGGACCAGCGAGGCGGCGGCGATCCACCGGCGCAGCGCGTCCTCCCCGGCCCGCAGGTCGGGCCGGGTCAGCATCGCCCAGCCGTCCAGCAGCAGCGCCGCCGCGTACCCGGCGCCCGCCGCGACCGGCTCGGCTCCGGGGGTGCACACCACCAGCGCGGGCCGGTCGGGCACCTCGTCCAGGACGTGGTCACGGCCGGACGTGCGCACGGGTACGGCCGGGAAGGCCCGTCCGAGCTCCTCGGCCGTCCGCCGGGCGCCCACCACCTGGGCACGCAGCCGGAACGATCCGCACTCCTCGCAGTGCCAGGCGGTCTCCTGCCGTCCGCACCAGCCGCAGTGCAGGTCCCGCGCGTCGGGGGCCTCCAGCGGCCCCGCGCACACCTTGCAGCGGGCGGGGGTCCGGCACCGCTCGCACGCCAGCCGGGGCGCATAGCCGCGCCGGGGCACCTGGACGAGCACGGGCCCGGACTTCAGCCCCTCCCGTACGGTCTCCCAGGCCAGGCTCGGCAGCCGGGCGGCGCGGGCCGCCTCGTCGCGGGCCAGCAGTTCGTCGCCCACGGTCCGGATCCGGGGCGCGCAGGCCCGTACCGTCTCCCGGTCGGCGACGAGCGGCCGCGCCCAGCCCGTCTCGACCAGCTGGGCGGCCTCCACGGTGCAGCTCGTGCTCCCGGCGAGGAATGCGCAGCCGTCCCCGACGGCCCGCAGCTCGAGCACCTCCCGTACGTGCGGGAACGGCGCGTTGTCGTCGCTGTGGCTGGAGTCGCCGTCGTCCCAGACGGCGACCAGCCCGAGGTCCCGTACGGGCGCGAACATCGCGGCCCGGGTGCCGATGACGGCCCGTACCGAGCCGCGGTGCACGGCGAGCCACTGGCGGTAGCGCTTCTCTGGGCCCGATTCGGCGGTCAGCAGCGCGTGCCGCCCCTCGCCGAGCAGGGCGGTCAGCGCGGCGTCGACCCGGGCTGCGGTGCGCCCGTCGGGCAGGACGGCGAGGGCGCCGCGGCCGGAGGCGAGAGTGGCGGCCATGGCCCGGGCCAGCTCGTCGGCCCAGCCGGGGCCGGGCAGGGCGGTCCAGACGGCGCGCGGGGCGCCGCCGGTGGCGAGGGCCCGCAGGAAGGCGGGGCCGGAGCCGTACCGCGCCCAGCCGCCCGGTTCGGGTGCGGCGGGCGCGGGCAGCGGCTCGGGTGAGGGCTTGGCCTCGGCGCGCGCGTTGCGCGGGGGCAGGGCGAGCTGGAGCACGTCGGCCAGGCTGCCGGCGTACCGGTCGGCGACGGCCCGGGCCAGGGCCAGCATGCCCGGGGTGAGCACGACCTCGGGCGAGACGACGTGGGCGAGGGCGGCCAGTGCACCGTTGTAGTCGGATTCGGCGCGGCGCTCGACGACGAATCCGTCGATGAGGCCGCCGCCCTCGCGGCGGCCGCCGTGGACCTGGTGGGAGCCGGCCCCGAAGCGGACCCGGACGCGGACTCCGGGCTGTGCCGCCTCGGAGAGCTCCTCGGGGACGGCGTAGTCCCAGAGCTGGTCGAGGTGGAGGACGCCCTTGTTGACGAGGATCCGGGCGACCGGCAGCTCCTTGGCGAGGGCTGCGCCGCGCCAGGTGCGCGGCTTGGCCTTGGGGGCCTTGGCCTTCGCCTCGGCGACCATCTCCCGCATCAGCGCGAGCTGCTCCGGCGGGCCGCCCGCCTCGGTTTCGCTCTCGCCGTTGTCCCTGCTCACAGCAGCATTCATACCAAACGCCACCGACAGTGGGCGCCCTCCCGAGATCAGGGCGGGCGGCGGCGGGTGGAACCGTCCTTCAACGCCGGGCTCGCGCCCGGCTCCAGATGAAGCCGTCACCCCGCGCACCGGGAGGGCAGGAGCAGCATAGGCACCGGGGCGCCGGCCGATCAACGCAATACGGCCCCGGACCGGGGTCCGGGGCCGTACGTGTCCGCGGTGCGGCGGAGTGCGCTCTTACAGGCCGGCAGCCGTGCGCAGCGCGTCCACGCGGTCGGTGCGCTCCCAGGTGAAGTCCGGCAGCTCGCGGCCGAAGTGGCCGTACGCGGCGGTCTGGGCGTAGATCGGGCGCAGCAGGTCCAGGTCGCGGATGATCGCGGCCGGGCGGAGGTCGAAGACCTGGCCGATCGCGTCCTCGATCTTCTGGACCTCGACCTTGGCGGTGCCGAAGGTCTCGACGAACAGACCCACCGGCTCGGCCTTGCCGATGGCGTACGCGACCTGGACCTCGCAGCGCGAGGCGAGGCCGGCGGCGACCACGTTCTTGGCGACCCAGCGCATCGCGTACGCGGCGGAGCGGTCGACCTTGGACGGGTCCTTGCCGGAGAAGGCGCCGCCGCCGTGGCGGGCCATGCCGCCGTACGTGTCGATGATGATCTTGCGGCCGGTCAGGCCGGCGTCGCCCATCGGGCCGCCGATCTCGAAGCGGCCGGTCGGGTTGACCAGCAGGCGGTAGCCGTCGGTGTCGAGCTTGATGCCGTCCTCGACGAGCTCCTTGAGCACGTGCTCGACGACGAACTCGCGGATGTCCGGGGCGAGCAGCGAGTCCAGGTCGATGTCCGAGGCGTGCTGCGAGGACACGACGACCGTGTCGAGGCGGACGGCCTTGTCGCCGTCGTACTCGATGGTGACCTGGGTCTTGCCGTCGGGGCGCAGGTACGGGATGGTCCCGTTCTTGCGGACCTCGGACAGGCGGCGCGAGAGCCGGTGCGCGATGTGGATCGGGAGCGGCATGAGCTCGGGGGTCTCGTCGCACGCGTAGCCGAACATCAGGCCCTGGTCGCCGGCGCCCTGCTTGTCGAGCTCGTCCTCGTCGCCCTCGACGCGCTTCTCGTACGCGGTGTCGACACCCTGCGCGATGTCCGGGGACTGCGCGCCGATGGACACCGAGACGCCGCAGGAGGCGCCGTCGAAGCCCTTCTTGGACGAGTCGTAGCCGATCTCGAGGATCTTGTCGCGGACGAGCTGCGCGATCGGCGCGTAGGCCTTCGTCGTCACCTCACCGGCGATGTGGACGAGACCGGTGGTGATGAGGGTCTCCACGGCCACACGCGAGGTCGGGTCCTCGGTGAGAAGTGCGTCGAGGATCGTGTCGCTGATCTGGTCAGCGATCTTGTCGGGGTGACCCTCGGTGACGGACTCCGAGGTGAACAGGCGACGGGACACAACGCTCCCTGGGGTTGCAGCGGCTGCTGGCTGATCATTTGGCGGAACCACACCGGGGGCTGCGCCCGATCACGTTCCGAATGCAGTTTATCGGTCGCCACCGTTTGCCGGACCACCTGTCTCGCCCTATGGGAGCCATGTGACCTGCGGCACTCCATTCTGGCTCATGGAATCGGCTACGAGAAGAGCCGTCGCTCAGGCGCGTCGGGGAGCGAGTCGCGGGGCGACCTGGTCCCAAATCACTTCGGCCAGCGCTTCCTTCGGTCCATAGGGAACCGGGGTCTCGGCCCCATCAGAGGCAAGGATCACAGCCTCGTTCTCCTCGGAACCGAAGGTCTTGGATGTGCCCACCTCGTTCACGACGAGAAGATCACACCTCTTGCGGAGCAATTTGGTCCGGCCGTTCGCGAGGACATTGTCAGTTTCGGCGGCGAAACCGACCACGACCTGGCCCTCCCGGGCCCGGTCGGCCGAGATCTCCGCGAGGACGTCGGGGTTGCGGACGAGCGCCACGGGCGCCGGATCCTGCCCGTCCTTCTTCTTGATCTTGCCGTCCGCGTACTCGGCCGGGCGGAAGTCGGCCACGGCCGCGGCCATCACCACGGCGTCGGCGTCCGCCGCCGCCTTGAGGACCGCCTCGCGCAGCTGTACGGCCGTCCCGACCCGTACGACGTCCACCCCGGCCGGGTCGGCCAGCGCGGTGTTGGCCGCCACGAGGGTGACCCGGGCCCCGCGGGCGACGGCCGTGCGGGCCAGCGCGTAGCCCTGCTTGCCGGAGGAGCGGTTGCCGAGGAAGCGGACCGGGTCGAGCGGCTCCCGCGTGCCGCCCGCGCTGATCACCACGTGCCGGCCGGCCAGGTCGGGCTCGGCCACGCCGCGCGCCAGGACCCTTCGGCACACCTCGTAGATCTCCTCGGGGTCGGGCAGCCGCCCCTTGCCGGTGTCCTTGCCGGTGAGCCGGCCGACCGCGGGCTCGATGACGAGGGCGCCGCGGCGGCGCAGCGTCGCCACGTTCTCCTGGGTGGCGGGGTGCTCCCACATCTCGGTGTGCATGGCGGGGGCGAAGACCACCGGGCAGCGCGCGGTGAGCAGGGTGTTCGTGAGGAGGTCGTCGGCGAGGCCGTGGGCGGCCTTGGCGAGCATGTCCGCGGTGGCCGGGGCGACGACGACGAGGTCGGCGCTCTGTCCGATCCGCACGTGCGGGACCTCGTGGACGGTCTCCCAGACCTCGGTCCCGGCCGGGTTGCCGGACAGCGCGGCCCAGGTGGCCTCGCCCACGAAATTCAGGGATGCCGCCGTGGGCACCACCCGTACGTCGTGTCCGGACTCGGTCAGCCGGCGCAGCAGCTCGCACGCCTTGTACGCGGCGATCCCGCCGCTGACTCCGAGCACGACCTTCGGCTTACCCACCACACACGCCCCTTCGGCTGATCGTCGTACCTGTCTATGACACACCACAGGCCCGGCAGATGTTCTGCCGGGCCTGTGGTGAAAGGAATGCCAGGTGCCTTACTGAGCCGGGGCCTCGATGGCCTCGGAGGTCAGCAGACCCGCGTTGATCTCGCGCAGCGCGATCGAAAGCGGCTTCTCGTGGACGTGGGTGTCCACCAGCGGGCCGACGTACTCGAGCAGGCCCTCACCGAGCTGCGAGTAGTACGCGTTGATCTGACGCGCGCGCTTGGCCGCGTAGATCACGAGGCTGTACTTCGAGTCCGTGGCCTCGAGCAGCTCGTCGATCGGCGGGTTGATGATGCCCTCGGGCGCAGTGATGGAAGAGGACACGCTCTACCTTCCGAAGATGGGTGAAAGATCAAGCATCAATCGATGGAACATCGATCAACGATCAAACAACTTCCATCAAGGCTAGCAGCTCACGCGCCACGTCCTCGACGGAGGTGTTCACCAGGGTGGTGTCGAACTCGGACTCGGCAGCGAGTTCGACCTTGGCGGTCTCCAGCCTGCGCTGGATGACCTCGGGTGATTCGGTGCCGCGGCCGGTGAGCCGGCGGACCAGCTCGTCCCAGCTCGGCGGCGCCAGGAAGACGAGTTGAGCTTCGGGCATCGACTCGCGGACGAGTCGCGCGCCCTGGAGGTCGATCTCCAGGAGAACGGGCTCGCCGTTCTCGAGTCGCTCCACCACCGCGCCGCGCGGTGTGCCGTAGCGGTTGCCCGCGAACTCGGCCCACTCCAGCAGCTCGCCGTTGGCGATCAGCTTGTCGAACTCGTCGTCGTTGACGAAGAAGTAGTGGACTCCGTGTCGCTCACCGGGCCGCGGCTTGCGGGTGGTGGCCGACACCGAGAGCCATACCTCGGGGTGGACCTTGCGCATATGCGCGACGACCGTGCTCTTGCCGACCCCCGAAGGGCCGGAGAGCACGGTCAGCCGCGGACGAACCTCTGCTGCCATAGAGCGATTATCCAGGTTCTCGGGACTGCCTGAGAACGCCGGGAGAACTTCAGGCAACGCGTCAGCCGGCAGGAGTGCCGAACTCACGCTCCAGAGACGCGATCTGGTTGGAACCGAGACCTCGGACACGCCGGGACTCGGAGATGCCGAGGCGCTCCATGATCTGCTTGGCGCGGACCTTGCCCACGCCAGGCAGGGACTCCAGCAGGGCGGAGACCTTCATCTTGCCGATGACGTCGTTCTCCTGGCCCGTCTTGATGACCTCTTGGAGCGAGGCGCCGGAGTGCTTGAGTCGATTCTTCACCTCGGCCCGCTCCCGGCGAGCCGCGGCGGCCTTTTCGAGCGCGGCTGCGCGCTGTTCAGGGGTAAGGGGCGGAAGAGCCACGCCTACGTCACCTCGGATGTCGAACTGTCGGATACGGACCGGTGGGGAACCCTAGGGCGCCACACCAGGCGAATGCCCGAACAGCGGTGGAACTCGTTCGCTGCTCGTTCACTCTGATCGGAGACTAGCGGCCAAGGCCGCTCCAGTCAGCGAGAACGGACGAAAAGTCCTGGTCAGCCTCCACTGAACCGTACATCACGGACAAAACACCCCGGTTTTGTCCGGTGAAAGACGTTCGAATTTCGTCAGACCGTGCGACGTGCGGTGCGGCCGGGCCGCCCGGCGGCACTCCCGAACGGCCTCAGACGGAGACCGCCTCGCGGATTTCGTCCGCGAACCGGGTGGCCGAGGCGCGCAGGGCCGCGGCGTCCGGACCGTGCTTCAGCACGCCCCGCGACACGTTCGGGACCACGTTGCGGACCGCCGCGCCGAAGACCGCCGGCAGATCGGCCGCCGTCGCGCCCTGCGCACCGATGCCGGGCGCCAGCAGCGGCCCGTTGATGTCCAGGTCGAAGGACGACAGGTCGCCCAGCGTGGCGCCGACCACGGCCCCGAAGGAGCCCATCGGCGCCGCGCCCGCGTTCTCCGCCGCGAGGTGGCCGAGCATCGTCGCGCCGATCGTGCGGCCGTCCTCGCGCACCGCGCGCTGGACCTCGGCTCCCTCCGGGTTCGAGGTGAGCGCGAGCACGAAGAGACCGGCGCCCGAGCGGCGGGCGAGTTCCACCGCCGGCTGCAGCGAGCCGTAGCCCAGGTACGGGGACACGGTCAGGGCGTCGGAGAACAGCGGCGAGGACGGCGAGAGGAACGCCTGCGCGTACGCGGCCATCGTCGAGCCGATGTCACCGCGCTTCGCGTCCATGAGGACGAGCGTGCCCGCAGCCCGCGCATCGGCCACGGTCTGCTCCAGCACCGCGATGCCCTTCGAGCCGAAGCGCTCGAAGAAGGCCGCCTGCGGCTTGAAGACGGCCACCGAGTCGGCGAGTGCCTCGACGACCGTGCGGGAGAACTTCTCCAGGCCCGCGATGTCGTCGTTCAGACCCCAGGACGACAGGAGGGCCGCGTGCGGGTCGATGCCCACGCACAGCGGGCCGCGGGAGTCCATCGCCGCGCGCAGACGGGTGCCGAAGGGGGTCACGGCGGTCTCGGTCACGGGGGTCTCGGTCACTGGGCGGCCTTTCGGGTTTCGGCGCCGACGGCCTCGGCGAGGGTCGCGTACGGGCTGACGGCCAGGCGCGCGGCCAGGCCCTTGTGGATGGCGCGGGCGTAGAACGGGCCCTCGTAGATGAACGCGCTGTACCCCTGGATCAGGGTCGCGCCGGCCAGGATCCGCTGCCAGGCGTCCTCGGCGTTCTCGATGCCCCCGACGCCCACCAGCACCAGACGGTCGCCCACACGGGCGTACAGGCGGCGCAGGACCTCCAGGGAGCGCTCCTTGACCGGGGCGCCGGACAGGCCTCCGGTCTCCTTCACGAGGGACGGGGCGGACTTCAGGCCCAGGCCCTCCCGCGCGATGGTGGTGTTCGTCGCGATGATGCCGTCCAGGCCCAGCTCCAGGGCGAGGTCCGCGACCGCGTCCACGTCCTCGTCCGCGAGGTCCGGCGCGATCTTCACCAGGAGCGGGACCCGGCGGTCGGTCACCGTGCGGTCCGCGGCCTCCCGTACGGCCGTCAGGAGCGGCCGGAGGGACTCGGTGGCCTGCAGGTTGCGCAGGCCCGGCGTGTTCGGCGAGGAGACGTTCACGACCAGGTAGTCCGCGTGGCGGGCCAGGCGCTCGGTGGAGGCGACGTAGTCCGCCACCGCCTCCTCCTCCGGCACGACCTTCGTCTTGCCGATGTTGACGCCCACGACCGTCCTGAAAACGGGTACGCGGGCCGCCAGGCGGGCCGCCACTGCCGCGGAGCCCTCGTTGTTGAAGCCCATCCGGTTGATCAGCGCGCGGTCCGGCACGAGCCGGAACAGCCGCTTCTTGGGGTTGCCCGGCTGTGCCTGCGCCGTGACCGTGCCGATCTCGATGTGGTCGAAGCCGAGCATGGACATGCCGTCGATGGCGACGGCGTTCTTGTCGAAGCCCGCGGCGAGGCCGAACGGGCCGTGCATGCGCAGCCCGAGCGCCTCGGTGCGCAGCTCCTTGTGGCGCGGGGCCAGGGCCGCCGCCACGAAGGTGCGCAGCACCGGGGTGCGGGCCGCGAGCCGGATCCAGCGGAAGGCCAGGTAGTGGGCCTGCTCCGGGTCCATCCGCTTGAAGACGAGGTCGAAGAAGAGTTTGTACATGTCGAGAAGATCCCTTGTGCGCTCATGAAGAGGGGGACACCCGTCGCTTGCGCGAATCCGGTGTCCCCCTCCCCTGTACGGGCTGCTAGTCGCGGGCCGCGGTCAGGTGCTCCGCGTGCTCCTGGAGCGAGCGGACGCCCACGCCGCCGTGGTTGAGCGCGTCGATGCCCTGGACGGCCGCGGCGAGCGCCTGGACCGTGGTCAGGCACGGGACGCTGCGCGCCACGGCCGCCGTGCGGATCTCGTAGCCGTCGAGGCGGCCGCCGGTGCCGTACGGCGTGTTGACGATCAGGTCGACCTGGCCGTCGTGGATCAGCTGGACGATGGTCTTCTCGCCGTTCGGGCCCTCGCCCTCGCTGAGCTTGCGGACCACGGTGGCGTTGATGCCGTTGCGGCGCAGCACCTCGGCGGTGCCGGAGGTGGCCATGAGCTCGAAGCCGTGGGCGACCAGCTCGCGCGCCGGGAAGATCATCGAGCGCTTGTCGCGGTTGGCGACGGAGATGAACGCGCGGCCCTTGGTGGGCAGCGGGCCGTAGGCACCGGCCTGCGACTTCGCGTACGCCGTGCCGAAGACCGAGTCGATGCCCATGACCTCGCCGGTGGAGCGCATCTCCGGGCCGAGGACGGTGTCGACGCCGCGGCCGTGGATGTCGCGGAAGCGCGACCACGGCATGACGGCCTCCTTGACGGAGATCGGCGCGTCGAGCGGCAGGGTGCCGCCGTCGCCGGTCTTCGGCAGCATGCCCTCTTCGCGCAGCTCGGCGATGGTGGTGCCGAGCGAGATGCGGGCGGCGGCCTTCGCGAGCGGGACCGCGGTCGCCTTCGAGGTGAAGGGGACGGTGCGGGAGGCGCGCGGGTTGGCCTCCAGGACGTAGAGGATGTCACCCGCCATCGCGAACTGGATGTTGATCAGGCCGCGGACTCCGACGCCCTTGGCGATGGCCTCGGTGGAGGCGCGCAGCCGCTTGATGTCGAAGCCTCCGAGGGTGATCGGGGGCAGGGCGCAGGCGGAGTCGCCGGAGTGGATGCCGGCTTCCTCGATGTGCTCCATGACGCCGCCGAGGTAGAGCTCGGTGCCGTCGTAGAGGGCGTCGACGTCGATCTCAATGGCGTCGTCGAGGAAGCGGTCGACGAGCACGGGGCGGGTCGGCGAGATCTCGGTGGACTCGGCGATGTACGACTCGAGGCGGGCCTCGTCGTAGACGATCTCCATGCCGCGGCCGCCGAGCACGTAGGACGGGCGGACGAGGACCGGGTAGCCGATCTCGTCGGCGATGGCCTTCGCACCTGCGAAGGTGGTCGCGGTGCCGTGCTTGGGGGCGGGCAGGCCGGCCTCGGCGAGGACCTGGCCGAAGGCGCCGCGGTCCTCGGCGGCGTGGATGGCCTCGGGCGAGGTGCCGACGACGGGGACGCCGTTGTCCTTGAGGGCCTGGGCGAGACCGAGGGGGGTCTGGCCGCCGAGCTGGACGACGACACCGGCGATGGGGCCGGCGAGCGACTCGGCGTGGACGATCTCCAGCACGTCCTCGAGCGTCAGCGGCTCGAAGTACAGGCGGTCGGAGGTGTCGTAGTCCGTCGAGACGGTCTCCGGGTTGCAGTTGACCATCACGGTCTCGTAGCCGGCGTCGCTGAGTGCGAAGGAGGCGTGGACGCAGGAGTAGTCGAACTCGATGCCCTGGCCGATGCGGTTCGGGCCGGAGCCCAGGATGATCACCGCGGGCTTGGTGCGGGGCGCGACCTCGGACTCCTCGTCGTACGAGGAGTAGAAGTACGGGGTCTTCGCGGCGAACTCGGCGGCGCAGGTGTCGACCGTCTTGTAGACCGGGCGGACGCCGAGGGCGTGGCGGACCTCGCGGACGACGTCCTCGCGCAGGCCGCGGATCTCGGCGATCTGGGCGTCGGAGAAGCCGTGCCGCTTGGCCTCGGCGAGGAGCTCGGGCTCGAGCTTCTCGGCGCCGGCCAGCTCGTCGGCGATCTCCTTGATCAGGAAGAGCTGGTCGACGAACCAGGGGTCGATCTTCGTTGACTCGAAGACCTCTTCCTGGGTGGCGCCGGCGCGGATGGCCTGCATGACGGTGTTGATGCGGCCGTCGGTCGGGCGGACCGCGGTGGCCAGCAGCTCGGCCTTGTCGCCGGGGTCGCCGACGAAGGTGAACTGCGAGCCCTTCTTCTCCAGGGAGCGCAGGGCCTTCTGGAGGGCCTCGGTGAAGTTGCGGCCGATGGCCATGGCCTCGCCCACCGACTTCATGGTGGTGGTGAGGGTGGCGTCGGCCAGCGGGAACTTCTCGAAGGCGAAGCGCGGGGCCTTGACCACGACGTAGTCGAGGGACGGCTCGAAGGAGGCCGGCGTCTTCTCGGTGATGTCGTTGGGGACCTCGTCGAGCGTGTAGCCGATGGCCAGCTTGGCGGCGATCTTGGCGATCGGGAAGCCGGTGGCCTTCGACGCGAGCGCCGAGGAGCGCGAGACGCGGGGGTTCATCTCGATGACGATGACGCGGCCGTCGACCGGGTCGATCGCGAACTGGATGTTGCAGCCGCCGGTGTCGACGCCGACCTCGCGGATGATCGCGATGCCGATGTCGCGCAGCCGCTGGTACTCGCGGTCGGTGAGGGTCATCGCCGGGGCGACGGTGATGGAGTCGCCGGTGTGGACGCCCATCGGGTCGAAGTTCTCGATGGAGCAGACGACGACCACGTTGTCCTTGGTGTCGCGCATCAGCTCCAGCTCGTACTCCTTCCAGCCGAGGATGGACTCCTCCAGGAGCACCTCGGTGGTCGGGGAGAGCGTGAGGCCCTGGCCGGCGATGCGGCGCAGCTCGTCCTCGTCGTGGGCGAAGCCGGAGCCGGCGCCGCCCATGGTGAAGGAGGGGCGGACGACGACGGGGTAGCCGCCGAGGGTGTCGACGCCCTTGATGACGTCGTCCATCGAGTGGCAGATGACCGAGCGGGCGGACTCGCCGTATCCGATCTTGGCCTTGACTGCCTCGACGACGCCCTTGAAGAGGTCGCGGTCCTCGCCCTTGTTGATGGCCTCGACGTTGGCGCCGATGAGCTCGACGCCGTACTTCTCCAGTACACCCTGCTCGTGCATGGAGATGGCGGTGTTGAGCGCGGTCTGGCCGCCGAGGGTCGGGAGCAGCGCGTCGGGGCGCTCCTTCGCGATGATCTTCTCGACGAACTCGGGGGTGATCGGCTCGACGTACGTGGCGTCGGCGATCTCCGGGTCGGTCATGATCGTCGCCGGGTTGGAGTTCACCAGGATGACCCGCAGGCCCTCGGCCTTGAGGATGCGGCAGGCCTGGGTGCCGGAGTAGTCGAACTCGGCGGCCTGTCCGATGACGATCGGGCCGGAGCCGATGACCAGGACGGACTGGATATCGGTGCGCTTAGGCACGCTCGGCCTCCATCAGAGATACGAAGCGGTCGAAGAGGTACGCGGCGTCGTGCGGGCCGGCGGCCGCCTCGGGGTGGTACTGGACGGAGAAGGCCGGCTGGTCGAGCAGCTGGAGGCCTTCCACGACGTTGTCGTTGAGGCAGACGTGGGAGACCTCGGCGCGGCCGTAGGCGGTCTCGGAGACCTTGTCGAGCGGCGCGTCGACGGCGAAGCCGTGGTTGTGCGCGGTGATCTCGACCTTGCCGGTGGTGCGGTCCTGCACCGGCTGGTTGATGCCGCGGTGGCCGTACTTCAGCTTGTACGTGCCGAAGCCGAGCGCGCGGCCCAGGATCTGGTTGCCGAAGCAGATGCCGAAGAGCGGGGTCTTGCGGGCGAGCACGCCCTGCATGACGGAGACCGCGTGGTCGGCGGTGGCCGGGTCGCCCGGGCCGTTGGAGAAGAACACGCCGTCCGGCTGGACCGCGTAGACGTCCTCGACCGTGGCGGTGGCGGGCAGCACGTGCACCTCGATGCCGCGTTCGGCCATCCGGTGCGGGGTCATGCCCTTGATGCCGAGGTCGACGGCCGCGACGGTGAACTTCTTCTCGCCGATGGCGGGGACGACGTACGTCTCCTTGGTGGCGACCTCGGCGGAGAGGTTCGCGCCCTTCATCTGCGGGGAGGCCTGGACCTTCGCCAGCAGCGCCTCGTCGCGGACGTGCGCCCAGGCCTCGCCCGAGAAGATGCCGACGCGCATGGCGCCGCGCTCGCGCAGGTGACGGGTCAGCGCGCGGGTGTCGATGCCGGAGATGCCGACGACGCCCTGCTTGACCAGCTCCTCGTCCAGCGAGCGCTGCGAGCGCCAGTTGGACGGGACGCGGGCGGGGTCGCGTACGACGTACCCGGCGACCCAGATGCGGGAGGACTCGGGGTCCTCGTCGTTGACGCCGGTGTTGCCCACGTGCGGGGCGGTCATCACGACGACCTGCCGGTGGTACGACGGGTCGGTGAGGGTCTCCTGGTAGCCGGTCATGCCGGTGGAGAACACGGCCTCGCCGAAGGTCTCCCCCACAGCGCCGTAGGCGCGGCCGCGGAAGATCCGACCGTCCTCCAGGACGAGTACGGCGGGAGCTTTGGCTGCTCCCCTGGTGGAGGTCGTCATCGTTCGGCGCCTTCCGTCGTGATGGATTGGTTCATGAGATTGAGTGCTTCGACCCAGGCGGCGTGTTCGGCCGCGCGGTCGGAGCGGAATCCGGAGTCGATCAGCTTGTCGCCGTGCGCCCAGGTGACGACGAGGAGACCGCCCTCGGTGAGTACCTTGCCCGCGATTCCCTTGTCGAGGCGGGCGCCGCGCAGCTGCGCGGCCGGTACGAAGAAGTCGGTGGCACCCGGACGGACCACGTCGAGGCCCGCGTCGGTCAGCGTCAGCTCGACCCGGCTGCGGACGCCCAGACCGTGGGCGACGATCCGGTCGAGCCACTGCCCGGCGGTGGTGGACCCGTGGTACCGGCCGGTCAGGGCCAGCCGGTGCTCGGGGAGACCGCCGGGGGCGGCGGGCAGCTCCGGCAGATCGTTCTGCAGGGCGCCGCGCCATTTCCAGCCCTGCCGCATCAGCCAGTACACGAACGCGATGAAGACGAGCAGACCGATCACCCACGCGATGCGTGCGCCAAAGTCCGTCACCTCCGCCGACCGTCGTTCGGCGGCCTCGGCGGCCAGTTGGATTACTGCAGGTGTCACGCCAGATTCCCGTCCACGACCGTTGCCCGGCCCCGCAGGAAGGTGTGAGTGACGCGACCCGGCAGCTCACGGCCCTCGTAAGGCGTGTTGCGGCTGCGGGAGGCGAAGTGTGCGGGGTCCACGACACCACGGTACGAGGTATCGACCAGCGTCAGGTTCGCGGGTTCACCTGCCGAGACGGGGCGGCCGTGGTTGTCCAGGCTGCCGATCCGCGCCGGGGCGAAGGACATGCGCTCGGCGACGCCCGCCCAGTCGAGCAGTCCGGTCTCCACCATCGTCTGCTGGACGACGGAGAGCGCGGTCTCCAGGCCCACCATGCCCATGGCGGCGGCGGCCCACTCGCAGTCCTTGTCCTCGTGGGGGTGCGGGGCGTGGTCGGTGGCGACGATGTCGATCGTGCCGTCGGCGAGCGCCTCGCGCAGGGCCATCACGTCGCGCTCGGTGCGCAGCGGCGGGTTGACCTTGTAGACCGCGTTGTACGAGCGGACCAGCTCGTCGGTGAGGAGGAGGTGGTGCGGGGTGACCTCGGCGGTGACGTCGATGCCGCGGGACTTGGCCCAGCGGACGATCTCGACGGAGCCGGCGGTGGAGAGGTGGCAGATGTGCACGCGGGAGCCGACGTGCTCGGCGAGGAGGACGTCGCGGGCGATGATCGACTCCTCGGCGACGGCCGGCCAGCCGCCCAGACCCAGCTCGGCGGAGACGACGCCCTCGTTCATCTGGGCGCCCTCGGTCAGGCGGGGCTCCTGGGCGTGCTGGGCGACGACGCCGCCGAAGGCCTTCACGTACTCCAGGGCGCGGCGCATGATCACGGCGTCGTCGACGCACTTGCCGTCGTCGGAGAAGACGGTGACGCGGGCGGCCGACTCGTGCATGGCGCCCAGCTCGGAGAGCTGCTTGCCCTCGAGGCCCACGGTGACGGCGCCGATGGGCTGCACGTCGCAGTAGCCGGACTCCTTGCCGAGCCGCCAGACCTGCTCGACGACGCCGGCGGTGTCGGCGACGGGGAAGGTGTTCGCCATGGCGAAGACGGCGGTGTAGCCGCCGGAGGCCGCGGCACGGGTGCCGGTCAGGACGGTCTCGGAGTCCTCGCGGCCCGGCTCGCGCAGGTGGGTGTGCAGGTCGACGAGGCCGGGGAGGAGGACCTGGCCCTCGGCCTCGATGACGGTCGCGCCCTCGGCGGACAGCCCGGTTCCGACCTCTGCGATGGTCTCGCCGTCGATCAGGACGTCCTGCGCCTCGCCGCCGAGTACCTTCGCCCCACGAATCAGGATCTTGCTCATGATTACTTGCTCTCCTCGATACGGGGCGTGCTGGTGGTGGTGACGGCGGGCTCGGAACCTCCGAGCAGCAGGTACAGGACGGCCATCCGGGTGGAGACGCCGTTGGCGACCTGCTCGACGGCGGTGCAGCGGTCGGAGTCGGCGACCTCGGCGGTGATCTCCATGCCGCGGTTCATCGGCCCGGGGTGCATGACGATGGCGTGCTCGGGCATCTTGGCCATGCGGTCGCCGTCGAGCCCGTACCGGCGGGAGTACTCGCGCTCGGTCGGGAAGAAGGCGGCGTTCATGCGTTCGCGCTGCACACGCAGCATCATGACCGCGTCGGACTTCGGCAGCACCTCGTCGAGGTTGTACGAGACCTCGCAGGGCCAGCTCTCGACGCCGATCGGGACCAGGGTGGGCGGGGCCACCACGGTGACCTCGGCGCCGAGCGTGTGGAGCAGCTGGACGTTGGAGCGGGCGACCCGGCTGTGCAGGACGTCGCCGACGATGGTGATGCGGCGGCCGTTCAGGTCCTTGCCGAGGCCGGCGTCGCGGCCGACCAGGCGGCGGCGCATGGTGAAGGCGTCCAGCAGGGCCTGGGTGGGGTGCTCGTGGGTGCCGTCGCCGGCGTTGACGACGGCGGAGTCGATCCAGCCGGAGGTCGCGAGCCGGTAGGGGGCGCCGGAGGCGTGGTGGCGGATGACGACCGCGTCCGCGCCCATGGCCTCGAGGGTCAGCGCGGTGTCCTTCAGGGACTCGCCCTTGGAGACCGAGGAGCCCTTGGCGGAGAAGTTGATGACGTCGGCGGAGAGCCGCTTGGCGGCCGCCTCGAAGGAGATCCGGGTGCGGGTCGAGTCCTCGAAGAAGAGGTTGACGACCGTGAGGCCGCGCAGGGTGGGCAGCTTCTTGATCGGCCGGTCCGCGACGCGTGCCATCTCCTCGGCGGTGTCGAGGATGAGGACGGCGTCGTCGCGCGTGAGATCGGCGGCCGAGATGAGGTGGCGCTTCATCAGGGTGCTCCGTAAGTCGGTGAGGTCAGAGCAGTGGCGAGGTCAGAGCGGTGGGGAGGTCAGAGCGGCGGACGGGTCGGAGTGCGGCCCGGCAGGCAGGCTCGCGCACGGGCCCCCGCGTTCGGGGCCCCTCACTCGTACGGGCTACTGCCCGGCGGCCGTGTCGGTCCGCTGGCCGAGCAGCACGGCGTCTCGGCCGTCCTCCTCCTGGAGCTGGACCTTTACGGTCTCCCGCAGCGACGTGGGGAGGTTCTTGCCGACGTAGTCGGCGCGGATCGGGAGCTCGCGGTGGCCGCGGTCGACGAGGACCGCGAGCTGTACGGCGCGGGGGCGGCCGAGGTCGCCCAGTGCGTCGAGGGCGGCTCTGATGGTGCGGCCGGAGAAGAGCACGTCGTCGACGAGGACGACGAGGCGTCCGTCGATGTCGTCGCCGGGGATCTCGGTGCGGCCGATCGCGCGGGCGGGCTTCATCCGCAGGTCGTCGCGGTACATGGTGATGTCGAGGGAGCCGACCGGGATCTTCGTGCCGGTGATCTCTTCGAGCTTGGCGGCCAGCCGGCGGGCGAGGTACACACCGCGGGTGGGAATGCCGAGGAGCACCACGTCGTCGGCGCCCTTGGCGCGTTCGACGATCTCGTGGGCGATGCGGGTCAGTACCCGCGCGATGTCCTGTGCCTCGAGCACGGGGCGCATCGCCTCGATGCCCTGGGCATCGACGTTCTGAGCAGCCTGAGCGTCCATGAAAAGGACCTCCTTCTCCGCCTCACGGGACGGACCTTAAAGGACGTCTGATGTACGTCTCCCACGGTACCAGGACCCTGGCGGGGAACCGGCACCGGGCCTGTGCCGGCCCCTCGTACGTGGGCGTCGGACAGCATTCGGCTTGACGCATCCAAGTAACGCTGCGTAACCTCACAGTGAGTTACCAGCCGCGCGGCGGAGCCGCACGTGGTCCATGTCGTCAGCGTCCATGTCGTCACAGCGTCACAGCGTCCGGGAGCGTTATGTCCAGCGAATACGCCAAACAGCTCGGGGCCAAGCTCCGCGCCATCCGCACCCAGCAGGGCCTCTCCCTCCATGGTGTCGAGGAGAAGTCCCAGGGCCGGTGGAAGGCCGTGGTGGTCGGATCGTACGAGCGCGGGGACCGCGCCGTCACCGTCCAGCGCCTCGCCGAGCTGGCGGACTTCTACGGGGTGCCGGTGCAGGAACTCCTGCCGGGCACGACTCCCGGAGGGGCGGCCGAGCCGCCGCCGAAGCTGCGCCTCGACCTGGAGCGCCTCGCGGGCGTGCCCGCCGAGAAGGCCGGCCCGCTGCAGCGTTACGCGGCGACCATCCAGAGCCAGCGCGGGGACTACAACGGCAAGGTGCTGTCGATCCGTCAGGACGACCTGCGCACCCTCGCCGTCATCTACGACCAGTCCCCCTCGGTCCTGACCGAGCAGCTGATCAGCTGGGGCGTGCTCGACGCGGATGCGCGTCGCGCCGTGGCGCACGAGGACATCTAGTCCCCGCGCCCAGGACGAGCAGAAACGTTACCGGCGTGGGGGGGGGGGGGGGGGGGGGGTGGGGGGGGGGGGAGGGGGGGGGGTGTGGGGGGGTGGGGGGGGGGGGAGGGCCAGGAGAGGGAAGAAGAAAAAAGGAGAAAAAAA